>JBEKWJ010000033.1:0-53024 GCA_049513195.1 Occallatibacter sp.
GAGCGCATTCGCACCCAGCCCGTACACGGTCTCCGTCGGCAGCGCCACCAGCCCGCCAGCGCGCAGAATCTCGGCGGCCTGGTCCAGCGCGCATGCGGCCTCAGCACTCTCCAGGTCTTGGGGGTCGACAACTAGCCGAAGTGTCTTCACATTTGTATTGTCGCCTTTTTAGCCCGGACTCGCGGAATGCCTGGCCAACACAGATCTCCAGGATCCCGACTTTGAGCGCCTGGAATCTTTGAACCGAAGGCAGAGAGATCGTTGCAGAATTGTCTTTCGGAATTGCGAATCACAATAGACTAATCTCGGCAGGGGCTAAAGCCCCGCTCATTCAATGAACTTACGGCACGACTAAAGTCGTGCCCTGACGCTTCGTGAATTCCTTTGAATTTCGCAACTGGCTCAATCTGATAAAAAACAGGCCCTGACGCTTCTTGCATTCCTGTTTGAAATCTTGCAAATAGCTCCAGAGATTGATTTGTGCTGGCCGATGAGAGCTCAGCGAATAATCTCGAACTTTTCCCAGGGGCATTTGCAGACCGGGCAGCGTTCGTGTTCCTCTTCTGTCTCCGAGGTATAGCCGCAGACGGGGCATACGTAGAACTCCCGCGTCTCGCCAATCCACGAATCTTTTTTTCCGGCGGCGAGCAGGGCGATTGCCTCACTATACAAACGGGCATGGGTCTTCTCGGCCTCCAGAGCCCCATGGAAGGTGCGCATGGCGGCGTTATTCTTGCGCTCTGTGGCTTCTTCGAGGAAGCCGGGATACATGGTATCGATCTCGTACCGCTCGCCGTTGAGCGCGGACTTAAGATTTTCGAGCGTGCTTTTGACCTCGACCGGGTGAATCTCAGCCTGGGCCTGTCCGCCCAGTTGGGTGATGACACGGGCGTGGTTGGCGGCATGAATTTGCTCGGCGCGCGCCGCGGCACGAAAGAGGCTGGCCGCTCCGTGCAGGCCGTCTTCATCGGCTTTTGCGGCAAAGGCGGTGTATTTGGCATGCGCGTTCGACTCGCCCTCAAATGCGGCTAAGAGATTCTGAACGGTGACAGTGTTTTCCGAGGCAATTGCTGGCATAGCGCTTCTCTCCAACTCCGTTCCAAAGCCTAAGGGCGGCGGAAAGACTGCGCTGTGACGCAGCTTACAGGCGATTGGGGGCGATGACCAGATCGAAGAAAATTGGCGCGCGTGGCGATGATGAGGCGGTGGATGACTATCCGCTCTGTTTATAGCGAGTTGAACAGATTCTCTGCGCATGGAGAGTTTCCCGGGAAAGCAGACTTGAAAATAAAGGTGACAAACACCGTATCTTCAGCCCGATTTCAGGGTCTATGCTTGCATATCCCATTTTGACTGGCCGCTCTTGTCCATTGGCGTGGTTTTGAACGGATGAGGCCGATTGCGAGGAAGTCGATGACCTGGCGCTACGTTCTTTCAGGATCGCCGAGCGGGCGGACTGCGGTTCTTCTTTTGATGATTCCGGCGTGCATCGCTCAAGTGGGCTGCGGCGGAGGTTCTTCGACTTCAATTCCCCCTCCTAACAATCCGGTGGTAGCAACCATCGTTGTAACGCCGACTTCGCCCTCAATTCTCACCACCGGAACGCAACAGTTTGCGGCCACCGCGAAAGACAGCAGCAACAACACGATCAGTGGCGTGGCTTTCACATGGGCCAGTAGCGCCACCGGCGTCGCGACCATCAATGCATCAAGCGGTGTGGCTGCTGGCGTTACCCAAGGCACAACCCAGATCACCGCCGCGGCTGAAGGCGTGACCAGTCCGGTCGATATCCTGACGGTTACAGCTACGCAGATTCCGACCAGCATCTCCGTCAGCGCTCCCGCTGCTTTGAACGATCTTGGCCTGCCGCTCTCTGCGGTCACCGTCTCAATCCTCGACCAACATGGCAATCTCGATAGTGGGGCCACGGGCAGCGTCACAGTGGCGCTGGGTGCGAATCCGGCGAAGGGTACGCTCTCCGGATCGCTTCAGGAGAATGTTATGGGCGGCGTGGCCACCTTTTCAAATCTCAAGCTGAATAATCCCGGCGTGGGCTATACGCTGACCGCATCCTATTCAGGAGTATCGAGTGTAGTCTCGACGGCCTTTACGGTTCTTGCCAGCCATTCAAATCTCCTTTCCATCAGCGGCGAAACCACGACGCCCACAGATTGGTGGATATTCGGCGCAGCCAGCTTTCCGGTGACGGCATCGACGAGCGGTCTTGAGGCTTCGACCTTGGAGTCTCAACTTGACAACGGTACTGCGGTCGCCTGGGCGCAAGAGCCGCAGGAGACGTTAAGTTATTCCAATCTCGCGAGCACGACCCACACTGCCGCGATTACCGCGCAGAGTTCCGCAGGATCGATGATGGCCTCGACGTTGACGTGGGCGGATTGTGTCAACACCGACACTGCCGGCGGCCAGCCGATGGCGCCGACCAGTTCGACCTGCGCCAGCCTGACGATTCCAGAGAGTGTTGCAGCCGGCAAATTTGCCGGATTCGCTGATCCCACCATGCGCAAGGATCCAGCTACCGGGCTGGTTTGGCTTGGCTATTCATGGCCGTATACCTGGAACCCAGGCACTGGCAACGGCACTCAAGTTGTCGATCTCCACCTGACATCGAGTTCAGACAATGGCGTCACGTGGAATACTCCGACCGACCTTTGGGAATCGTCGCAGACGACCGATCCATCCACAGGCGCTACCGCTTACACGTCCAATGAGATTCTGAATATCCTGCCCGGCCAGGTGAACGGGGAGAGCGGGGAGACGTGGTTCGACGTGCATCTTAACTATTACGTTGACCAGGGAAGCACGATCATCAACTCGCTGGTGCCAACGAGCACCATGGTGCTGAACTGGGCTGCAGAGCCGACAGCTCTGGGCAGCGCGCCCGCTTCTCAGACCGTGCGCTTTGCGGCAGCGGGTCTGTCAGCAGGAATTCCGTACGATGTGAATCTGACGACTTTGAATGCTTCACTCAGCAGCTGTCAGCAATGGGCAGAACCGGCGCTTTACATGAAGAGTGGCAATCTCTACATGGTTCTGCTTTGCAAAACCGGCACGTCGCCAACCCAGATGCTGCCTGCGCACAACTTCTACGCCGTCTTTGAAACCACGCCCAACTTAGCTGTGCTGCCAACCGCATGGGTCTGGCAATACAACGGAAAGCTGGCAGACTCCTCGGATGCGGCTTTGCTGGAAGGACACCAATTCTTTTACGAACTGGACTTAGCTACGCGCGCTGATGGCAGCATTGTCGCCATCGTTTCGCCGGCCGACGATCTGCCCAACCCAAACGATCCCTCAGTCGCAATTCAATATACTTATGGCTGCCGCGTTCTGCTGGTCAATGGACTCGACAAGACGAATATCGGCATGGCTCTGGATGCCAACGGCCAGCTTGAGGTGCTGGCCAGCATTACCGCGTCCGATCTTGGCCCAGCCAATGGCGATGCCGACTCGGGGGCGTGCACTTATGAACCTCTGGCAAGCAATGGGATCGTTTTTGTGCGGGCATACAGTCCTGACACGCGATTCCCGAGCTTGGGATACTGGGTGGGCCTCTTCAATACGTATGTCATGCCTTGAAGGTAGCGGCTGGCTGTTCGAAGCTAGTTATGGAAAGAGAAAGGCCATCCCAGTTTCGAGATGGCCTTTTGCAATTTTTGGATGGCTTAGTGGTCTATTGCGCGTCGTTACGCGCCTCGGCTTTTTCGGTCAGCACTTTGTGAGCGTGATCTTCCAGAGCCTTGGCTTCGGGCAGATAGGTCAGTGCCGTCTGAATCTCCGGGTCCCAGTCGGCCCGCGTGCGCAAGCCTTGTTGTTCGCCAAATTGAATGGTCATGATCTTGTCTTTGATGCTGATCTTCAGCCAGTCCATTACCCCGTTGAGGTCGGCATCGGTCCAGGCGATCTCCTGGCTGGTGAGGTACTTTTTGAACTCCGCGAGCACAGCCGCGTCTACCTGGAAGTTTCTGTCCACCGTGCGGTTGGCCAGATAGACCGGCGCAAAGTGAAAGAAGACATCCTTGAACAGCAATGTGTCCTGGAAGTGATTGCTCTTGGGAGTTTCAATCTTCTCATCCGGGGTGATGCCGCCGCCGCCGTAGACCGTTCGTCCAGCATCGGTCAGCTTGACTTCGCGATTGGCCATATCGACGGGCTGCGTTCCGCCGTGGCTGTAGTAGTCGTAGAGCGACACTCCCGCATAGTTGCGCTGGATGAGCCGCCCGGACGGGGTGTAGTAGTGATAGGTGGTGAGCGCCAGACCCATGGTGTGATCGCCCAGGTCGTAGACGGTCTGCACCAGGCCTTTGCCAAAGGTTGTTTCGCCTACGATCAAAGCCCGGTCGTGGTCCTGCAATGCGCCGCTGACAATCTCTGCCGCCGATGCCGTGCCGCGGTTGACCAGCACTACGATCGGAAAGGTGTGCCCGCCATTGCCATGAGTGGCCTTGTAGACCACGTCTTCTTTGCCGCGCCCGCGCTGGCTGACGATGCCCTGCCCTTTGCTGAGCAGGTGATCGCTGATTTCTACCGCCTGGTTGAGGAGTCCGCCGGGATTGCCTCTCAGGTCAAAGATCAAGCCCTTCAGGTCACCGAAGTTGTCGATGGCCTCGATCACTTCCTGGGCGGTTGTCTCTTGAAACTGTGTGAGATGAATGTAGCCAATGCCGGGACGAATCTCGTAGGCCAGGTCCACTGAAGGATGGGGAATCGAGGCGCGGATCAGGTCGAAGACCAGCGGCTTCGGCTGCCCCTCACGAATCATGGTCGCCTGAACATGCGTGTCTTTGGGCCCTTTAAGAGCTTTGGCCACCAGATCGGAAGAGGTCAGCGCATCGGGAGCCTTGCTGTCTATCGAGACAATCTTGCCGTCTACGGAGTAGATCATGTCGCCGGGGTGAATGCCGGCCTTGAACGCTGGCGCGCCTTCTGCTGGATAGACCACATATACTTTGCCATTCTGCTGTTGAATGGTCATGCCCACGCCGTAGTAACTGCCATGCTGCTCTTCGCGCATTTTGGCGTAGGCCTTGGGGTCGTAGAAGTTGGAGTGGGGGTCGAGCACCCGCAACATGCCCGGAATCGCCCCGTCATAAATGGCCGTGTCAGCCTTGTCGCCTTGGATTGGCTCAGCGTAATTCTGCTCGACGATTGCGTAGACAGTGGTGAAGGATTTCAGGCTGTCGCGAAACTGGCTATTGTCGGCGGCGGACTGTGCTCCCACTTTTCCTTGCAGAAAGTTGCCGGCAACGGCGCAGAAAGCGAAGAAGAGGGCCACGGAGAACAGTGCGCGGCGTGCGGGGGGAGTCATAGGTAGAAAGATCCTCCGGACTGCAACGCGGCTCACGCTCAAAATTGGCCAGAAACGGCAGTCTTAGGGCTAAAGTATATCACCGTAGTATTTGACGTTCGCGAAGACCTTCCGGTAGCGGGCGGAAGATGCCGGCCGGGTGTCCCGGAATGGCCTTGGAGATGCGCTGATTTCAAAAAGCGTTGGGCTGTTTGAGGGCTAAACGCGCCGTATAAGAGCAGTCAATTCGTCGTCAAATGGGTAGACGCTAAATTCCATCTATAAAGGATACCGGGGGAAACGCCTCAATTTTTGCGCATGAAGCTGAGGGGCGAGCCGGCCTGGGTCAGGACGATTACACACTCCCTGCTGCACGAGCGCTTTTGACGGATGCGGATTCTTGCTGGGGTCGTCCAGGTCCCGGTACTTCGGTGCGCGCGATTGCCCACTTGATGGTTTCATTCAGAGCCCGCTTTGTTGATGCGTACATTTCTCCGCTGATGACGCCTCGCAGCCGATCCGCCTCAAGCTGAAAAAGACCCTCTTTCAAGGCCTCGACGAGCGACACCGATTTCCTTGCGCCTCTGCCAATCAGATATTCAGACGCCGCCAGCGTGCGCGACAGCCGGCGGTGCCGGCGCCACGCCAGCGATCCGCATGCGCCAAGCAGCAAAGCAGCGGTTGCGCTGAGCGACCACAACTGCACACGCGAGGGTTGCGCAGCGGGGTTTGAGACGGGAGCCGCGCCCGGAGGCTTCGATTCGGAGCCACTCCTATCCGATGGCGCGATCGATGACGCGACCGATGGCGTGGCCGAAGGCGCAGGAGCGGCCAGTGCGCCAACAAGCGGCCTCTGTGGTGTCTGCGGCTGAGCCTGCTGGGCCTGCATCTGCGGAAGCTCTCCAACTCCGGAGATTTCGAAGCCCGGTCCATCCCCCGCCTTCACCTGCTCTGCCGCCTCCACGTGGTATCGGTCATTGCCCAGAGGCAAGATCTGAAAGGCGGGGGATCGCGATGCAAATGTCATTGTTGGGGGAATCATGACGGCTAGCTGCTGCAGCGGAACCATGTTCCTGGTGCGAAACACGGCACGGCCATCGTACGGCAGATCGTAGTTGAAGGCGAACTTGGTAGCTCCCGGCCGCAAGGGAAAATTGACGGTGTAGCGCCCAGCTTCTCCGCTTGCGGGCATAGCGGAAATCATGGCTCCTAGATTTTCCGGCCCAGCGGCCATGACCGAATCGATCTTTGCCTGAGCAGGGAGATAGACTTCATAGGTTCGGTTACTTGCCAGAGTGACGGGCGGGTTGGACTCATTTTTAATCTCGACCATTTCGGAGACGTGAAGCAGGCCTCCGTGTGTGCCGACGCGAATGATTTCGATGCCGCCGGTAATGCCCTGCACCTTAGCTGCCGAATCGTAGACATCGATTGAGACAGAACCGCCCGCTAAGACTTGCCGATCATAGTTGACGCCTTGATGGATTACGCGGACCAAATGCGGCTTGCCGGGGTCTTGCAGCTGAAGGGTGAATGATCCCTGGGAATCGGTTTTGGCGCGTGCTTCTTCCTTGGCGCTCCCGTCATGACGAAGAAGAATCACTTCATCGCCAGAGGCCACCCGTCCGTGGGTCTGATCGTGAACCACGCCGGTGATGACGTCGGCAGCAAAAGTTGCTGAGGAGAAACAAGCGGTCATGGCTACGCCGAAGACTACTTTGTGTCCCCAGGACTGCTTGCCGAGGTGATGTGTCATCTGCTTCCTCCAGTTTGGGAATCTTTTGCTGTCAATGTTTGCAGTGGGGCACGGCCGAACATGATGCCGGTTTCCACTTCAACCGGCTTTCCGTTCAGTAGGTACGGTTTGAACTTCCACTGTCCCAGTGCGTCTTTAACGGCTCTTTCTTGATCGGGGAATGCGCTGAGCAAATGAATGTGCTTGACCGTGCCTTCTTTGCCGATCACAATCCTGACTGGAACGGGATTGAAGTGGCGCTCGGTAAAAACAGGGTCGACCCGCGCAATCAGATTTTCTTCGCGCGCGTAATCCTTGATGCATACGGGAACTGTATCTCCATTTCCGGGAGCGTCTTCCGCGGGCAGCTTCATCGTATTCAAGTCGCGCATCAAGTGATCCAGAAGCTTGATATCACGGCTGCTTAGTACGATCTCAATTGTGTGGCAGCGAATTTCGGTAGCCAGGAGATACCAATGCAGCTCCGCTACCGGAGACCAGTATGCAAAGGTCGTGAAAGAGCGGCCCGCGATGGTGGTCTGCGCTGGCGGTTTCTCGACCTCGTAGTCGGCTTGCAGATGGTCTTTCGTGTAATTGATCAGCTGCTGCGAGTTAGTCGCGGGAAAAGGGGTGAAGAACATATCTTCTGCGGTGATCAAGATACTTCCGCGCGCCTCCCCTTTGAATGAATCCGCGGGAATGATCTGCGTCAGCACGTATCTGCCGGTATCGGACGGCGGTGGTCCTTTATATTTCTCTATCCAGTCCGGTGGAAGCGCCCAGGTTATCCCAAAATATTTATCATCGAAGACATTGTTCGTTACATTTCCATCTTCTGGCCGAGGAGTTACCGAGTCACTCGCACTCGACCAGGCGCCTTTGACCAGGATGACTCCTTGCGGCACCTTGGTCATGTGTTGCGGATCGACGGCGCCATTTTTGGTTGAATCTTGCGGCGCGATTCCTTGTCCCCAAGCCGCCAACGACGCGCTCAAGGCGTAGATAGTGAAAAAATAGAAGAATCGAGAACGCATTTCTTTCTCCGGGTTCAGTGCGAGTTCGGTGAGGATGGGGCAGCCAGCGATGCGGGATTTAGAATCGCGTCCCAGGGACCGTACCTTCGTAGATCCCGTACCCTCACAACATCGGTCGTTTTTTGAGAGCTTCCTCAGACTGCCGAAGGAAGGATGCGGGCGAGAGATAGCTTTGTGTCTCGCCCGCAAGGTTTGCGATTAGAGTGAGCGCAGGAAATCGAGTACTTCCTGCTTCTGCGTGGAAGTGAGGTTATTGAAGTTGGTGATCACTGTGTTGGCTTCGCTGCCGTTGCTGGCGTGATTCGCAATGGTGGCGCTCACGCTAAGATCACGGCCGTCATGGTCGAGGAAGATCCGTTGTCCCAATCCCCACAAAGGAGCTGTGCGGAACTGGTCGCCGCCGGCGTTACCCTGCGAGACGTTATCCGCGAAGCCTGTACCCATGTGATGGATTTCGAAATCGGAATACGCAGGCACGGGTTTGCTGCTCAGTTCCGGAACGAGGTTGGATACTTGCGTCGTGCCGGGGGAAGGATTGTGGCAGGTTGCACATCCGACCGACGTGAACAGGGTCTTGCCAGCGGCGATTGTGGCTGCGGGGACTGCCGCTCCATTGAGTATCACCCCACCGGGCGGCGGCGGAGCCAGGAAGCGCATGAAGTTGGCGAATGCCGACACATCGTCAAGAACCGCTGCGTTTGGCGACGAGTTCGGGTTGGATGCATCTTCTGGATATCCTGTTCCGGTAAGGTTCAGGCAACTCGCCGGAAGTCCGAGCGCTAACTGGTCTTCCTCGGGTAGCGGGCGTTCGGTTTGGAATAACAAGTTGGTGATGCCCATCTCCACGTTGTAAGCCTCACCGGCAAAGATGTGCAGCGATTTGTTCTGCGCCTTCCAGCCGAAACGTGTGATGGTGCCGTCATTGCCATTGCGGTTGAACGTACCGGCGATGCCAAAACTATTGCTGAGATTGGTCTTCTGATTTGTCAGCAGGGTTGAGTCATCGAGGTTTTCGACCAGGCCCGCGCCAAATGTGGGCGTGGGAATGCGGAAGATGACGTTGCCGCCCGACTCGGCAGCAGCGAAGTTGGGCTGCGCAAGGCTGGTGCAGGTGCCCCTGTCAGAGCGTCCCGCAACGGTGAACAGGTCTTCTACTCCGCCATTGGGCTCGCTGGTGTTGACGGTGCCGTTGGAGTTCATCATGAACGGAAAGCGGGCTTCACGAGTGGGGCCATTGGCGGTGATGAAGGATGGGGTGGTGTTGCCGGGAGCAACCCCATCAGTTGCGAAACTGAATTGTGGATTGACGGCATCCCCTGATCCGCCGATGGCAGGCTGCGCATGGCACGAGACGCAACTATTGGAGTTGAACCGCGGTCCGAGGCCTACGTTTGCACTGTTGCTAACGGTCTCCACCGACTGGAAGCGGGTTTGACCGTCAGTGAAAAATGCCGCAAAGCCGTTTGGATCAGCGCCCGTAATGATCGAGGCGCCTGTACCGCGGCTGGCGGTCTGAACTCCGGGGTCTTGTTGAGCAAACGCCGTTACAGCGAGAAAGACGATCGCCGCGGCGAAGATTGACACGAGTCGTGCTCTCTTCATCATGATTCCTCCTTATAGCTGGGGTTTTGAGCGAACAGTGTAGCGTTCAATCTGGCGGTCATGATTGAGACGCACCTGGACCAGCAGCCCCAGAACGGGGATGAGCGGGCCCACTCGATTCATGCGCACCGAGGCGAGGTTTTACTTACTGAGTCTTCAAGCCGTAAGGTGCATTCAGATTGATTGTGTAACCTTGGCGATTTTCTTGCAGCTGATGTCAGATCTCAGCTTGAGCAGTACTACTGGGAAGGCGGCACGCTAGAGTTGCCGCAAGTACCCTCAAGGGGGAGGGATTACTCTAAAGTTTTTGCATCGGACACTGCCGATGGGAGCGTACTCCCACCGCCTGCTTAGGAACTTATCCCATTTTCAAATTATCTGTCAAGGATATTTTTAGTAACCCTTTTTGAATTGATGAGCGATGGCTCAGGCCAATTGCAGTGCCGTGTTTTGCAGTGCCGTGTTAAAAGATTCGCTTTGCGATTGAGGAGTCATTTGAAGAGATGGATTGGGCGGATATACCGGCGGGCGAGGGCTGAAATTGGCGAATGAACGAAAACTGGCCGAATTGACCTCATTTGTCGGCAGAATCGCCCTGCCGCTCCCCAGGCATTTACAATAGCGTCTAAGCATGTGGTGCGCGATTCGTCGCGGCATTGTGGCGTCCTGACCTTATGAATCTACGAATTTTTTGCATTCCCGCGGCTTTCGTGTTCGGCACGCTGCTGCTCGCAAGTTCCACTCTGGCGCAAACGCATCCCGCCGCGCCCGAGAGCCCATACGGCGGCACCACGGTCGAGGACATCATCGCCCGGGTCAACGATCAAATCATTACGCGCTCGGATTATGACCGCGCTTTGAAAGAACTGGATGACGAGGCACGGCAGCACGGGGCCTCCATGCAGGAGATTTCCGCAGCCCACAAGGATCTTTTGCGCGGCCTTATCGATCAGCAGCTTTGGCTCTCCAAGGGCAAGGAACTAAGCATCAATGGCGAGACGGAACTGATCAAGCGGCTGGACGAGATCCGCAAGCAATATCACCTGGAAACCATGGAAGACCTGGAAAAGGCCGCCAAGGAGCAGGGTGTGTCGTTTGAGGACTTCAAGGCCAACATCCGCAATGGCATCATCACCCAGGAGGTGATGCGTCAGGAGGTGGGCAAGCGCGTTCAGTTCACCCCCGGCGAGGCGGAGCGCTATTTTGAGCAGCACAAGCAGGATTATGTGCAGCCGGAAAGCGTCACGTTGGCGGAGATACTGGTCTCGACTGGGACGCCTGCTCCTTCAGTGCTGGAGCAGGGCGGCGTGCAGCCCGACGACCCCGCCAAACTTGCTGCTGCCAAGGCCAAGGCCGACGATATTGAGGCCAAACTCCATGCGGGCGGCGATTTTGGCCAACTGGCGCGCACATTCAGCGACGGTCAGACAGCGGCCGAGGGTGGCGATCTAGGCCAATACAAGCGGGGCGCGCTGGCGAAAGTACTCGAGGATCAAACTTTTGCGCTCAAGTCCGGCCAGTATACCGAGCCGATCCGCACCAAGCAGGGATTCGTCATTCTCAAGGTCGTGCAGCACGTTGCCGGCGGCGTTCCTCAGTACAAGGACGTGGAGTCGCAGGTGGAGGAGAACTTTTACATGGCACGGATGGAGCCGGCCATGCGCGAGTATCTGACGACGATGCGCGAACAGGCTTTTATCGACATCAAGCCGGGCTTCACGGACTCAGGCGCCAGCTCGAAGGAAGTCAAGCCGATCTACAGCGCCTATACGCCGCCCGCGCCCAAGAAGAAGCAGAAGGTGGAGCGCACGCGCTTCCGCGAGAGTACGCGAACCTATCGGCAGAAGTCAGGCAGCGTTGCGTCTTCCGATACTGCGCCGCCTGCTGCGACGGGAAAGAAGAGCGCGAAGAACGCTAGCGCTGACGTTGCATCGATGAAGCCCGGCAAGAGGGAAAAGATTCGTTATGGCCAGGCGCCAACCAAGACATTGCCTTCCGCGCCGGAGACCGCGATCGAGGACGCTGGGGCTGGCTCATCGGCAGCAGCGGATGCCACGCCAGAGCCTGTGAACCCGCTGGAAACCAAGGAAAGGCCAACCCAGAAGACTCGCTTCAGCGATCGCGCCGCGCAGGCCAAGCAGGCTAAGGTCAAGGAGTCCAAGACAGACGCTCTGGCTTCGTCTGGGCCCGATGCCGCCGAAATAGCCGACCGTCAGACCCAGGCTGGTCCGTTGGGCCTGGCCGGCGATACCTCAAAGAAAAAGAAAAAGTCGGCCACCACAACCGGCGAGAAAACGCGCATCACCGACAAGAAGAAGCCCGACGCACCGGCTCCCGGCGACGTGCCTCCAGGTTCCGCTCCACTGTCTCCCGCGCCTGCACCGCAGAAGTAGCGCCGGCTTTCAAGAAGACGCGTCCGACAGATTCGGAATTCAATTCGAATCTGTCGGACGTTTCATTTTCACACAATGAAATGGAAGTCGGACGTGATGACTTCTTGCTCCAGTTAGCCCGAGGCGAGTAGAATCGCCATTGTCAAGATACAATTCGAAACAAGAATATAAACCTTCTTGGCAGACTCGAGATTCGTGCAGACTCCGATTCACGATGACGGCGGAGGCGCGCCGCGAACGATGCTCTCGCGAAATGCGATGGAGCTTGGCATTGTCTGTCCCATGGCGAATGAGGGAGACAAGGCGGTTGCGTTTTGCCGAGCTGTGCTGGAGCAGTGCGCGGGTTTTAAGAAGGTTACATTTTTTGCAGTCTTCGACCGTGTTACCAAGGATTCCAGTCTTGATCAAATGCGCGCGCTCGAAGTGACAGAGCCGTGCTTGCGCGTGGTGTGGGCTCCTGAAGACCGCTGTGTGGTGGACGCTTATTTGCGCGGTTACAAAGAGGCGCTCGATGCGGGATGCGATTGGATTCTGGAGATCGATGCCGGATTCAGCCATCAGCCCAGCGACATTCCGCAGTTTTTCAATGCCATGGAACAGGGAATGGATTGCGTTTTCGGAAGCCGCTTTATCGGTCACTTTGAAAAAAGCTCCCTCAAACGCCGCTTCGTCAGTTGGGGCGGGACTGCTCTGGCTAACTTGCTGCTGGGCACGCGACAGACTGACATGACCAGCGGCTTTGAATTGTTCTCACGCCCGACGCTTTGCATGGTCATTGGCCGCGGCATTCAATCCAGAGCCCATTTCTTTCAGACCGAGATAAAAACCTACTGCCGGAAATTGAAGTTTGTCGAGGTGCCGATTACGTACCGGGCTGCCAGTCCGCGCCTTGGATCATCCGCGCTTAAAGAAGCCTTCAGGCAGCTTTGGCGCTTGTTTCAACTTCGTCTTGAGGGGCAATTGTGAAAGATTCAAAGTTTGAAGGACCTGTCAGTCTTGTTGTAACTTCCATTTCCGCGCCGAATACGGTACTGCGGGAGTTAGCGAGTCAGTGTAAAACTCGCGGGTATTCGTTTTTCTTGATGGGAGACGTACCAAGTCCGGCTGATTTTTCGATTGATGGATGTGAGTTTTACAGTTTGTCAAGGCAGAAGGAAACAGGCTTCAAGATCGCGGAATTGCTGCCCACTCGGCATTACTCGAGAAAGAATATCGGCTATCTGCTGGCGATGAGAACCCGGCCCAGCTTGCTGCTTGAGACCGATGACGACAATATGCCGTTGCCTGAGTTCTGGGACGCGAGAAAGTTGCGGCAGCGAGTGCCGGCGCTCTCTGGAAACGGCTGGACAAATGTCTATGGATACTTTTCCGAGAGCAGCATCTGGCCGCGGGGACTACCTCTGGATGCGATTCAAGCGCCGTTGCCGGCGTTTGAGTCACTCGCCGAGATAGAACTCGACGCTCCGATTCAGCAGGGATTGGCGGATGAAGATCCTGATGTGGATGCGATTTACCGCCTGCTCTTTCCGCTGCCGATCAACTTCCGCAAGGATCGCCGGGTGGCGCTGGCTAGTGGCACCTGGTGCCCATTCAATAGCCAGAATACGGCGTGGTTCCCAGAAGCATTTCCGCTGCTTTATCTGCCATCCTTCTGTTCATTCCGCATGGCGGATATATGGCGCAGCTTTGTGGCGCAGCGTGTTGCATGGGCGAACGGCTGGAGTGTGCTGTTCAAGGGGCCGGATGTCTATCAGGAGCGCAACGAGCATAACCTGATGCGGGACTTTGCCGATGAGGTGCCGGGGTATCTCAACAACCGCACGATCGGTTCCAGATTGGCAGAGCTGAAACTGGAAGCGGGACCGGGAAATACTGGCGGGAATTTGATCCGCTGCTATGAAGAAATGGTTCGATTGGAGCTTGTCCCAGAGAAAGAAATCACATTGGTGAAAGCGTGGGTGCAGGATTTAGATGGCTTATTGTGACGCTGCGGCTCTCGGATCGTGGCAACATCGATCCGCGGCTAGATCGGAAAGAATAAATATTAAGAGAGGGAAGAGCTGACGCGGGCTATAACCTGCGCCAGCTCAACTTCGTTTACAGGAATGCCGGTTACTTGGCTGCCCCAGCCTTCTGCGCCGCCCAGCGTTTCTTGACTGCTTCGGCGATCCGCTTCCGTCCCTCGGGGCTGAGTTTTCTCTTCTTTTTTCTCTTCGCGGGTTTCGCCGCCACTGCTGCCGCAGCCACAATCTTCTTTGGTCTGCCGGCTTTCTTCTTGGCGGCAGGCGCAATGCCGCCACTCAGCAAGGCCCGGGCCTGCTGCAAATGGGCGATTTCCTGATCGATTGTCGCCAGAATTTCTGAAATTGCCATACTTCCTCCCTTGTCAATGTAGGCAACTGGTTCAACCACTACAAGGCTAAGTCAGAACGCCACGGCATGGACCACTTGCTTCATGATTACAATAATCAATTATCAGCGTCTTGACAATTATCAATTGAATAAGGAAGCATCGGATGACTTTAAGTCGTCATCTATTGAACGCTTGATGCAATGATGTATCGATACCAGACACCCACCTTTTTCGCAGGCGTTTATGCTGGTGGCGGAGCTTGCGAGGTGTTCACTACTGCGTGGAAAGTCAGTATCTCCAGATCAATGCTGACGATCTCCGTACCGCATTGCCGCTGATTGCCAAAAGTGCATTGGCAGAGATCGGTAAACCATCGATGACCACTCTCGCTTAGCTCCACTCCAACGGCGATGATCAAGCTGTATATATCCAAACAGGCTTGTCGCTCGAACTCGAACAAGATATTCAATGCGCCGGCATCGCTGGAGCCCCGACTTAGCACCCAGCCTCCACAACCAAGAATAGCGCCCGTAAGAGTGGCCGCGAGCCGCGCCGGCTCTTCGTTCGATCTAGCCTTCATCTCTGTTGCCCAAGAAGTACTCATGGTTTGTCCGGTGCCAGGATTCGCAATGCTGGTTTCAATATCTTATTTCAAAAGGCTTGCAGTGCTTCACTGTATTGTACAAAGAAGTAAGGTGGACAAGCCGAATGGAAGATTAAAGACAGGTAGAAACGCAGTTGTCATTTTGGGAAAAAAGCCGATTGGTGAAGAAATTGGGTAAGCATGTAATGTTCATTGTTTGTAAAATAGAGTGATTTTGCGTATTGTATTGATGGAGCAACTAGTTGACACTGCTCGGATTTTTGACTTAGCTGCGCAGATGCTTAACCAGTTGCCGAAGTTAATCAGGGAGGATAGTACATGGCAATTTCAGAAATTCTGGCGACCATCGATCAAGAGATCGCCCAGTTGCAGCACGCGCGCGCATTGTTGAGTGGAGGCGCTGCTCCGGTAGCCAAGAAGAAAGTCGGTAGACCCAAGAAAGCGGTGGCTGCTCGCAAGAAAGCAGGTGCAACCAAAAAGGCATCGAAAGTTGCATCGGTGACTGTGAAACCCGCAAAGAAGAAGAGAAAGCTAAGTGCCGAGGGACGGAAGCGGATTGCCGACGCAGCTAAAAAGCGTTGGGCAGCACTGAAGGCCGGAGCCGCCAAGTAACTTGCACTTCTTCATATCGACTGAGGCTGACGCGGATTGCTACTCGCGTCAGCTTAGTCTTTTACAGGAGTTTCTTCTTCTGGCCAGAGCGGCGGCTGAATGGCGCGAATCCGCTCATGCTTAAGGTCGGCAAGAATGCGAGACCAATAAAGTATGCTGCGCTCAGTTCTTGAGAGCTTCTGTTGCGCTTCTTTCAGTTTGTGCTCGGCGTAACGCAAACGCCGGCGCTGCGCCGGATTGGGTTGTGGGTTTGCTGGCATATAACTTTTCAATCCTGTTTATAAAGAATAATACGCGCAGGCGCGCCTGGTGCGGCGCGGGTGCCTCACGCAGTCCACTCAGGTACCCTACTCGACGTTGCTGACTTTTCCAGTGGTGAACGTTACCTTCATGTCCTTGTAGTAATAAATCTCTTTCACGCCCAGCTTTGCCATTCTCAGCGGTTGCCCGAATCCGGCAATCACCTGTGCCTTGGTTTGGCCAAGCGCGATGGTCGGCGGAGGTGCATCGGCCGGAGGCGGCGGCGGCGCGATCTCCTGCATAGGAGCGGGCGCAGGCGCAGGGGCTGGAGCAGCCGCAGCAGCCGACTGACTGCCCTGATCGCCTTGGACACTTGAGTCGTCTGAAGGCTGAACCGTGATGACCTCCGCTACTGTCTTTATAAAACCGTCAATCGGAGGCATAGAACTTTTCGCGAAGGGAAATTTGATTTCGCCATAGTAGCGGACGTCTTTGTACGGATCGCTGAACGTGCTGATCAGAATTCCATCTTTTTGAAGGACGACCCCAGTCACCCAGAATTTCTCTCCAGCAACAAACTTTCGTGACTGGCAGCCGTTGTTTGCGGAGTCAGCGACGCTGGCGCCGCCGCCCAATCCAAAATGGCCCAGAACGCTGGCTTTCGCATACGATTTTGCCGCGTCCTTTGCGCGGTTATTATAATTCGCTGTCAAAACTCCATTGTTGTACGAATTTGCAAATGCATAGGAAGAGTCTGAACTGCACATCATCAGTCCATCCTTATGCAACACCACGACGTCGCCGGCTGTAACAATATCGGAGTGGTCAGCCGTGGCTTTTGTCAGCTTGATCTGAGAGACCAGCTTTTCCTGAATCAGCGTTCCGGGGTCTCCGACCTGGGCACTCATACCAATGCTGAAAGTCGCCGTCAGTGCGGCGACCCCCAATGCGCAAAGCTTCTGCACCTGAGTCATATTTCTCATCCATTTCGTGGTTTTTTGGGAAAGAACTCTGCGAACCCCTAAAAGTTACATGACGGCTTTGAGACTGTCAAGAAGAAGATCGTGCGAAGACTCGCGTTCCAATATTCTCTTTATTGACTGAACACAACTTTCACGTAAATGTTTCTCTGGTCTCAGAGATTACAGCGATCATGCAAAGAGAGCGAGGAGCAGGATGCAGATGATGTTATGAACCGCACGCCGACTTGCAAACTCATCAATTTTCTAAGAAGGCTTGGTGGGCTTCATGTGAACGATAGCGATCTGCGTCTTTCCGTCATTCTGTGAAGGCTTCGCCGTAATCGTGACCACAACAGATTCCCGCTGGCCTTTGTTCAGGGTGAGGACAGCGCCGTCTCCGCTTTCAAATACGGAGGCGGCGTCGCCCAACTTTTCTTTGTAAAAATCGAGCACTCGACCCTTCGAGTCTGTGGTGAGATATACCGCAGTGAGCATCGAGGCGCCGGGTAAATTCATTTTCATGCCGCCCTTGCCTGATTCGGCGCCAGGATAGATTTCCGTGCCTAGGTCGGATGCGCTATACGTCAGCGATGAGTTGGCGCTGAAAGAGCCGCCTGGGGTAGTCATCGTCACTTGATCGCCGGAGCCAGATACATGGATACCGCGGGAAACACGCCAGAACATATACCCGAATGCTCCTGCGCCGATAACCCCCAGTCCTAAAAAGATGGCAACAACGATCAGGATAATTTTGAGCGCGCCGCTGCCCGAACGAGCCGGAGGAGCAACGGTTGGCACAGAGGTCACAGGCGCAGAAATCGCAGCCGACGACGCACCACATGCTGTGCAAAACTGCTTGTCGGCGGATACGATGGCCCCGCATTTTCCACAGACGCTTGCCATGATGATCTCCTTGTTGATTGATTCCGTCCGGGGCTTGGGGGATACTTGCCCGGCTACGAGCCAATATACCTCAAGAAGCCCATAACCGACATGCTTTTCGCCTCCGCTTTTCTCCGAATAGAGTTGCGCTGGCCCAAAAGAGCAGTCTCCGGCAGAGAAACGCCGAGTATCGCCACTTCGGGAATCGTAAATTCCTCGGAGAAATATATTCCCTATTGCTTTCAGGCGTGGTATCTTGACTACGATTCTCTGCTTTCGCTTGCCATGGCTGGAATGATCATGTTGGCTCTCGCTTCGTGCCATGTCATCTCGCCTGACGACGGCCGGAAGCAATGCGCGGACACTCAATGCAAATTCATGGAGGCGTACTTGCGGTGAACCTGATCGAAAATGCATGTGTTGGCCTGCAAGAACCTGCCCGAGTTGCCATTGATTTAGGCGCGGAGAGTTGCCGTGTCTCCTTGCTGCGCTGGAAGAATGGCAAGCCGGCCATTGAACTCATTCATCGCTTTGCAAATGGTCCAGTGCATCGCGGCGCATTGCTCCACTGGCCGATTGAAGCCATCCTCTCCGGCATTGACGAAGGTCTGCAGAAGTCCGCAGACGCTGCTCCCGAAGGCGTTGCTTCCATTGCCGTTGACGGCTGGGCCGTGGACTACGTTCGCCTTGGCCCTGACGGCAAGCCTCTTGGCGAACCCTTCTGCTATCGCGACGAACGCACCATCGCCGCCAAGCAAGCCGCGGATGCCGTAGCACCGCCTCAGATGCTCTTTAGCCGCACGGGCGCCCAACCGCTGCGCCTCAATACCATCTACCAACTACTGGCCGACGCTGCTTGTGAATCCACAAAGCGAGCCGCAAACGCCCCTTGGCTCTTGTTGCCAGAATATGTTCTCTATTGGCTGGGCGGCCGTCGCGTGGCTGAATATACCAATGCCACCCATACCGGCCTGGTAGATATAGCGACCGGCAACTGGTCGCAAGAACTTTTCGAGTTGCTGGGAATTCCCTTCGAAGCGGCACCGCCCATTGTTCCGGCTGGAACCATTCTGGGCCGCCTGCGGGGTCCGCTGGCCGCTCTTCCAGCCTATCGTGAAACCCAATTGATTGCGCCCGCCTGCCACGACACCGCCTCAGCCATCGCGGGGATTCCTGCTAGTCTGGATTCAACCGCGTACATCTGCTCCGGAACCTGGTCGCTGGTTGGCACGCTCGTGCAAACTCCCATTACCCGCCCCGAAGCATTGCAGGCGCGCTATACCAATCAGGGCGCAGCCGGCGGCGGCTTCTGCTTTCACACCAACGTCAACGGCATGTGGATTCTGAAGCAATGCATGGACGGCTGGAGCGCCGAAGGGCGTACTTGGACGATTGAAGACCTTGTAACTCAGGCCGCTGTTTGCAACGCGATCTCGGGCACAATCGACGTGGATGCCGCGCCTCTGCTGCTCGATGGAAAAATGCCGGAGCGCATCAATCACGAGTTGCAATCTCGTGGGCTCCCTCTCATTTCTGACGTTGCCGGCAACGAGCCGCTCTTTGCGCGGTTGATCTTTGAGAGCCTGGCCAGCCGTTATGCCGACGCCCTCGCTCATCTCGAATTAATGCTTGGCCGCAAGCTCGAACGCATTCATATTCTGGGTGGCGGCAGCCGCAACAAGGTACTCACGCAATTAACCGCGGAGCGCACCGGGCTGCCGGTAGAATCCGGCCAGCCGGAAAGCTCCACCATCGGCAATCTAGCCGTCCAGTTAGCCGCTGGCGAGGCCGATGGAAAGCCGTTGAGTTCAAAGGCCGTCAGCAAGTGGGCCGAACGGCTCTGCCAGAGTTAAATAACCTGTTCTTGAGCCGGTGAATTAAAAATGCGTGGCTCCGCCGTGCCGCAAAGGAAACAAATCAGCGTGGCTTTTCGGAGATTTTCATGGACGATGTAACGCTTGATGCGCCATCCCTTTCGCAACTTTTTGCGGCAATTCCGTGTCTAACTGCTTAGGAGTATGAATCGACTTATGCGTAACTTGGTGCTTCTCCCGCTCGCCGCGGTGCTTGCCATCGCCCCGATCGCCTCCGCGCAGTCTGCCCTCTTTATTGTCAGCCAGCATGGCAAGACCGTCGGCACAGCCGGCTTCAGCTTTACGGCCACGCCCGACGGTTACAACTCTACTTCTCTGGTTCGTGTCGCCCTGGAAGGCCTTCACTACGATCTATCAAAAACCGAGCGCCTCACCCAGGCCAATCACCTCAGCCAAGTGCAATTGAGTGCGGTCGTCAATGGCGCTTCCGTCAGCGTCACTGCTGCTCCAGATCCAAAAGCCGATGCTGGCCAAATACTCCTCAGCACCTCTGCCAACGGCCACACCGATAACACCAGCCTGCCCGGACACGCAGCCGCTGTCTTTCTTCCCGACTTCGATCCCGGCGCTTTGGAGACCCTTCTGGCCCTCGGCGTCGCGAACAATAGCCGCGACCTCTGGGCCATCATCCCCAAAAAGGCCGGCACTATCGAGCCGATCCGCTTAGCCACCTACGCCGACGAGCATGGCACGCTCGACGGCAAGCCCGTCGTCGTCCATCATCAGGTGGCCACGATCGCCGGTGGAGATACCGACCTGTTCTCCGGCCCTGAAAATCAGCTCCTCCAGGCAGAACTTCCCCAGTCAGGATTCGCCTTGGTCCGCAAGGGCTTCATTCTGACCCCGCCCGCGAAAGCCGGCGCGCCTCCCACGCCCCCGCCGGCGCCTGCGCAGTGAAACATCTCTTTATCGGTTTCTTGTTCTGGTCCCTGACCCATCTTCCGCCATGGCTGATTCACATAGAGACTGAATCAGTCGTGGCGGGAGAGTGAGCTTTTTATATTTCACAAACGGGTATTTACAATGCTCTAGTAGCTGGAATTAAAGCTGCAACTCGGTACGCTGCCGCTCGTGCTCCATGTCGAAGTAGTCACGTCCGTGCCACTGGGCGTAATGTTCGAGTTATCCAGATACACCGTCGCATATTCATCGCTCGACTGCTTGGTGGAGTCCAGATCGATGTTAGCCAGATAAACCTGTGCGTCATTACTCGAGTTATATCCGTAGAACGTTGACGAGCCACTCAACGAGCTGCTCGACAGAAGTCCATTGACGATAATGTCTTGGAACTTCGGCGTGCCCGAGTTACCGCTGCAACTGCCGTAGTAAGCATCGACAATGATCAGGTGCTCCACATTGTAAAGGCAATTGTTAAGATAGGTCACCTGCTTGGTCAGGCCGCCGCAATCTTCATCCGACTTGATGCGCGCGCCGTTGTTGCTGCCTGACGTGTTCCCCGACAGATCCTTGCCATAGACATAGTTGTTCTTGAAAAGCACATTGGTTACGCCATACATGGTCTGGCTTCCGACCGACATGCCGTGTGTGCCGTAGAATTGGGAGTTCTCCACAGTGATGTTGGACGCAGCCGACTCGTTGGTTTTGACCGCGATGCCGTCATCGCCGGCTTCTACTGAGCAATCGTTGACGGTCACATTGGCAATACTGTCAATGTCGATGCCGTCGGCGTTGGCGCGAGTTGCTGGGGTGCGCAAGGTGACCTTCCATACCGTGGCGCCGCTGCCGCCCTGTAGATAGATGCTGGGGTGTGCGGCTTGATTCAGTTGGATGTCATAGATGATGAGGTTGTCGGCGCTGCTGGTCTGGATTAGACGCGGCGTGCCGCTGATGATATCGCCGCGACCGTCGATGACGCCAGGTCCGCCGATAAACGAGTTGCTGCCTTCGACATAAATCAGCTCGGACTGGCTCGAATAGCTGGTATTGCCCTCCAGGGTGACGCCGGAGTTGACCACCAGGCCTTCGCCGTTGACCGTCAGCTTGCCGGTGTAGAACGCGTTGTCGGATCCTGAAGCGGCCAAAACAACGCTCTTACCGGTTCCGGCGCAAGAAGTCAGAGCTGCTTGCACGCGGCTGGTGTCGTCAGAGCTAGGCGGCGATGAGCGCTGCGAGGTAGTGAATTGTGCTGAAAGCGTCTCGCATACAGATGGAAAGCTCGGAGTGCTGACGCTGCGGCTGTCGCCGGTTGCTACGGTTTGCGCGGAGGCTGATCCTGCGAAGAGCAGAAGTCCAGCAGCGGCAATTGCGATCGTGCTTGTCTTCCTCATTGATTCTCCTTAGGTAAATACAACGGTTATTGGAAAAGTGACCAAAACCTCTGACCACCAAATATGCGGCAAACGCAGCCGCAACACTTCTGAGAACTAGACTGCAAACAATTCGTGCGTGATTTATGCGGGCAGGCAAATTGCCCGGCCTGCCCGCATAAACTGTTGTGTGCGACTAATTCAGAGCGCTTGTATCTACAACTAGTCGCTGGTATTGAAACTGCAGCTCGGAACGCTTCCACTGATTGTGAAGGTGTGCGTGGTCACGTCCGTGCCGGAGGGTGTAATGTTCGAGTTATCAAGAAACACGTTCGCATCCGCATCGTCCGACTGCGTGGTAACGTCCAGGCTGACATTGGCCAGATAAACCTGCGCCAAATTACTGCTGTTGTAGCCGATGAATCTTGAGTACGCGCCCGATATCGAGGCTTCGGATTTGACACCGTTGACCAGAATATTCTCGAACTGTGGCGTGCCCGAGGTCCCGCTGCAGCTGCCGTAATCGGCGTTCACAACGATCAAATGCTTCACGCCATAGAGGCAGTTATTCTGATAAGTCACCTTGTTGACTAAGCCGCCGCAATCTACGTCGGTCTTGATATTCAGGCCATTGGCATCGGCTGAGACATTTCCAAGCAGGTCCTTTCCATACACATAGTTGTTCTTGAAAAGCACGTTGGTCACGCCATCAAAAGTCTGGCTTCCAACAGAGAGGCCATGTGTGCCGTAGAATTGAGAATTTTCGACAGTGATGTTAGACGCGGCTGCTGAGTTTGTCTTCACCGCTATGCCGTCATCGCCTGCTTCAACGGTGGAGTTATTGACAGTCACATTGGTGATGCTGTCGATGTCAATTCCATCGGCATTCGCGCGGGTTGCAGGCGTGCGAATGGTAACTCCCCACACAGTGGCGCCGCTCCCGCCCTCGATGTAGAGGTTAGGATGCTTGGCTTGCTGGAGGGTGACATTGTAGATGATAAGGTTGGTGGTCTTGCTGGTCTGTACCAGTCTCGGCGTGCCGCTAATGGCGCTAAGGTCTCCGCGGCCGTCGATTGCGCCCGGTCCGCCGATGAACGAGTTAGTGCCTTCGACTAATACCAATTCCGACTGGCTTGAATAACTGTTACTGCCTTCGAGGGTAACGCCGGAGTTAATCACCAGACCTTCGCCGTTCACAGTCAGCTTGCCGGTATAGAAGGCGTTGTCTGATCCCGAAGCGGCAAGCACAACGCTATGGCCCGTTCCAGCACAAGCGGTCAAAGCCGCTTGCACGCGGCTGGTGTCGTCAGAACTCGGCGGCGACGAGCGTTGCGAGGTGGTGAATTGAGCTGTGAGCGTGTCGCAGACGGTTGGATAGCCGGGCTGGCTGACGCTGCGGCTGTCGCCGGTTGCGACTGTTTGCGCACCGGCCAGGCCTGCGAAGAGCAGAACAACAGAGGCCGCGACTAGAATCGTGCGTGTATTACTCATGGGGGGATCTCCTTTGGTTAGTGTGTCGGTTTATGGGGTGATGGCCAGAAGCTTTGACCACCAAATATGCGGTTATCTTGCCGATACAATCTAAGGCGAAGAAAACCGCGAACTCGGCCTGCCTGCATCAACAGCTACAAGCTGGAATTGAAGCTACAACTCGGTACACTTCCTCCAATAGAAAAAGTGGAGGTCGTCACATCGGTGCCGGAAGGCGTAATGTTCGAGTTATCCAGAAACACTGTCGCATTCTCATCACCCTTCTGCGTCAGAACTTCCAGATCGACATTGGCAAGATAGACTTGTGCCAGGTTACTGGCGTTATAGCCCGCGATCGTGGAGTATCCGCTCGTCGATCCCGTGGCTAAAACACCATTGATCAATATGTCTTGGAACTGAGGTGTGCCCGCAATGCCGGTACAACTTCCATAATTGGGGTTGAGCGTAATCATGTGCGTCACGTCGTACAAACAGGTATTCGCATAAGTCACCTGCTTGACTAGGCCGCCGCATACTTCATCCGTCTTGATGTTGATGCCATTGTCGTTGGATGACAATATTCCCGTCAGGTCCTTTCCATACACATAGTTATTCTGGAACAGGACATTGGTCACGCCATACATCGTTTGGCTTCCGATCGACAACCCATGCGTGCCATAGAATTGTGAGTTTTCTACCGTAATATTTGATGCAGCGCCGGAATTTGTTTTTACCGCAATGCCGTCGTCGCCGGCTTCAACAGTCGAGTTGTTGACAGTTACATTCGTGATGCTGTCAATGTCAATGCCGTCAGCATTTGATCGGTTTGCGGGAGTGCGAATCGTGACGCTCCATACTGTCGCGCCGTCGCCGCCCTCCATGTAAAGGTTGGGGTGTTTGCCCTGTTGCAGTGTCACGTCGTAGATGATGAAGTTAGTCGTGTCAGTTGTCTGCACAATGCGCGGCGTGCCACTGGAGAGAAGGTCTCCCCGGCCATCAATAGCGCCCGGCCCCCCAATAAACGAGTTAGCGCCTTCGACAAGAACTAACTCCTTCTGGCTCGCATAGCTCTTGTTTCCCTCCAGCGTAACGCCAGAGTTAATCACCAAGCCCTCGCCATTTACAGTGATCATGCCGGTGTAGAAGGCGTTGAAAGAACCGGATGCCGCCAGCACAACACTCTTTCCGGTTCCAGCGCATGCGGTCAGCGCTGCCTGCACGCGGCTGGTATCGTCCGTGGTAGGCGGTGACGAGCGCTGGGCGGTGGTGAATTGAGCAACGAGCGTGTCACAGACAGCTGGAAAGCTGGGTTCGCTTACGCTGCGGCTGTCGCCGGTCGCCACGGTTTGCGCGCCGGCCGATCCTGCGAAGAACAGAAGTCCAGCAACAGCTATCAAAATCATTCGTGTATTACTCATGGGAATGTCCCTTCGTCAGTGCGATAGTTTTCTTGGCTAATGAGATGGTCTGACCACCAAACAAGCTAACTTGACAGCGATACCTTCAGGCAATGCAGATTGCAAACAGTTCGTCTGAGATCTTTAGAAAATATTCTCGATCTGTTTGAGTTTCGTCACCATGAGACGGGCAGCTTCGTCCTGCTTGAACTCTCACGAATGGCGCAGATTCTCGAGCCATGCGTGCAGCCAATTTGCCCGGCCTGCACGCATGGTTCAATGATTTTGAGTTAGAAGGTGCAGGTCGGGACGCTGCCGCTCAAATTAAACGAGCCAGTTGTCACATCTGTGCCGGCCGGCAAGAATCCGTCAACGTTGTCGAGGTCGACGATCGCGTATTGGTCGGTATTCTGTTTGTTCGTATCCAGAGCAATATTCGCAATGTACGCGTTGACCAAGCTACTCGCGCTGATGCCTCTGAATCTCGAATAGGCGTTCTTGGTATCCGAAGCAGTTGATACGGCTCCATTCACCACAATGTTTGTAAAGACTGGAGTGCCGGTGTTGCCGGAACAACTTCCGTAATCTGTGTCCAGCACAATCAAGTGCTTGATCCCGGTCATACAGGTGTTTGTATAAGTGACCCTGTCAACGGGCCCGCCGCAATCTACGTCAGATTTGACTCGGATAGCGTTGGGGTCGGTTGAGATGATTCCGTTCAAGTCAGTGCCATAAACGTAGTTGCCGGTAAACAACACGTTGCTCACGCCATACATGGTTTGGCTCCCGATCGACAGTCCGTGAGTCCCATAGAATTTGCTGCTCTTCACGGTAATGTTGGACGCGGCACTTACATTAGTCTTCACAGCGATTCCATCGTCGCCCGCATTTACCGAAGAATTGGCGACAGTCACGTTCGTGATGCTGTCAATGTCGATGCCATCGGCGTTAGAGCGGTCGGCAGGGGTGCGGATAGTGACGTTCCACACCGTAGCTCCATTGCCTGATTGGATATAGAGATTGGGGTGTTTGGCCTGCGTCAGTGTCACGTTGTAGATAATGAAGTTGGTCAGAAACTCAGCCTCAACAAGGCGCGGACTTCCGCTCACAATGTCGCCGCGGCCATCGATGGTTCCCGGTCCGCCGATAAAAGCATTGGTCCCAGTGGCATAGACCAACTGAAACTGCTTCTCATAGCCGGTGTTGCCGTAGAGAGTAACCCCCGAATTGATCACAAGGCCCTCGCCGCTGACCGTGATTGAGCTTGAATAGAAGGCGTTGTTCGAACCTGAAGCGGCAAGCACCACGCTCTTGCCGGTTCCCGCGCATGTGGTCAGCGCCGCTTGCAGACGGCTGGTGTCATCCGTAGTTGGGGGCGAGGAGCGCTGCGCGGTGGTGAATTGCGCTGAAAGAGTGGTGCAAACGGCGGGATAGACAGGTTGGCTTACGCTGCGGCTATCGCCAGTCGCCAGGGTTTGCGCACTGGCGGATGCGGCCAGGAGCAGAACAGCGGCTGCGAAACGGATCATATGGACATTGTTCACGGGGGGGGATCTCCTTGGGTACTTCAGTTCTAGAGTGCGCCGGACATGGTCTGACCACTCCAGCCGCCGAGTCTAGCCAAACAAAAATAGAGTTGTCAACTCTTAAATGTAATAAGCCTGTGGATAATGGCATATTTACGCGTTCGTAACGATAAAGAATGCGCGAGAGGTACGACCTCATGATTTTAGTGAAAGCGCACCAAAGTAACCTATAGCAATAAGGGAAATGATAGATTGTCCCGAGGAATAGAATTTGCGAGCGAAAAGCGATTTACTCTTGGGGACAGCTTGTGCTCCGACGACAAGTTTTCGCGGGTCGATGGCGGCTTCAAACTGCCCGTCCCGCCGCCACCCCCGAGGCCCAGGCCCACTGAAAATTGAACCCTCCCAGTTGCCCGGTTACATCCACCGCTTCCCCAATAAAAAAAAGTCCCGGCATCGTCAGCGCCTCCATGGTTCGCGCCTGCAACCCCCGAGTATCGACGCCCCCGGCCGTCACCTCGGCCTTCTCAAATCCCTCGGTTCCCACCGGATTGAGTGTCCACCGATGCAATCCTCGCTCGCACTCTTCCAATGCCGCATTCGACCACCCCTTTGGCCCGCCTGCCTCGGCCAGATAATCAGCCAGCCTTTGCGGCAAAACACCGCGCAATACCTGCTTCAGTGTCGCTAAATCTCGCCGTGCCCCCGGCTGTTTCAAATCCTCGAAAAGCTCCGTTCGGCCGTCCAGCACCGCCAAGTCCAACACCAGCTTGTCTCCCGGACGCCAGTAGGAAGACGCCTGCAGCACCGCCGGCCCGCTCAATCCGCGATGCGTGACCAGCATCTTTTCTTTGAAAGATACGAGATGGCGGGCCAGAGTTCTAGCGCTGAAGGCATTTTTTTCGGTCCCGTTGCTGGAATCAGCGCCAGGTTCCGTCCAGGCCGCAACTGCGGCAGAGACCCCGGCCAGCTTCGTCCAGCCTGCCTCATCCCCGCCCAGAACCAGCGGAACCAGGCCCGGCCTCGGCTCCACAACTTTCAGCCCAAACTGCCGCGCCAGCTCGTAGCCCAGTCCGGTCGCCCCCAGTTTGGGAATCGACAACCCTCCAGTAGCCACCACCAGCGCCTCCGACCGAAACTCGCCTTGCGAGCATATCACTCGAAACTCACCGCCTTGTTCAACCGCAATTGTGTTGGCATTCAGCACCAGTTCCACGCCGCCCCGCGCGCACTCTGTCAGCAGCATCTCTAGAATCGCCCGAGCCGAGCCATCGCAGAACAGCTGCCCCAGCGTCTTCTCATGCCAGGGTATTCCATACTTTTCGACCAACTCCAGAAAATGCCGGGGCTGATAAAGCGCGAGCGCAGACTTGGCAAAATGCGGGTTCTCTGAAATGAAATTGTCTGGCCCGCAATACAGATTCGTAAAGTTACATCGCCCGCCGCCAGAAATAAGAATCTTCCGCCCTGGTTGGCCATTGTGCTCCAGCACAACAACCCGCCGCCCGCGCTGTCCAGCGACCGCCGCGCACATGAGGCCGGCCGCTCCGGCGCCCAATACAATCACATCGAATTGGCGCAAGCCGGATGACATGGTCTCTACTTCAGAATACCTGCCGCGATTTCCACAAGAAGCGCTTGATCGCCGCTGGCACCCTCAATACCTCAACAGTTAGTATCCGTGTTGCAGTCAAGTTAATCTCGGTAGTATTGTTGTGATGTCTGACAATGAATTACTTTGACTGGCCGGAGCGCAAGACGTTGGCGGAGGTCAGCCTAAGCGGGACAACGACTCACAATCCCCGGCATGAGCTTTGATTGGCATGAACGAGGCCGAATAGAGCGGTTCACCAATTCATAGCCCTTGCCGTTTCATCGAGAGTGGTCTTCTGAGGACGATGCTTCTCCGCAGGCGTAGTTTCGCTGTTCTGCAATCGGGGTGCCGCTCTATCCGCGGCAATCCTTCCGCTGGAGTGGTCGGGAAGGTTTTTCAAGCTGACTTGCGTAGCTTCTCACCAGTTCGCGCTTAACCCAAGGGCGCAGGTTCGGTCCTGCATGTGAGGTTCAGGCATGAGCAAAGTAGCAGTCTCTGGACAAGCTGTGATCGCCTTCGCCGAGGAGTGCAATCGAGGCGCTCTGCGTCACGAAAATCTGAACTCCGTTCTCCATGTCCACATCGAGCTGGGTGAGCTGATGATCGTCGCCGATGGGGCCGGTGAATCCACCGGAGGGTCGGTTGCATCGCGGATGGTCGTGGAACATTTTTACGCGCATCTGGCGGCTTTACCGCGGGATTACGCAGCCGAAAACGCCATTCGTGAGGCTGCAGCGCGCGCCAATGCCAGCATTCTGGCGGCTAACCGGGCGCCCGGCTCGCCATACCAGCGCCTGGGCTCTACTGTGGTGGTTGCGCTGTTGCAACAGTCTGGAGACTTGACCAACGCCTGGATCGGCCATATCGGCGACAGCCGCGCCTACCTGTTGCGCGCCGGGCGTTTGAATTGCATCACGACCGATCACTCGGCCGTGCAGGCGCTGCTCCATCGCGGCCTCATCAATCCCAATGAAATCGAGAACCATCCCGATTCCTCAGTGCTGACGCGCAGCCTCGGCCATCAGCCGGTGGTAGACATTGAAGTTGAGCAGCTTCCACTTGCTGTCGGCGATACCCTTCTGCTCTGTTCCGACGGCCTGTGGAAGTTCGTTCCGGAGCAGAATATTGAGACCGCTCTGGGCAGTGTGACGGTAGAATCAGCCGCGCACAATCTGCTTGAGATGGCCCTCATTGCCGGAGGACAAGACGACATCGGTATCGAGTTGGCGCGGGTGATTTCGCCTCCCGACAATACTGCTTCTCAACGAGCGCACACTCACCCCGCAATCAAGGTGCTTTTTGCGCTCTTCCTGCTGATTCTTGCTTGTTTGTGCATACTCTCTTACCTGACCTTCTGGGCCAGATAGCTCGCGCTAATCGCAGACCGTCATGCCTTCGGGAAATTCTGCGAATGCGGCGTCTTCAGGCGCTGCATCGATCTGCCCTCCGCTCGCAATCTGAGCGGCAAAGAATGCGTCCACCTGGGCCAGCACCTCAGTTCCTTTCCGCGCCTGGTAGATGGCTCCCCGCAGCTTGGCCCCGCCCGCTACGCCGTGGGTGAACCAGGTAGCAAACTGCTTCATCTTGCCGGCCGTCTCTCCTAATCGCGCCGCGCGAGGCAGGTCTTTGGTTGCCTCCACCTCGTCCAGCAGCATCTGAAAATAGGCGCGAATCATCCGGTAGCGGTCTTCCACCGTGGGGCGGTCATATGCGCCGGTAGCAGTGTACTGGGCAATCTGCCTAAAAATCCAAGGGTTCGCCGGCGCCGAGCGGCCGATCATCACCGCATCGCAGCCGGTCAAGGCCACCATGGCCGCAGCGTCCTCTGGGGTTCGTATATCTCCGTTGCCGACGACTGGAATCGTCACCGCCTGCTTGACCCGCGCAATCCACTCCCAGCGCGCCTGGCCGCTGTAGCCCTGTTCGCGAGTGCGTGCATGCAGCGCCACGCCGTTCAACCCTTCGGCTTCGGCCATGCGCGCCAGCTCGATGCACACGATGTCTGCGTCGTTCCAGCCCAGCCGAAACTTCACGGTAAAAGGAATCGTGACCGCTTTGCGAATAGCGCGAAAAATCTCGCCAATGCGTGGCAAGTCGCGCAGCAGGCCAGAGCCGCCATTCGAGCCGACGACGCGCTTGGCCGGGCAGCCCAGGTTCAGGTCGACCAGATCGAAGCCGGTCTCTTCGACAATGCGCGCCGCGTCGGCCAGCGTCTCGGGATTGGCCCCGAAAAGTTGCGCGCCGATCGGATGCTCGTCGTCGTAGAAGGTAAGGTAGCGCTGACGCTTGGTCTCGCGCATTCGCGCCAAACCGTCGGCTGATGTGAACTCGGTCATCAACAGCCCGCAGCCGGATTGAACATTGCTCACGGCGGCGTCGATAGCCTGCGCATTTTCAGCACCACGCACCTGCGGCGGAGCCGCGTCTGCCCCACCGCAGGTGGAGAACAAACTCGCATGGCGAATAAAGCGGCGGAAGACCGTGTCCGTGACTCCGGCCATAGGCGCCAGCACCGTGGCCGGAGCCACCATCACCGGGCCCAGGCGCATCTCGGCTGGCACCCGCGCCTCGGCGGGCATGGCGTGCTCGGCTGGGTTGTCCCATTCCTTCTTCACGGTAAAGCCCTTGCCTGCCATTTGAACCTCATCCCAAACAAACTCAGATTAGCCCGGCAACTCACCCACCTGAAACGTTGATGGCTGGCCTCGTGAAGCCGGATCCCAGCCAGCCTCCATTGCTTCCCGAATGTGAGCCTCGACCTTGGCCGGCAGGATTCTCTGCCGTGCAGGGGCTGTTTTCATGCTGTCGATCGCTTGAGTTTCGTCGGGCGGATATTCCAGAACAAGCTCGCGGCGCGCCTTATCCGCCACTCGCACATGGATGGCAACGCCCTTCCATCCGTCTGCTGTGAACCATTGCTGCTCCCTGTGCAGACGCCAGATCAAAGGGAATCCGTCGATGGTGACTGCGGACTGAATCGAGCGTTTCGCGCGTGGCATCGCCATCCACCTCTCACATTCAATATGTATAAACCGTCCGCGGTGACATTCCGCATGACACGCGAAAGGCCTCCGCCGTGGCGGAGGCCCTGGTCGTGCGAGCCGTTTTGCCGGGCGCGGTTACTTGGCTGCTGCCGCTGCTACTGCGCCGTCGGACTTGGCATACTTGCGGCGGAAGCGCTCGACGCGGCCGGCTGTATCCACCAGGCGCTGTTTGCCGGTATAAAACGGGTGGCAAACCGAGCAGATTTCCACGTGAATGTCGCCCTTGTGGGTCGAACGTGTCTCGAAGTTGCTGCCACAGGCGCACTTAACCTGCACTGCGGCGTAATTGGGGTGAATCTTTTCCTTGGGCATCGCGGTAGACAAACCTTTCCTGCAATCGTTCTCTTCCATTGTAAGGAGATTGGGGCGGTTTAGCAATTGTGGATAGGACGGATTCCCGAATCGATCATTGTGAGCATTCGGGCTTGGCCTTGCCGTCTTGAAGCAGGTTGAGTCGCTCGTCGCTGTCCTTCCGTCCAAATTGGAGGGTTTCCAGATGCCAAAGACCGGCGGATTTGTGCTCCTGCGCGTAGAGGGTACCGCTTGCCCTCGGGCCAGAGACGGGAATTGCAAACTCGGCCGAGCCCGAGTCCGGCGTGACATTGATGCTCCCTGTGATGAACCAACCGGTTTTCACAGGCCGCCCCAACTGTGTAACAAAGGCAGTATTCGCCTCCGCAGTGTTGACTGCAAGCGTTACCGCATTCGAATGATGGAACAAGGAAAGCACCAAAGTAAAAATCGCGACAATAAAAGAAAGAAAGAGCGTTACCGCCGCGGCAATCACCCATCCCCAATTCCGTGCAAACCAGCTACGTTCCGGTTTCAAAGCGATCGTTTCCATCTCGTTCTCTTTCACGCAGTTCATCAACACTGAGATGACTCACTCACTTCAGCGCCTTCTCAATCCCAGCCTCGACCAGCGGCGCCATCACCGCGTAGCCAGCCGGAAGCGGATGTACCCCATCATGGCTCAGAGCGGCGGGAAGACCGTCGCGGCTGTCTTTCATCGCCGTGTGGTAATCCACATAGACATGCCCATGTTCGGCCGCATAAGCCTTGATCCACGCATTCAGCGCCAGCACCTTGGGAGCAGGCGTCACTCCCGGCTTCCATGGAAAATCGAAGGCCGGCAGCACCGAACACAGCACCACGCGAATGTGATTGGCCGCGGCGAGCTCCGCCATCGAGGCCAGGTTGTCTTCCGTCTGTTCCAGCGTCATGGGACCGGTGTTGCCGGCAATGTCGTTGACGCCCGCCAGAATCACCACCACCTTCGGCTTGAGCGCGATCACGTCCTGACGAAAGCGCACCAGCATCTGCGGCGTCGTCTGCCCACTGATTCCCCGATTGATATAGGGCTTGCCAGGGAATGAATCAGCAATCTTCCAGCCTTCAGTAATCGAGTCGCCCATGAAAACCACACGGTCTTCGCCTGGGGCCGGTGGAGCGAGTGCCAAATCAGCCTCCTTGAATGTTGTCAGCCCACCGAAATCCGTTCTCAATTGCTCGTCATGCTTCTTCCAGTAGTCGTCCAGCGGATGAGCGACGGGGGCTGCCGCGCCTTGCGCCTGCGCGACCGACCCTTGCGCCTGCGCCGCATGAGCGAAGCTGGAAAGCACGGCGGCGAGCGCCATCCACAAGAAACCTGTGCGCAAAACAATTCGATGCAAGGCGGATCCTTCCTCTCATCGCGGGCAGCAAGACCTACGCCCGCATTCATTCCATTGTAGGCAATGCCCCCATCGGGTCGCCGAGCGCCAGCCCGAAATCGGCAAATGACTCAGGTGCCTTTTCCACAATTCAAGGCCGCCATGCACCGCGGCAGCAAGCCGGTAAGTAGGCTACGCTTGAAGAGATGGCAGTTTGCTCAATCTGCGATGGAGTGGGGCTGGTGCGTGTGGTTAACGCTACTGGCCTTTGGGTCTCGCACGCCTGCGAGTGCCAGCAGATGCAGCGCGAAGAGCGTCGCCTGGCCGCCGCGCACATCCCCGAGCGCTACCGGAATTGCACTCTTGACACCTTCGATCCTGCGTTCAAAGATGCTGACCCTTCGCTGGGCAAGGCGCTTCAAACCGCGCGCAAGTTTTTCGAAACCTACCCGGTTGATACCGCCGGCAAGGGTTTGTTCTTTACCGGCACGCTGGGTGTAGGCAAGACCCACCTGGCCGTCGGCGTGCTCCGCCGTCTGATTCGAGAGCGCGGCGTGCGGGGCCTCTTTTGCGACTACCGAGAGCTGCTCAAAAATATCCAGAACAGCTACAACCCGCAGGTCAATACCACCGAACTCGAACTGCTCAAGCCGGTCTTTGCCGCCGAAGTGCTGGTGCTCGACGACCTCGGCGCGCAGAAGCCTAACGAATGGGTCTGGGACACGGTGGCGCTGATTCTGAACACCCGCTACAACGATAAGCAATCCACGATTATCACCACCAACTATCCCGACCTTCCTGCGGGCGGGGGATTCAAGGCAGACAAAGATGGCAACAAGCCCGCCAAAAGCGAAGACACTCTGGGCGACCGGATCGGCGACCGCATGAGATCCCGGCTGGCCGAGATGTGCATTCCTGTCGAGATGACCGGCGAAGATCTTCGGCGGACCATTGGCCGCGCCAGATTCGGGTGAGGCACCTGCTTTCGGCCTCTAGCTCCCAGCTCCAGGCCTCTAGCTGAACGCCCCAGCCTTGGCGTGTTTGTTCCCGCGCTTACTGTATCGATTCGATACAGTTTCATTGCAGCCCCAGCCAAATTGCCGCGACTGTCTCGTTTCGATCCACTTTTTACTTGAGGTTTTATTCCTGTATCTCAGGTTCCTTTGGTCACTCGCAGAAACTGTATTGTTTCGATACAATCCATTGCGGAAAGGAAGATCATGCGCAAGTCTTTGGAAGCGATCTCTCTGGCCGGACTGGCTTTCATCTTCTGGATTACCTATCAGGCATTCACCGGACCCAACCCCCTGCCCAGCAGGATTCCCACACACTTTGACGCAGCGGGCAACGCCAATGCATGGGGTCCGCCGGCGACGATGTGGTTTTTGCCGATGGTCGCCGTGGCGATTTATCTGGTCATCACCGTCATCTCCCTGCTGCCCACCGGCTTCAAATCCATGGCAGTTCGGGTGACCGCAGAAAACCGCGCCCGCCTTGAAGCCCTGACCCACCAGTTGATCGCGTGCATCAAGCTGGAGATGATCTGCCTGTTTGCGTGGCTTCAGTGGTCCATTCTTCAAACCGTACTGCGCGGCTCGGGCACCATCTCTCCGATAGCCGTGCCGATCTTTATGGTCGCGGTCTTTGCAACCGTTGGATGGCACATGGTGGCAATCTTCCGCGCGGTGCGGGCGCGATCAGCCGCGTAGGCCGGCGCCAAGCTTCAAAAAACCCAAAGGCTCACGAGCACCAGCAGGATTGCGGCTACCGTCATGGCCTGATACGCCCAGTCCTCTGTCTGTTCGGGATGATCGGTTCCGTCGGCGGGCACGGGCATCGGAATGAACAAAGTTTGCGCGGAGGGCTGCATGGCGAGCTGCCTTTCTCATGCCTTGCGGCACGGGTTGCGGATTTTGAAGCGGACCGGCCCCAAGGCTGAATCCGTTGCGAAGAATTCAGCAAGAGAGCCGCGCAGCAAGAGCGGGAGCGTCGCAGAATATTGCGCCACTGTTTTATATATCGGTCATAAAGGGAAAAACATCCGTGCAAAACACGAAGGTGGATGCCTTCGGTAACGGGCGCAAAACGCTATCGTCATTCTGGTGGTTCGCGCCGGGCCGACCTCAGTTTGGAAGACGAAAGTCTCAGTGGCACACGCGCCGTTCAAGGTATCCGATTACTTCGTTACCAGGCTCCCTATCCAGGCCAGAGCGCGAGCAATCCGTCCGGGCGGGGGTGGTTCTAACTCTTTCATCCAATCCTCGGGAAGCTCTCCGCCCTCGGTTCCGTCATAATTGGACGTATGCGGCACAAAGGCTTCATTTCTTTCTTCCTGCCAGTCGAGAATTTCGTTCACGATCGGGTCGTCGGCTTCGCCGTTGGCCGCTCTGTCGAACTCTTCCGCCCGTTCCCGGCGCGCGTTTGCCAAATCCGTCAGCAACTTGTACTCCTGCTCCCGCCCTTCGGCCAAAGCCACAGCCGCGCTGTCGAAAAGTTGCTTGGCTTCTTTGTGGTGGATGCGGGCAACTTCGCGGAATTCATCGGCTGGCGAGCTTACCTGATAGACGTAGGCTGGCGGCTTCACCTGAGGCTTCGCTTGAGGTTTGTTTTCTGGCATATCTGTCCCCCTGTCCGGCAATCACGCGTCAACTAACTCGCCTATGGTTTCGTGCAACATTATTGCACATTTTGAATCAAGTCATCGAAATGGAATGTCCACCCTCGGTTGCGGGTGTAGAATTTCGGACGTGAGTACTCGCCTCGAACTCGAATCTTCGAACCAGAAGGAAGAACGCAACTGGCTGCCGACGGCGGTCGCGGTTGCCGTTGTCCTGGCGGTCGCACTCGTCGTGATCTTGAGCCTGAAACACGGAAACACCAGGGGACAGGACGTGATTGCCCCCATCACCGCGCCTCTTGATCCGTATGCGGCCAGCCTCTCGCTGAGCGGTCTCACCATGAGCGAGTCAGCCAATCTGGCCGGCGGCAAGGTCACCTATGTGGACGGCCGCATTGCAAACCGGGGCACGCGCACCGTCACCGCCATTACCGTGCAGGTGATCTTCCGCGATTTTGCGCACGAGGTAGCTCAAAATGAGAGCCAGCCGCTCAAGCTGATCCGGGTGCACGAACCTTATGTCGATGTCGAAGCGGTTTCCGCCGCTCCGCTCAAGCCCGGCGACGAAAAAGAGTTTCGCTTGATCTTCGACGCAGTCAAGCCGGACTGGGATGGAGCCTACCCGGAAATTCGCATCCTCCACGTCGAGACAAAATAAACTCGTTGCGCTGGATTTACCGAGTAGAAAGTACCGTATCCGGCAAAATTTACACGCAAAACGCATCCCGGCTCATCCCCAACTGATGCCATTTCGAGCGATTTATTTACTCTAAGTCAAACAATCTAAATCAAATACATATTTTATGAAAGCCACCCCCAAGTCTGGCACAGGCATTGCTATATCTCAGGACGAGCAGACAAGAGCGCTCACCCCGCGTAGCTTGGCGGAGTAAGACCCCTGGAGGGTTTCAGTAGATGAATGCAGTGAACACAACGCGAAACTTATTCCCCCGTCAGTTCGCTTTTGTATTACTGGCATCTGTAGTTTCAGTATCGGCTATCGCACAACAGGGTCAGTCAGCGGCTAGCTCGCAGAGCACACAGCCTGCCACCGCCGCACAGCAGCCCTCCCCCGCGACCTATACGCCGGCTCCCATCAATACCCCGAAAGAGGGGTTCTGGGGCCGGGTTAATCCGTTTGCGCGCAAAAAATGGGTGAATGACCGAGTAACTCCCATCAAGGGCGAACTCGGCGAATTGGACGAAGTCAACGCCAAAAACGGACGTGACATTCAGGATGTTGACAGTCGTGCGCAGGCGGGCATCCGCCGGGCTCAATCTTCCGCCGACGCGGCCAACCAGACGGCCACTGCCGCCGGTGCCCGGGCACAAAATGCATATTCCACCGCACAGGGCGCTTCCGGCCATGTAGATAAATTGAACTCGACGGTCAATGGATTAGACCAATACCATCAGGCAAGCGAGATTGATGTTGCATTCCGCGGCGGCCAGCCGATTCTATCGGCAGCTGCTCGTAAGCAATTGGACGACTTTGCGGCCAACCTTACTGGCCATCAAGGATACATACTCGAAATCGAGGGGCATTCTCCTCTGGCCAGCACCGCGGGCATTCAAAGCTCGGGAAGACTGACCGACGCGGTGAAGCGCTACCTCGTTACACAACATGAGATTCCCGTCTACCGTTTGCATACCGTAGCCCTCGGCAATTCACGCGCCATGGACTCGGAAGACGCCAAGCCCGCCAAGACGAGCAGCGTGCATATCCGGTTGATGGAAAACAGTTTGGCGGCCCGGGAAGATACGCCTCCCCATGGCGTGGCTTCCTCGACCGGCGCGGAGCGGCCCTAAAAGCCGCAGCCCCTCCCCCGAGGCTCCCTTCCGTACCCGCGGCGCCCCCGCCGCAGGCCGCCAATCAAGCTCTCGCTGTTAGAGAGAACCAAGGCAATTTGGCCCCCGGTTATACCGGGGGCCCTTTTTTTTCTAACCGCTGCCCATAAAGTCCGCATCTCTTGTTTTCAAGTGCAGCATGGATATCTTGCCAACGATCAGTGAGCATGTGGCCCCATCGCAGCTGTCTGCAGATTATTCGCCTCCGTTGCGGCACAATAGAGAAATTGAGGTGGAGCGGAAAGAAGGCACCCCCCACCCCCCCTACAATATTTTTTATTCGTGCAGATAATTACGCAGCTGGAGAAGAAAACGAGACCGCAAATGCGATGAATCCCCGCGTCATCACTGAATGAAACTCGGTTTCAGGAAAAACCTTCAATGTGCGCCAAAACGCACGTTTTATACCGATACGTGAAAATTGGCTTGCGGACGCGATCGAATTTCTCTCTAAAAAAGGCAGTTTTCTCCGGAAATTGCCGCGTTTTGACCGCATTGAGGCCACAAATTGCAAGGGTGCTTTTTGTTCCTCTGCGCATATCGCGCTTTAAACCGGCCTTCCGGGCCACGAGATGCGAAGATAAGAACAAAGCTCCCGCTGGCACTTTCGCGCCGGGCGCGAACTCTCCAAGGGGAACTCGCGATGAACCGTGTTGCGCTCATTTACAATCCGGCTTCCGGCCAGCACTCCAGAGGGCGTCGCACGGCCATCGACAAGGCGCTTGCTGTCCTCCGCAATGCCGGGGTCGACGCCGAAGCGCTGGAGACGATCGCGGCGGGCAGCGCGGGCATCCTGGCTAAAGAGGCCATGCTGCGCGGCTGCGACACCATCATCGCCTGTGGCGGCGATGGCACAGTTCATGAGGTCTTGCAGAGCCTGGTCGGAACCACCGTGGCTTTGGGCGTCGTGCCCCTGGGAACCGCCAATGCGCTGGCTGCGAATCTGGGCCTGCAGTCCTCTCCGGCCAAAGCGGTTCGCAAGTTGCTGACTGCGCTTCCGGTGCGCATCTCCGTTGGCCGGATTTCTTACCAGGACGAAACCGGCTCAACGCGCTCGCGCTATTTCACCGTCGCTGCCGGAGTGGGCGCAGATGCTCTGTTCATTTCTCGGATGGATCCCAGCCTCAAGCGCCGTCTCGGCTATCTGCTCTATTTGATTGAGGGCCTTCGCGTTTGGGTGACGCATTCATTTCCCCTCTTTGAAGCAGCTTTTGTTGAAGATGCCGGCGCCGAGCCGCGCGTGGAAAAAATCTCGCAACTTCTGGCCGTGCGCATTCGCAACTTTGGCGGCATCCTCAACAACTTTATCCCCGGTGCCTCGCTGCACAACCATGGCCTGCGACTGGTGGCCTTCAAAACCCGCAGCCGCATGGCCTTCCTGCGCTTCATTCTGGCGGTCATCATCGGCCGCCAGAAATCTTCCGATCAGATCGAAATGCTCGACGCCGTCTCGGTCGAGTGCCGGCCGTGCAATGGTTCCTCGCCGCGCATCCTGGTCGAAGCTGACGGAGAGTGTCTGGGCAGTTTGCCCGTTCGTATGGAGATTGTGCCCCAGGCCGTCACGCTGTTGATTTCGCCCAATGCCAAGGCTTGAAGTTGGCGCGCAATCCAGTAGCAGCTGTGCGTTATTGAACAGCGCCCCCCCGTGCTGCATGAAAAACTCAAACGTCGGCTATGCAACAAGCTAAGCCGGATGCGCATCTTATGGCAAGGCGAGGAGAAAATCATGCTGGGAACAATCTTGATCGTGTTGTTGATTCTTGCTCTTATCGGCGTTCTGCCAACCTGGCCGCACAGCAGAAGCTGGGGCTATTATCCGAGCGGAGGAATTGGAGTTGTCCTTTTGATCCTGGTCGTCCTTGTCCTCCTCGGCCAAATCTGAATCGCAAATCCAAGTCGATCAGCGGGAATTGGCGTTTGACGCTGGCCCGCGCCGTGGTGCTTGTCTCCGCAGCACTGCTATCGTGCCGGATTGCGCCTGCATACTCTGTTTTGACGCACGAGGAAATCGTTGATCTGGCGTGGACCTCCGAGATTCGCCCGCTCCTGATCGAACGATTTCCGGGACTCACCGAAGACCAAATCAAAGAAGCTCATGCCTACGCCTATGGCGGATCGGTGATTCAAGATCTGGGCTACTATCCGTTCGGCGACAAGGAATTCAGCGATCTGGCACACTACGTTCGCAGCGGAGATTTTGTTTCGGAGTTAATCGCAGAAAGCCAAGATGCCGACGAGTATGCCTTCGCCCTGGGCGCGCTTTCGCACTATGTGGCCGATATCGATGGCCATCCGGCGGTTAATGAAGCAGTCGCGATCCGTTACCCGGAGCTGCGGGCAAAATACGGCAACTCCGTGCGCTACGCCCAGGACAAAACAGCGCATTTAAAAACAGAGTTTGGATTCGATGTATTGCAGGTGGCAAAGAATCGCTATGCGCCGGAACAGTACCATGACTTCATAGGATTCCAGGTCTCGCAGCCGCTGCTGGAGCGGGTATTTCCCGTTGTCTACGGCCTGGAGTTGAAAGACGTCATTAAACACGAGGACCTGGCGGTTGGCTCCTATCGCTTCTTTATCAGCCGGCTGATTCCGCGGATGACCCATGTGGCGCTTCAATTACACAAGAAAGAGTTGGTGCGCGAGACGCCGAATTTCTCCAGGCGAAAGTTTTTATATCGCCTGTCCCGTTCCGATTATGAAAGAGCGTGGGGAAGTACTTACACAAAGCCCGGACCCGGCACTCGCATCCTGGCGATGCTCTTGCGATTCATTCCGAAAATCGGTCCATTCAAGAGCTTGGGATTCAATAACCCTACTCCAAAAACGGAAGATCTATACATCAAGAGCATCAACGCAACCACCGATCAATACCACGCCGAACTGGAAGCAGTCCGCGCAGGCAAGCTGGCGCTCACCAACCGCGATCTCGATGACGGCGAAACGACCTCGGTAGGAGAGTATTCGCTTGCGGACGAAACTTACGCAACCCTTCTGGTCCAGCTATCTGCACATAACTTTGATCAGACATCCGCCCAATTGCGGGATAACATTCTCGATTTTTATGCCGGCCGCGCGCAGCCTGTCGATAACAAGAATGATAAGTCTCATCAGCAACCGGTTAGTGCCGAGTTAAGCCGGTTGAAGTCTGCCGTGCCTTCGCCGCCTGTCGCCGGCGAGCCTTCCATCGTTAAGCAATAATCGATATGGCGTTTTTCGATGAAAGCGTTCAAGAACCAAGGCTGTTCTATCGTTGCTGTATCACAAATGGAGTGAACCCCAAAACTGAGACAGTCGAGGGTGCCCAATCCATCCGACTTCTTTCTGTCGGATGGGTGGGATACCACGACAGTTGGTTATAACATCTTCGAAACTGCTCTAACTCGCATCTCTTGCGCCAAACTCCAAGTCGTCAAACCGGCGCCATTTGTAAATAGCAATCGATAAGATCCAGCTCCCGGCAAAGAGCGAAATAATGCAATAACCAAGTATGCCAAAGTTCTCGTTGAGATTACCGACCAAGCCCCACACTCCGCCCGTCAGGCCGAACTCGGTCGCTAACAATCCCAGCGCCTCGATCCCGCCAACCGCCAAGGCAACCACAACGGAGACAGACGTAATCGTGATGTTGTAGTAGAGCTTCCGGATAGGCTTCACGAAGGCCCAGCCATAGGCTCCAAGCATCAGAACATTGTCTGTCGAATCGATCAGCGACATGCCTGCTGCAAACAGAACCGGAAACACCAAAATCGACGAGAGCGATAAACCCTTCGATGCCTCGGCTGCAGAGATTCCCAGTAATCCAATCTCGGTCGCTGTATCGAAGCCCAGTCCAAACAAAAAGCCCAGTGGATACATGTGCCAACTGGATTGGATCAAATTAAACATGGGGCGGAAGAGGCGCGAAAGAAAGCCGCGGTTGCCCAGCAACAGGTCGAAGTCTTCTTCAACATAAGGCTCTCCTCGCCGCACCCGCATGAAGCTGCGATAAACCGAATGCAGAACAATCAAATTCACAATCGCAATTGCGAATAGAAAGAGAGTTGACACCAGTGTGCCAATCACCCCTCCAATCTCCCTCACGCCGTCAATGCGATGTTGCAGCGCGAGCGCAGTGGCTGCAATGGCGATCGATCCCACAATAACAATGGTGGAATGACCCAGCGAGAACATAAGCCCCACGCCGACAGGCCGCTTTCCCTGCTGCATCAGTTTTCGTGTGACGTTGTCGATGGCCGCAATGTGATCCGCATCGACCGCGTGCCGAAGTCCAAAACTGTAAGCCAGAAACGCCGTGCCCAACAGCACCGGGAACCTGTGAAATGCGATGAATGCCCAGCACCATGCCGCCAGATTGAACCCAAGCAACAAGGCGTACAAGGCGATGACCTTGGCCTTGGTGTTACCTGGTTCGTCATTGAGCAGCGTCCGAAGGAGGGATCGCATCGGGTTCCTTTAGGTCGCCTGCAACGACGATAAATCAGTCTGAATTCGCGGAGCAGGTATCCGAGAATCTATCACGATTGAAGCGCCCAGCCAAGAATATTCGCACAGTATTGCGATTTATTCTTGACGCCAAACACGCTCTTCGGTCGCGGATTCAACAAGAACAGAATCGCAATCGCCATGCCCCGTTCTCATTTCTTGGCCGTGAGGGCTGGCCGCAAACTCTTCGGCGCTTCCCGGCAGGCGCAGTGCAGTTGATGTTCCCGGTGCCACTGGATTTTCTCCTCCAGGGTTGCCTTGGGCGGCATCTTGTTCTGCGCGTGCCATGCCTTGTTCATGGGGCCGGTCCTTCAAACAACGACCGGCGCGCAAAGGCCGGCCGGCTGCCAGGCTATCCTTATCGTGCGATCAGAAGCATCAGCCAACTGCATACGATAACCGCACCTACAAAAAGAACGAAGCAATAAAGTCCATAACGCATCATGCCGCGCGGCGTCTCGCGCTGGGTGATGCCGAAGACGACCGAGGCGAAGAGAGCGAAGAGCACAACCGCCAGAAAGTGGGTCATGATGACTTCCTCCCGGTGCGCAGGCGGTGCGCGTCCACGGCGGCAATCACGTTCAAAAGGCCAGCCACCACGATAAAGCGCGTGCCGTAGTCGGCGGTGGTCAACAGTACCTGCTCCACGCCCAGGCCCAGCATCCGGCCAACGATATAAAGCAGCCCGTTGCCCAGGTCACCGGCCACGCACAAAATGTCTAAAATGTCGTGCGCATCCGAGTAGAGCCTGCCCTGCATGGCCAATCCCAACACAAACATGCTCAGGATCGACACCGACAGCAGCGCCCCACGACCCCACTTGCGCAGCAGAAAGTGCCCGGCTCCGGGCACCAGCCAGCCGGCGATCAGAGGAAGGTAGACAAAGCCCGGCTGCGGTGCAGCTTTTGCGCCGGGTTGCGGCCCAGATCCGGCCGCTGGGTTCTTGTTTTCTTCAGTTGCCATTCCTTTTTGACTATACCGCACCGGGGCCAAGTTCCCAGCGCCGAGCCAAACAGCAGGTCAATTCCCAGTGGGGACGATTCCCGCGTTTTCGACCATCAGCGTGAAGGTTCGGCGGGGGGCGCGCGTCCGGTGCATCACCTTCCTGGGAACCACAAAACCCTGGCCCGGCCCGAGTTCCACGGTCCTGGCTTCGAGATCAATCAACAGCTTGCCATGCACAACGTAGAAGAACTCGTCGTCCTCCTCGTGTTTATGCCAGTGGTACTCTCCTTCAATCACGGCCATGCGAACGACCGATTCATTCACCTTGCAGAGCGTTTGATTGAACCATTTGTATGTGCAGGCGTCCGCGAGCGCCTGAACGTCAATGACCTCTAGCGGACCGTGCAGAATGTTGAGGCGTGTTTCATAGGGGAAGGTTGTCGCGTCTGCCATCGTGTCCTCCTACGCACAGAATATCGTTGCAGCAAGGCCATGACAATCACCCATCGAACCGTCGTCTATTGCCTAAATCCTCACCAGTTCCCGCTGAATCCGTCCCGTGACCCAGGCCTTGCCGGGCGCGGTCAGCATGTCCACCTCGCTGCGCACGCCAAACTCCGGCAGATAGATCCCCGGCTCGACTGAGAAGCAGGTATTGGGCAGCACCAGCCGCTCGTCGTGGGTTTCCAGGTTATCTAAATGAGCGCCCGCGCCGTGCAGTTCTCTGCCGATATTGTGCCCGGTGCGATGCGTGAAGAACTCGCCGAAGCCGGCCGCGCGGATTACTGCCCGCGCCGCATCGTCTGCCTCGAATCCGCGAATCGCTCGGCCTTCGGCAAAGGCGCTTTCGACCGCATGAATGGCCGCATCGCGGGCCTTCATCACCGTCTCGAAAACCTGCTGCTCGCGCTCGGTCGGTTCGCGCCCCACCACCCCGGTCCAGGTGATGTCATAGAAAATGCTGCCCCGCTTTTCTGGCCGCGCCCAGATGTCGATGAGCAAAAAATCGCCTTCGCGAATCGGCGCACAATGCTCGGCGGTCGGCTCGTAATGCGAGTCGGAGCTATTGGCGTTCACGCTGACGTTGGGGCCGTCGTCCCACACCAGGCCTTCGTTGCGCATGGCGTCGCTCAACCAACGCACCATCTCGAACTCCGTCAGCTTGCCTGCCTTGCCGTCGCTGCCCCGTATGCTGCGGCCAATCTTCTTCCAGCCCTCGGCCAGAATCGCGTCAATGGCTCGCTGCGCGACGCCGTGGCTGGCAATCTGCTCCTCGTTCAGCACCGCTTCAAACTGACTCACCAGGTCAGCAGAACTGACGATCCGCTTGCCCAATCCGCGCAGAAACTCGACCGTGCCAGCATCGACCATGGAGACGTACATGATGGCGTTGTTGGGCGAGTATTGCATGGCCACAGTCTCGGAGCCAGAGAGCATCAATTGCAGGCCAGCGCCCAGCTCCTGCCAACTTGAATAATGTCCCTTGGTGCCGGGCAGCGTGTCCAGCCGCCCCTGCTCGACACGATGCACCAGCTTGCGCGGCTCGCCCGAGGCGGGCACAAAGTAGTACCAGCGCCGCGTGATGTGGGCGTGCTCGTCCAGGCCCAGAATGCGCGCGGCGATCGGGTCGCGATGGTGATGGTCATAAAACAGCCAGCCGTCAAAGCCAGACTCGCGGATGGCCGCCTGAATTGCTTCGAGGTTCATACCGGCCATGATAAGCCGTCCAGGCTGGCAGGCGGTAGGTGGAACGCCTGAATTTTTGGCGAGCCGTCAGCCCTTAGTTACCAGCCGAATATCTTTAGTTTCCAGAATTGGCTTGCCATACCCCTGCCGCGCCACTGCCAGCATCGCCTGACCGATCTCGCGTGTCGATAAAACATAGCCCGGCAGCGCCCAGCGGAGCACAGGCAGTAGCGGCTTGGCTAGCTTGTAGAAGAAGCGATACGCGGGCGTCTTCGATCGAATTCCATCCAGCGGCTCAATGATTCCCGGACGAAACATATACGCCTTGAGCGGAAGCCGCAGCAGGGCATTCTCCGTTCGCCCCTTGATGCGCGCCCACATGACACGGCCCCGCTCTGAGCTGTCGGTTCCCGCGCCAGAGACATAGATAAAAGTCATCCCCGGATTCAGCCGGCTGAGCGTCTCCGCCGCAGCTAGCGTGAGTCCAAAAGTGATGCGTTCGTAATCGGCCTCCTTCATTCCGCTCGAAGAGACGCCCAGTGTGAAAAAGCAGGCATCGAAGCCGGCTAGTTGGGTCTCAATCGCCCCAAGGCGGCTTATGTCTGCGAGCACGATCTCGCGTAGCTTGGGATGCTTCATGTCCGCGGTGCTTCGACCCACAGTCACCACGAGTTCCACATCCGGGGCGCGCAGACACTCCCGCAAAACTCCCTGCCCCACCATTCCCGTTGCGCCAAAAATCAACACTTTCATGCTGTCATCTTCTCTCTTGCTCGTGCTCGGAACCAGTATAGCCCCGGCAAGAATCTAACTGGAGGTACTACAGTTTCACAGCTTTGTAACCAGCAATTCCGGCAATGACTCCGCGTTTATTTATTTTGTAACTCTTTTTGTTTTTGAGGAATGTTTTTTATTGTCAATGCGGCAGCGGACGGGATAGTTTATTGACATGTTCAAGATCAATTTGAGACAAGCCTCCGAGGTGCTGATCGCTCTTGGCGCGATTGGCCTGGCGACCTGTGCAGCGCAAAAGAAAGCCCTGCCGGATGTGACCATAGCACCTCCGTCAAGCGCGGTGGTGAGCGCGCAGGTGACCAACTTGGCGACTGAGCCGGCGATCTCGCAGGAAGAGAAGCTGCGTCTGATTCGCAGCCGCATCAAATACATCTTCGTGCTCTTCCAGGAGAACCGCTCCTTCGACTTCTACTTTGGCAGTTATCCGGGCGCGGATGGACTTTATGCAGGACCGGCGGGGCCAGTCACCAGGCAGGTGGCGGGCTTCGCGCAGGCGATTGTCAATACTGACGGGACGATTGGCACGATTACTCCATTCAAAATTCCCACCACCATCACCGATGCGACGGGCAAGACCGTGCCGATTTATCCGGCGGACATAGCCTCGGTAAATCACTCGCATGTGGGCATTGCGCGCAAGATCGCGCTCGACAAAAAGGGCGTGGCGCACAACACGGAGTACGCGCTGACCGAAGAGGGCGTGACGCTGAAAGATGGCAAGCCATCGATGGCGCCGACGCTCGAACGCAAGCAGTTTGGCGAGCTGGTGATGGCACACGTGGACTGCGACACAGCGCCGTTTCTGTGGCGCTACGCGGACCGCTTCACGCTCTTCGACCACTTCATGGACACTATCATCGGGCCATCCACACCGAACGCGATTGCCATGATTGCCGGTCAGGGCGGCGAGACGCAGTGGACACTGCATCCGGATGCGGCAACTAAGGGCGGCCAGGGCAGCAATGCCGTGGTGCCGATGACTGCCGATCCCGCGCCTTACTGGGGTTCGCCGCTGGATAAAGCTGACCGGCTCGAGCAACCGCAGGCGGTGCATTCTTCAGGCAGCGTCTCAAAGAACCTGACCTTCGCCAGCCTGCCGCTCTCTTTCATGGGCAGCGATATTCAGAAGACGATTGCGGCAGACTACGATCCCGCCTTCGATTTGCCCGACGTGCGTGAAGATATAGAAAAAATTGCAGGGAACGGCGTGACCGCGGTGAATTGGGGCTGGTATCAGCAGGGCTACGATCATGAGAAAAACGATGCCAAGGGCCAGGCTTCGCACGACGGGTACGTAGCGCATCACAACGCGCCGCAGTACTTCGGCTACGTGGCCAACAATCCGCTGGTGGCCACGCATCTGCATGGGCTGAGCGAGTTCTTCAGCGATGTAGAGTACCGGCAGCTGCCTGCCTCTGGCGTGTTTTATGTTCGCGGCGGTTACGGCAACATTGACGGCTGGCGGCCGCAAGATCCGAACCCCAAGCTCGCGGAGGTTTTCAACGGCAACGACGATCATCCCGGCTATTCGGATACGCAGATCAGCGAGGCTCTGCTGGCCGAAGAGATCAACGCGATCGCGACCAGTCCGTATTGGAGCCAGAGCGCCATCATCATTACGTACGACGAGTCGGACGGGCTCTATGACCATGTTCAGCCACGCGTGCGCTCTCACGATGCGGCGGGGCTGCCGCTCGAGCAGGGGCCGAGGATTCCCGCGATTCTGATCTCGCCGTACGCCGTGGCGCATGGCGTCTCGCATGTGCCGTCCGAGCATAGTTCGATCATTAAATTCGTGGACGAGTTATTCCGCCTGGTGCCGCTCGCGGACCTGCCCGATGAGGAGTTTGCGCGGCAGGTTGGCGCGGTGAAATTTGGTCAGCCGAACCTGGGTCCGGCAGACGATCATGTGCCCGGTGTGGGCGACATGACTTCTGCCTTCGATGTGTTGCGGCTCCAGGGCAAGAGCGCGCGATTGAGCCCGGAGTATGCGACAATCCCCGCTACCGAGATATCGAGCTTTCCTCACGAGGGCGGCGAGGGTTGCAAGTGGCTAGAGATCACGCCGACCGATAGCGGCCTCACCAATCCCGTGCCGGCAGACTTCAATCCGCGCCCCGACACCACGCCGGGCATGCCCACGGCAGGCGGGTGGACGCCATAGTGCGAGCCTGCCCGACGCTGGCGGTGGCTGCCCGCATTGTTGCGCGTGCTGATCCTTCGACGCTGGCCCATGTGCGTGCACTGGCGGTGCGCTCATCGCATTGCCGCCCAAGTAGAGCCTCAAGGCTGTAGAATGATCCGGAGAGTCCGGCGAATCGCTGGCAGTAAATCGAATTGTCCGCGATTTTGCTCGGTTCCGGCCGAACGCATCTTGAGAGACTGCATGAGCGCGAATGTGAGCTTTGTGGCCGTGGACCTGGGCGCCTCGAGCGGCCGGGTGATGGATTGCCGCTGGGATGGCCATCGCTTCTCGCTGGCCGAGGTGCATCGCTTTCCCAACTGCGGTGTGCGCCTCGGTGCTGACCTTCACTGGGACGTGCTTCGCATCTGGAACGAAATCCAGAACGGCCTCCGGAAATTCAAGGCGCTGCACAGCGAACTTCCCGCCGGAATCGGCATCGATGCCTGGGGCGTGGACTACTGTCTACTCAATGAGCGCGATCGCCTGCTCGGCAATCCGCATCACTACCGCGACGCCCGCACTAAAGGCGTGCCGGAAGCTGTAAGCAAGGCGATGAGTAGTCACGATCTCTTCCTCGCCACCGGCGTGCAAACGATGGAGATCAACACCGCCTTTCAGTTGGCATCGATGGCGATTCATCACGATCCGCAGCTCATTCACGCATCTTCGCTGTTGCTGATTCCGGATTATTTCCAGTATCTGCTCAGCGGCGAAAAGCGCGCGGAGTATACCGAAGCCACCACCACCGAGCTGTACGATCCGCACGCGCGCCGCTGGTCGCGGGAAACGATCAGCAAACTCAATCTACCCGCGCACATCTTTCAAAAAATCGTGCTACCCGGCACAATTCTCGGGCCGCTCGAACCCAGCGTTCAGTCCGAATGCGGCTTTGCCGGCGGCTTTCCCTGCATTGCGGTCGCCTCGCACGATACAGCCAGTGCAGTTGCAGCCATTCCTGATTTGAATGAGTCCAGCGCCTTCTTGAGCAGCGGAACCTGGAGCCTGATGGGCGTGTCCGTGTCTGAGCCCAACCTGAGCGACGCAGCCTTCCAAGGCGGCTTTACCAACGAAGGCGCGGCAGACGGCGGCGTTCTGCTGTTGAAGAACATGACCGGCCTGTGGATTCTGCAAGAGTGTGCGCGCATGTGGGAAACGGCAGGCAACTCCATCGCGTGGCCGGAGATCGAACAAGCGGCGGCGATCGCCCCCGCCTTCCGTTCCTTCATCGATCCTTCGGCCGCCGAGCTTCAATCGCCAGACGACATGTGCGCCGCCATCGCGCGGTTTTGCGCGCAGAGCAATCAGCCCATTCCGCAGAGCACCGGCGAAATTGCGCGCTGCGTTTTTGAGAGCCTGAGTTTTGCTTATCGCGAAGTGCTGGAAGATTTGGAGTGCATCACTGGCCGTTCGCTGCAAACGATTCGCGTAGTCGGCGGCGGCTGCCTCAATCAGTTTCTATGCCAGATGACCGCCGATGCATCGGGGCGCGAGGTGATCGCGGGCCCGGTCGAGGCGGCCGCTCTGGGCAATGCCATGGTGCAGGCCGTGGCTACCGGCCACATCAAAAATCTGTCCGAAGGGCAAGCCGCACTGCGGCAATCGGTCGAGTTGCGATCCTATCTTCCCGCGCAAACCGGCGCATGTGAGCAAGCTTTTGAGCGTTACAAATCACTGGTCGCGCGCAGCCGGAATCTTGTGCCCGCGTCCGCACAGTCGTGAACCAAAAATCAAGAAACAACCCGGAAAAAGCGAGGATAAAAAAATGGCAGCGTATGCAATTCCTGAAGTGGTAACTCCCAAGCCCGTTGCGCAAAATGAAGTTCTGTTAGTCGCCAGCGGCGATCTGCGCCAATCGGCGAACGAAGTTTGCTGGGCCGCGCAGGCCAGTCTGGAAGAGATGTTAACCGCCGCCTTTCTCGAAGAAGGCGTCAAGCTGCGCCGCGCTCATCCGGCCGACCCCGCGTTGAAGCACGGCTTCATTTATTCGCAGCGAATGGGCATGCAGGTCTTCGAGCACATCCATCCCGATGCGCCCATCGTCGTGGCTGAGGCCGTCTGGCAATACAGCGCTCACGTGCTCGCTGGGCTGCTCTCTCATCGCGGCCCCATCCTCACCGTGGCCAACTGGTCTGGCCAGTGGCCCGGCCTGGTGGGCATGTTGAATCTGAATGGCTGTTTGATCAAGGCCGGCGTGCCCTTTACGACTCTCTGGAGCAAAGACTTCAAGGACCCGCTCTTCAAGCGCGGCCTGCGCGAATGGATCAAGAATAAGAAATTCGTCCATGACACTTCGCATGTGCATGCCTTCGATCCGACCAAAGTGAGCCAGGCTGAACGCGCTCTTGGCAAGGCACTCGCGAACGAACTGCGCAGCAAGAAGGCGCTGCTCGGAGTCTTCGATGAGGGCTGCATGGGCATGTCTAATGCCATCGTCGAAGATTCGCTGATGAATCCCGCCGGCATCTACAAGGAGCGTCTCAGCCAATCCGCGCTCTACGCCGCCATGCGCGAGGTGACCGCGGCAGAAGCGCAGAAGATTCGCAACTGGCTCGATGCCAGTGGAATGCGCTTCGACACCGGAAGCAACGAGGCGACCGATCTGACCGACGCGCAGATTCTCGATCAGTGCCGCATGTACATTGCCGCCTTGCGCATCGCCGATAACTTCGGCTGCGACGCCATCGGCATTCAGTATCAGCAGGGATTCAAAGATCTGGTTCCCGCATCCGATCTCGCCGAAGGCCTCTTCAACAATGTCGATCGTCCGCCCGCCTATAGTCGCGATGGCCGCGAACTTTATGCCGGCCGCCCGCTGCCGCATTTCAATGAAGTGGACGAATGCGTCGGCGTCGATGCCATCGTCACCAACCGCGTGTGGACCGCTATGGGACTTGATCCGGCGACGACGCTGCATGATGTTCGCTGGGGCGAGCAGTACAAAGCCGATGGCTTCGATGAGTTTGTCTGGCTCTTTCAGATTTCCGGCGCCGTGCCCGCCTCGCATCTGGTCGGCGGTTACAAGGGCGCGGTCAGTGAACGCCAACCGTCGATGTATTTCCGTCTCGGCGGCGGCACGCTGAAAGGTATTTGCAAGCCCGGCGAAGTAGTTTGGAGCCGTGTCTTTGTTGAGAACGGCCGCCTCAAAGTTGACCTTGGCCGCGCCACAGCGATCTCATTGCCGGCAGCGGAGACAAACCGCCGCTGGGCCGAAGTTACGCCGCAGTGGCCCATCATGCACGTGGTGTTGCACGGCGTCGATCAGAACCAGTTCATGGCGCGTCACCCCGCGAATCATGTCAACGTCGCCTACGCGCCCTCAGTGCAGGAAGCCGATCGCGCGCTGGCCGCAAAGGCTACGATGTTTCACGAGATGGGCCTTGAAGTGAGTCTTTGCGGAGTGGAACTGTAGCAAGTCATTCAATGTATCCCGGTATCCCACTCTAGCCGCAAAAACAAAGACGCTGCAGGGTGGGACACCCACTATCCAAGACTACTTTGAAAACTCTAGCGGCTGTTCAGCCGCGCCAATCCCTGCCGCGCCAGATCTGCAATCGCTTTCGCTAGCGTGACAGACGCATTCAGCGACTCGGGCCGTTCCAGCCGAAGATTCAATTTGGCGGCAAAATCGCGGAAGAGTATATCCACGTCGTAAAGTATCTCCACGTGATCGCAGAGAAAGCCAATGGGCTGGAGCAGAAGCGTTTTAACGCCCGATGCAGCGATTGATTCCAGCGTCTGCTCTACCGTGGGACCGAGCCACGGCCCTCCGCTCGCGCCCTGGCTCTGAAAGGCAAATTGCCACCGAGGAATCTCAGGCACGCGGGCCGCGACTAACTCCGCGGTGCGCCGCGCCTCATCTTCGTAGGGGTCGGCAACCTGGCCGTCGCTAGCTTGTACCGTACGGCAAGGGACGCTATGCGCCGTAAACAGCACAGGGACCGGCGCGCCAGTCTCGGCGACGAGCTTGTCCTCAGCCGCGCGCAGCCGCTCGGCAAAGGCGTCAATCAGTAGCGGATGATCGGCCCAACCCTCGGTAAAGTCGATGCGCAATCCAGAGCTTTCAACGGCCTTACGATATAGTCCCACACTGGTGCGCGAGTTCTGTGGTGCAAGGCATATAACCGCGGCCTCTTCCACTCCGTCTGCTCGCATCTGCCGGACCACGTCGGCAATGTAGGGCCGCCAGTTTCTCATGCCCACGTAGACCTGCACTGACCGGCCGTCTGCTGCCAATTCCGCTTCGACCAAGCGCGCCTGCTCCAAAGTGATCTCGGTGAGCGGGCTGTGGCCAATCAGTGTGTAGCGGCGCTGAATTTCTTCGATCACGTGCTGCGGCAACGATCGTCCGCCGGTCACGTTGCTGAGGTACTCGGGAATCTGTTCGACAGTTTCCGGTGTGCCGTGGGCCAGCAGCAGCACTGCGCGTTTAGCCATTGGTTTTCTCCAGACTCGCTTTGTCTAGCTGAAACTCGCGCACCATGCGCACAACGGCTTGCACATTCTCAACCGGCGTAGTGGGAACGATGCCGTGGCCAAGGTTGAAGATGTGGCCCGCCCGTCCATTCGCCGCGCGCAGAATCTCCTGAACGCGCTGCTCTAAAACTTCCAGCGGCGCAAAGAGTGTAATGGGATCGAGGTTGCCTTGCACCGCGTGGCCATGGCCCACAGCGCGCCAGCCTTCGTCGAGCGGCTGCCGCCAGTCCAGGCCGATTACGTCGGCGCCAGTCGTGGCCATCTGTGTCAAAAGGCCGGCTGTCTCCACACCAAAGTAGATGACCGGCACTCCCATCTGCTGGACGGAATGGACCAGGCGCTGCGAAGCCTCGAATGCATATGCGCGATAGTCGGTCAAACCGAGCGAGCCAACCCAACTGTCGAAGATTTGAATCACATCCGCCCCCGCCTGAACCTGAAGCCGGCAATACTCCGTCAGCACCACCACGATCTTATCCAGCAGAAGCCGCCACGTAGTGGTATCGGAGTACATCATCTGCTTGGTGTGAATGTAATTCTTCGAGCCGCCGCCTTCGATCATGTAACTGGCCAGCGTGTAAGGCGCGCCGCAAAAGCCGATGATGCCAAGGCGATTGCGAAAATGCGCAGCCACCTTCTCGATGGCGCGCGCCACATAATCCAGATCACCGGCGCGGTCGGTGCGCAACGCCTTCACATCTTCAGCGGTGCGCACGGGACGATGCACCACCGGTCCCTCGCCTGCCTGAAACTCGAAGTCCAGACCCATCGGCTCGAGCGGCAGCAGCAGGTCGGCAAAGATGATGGCCGCGTCCACACCCAACTTCTCGGCGGCGGTGATGGTGACCTCGGCGGCAATCTCCGGCTGCTTGCAGATTTCCACCAGCGTGTGGTGCTTGCGGATGTCGCGGTACTCCTGCATGTAGCGCCCAGCCTGACGCAGAAACCACACCGGCGTGCGGTCCACCGGCTGGCGCAAACACGCGCGGATAAACCGGCTGCCGTCAAGACTGGCATCGGGGAAGTTTGTGACGGCGGATTTGTCGTTGGTTGTGCTCATACAGAGTTGATTTTACCGGGCTTGTGGATCGATACAATATTTTGACCATGGAAAACGCGAGTTTTGTTGAGGTGATTTTTCAGCCGCTCCCCCTGCAACCCAACGACCCGTGCCGTCAATAGGTGATACAGATCACTGTCTGGTGTATGCTCGAGCGCCAATCATACGATCATGCAAGCTTAGCGTTCGCGCATATGGAGGCGATTCTTGATCCGGTCCAGGTTGCCGCTGATGCGCAGAATTTCGCAGATATTCTTTCTCCTGCTCTTCCTTGCGCTGCTGATCTTTACGTCCATCAGCTTCTTTCCCGGCGGCGCCACCGAGATTCGACTGCGCGCACCGGTGGGCCTGTTCTTCGAGTGGGATCCGTTGGTCGCCGTGGTC
>JBEKWJ010000034.1:0-50899 GCA_049513195.1 Occallatibacter sp.
GTGACGTCGCCGGAAGAGTCGTAGGTCAGCCCTCCGGGCGCTTGCGGCGTGCCTGTGATCTGGTTGTTGGAGTTGTAGTGGGCCCAGGTGGTGGGCGTTGGATTGCTGGTGCAGGCGACGGTGGAGACGGCCTGCGAGAGGCGGTTGCCGAAGTCGTCGTAGCTCCAGCAGCCGAAGTTGCTTGCATAGGGCGCAGCCACGCCCGCGGCTGTATCCGCGGAGGCCGAGGCTGCGGTTCCAGTGGAGAGGCGATTCAATGTGTCGTAGGTGTAGCTCCATATCCCCATGACGGAATCAGTGGTGCTGGCCAGGTTTCCGGCGGGATCGTAGCTTTCTTTATAGCTATAGACGGTTGCGCCGACAGCGTTGACGTTGGCGCCTCCGTCGAGGTATCCGCTGGCCGGCGTGACTGCGAAAGATGCCGGGCTGAAGCCGGCAGTATCGGCGACCACGAGGGAATAGGCGAAGTCTGTTGCCGCGCCGCCGTATTGAGTGACGGCTGCCGGGGTGGCACTGAGGTACAAGACATCTTGAACGGAAGCGACGGAGACGAGAGTGCTAGAGGCATTGACAGCGAGCGCCTCGGCGATGCTGCTGGGGGTATCGGATGCGCCGTAGGTATAGGAAGCGGACGGCGTAGTGGAGCCATTTACATAGAGCGTAACGGTGCCGGTGTCATGCGCGGCTCCGGTAACGGTGAGAGAGACGGTGGCGGTGGCGGTGGTGTAGTTTGCCGCGATGGCCGAGGCTGGGGTAAACGTCACGGTCAGCAGTTGGTTTCCGGCGTTGAGAGTGGAAACTCCAGAGGTAAGGACGGCTCCGGCGGCGTTGGTGTAAACACTGGTGCCAGCAAGGGCGAGGCCGGTGAGTGGATCTGTGATGACGGCATTGAGTTGGCTTGCAGTTGTGAGCTTGGTGGTGTCGGCGATGGCGGCCGGCTTGCTCCAGGTGACAACGGGGATTGCCTGGTTGACGTTAAGGATGACGGAATTCTGCACCGGCGCGTAGGTGGTGGAGTAGGCGGCGCTGGGAGTGAAGGTCACGGTGAGGACTTGCGGGCCGGCTGCAAGCACGCCTGTGGCCGGGGTGTAAGTACAGGTACCGGGCACGGTTGGGTCTGGCGCGGTTGAAAGCGGGCACGTAACCAACTGGTTGTTCAGGTTGTTCACTTGGGCATTCAATTGGGTTGGGCTCAGTGCCGTTCCGTAGGTGATCGGGGTGGGGGAATTCCAGACGATGACCTGTGGCGTGGACGGAATAACCGCGCGAATTCGGTTGTTTACCCCATCTCCGACGTAAAAGTTGCCAAAAGAATCTACCGCTATACCGACGGGGCTGTTGAGCTCAGCGCTGGTGGCCAAGGCTCCATCGCCTGAATATCCGCAGGTAACAGTGCCTGGGGTTGTCACGTCGCCGGCAACCGTGGAGATAAGTCCCGTAGCGAGCGTCACCCTGCGCACTACACAATTCGATCGATCGGTGAAGTAAAGGTAACCATCCAAATCCACCGCAATGTTCGTGGGAAGATTCAGCGTCGCGCTGGTGGCTGCGCCTCCATCACCGGAGTAACCGGCGGAACCGTTGCCTGCTACGGTGGAGATAGTTCCCGACGGGATCGGGGCCGTCACCTTGCGAATACGATCGCCGACAGACTCCGCGATGTAAAGGTTGCCGAACGAATCCAATGCAACCCCGCTCGGATTATGCAGTGTTGCCTTCGAAGCCGGGCCTCCATCGCCTGTTGAACTCGCGACGCTGCTACCGACGACGGTAGTGATGATTCCCGTGGTTCCACTGATCATGCGGATTCGCATATTGCCAAAGTCCGCGATGTAGATATTTTTGGCTGCGTCTACTGCAACACCGGTGGGTAGATACAGCTCGACAGTGCTCGCTGTCGCTAACAAGCCATCGCCCGAAAAGCCCAGGGTGCCGTTGCCTGCTATCGTGGTGATGATACCCGTTGTGGCATTCACTTCGCGAATGCGGTAATTGAAAGTATCGGCAATATAGATGTTTCCTGAAGAATCCAGGGCAACACCTTCAGGATGATTAAACAGTGCGTTGGTCGCCAGGCAACCATCGCCCAAGGTATCCGTGGCTTGGGCACAGACTGTTCCGCCTCCGGCCACCGTCGAGATATCGCCTGTCGCGGCCGTCACCTTACGAATGCGACTGTTATCGTAGTCGACGATGTAGAGATTACCATACGTATCGACTGCAACACTCATCGGATAATTTACATTCGCACTGGTGGCCAACCCACCGTCGCCGGCAAAGGAGCCCGTGCCGGTTCCGACCACCGTGTTTATGTTTCCAAGAGAAGGAAACACGATGGCATTCTTTACGACGTTCAAGTTTCCGTTGATGAAAGTGAAGGTGTAGTTGGCCGCCGAAAGAGTTCCGATGGTGGGCGTGATCGAGTATGTGCCGATCGGCGATAGAATCCCAGCTGTGGTGGTTAAACTTGGCGCGCCAGACAGTACCGCCGAGGTATCGCCATTGATGAATCCACTGTAACTCACAGTGAGTGGAGGATTCGGCACGCCGTAGATGCGGCTTGCGTTGTTGGCCGTTACCGTCAGAACCGTTTGGCCAATGGTCAGTGAGCCGTTCACGAAGGTGAAGGAGTAGTTGGTTGCGGCCAAGGTGCCAGCGGCGGCGGTGATGGTGTAAGTGCCTGGGGCGGATGAGGCTGTGGCCGTGGTGGTCAGGCTTGGAGTTCCTGTCAGTACGGCGGATGTGTCCCCGTTGAGGAAACCGCTGTAACTGGCGACGAAGGCGGGGTTGGCGACGCCATAAGCGCGGCTGGCGTTAGTTGCCGTTACCGTCAGCACTGCCTTGTTGACCGTGAGCGTTCCGTTCACAAAGCTGAAGGAGTAGTTGGTTGCGGCCAAGGTGCCGGCGGCTACGGTGATGGCGTAACTGCCCGCGGCGGAAGAGACTGTCGCCGTGGTCGTCAGGCTTGGAGTTCCAGTTAGTACGGCGGATGTGTCGCCGTTGACGAATCCGCTGTAACTGGGAGTAAAGGTTGGATTCGCTGCACCGTAAGCGCGGCTGGCGTTAGCCGTTACCGTCAGCACTGCCTTGCCCACCGTCAATGTGCCATTCACAAAGCTAAAGGAGTAGTTGGTTGCGGCCAAGGTGCCGGCGGCCACGGTGATGGTGTAAGTGCCCAGGGGGGAAGAGGCTGTCGCCGTGGTGGTCAGGCTTGGAGTTCCGGTTAGTACGGTGGATGTGTCGCCGTTGAGGAATCCGCTGTAGCTGGGAGTAAAGGTTGGATTCGCTGCGCCGTAAGCGCGGCTTGCGTTGGCCGTTACCGTCAGCACTGCCTTGCCCACCGTCAATGTGCCGTTCACAAAGCTGAAGGAGTAGTTGGTTGCGGCCAAGGTGCCAGCGGCGACGGTGATGGCGTAACTGCCTACGGCGGAAGAGACTGTCGCCGTAGTCGTCAGGCTTGGAGTTCCAGTTAGTACGCTGGCTGTGTCGCCATTGACGAATCCGCTATAACTGGGAGTAAAGGTTGGATTCGCTGCACCGTAAGCTCGGCTAGCATTGGCCGTTACCGTCAAGGTTGCCTTATTGACTACCACACTCTGCGTCACCTGTGTTGCCGGCCCATAACTCCCATTGCCCGCCTGGTTCGCGGCCACAGTGCATGTGCCCGCGCCAGTGATGGTCAGCGAACTGCCAGAGACCGAGCAAAGCCCGGCAGTGATTGAGTACGACACCGCGAGACCAGAACTGGCCGTTGCTACCAGCGCGATTGGAGCTACACCATAGGTGACAGGCGTGGTTGGCGCAGTAAAGCTAATCGTCTGGGCTAGCTTAGTTGAGCCCACAGCGCGAATTCGTTGGTTACTCGTATCCGCAATGTAGATGTTGCCAGAAGAATCCACCGCAACGGCATCGGGCGAACTTAATGCCGCGCTGGTTGCGATCCCACCGTCACCGGAGTACCCCGCCGTGCCGTTTCCAGCAACAATAGCGATAGCACCCGTTGAAGCGGTCACCTTGCAGACGGTTGAGTAGCCAATCTGAGCTATGTAGATATTGCCAGCCCCGTCTACTGCAATTCCTTCGGGGCCGGCCAACTCCGCACTGGTCGCAAGTCCGGCACTGCAAGGCGAACCAGATGTGCCGCCTCCAGCCACGGTTGAGATGATTCCTGTGGATACGGTAATTTTGCGGATTCGACCGCTCGCTATTTCGTCGATGTAGATATTGCCCGACGAGTCTACTGCGATGCCCAAGGGCGCGTCCAACTCAGCGCTGGTAGCTAGCCCGCCGTCACCTAAGTAGGCCTCGGTGCCATTGCCGGCAAGTGTGGAGATATAGCCCGTAGAAATCGAAACCTTGCGGATTCGCATATTGCCCGTATCTGCAATATAGATATTGCCAACCGCATCCACTGCTACTCCGTAGGGCCCTTGCAATTCAGCGCCGGTCGCCAACGCACCGTCGCCAGAATAACCGGGCGTTCCATTACCAGCTACGGTTGTGATGATGCCAGTGGACGCGGTAACTTTGCGAACACGATTGTTGGATATGTCCACAATGTAGATATTTCCGGATGAGTCTATCGCGACAGCTCGGGGATTATACAGTTCCGCGCTGGTCGCCAAGCCTCCGTCGCCAGAGTAACCCGCGACACCGTTGCCAGCCACGGTGGTGATGACACCAGTCGACGCAGCAACCTTGCGGATACGCTGGTTTGAGCTATCCGCAATATAGAGATTTCCTGACGCATCTACGGCAATACCACTCGGAGCAGACAACGGCGCACCGGTAGCCAAGCCGCCGTCTCCGGCGTATCCCGAAGTACCGTTTCCGGCCAGTGTATTGATGATTCCAGCGCCTGGAAGTTGAATAGGGAGAGGGCTTGAATAGGTTGCAATACCCACCGGGCTGTTGCTATAGCCCGACTTCACCGCTAAAGCCTTGACCGTCTCCGTGGGTGAAACGGTGATCGGGCTGGAGTAGACTGACGAGCTCGTCGTCGGCGTGGTTCCGTCCGTCGTGTAGTAGATCGTCGCACCCGAGGTTGCATCGCTGATCGTCACAGTCTGCGCCGAAGAATATGCACCTCCAGCGGGCGAAAAGGTTGGTGTAGCCGCCGTAGTGTTGATCGTATATAAGGCCGAAGCCACGGCGCTATTGCTGTAACCCGAAGCTACCGCCAACGCTTCGACAGTCTGTGTGGAGGAGACCACAATCGAGCTGGAGTAGACCGAAGAACTCGTCGTCGGCACCGTACCGTTGGTCGTGTAGTAGATGATCGCGCCAGCGGTCGCGTCGCTGATCGTCACAGTCTGTGTGCTCGTGTACGTACCAGCCGCTGGTGAAAATGTTGGCGTAGCTGTGTACGAGATGGTGGCTGTTCCAAGCGACGGGTTAAAAGAAATAACATATCCGCCACCTGTTAGCAGCCAGGGGATAGCGCTGGTCCATCCACTCGCGGGGCAGCCATAGCTGCCGCCAGGGGACGAAAGATACGCGCCTCCTCCGCTGAGCGAGGTGGCTACACCCGCCACCACGTATGAAAAACTACCATAACCGGATACGGTCAAGGTACCCATGGGTGGCGGTCCACCCGAGGCAGGTCCGATCGGACAACTGCTTGTCGAGAGTGTTATCGAATAAGTAAGTGTTCCACTACCGACTGGGATGCTATAGGTCTGCCCATAGACGATACCTGCGGCGGCTACCACCAAAACAAACAGTACGGAGACTTGCATTGCTCGTCGGATCATTCGAGTCATAGCCACTCCGCGAAATTCACGGATAAGTCCCCCACCGATGTCATGCTTGCCATCTGCGTGAGGTCGCATAGTTTCTCCACCATCGATCTTCCTGGTATGCATTCCGTGTGAGTAGCTCATTTGCTCTGCTCCAATCCGGTAATGGTCACCGTCGCCGAGCCGGGCGTCGAATTCGCAACAATGCCTCCCGTGTCCATCTCGCACGTCGTTCGCAGCCGGTTATCGTAGCTCCTGTTCAGGACGAGCCCCTTGCCGAACACGGCATTTTGTAATCCACCGAACGCTGAATATGCGGCCTGGGGAGATGAGGAGTTCGGGCATGCGGCGGTCCCGGTTTGCGCATTAAACAGGGCCTGCGGAAGGATATTCGCCGCGCCTGTAACATAGTTGGTGGTCCAGTTGCTAGCCAATGACTGCAAGCGCCCGGCGCCGTCGTAGGTATTTGAGAAGATAAACGGCGTGCCCGCCTGAGTCCCCGTTGTTGCGGGGCCGATCCCGTTGGTAGAAGTAGCAAGATCGCCAGCTAGATCGTATGAATACGACAGTGCATAAGGCGCTCCATTGGCAACAGTCGCAAGTGTATTCTGCTGCTCGCTTGTTATGCGGCCCATCGAATCATAACCGCCAATAGCGCGCATGGTCAGAAATCCTGCGGCAGGCGCGCCTGTAGAGGGTGTCGGCGGGGTAGTGGGACACACCCCAGCAGACGCGCTCTGAGTCCATGCATTGATCAGACGCCCAATCCCGTTTGGAACGGATGAAAGACCAGAAGGTAGCCCATACAGATACCAGGACGACGGCGTACTACTAGCAACGGAATAGCTCTTGCAATACAATCTATTCATCTGGTCATACTGATAACTAGTTGTTACATTTCGCGCATCGGTTCTCGATATCACATTGCTATTAGCATCGTATGCATATAAGCTCATCCCGGTTTCCGGATTCGAAGAAGATAGCAACCGCGACAAAGAATCGTAAGTAAATGTCCTCGCGCGTCTCTCTCCCGGCGACGTACCATTTGATCCTCCCCACTGATCAACAGCGAGAAGGTTATTCAGTACATCGTAGAAATAGTCCGTTTCCATGGACGGCGAGTTGCCGGTTCCATTCGGTTCGAGTACATGAGTCATTTGCCCGAGAGCGTTCTGAGTTCGCTGCCAGTCGTTCTGATTTTCGTCAGCATCGTCCTCCCACACGCCAACATTTCCCAGCCCATTCCCATGGCAATTCGATTGGCCGACGGTGTTGATTCCATTGAAGCAGGCCTGCTTCTTTGTCCCATCCGGGGCCGTAACCATCGCTTTTCGACTAAGTGCGTCGTAAGTGTATCTAGTAATCCCGTAAGTCGCTTCGCTTGTGCTTCGGTAGGGATTTGAAACGCTCGCCACCCTTCCAAGGCTGTCGTAGGTCGTATCCGTGTAAACAGTTCCGTACGGATCGGAGGTTAGTTGTGTTTGTGTCAGGCGTCCAAGCCCATCGGCGTATGCGACTTTCGTAAGGCAGCCGGAACTGTTCGGCACGCAAGGTGGATTTGGCTGGGTGATTGCCTTCGTGAAGGTCACCGAAAGGCTTCGGGGCGTATCGTTGTATACGAGCGTCTCCCAGCCGCCGCCACTGGGATAGGTGACTTCGGTCAACCTCCGCATCGTGTCATATGTATAGTGAGTTGTCTCGGTGTTCTGATCAGTGTACGACAACAAAAGGCCGGTGTTGTCATCGTATGATGGCGATTCAGATGAGTTGTCTGGATACAGAATCTTACTTAAATACAATCCGTAACAATCATAGGTTAGAGTCGTAATATAACCCTTTGCATCGATCTTCTTTGTAGGCATCCCTATGTATGCAGATGTGTTTGTGCAGTTTGGGCCTGTTACCTCTGGTCCGTAATTATTATGCGTTGACACCCAGCTACCGTTAGTGTTGAGCCAGCGATTTGCCGAAGTCTGCAGACCCCAGGTTGTTCCGCTGACATACCCAGGCTCATCATAGGCATAACTTGTTTGCGCTTGGATTCCAGTAGGCCCCAATACGGTATCCAGGCTTGGCAGATCGATCAAGTTTTTTGCATAGTAATTCCAGTTCGACTGCCAGAGTTTGGTATGCAGCGTGGTGCGCAGAGGCGTGGCTGAGTTAAAGTCAGATTCAGTGGAAGAACGTACTTGTCCAAAGCTGAATTGATGAGTGATCCCCGTGTAGTCCTGATAACTTCCAAAAGTGTCGTACTGGCTAACGTCATAGCTGACCAGAGGAGAACCATTGCTCGGAAGTGTCGTTGTCACCGTACTCGGGAATACGCCGAGTGCGATGTAGTTAGAGAAATTTGTCGGGTTGGCATAGTCCGTGCCGGTGTTTGAATAGGTTGTATCCACTTCTTTGAGCAGCGCTGATGCTCCCTGAAAGTACTGCGTCTTCGTCTCCCAGGGTCCGCAAGTAGATCCACCAATGAGAGAAAATGTATGCGCGGTTAAATTTCCGATAGGATCAGTAACTGTAGCTGTTCCCTGATTCGGTCCGCCCGGAGACACAATTCCCAATGTTCCCGCGGGCGGCGCGCCGATCCATCCCGACCCTATGTTGTTGCTGTATTGCCAGACTTCGGTCGGCGTCGAATCCGTGGAATTCAAGTACACGTTTCTTTGGGAAACCATCCGGCTTGACAGGATGTTCGAATATGGCCAAACCGGCGTCCCCACAACAGGAATCTGACCAGGAGGATTACCGCAAGCCAAACGCCAGGCATACTGATATGTCACCATCGCCCCAGTTGGCATAATGACTGTTTGAACCTGGCCGTAATTATCATACCCAAATTGCCAAAAAGTTCCATTAGGCAGAGTAACACTGGTCAGAGCCCACCATTTTTCGTTGATGGTCTCACTTTCAAGATTGGCTCCGTTCACTTGCGGAATACTTCCGCTGACCGGAATTTGGGCATAGCAGAAGGTCAGAGGCACATTGTTTGCGTTACCCTCGCCTGGATATTGAAAGGTCTCACCATAGTATTGCGGGGTATAGTTCATTTCCTGGTAAGTTAGCGGGCTGCTTGTTGGGAATATGTGGCAAATCCCGCCCGCTGCATATCCTGGATCGGGCGTTGTTGTTGCTGGATGATAAGATGCATCTACATCGACGAGACAGCTGTAGTTCTCAACAGTAGGAAGATAGCTTGGGTTTGGAATGACTCTTCCTAACGTGTCGACAATCGAAGTGGACGAGGCGGTTCCATGCGCATATCCCTCCCAAAAGGGCAGCGCGGCATTGAAGAAGTCTCCGCTACCGGGAGCTGTGGCACAGGTGCCCTTTAGCGTTATCGCATTTCCATTGGGGTCGACCAAGCCGCCAGTATTACCTTTTCGATCCACCAGCACGGGGCCTGTGACTGTGGTTCCCGGTTGCAGCATCAAGCCGCTGCCGTCCACACTGTACTTGATGCCGGGCACATATCCCGCTGTGGAGTTTGCTATTCCGCCGCCCAGCGAATGCGTTGCGCCGCTATCATCGATGGCAACGAAGCGGACCAGATACTCTGGACCGATCGCCGTTTTCGCGGATGTAACAATTCTCTCTTCCTTCCAGAAAAGGCCGCCGGGACTAATTAGAACGTGAGGCTGACCCCATGGCGCGCCAATTACTCCCGACGTTACTTCATGTTGATTGGTGTCGGCTGGCCCGCCGGTCAATGGCGGCGTAGATTGAAATGTCGTTGAGTTACTGCGAATGGAAATTGTTACCGGCGGAACGCCGCCGCGTTGTTCGTACGACAACAACGGAATGTTCAAAACCAGATTTCCATTCGCCAGATTCACTGAGTCGAAGTCAGAGCCGTGATACGACTGAAAAGCCTGATATCCCTTCTCGAAGTCCGCTTGCGCACGGGCAATGGAGGCAGCCAGCGTCACGGCAACGATGAGGGTGATGGCGCGCAACGCCCGAATTGAATGAGCAATGATTGGGCGGGCACTTGAAGGTGTCTGCACTCTCAACGTTGCGAGTATCCTTTTTAAGTTCATCACTTCTCTTGTCCTCACGGAGAATTGCATGTGAAATCCACATGCCCTGGCTGATAAGTACTTCCGCTGGGGAGCACGCGGGCAGGTCTGGTTCCCCTGCCCGCTACTTCCCTACTAGTCGAGTTTTTAGTTTGTTGCTGCGCTAAAAGATGGTTGCGCAAAGCCTGCCGAATCGATCACCGTGACCACGACTTGGTTTGAGGTTGTCGAGGTCGCAGCATCTGCTTCAGAGTCCGCGGTGGTGGTGGCTGTCCGCGCTCTCTTAGCAGTTGTGATGGCTCTTCTCACAGATGCTCCAGGCTTGCTAAAAGCAGTCGAAGCGTTTGTCGAGGCGTTTGAGACGCTGGTCAGAGTAAGGACGCCGTCTTTCGCAGTCGCATTCCAATATGCTCCAGCTACCTGGTTGACGGAGGCCGCCAGCGCCACTGCAATCGATTGCGGCGTGCTGGTGCTCCCAAATGGCGCAGAGGCAGTTAGGCCATTGGTGGTAAGTTGCACAGTTCCGCTATCGTATTTCGTGGTGGTGCCTGCGGTCCGTCCACCTGTGAGAGTGGTGCCCGATGGAGTTACCTGGTAATTGCCGATCACGAAGGCCGACAAAGGAAGGTTCGCTGCACTTCCGGTTGCCAGGCTGGTAAGAGTAATCGTGGAACCATTGGCCACGGCTTGTACGGGCGAGCCGGCAGCGTTCAATTGTGCCGCCAAGGTAGCCGCCGCATCGTTAATGGCGGTGCCGAACGGGACATTTACCGCTTGCGTGAAGCCGCCAACACCGACCGAAAGAGTCGATTGCACAAATGTTGGAGTGACGGGAAGGAGTCTAGCCGGAGTCCTTTCAGAGGGAGCTCCCGTGGAATCACGCCTCGCCGCTTCCGCAGTGGCGGCGCGGGCGCTCGTACTCGACGCATTGGAAACAGCGCTGAGTGTGAGTGTGCCCGTGGCAGGAGCGGCTGTAACTTGCTCGGTTGTGCTTTGCTCCACGCCCGTGATGGTAACTGGAATCGCACCGATGTTTGGGTAAACTGGAACCCATGTATCGTAATAGGATGCCGATGCACTGTAGGTGTACTTATTTGTCCCGAATAACGGCTGCGTAACTGTCAAGGTGAATGCCGAAGGATCCAGAGCATCGCTTACACCGCCGTAAGTATTATAAACAAGACATGTGCCATTCGTCATAGATGTGGATTCCCCCGATGCATTGCAATAGACATTGGACGCTATCAGGATCTGGCCAGAGGAATGTCCGGCGACAGATGCAGAACCACTGGCACCCCCTTGAATTGAAAATCCGTTGCTGGTATCCGCAGTGAAGGTCAGCGTTGCCGCGGAGGGAGTGGTATTTGTGACCGTTATGTAATATGGAGTTGGAGACTGACATTTGGGAGTAGGATTGCCGCCAGGATAGGTTGAGCTGCAACCCGGACCTTCGACATCGACATAATTAAGATAAATACCATTCGGTGCCGACACGGTTACTGACCCGTAGGGGGTTCCTATGGCCCCCGCTACCGCCAGTTGGAATGATTCGCCGTTATACCAAGCCGGCATGCCTTTGTAAGACGGCACTGTTCCGGTGACGGCTATCGAGGTGGGAGGTAATCCGACTGTAGTATACGGCGGAGCATAATTCACCGTAATTGTGCAGGTGCCTCCGTTCGCAGCGACGGAAAGCCCCGGCGAACAGTTAGTCGATGCGATGGAGTAGTCAACATTGTCGCTAAGAGTTACCTGGCCAATAAGTACCGGGGCGTTGAAGTTGTTTGTAAATATGAATGGCTGCGCGAGAGGTGTTCCTGCATATTGTCCGAACGAATAGATATAGGGAGGCGGGTTGGTCTTCGACAATACAATCGCTGGACTTTCGACTGGAACCAAGGTCGCACCCTGACTTGAACCCGTTACGGTGGCTCTGACGAGCGCATAGTTGGTCATCAGAATGTTCTGTTCCGCGGCGACGGCAGTGGTTGAACTGATATTCACAGTTCCTGCAGCGATAATATCTGAGTTGACCACCACGCTTGGTCCATAGATTGAGATTGGTGCATCAGAAGGAGTGGGGGTAAAGAAGATATTTGCTGTGCAGTATCCGCCGGGCTGCATCATTTGATTAGAACAAGTGTCTGTGCCGTCTGTTTCGTCGAGCAGAAAACCTGGATCGCTAAAGGTTATCGCTGGACCGACCATGGTGATGGGGAATTGGGAATTGTTCGTTAGTTTTACAGGGTACAGTCCACTGCTTGTTCCTGCGACAACTGACGAGTTGGTCCCGGAACCTATCACAGTGAGGCAAGGGGTAGCACTTGTGACTGTGCAGTTCGTACCGGAAATATTGATGCCAATATTACCCAACTCTGCTGGAGTAACCGGCGGTTCAAGATCGGAATAGAACGCATAGGTTCCATAGACGCTATCGAAATAGACGTTATAGGTGGCCGGACCGACATAATTGTCGCTCAACTGCGGCCCTGTGACGGCATAGTCGGCCTCCGCAGTCTTACCGCTCGTGTTCGTCAAACTGCTTTGCTGCTGCCACGTAGATGTATTGGTATAACCAGCAGAAGCACTGATACTGACCCACCACCCGTAAGGAAGAGGAATTGTACCGCTTGCCTCGACGCTAACGCCGTTAGAAACGGTGTGCGTATCGGTCGCCACAGTTGTATTAACATTCGTCGTGGAATATTCAAATTTTCCAGAATAGGTCGAGGGGAGGCCATTCGGGCCAGGCACTGGATACTCTACAGTCCCATACGGCTGAAACCTGTTCATGACTGCTGTGGTGGTCGTGCCGTTCGTGATGTTCGTGGTGTTCGGTGTGAGGCATGTGCTGGGGAGCAAACCCGTGGGCTGAGAGGTAGGAGGAGTCGTCGCAGTACTTGCATAATTGGGGTCGATGGGATCAGCAAAATTGACCCGAGGGCCGGCCACGCCGGCAGGACCTGCAGCAGGTAAGGCCGCCACCTGAGGGGGTGTGAGTGGGACTGATGATATTGTTTCCGTCAGGTTGGGATCGAGGCTTGGTCCATAAGTCGGATGACAGACATTGATTGCGTTGCCGTTTAGAACAACAAATGGATCGGCCTGGAGAATATCCGCGTAATCTCTCATGGTCAACCCAGGGCCAAGTGGAAGACCTGTGTTGGCATCAACTCCCCAGGAGGACAGATCCCAGGAGCGTGAGGTATACGGGAGCCATTGTGAACAACCCGGATTTGGATAATAGGGGTTCTTCAGGCACCAGACCGGAATTCCGACGATATCCGGGTACGGATACTGGTTGGGATCGCAACCGCTGAAGCCTTGGTAAATCGACGGAGGGCCGGAAGGGTCATTTAGATCACAGGAATTCGAGGACAACCCGGTCCAATTGAGGGAGGCGGTGCTGCCAGTACCCGTAACCGTTTCAGTTGTTACCGGATTCAGCCAAATATAGATGATATCGTTGTCGTGGTCGACGCCCAAGGAAGAACTGATCGGCCCCATTGTAGAAACGGAATTTCCTTGTGTTGTCTGAACAGAAACAGAATTGCTATTTTCTCCGGATGTGCCCCATGTGTCGCTGAAACTGTATGTGATTTTGCTGCTGAACAGATCTAACCACCCACCCCCTACGGATACAGATGCGGTAGCGGTATTAGAACTGCCGTTGGTTACGGAGAGTGCATTTGTGGATCCGACCATTTCGCTGTTGGTGTAGGTAACGGAACTGGATGATCCAGGCGGGGCATAGACGACGCCCATCACCTCATATTTGGGAGCAGAGTATTCGGTTGTTTGTGCGCAAGCGACACTCGATGATGCGGCCAGAACACAGATCCATGTCAAGCAGAGGGGGAAAAGAGACCGGGATGCGCGTTTCATAAAGATTCTCCTTTGGGTGGTTCTGTGTTGTGTAGCCGCTTGCCGGCCCCTGGAGAGACAGGCAAAGATCGAGCGTTGCCGTGTACACCAGCCACCGATGCAATGTGGCAGCCGGAAAGTGCATTGCGCAGGGGAATTGTGACAAGACTAGAAAATTGCACACACTCCCGCCACCGCACTAAAGTCACGGAATTCCACAATTGCTCCCGTTACTTTAGAAGGGTTCTATTGCACCGTTAGTACTCGAATGTTGGATACTAGCGAGGTTCACTCTGTGTGTCAAGACGGTACAGAATAAAATCGAGGGGTACCTGTGAATAACTCGTCACTTTCCCCGCTCATTCAAGAGAGGCGACTGCGGACATTCTTTATGAAAACGGCTTAGATAAGCATTTATCCCAGCTCATGTCGTCTGCGGCACGAGACGCGAATATCATGAATTGAAAGAAATAATTCCTTGTTGTGTGGCTACCGAGACTGCTTCGGTTCGGTCGGTTGCTGCCAATTTCTCGAGGATATGTGTTACGTGGGTGCGCACGGTGAACTGGCTGATCAAGAGCGCACGGGCAATCTCTTTGTTGGTTAATCCTTTCGCGATCATATCCAATACCTCCAGTTCTCGAGAACTGAGTCCGGGGCGCCCCTTGCGTTCCGCGATTCGGGCGGCGATGTTCCCCGGGAAATGCAAATGGCCGGCGGAAACCAAACGAATCGCTTCGAGAATCTGGACGCGGCTGGCGTCCTTCATGATATATCCGCGCGCACCTGCCTTTGCTGCCTGGTAAATATCCTCGTCATAGCTAAAGCTGGACAAGATGATCACTCTGGGAGCAGGCCTGAGGGCCAGGATAGAAGGCAAGACCTCGAGTCCGGATGTCTTTGGCATGCGTAGATCGAGTAGTACGATGTCAACGGAGCAACGAGCAAGGAAAGCGAGCGCCTTTTCAGCGCCATCGACACTTCCGGCGAGCTTGAATCCCTTGTCGGTTTCGAGCAACATGGCTAGCCCGTCGCGTACGATGGGATGATCGTCCACAATCAGGATTCGAATAGGACTTTGTTCAGAGACGCTTTGCATGCCGGCCTCGCTTCCAACTTACACTGCGGACAATCGTTTGCCACCACAAAGTCAACCCCGTTTGCGGCGGGATGGCGCAAACATGCACGGATGTTCCATGGCCCGGTGAACTATGTATGCGTAGACTTGCCTTGATACTTTCGGCTCGGCGCAACATGCCGCGTATGCCAAATCCCGCTGCCTCCTCCTGCACGGAGAAACCCTGCCCGTCATCGCGAACAGTGAGCCTCACGGAGGGTCTACCATAGACCAGCCTGATCCCGATTGTCTGAGGCCTGCCATGACTCACGGCGTTGGCGATTGCCTCCTGGCCAATGCGATAGAGCGTATCGCCAATGCGCAGCGGCAACTGCTTCGGTTCACCTCGCACAGACATGGAGATGGTGATCGACCCACCCTGAACGATGGTGTGCGCTGCATGCTCCAGAGCTTTGGCCAGGCCCATTTGCTCCATGTTGCTGGGTCTCAGCGCGGCAATATTGCGTCGGGCCTCCTGGTGTCCTGTACGCACAGTGCTCACGGTTGATTCCAGTCGCGCGCGCATCCGGCTATCGGGTGAGGCCTCGCTGCACAACGCCTCCAACTGGAAACCCAGCCCTGCGTAACTCTGAGCCAATGTGTCATGCATTTCCATCGCCAGCCGCTCTCGTTCTTCGGCGATCGCGCGTGATTGCGATCGCTTGAGCGAGGTGTGCGCCCACTGCACGGCAAACAAAAGTGCCAACAGGCCCATGAATACTTCAATCGTATGCCAGGGACTCCACCAGGGAGGAGACTCGATTACCTGGGCATCATCAACGGATCGCATCAACAGCGCGAAGGACGTCTCGTCGCGCGCAAAGGCTCGGTCGGTAACACAGATGCCGCGCACTCGCACCCGGCTTCCGGTCTTCAGCGAACTCAAGGTTTCGGCCAGACTGGGGCTCTCGGCAATGGCCAGAAAAGACTGGCTTCCTTCGGCGAGTTTCAACTCGATGGATCGTTCGCCGTCGTGCCGCTCGTCTCTCAGATAACCTTCGGTCTCAATATATTGCGCGTCGAATGCACCGGATGCCGCTTGCGCCGGGGTGACCGAAACCGGCGGCACCGGAGTGTGCGACCAGAGCAGCCGAACATCCGGATTGCGCAGGACAGAACTGAAATTGTGTTGCTCGGAATCGCCGCGCACCTCGACTGCATCGCCAATCTGAACTTGCGTGCCCGAAGGAACATTTGGAATGGCGATGCCGCCCGTCGAGTCCTGTACGAAGAGAATTGGCGAGAGCAGTGTCACCACGCCATCCACCGTTACATGGGATGGATGGTTGGGCGTGAGTAGCCGTAGATTGGCAATGGGAATGGCATTCGGATCTGTCTTATGATTGCGCAGGTCGCGGCGCATCGGCTCGATGAGGCGCTGCTCCGACCACCACTCGGGAGGGCCCTGACCAAAAGCCTGATACTCCGGGGAGGTTGACCCGGGAGCGTCGAGCATAGCCAGCAAGTCCTGTTGCGTAACTGGCCGCACATCGAGATTCTTCCAGACCGCACCCGTTGAGTAAGACTGCAATCCGAAACGCCCCGAGGCGAGGCAACTGGGTTCACGCAAGATCGCTTTAGTGTTTTCTCCGTTGGGGCTGGTCGCGATGGCTACCATGTTGCAGTTGTACGCGATGAATTTCAAGTGATACCAGCGATGACTCTGTACGCCGGAATGAACAGGAATGGTCTGAAATTCGTGCCATCCGTAATCGGCTCGACCCATGATTAAAGTCTCATCGATATTTCGAAGTCCCGCAAAGTAACCGTGATAGGAATCCACGCCGACTTCTTCTTCGGAGGAACGGATGAGAATGCCTGCGTCGCCCGCTTCTCCGAGCAACTGAAGGTCGGCTTCGACAATGTAGTTGTGCCAGCGCGGCGAACCATTCATCAGCTTGGCCCCGCGATCGTCGGAGATGTTCTGCATGGCTCCATCAACTACCCGCCATGTGCCGCCGAAAGCCTGCCACCCGCCTTGATGAAGCTGGCCATCCCAGTTACGGCTGAACGCCCCGTGAAAACTGGGCTCGCGCTCAATCCAACTGCGATAAGCGAAGTGCGCTATCACGGCCATCAACAGAGCCGCTGTCGCCGTCGTTGCACCGAAAATCCATCGGTTCGAACGCTTGCGCATCAGACGCGATCTCACTTGTTGAACCAACTGAGGTCCAGCATTTCCTGGGTTTGGGCGGAATCGATGTTTTCACGCGTAACCAATTGCGGCTGCACCATGACATACGAGCGGCTGGCTCCCCCGTGCATTTCCTCGTCCATCAACTTCATTGCCACACGGCCCATCTGATAGGTGTTTTGCATAATCACTGAATCGATGCCCCCGTTGTGGATCGGAACCAGCAAGTCCTGGTCGAATCCGATCAGGCGAGTTCCCGATATCTTGTCGAAATCTGTCAGAGCATAATATGCGCCGCGTGTTGACGCCTCGGTGAGCGCAAGAATGGCATCGACCTGCGAGCTTTTTGCCAGCAATCTTTCGGTCACTTGCTGTTCCTGGGAAACCGTGGGAAGGGCAAAGCTGCGAAAAGTAACATGGATTCCAGGAAACTCTTCGGCAAGGGTCTTCTCCAGACTGCGAGCGCGCTGAGTCGTGCCTGTTAATTGGTTGCTAATGCCCAAAATCGCCACCGTCCCGCGCCCCTTCAAAAGACTACCGACGCGGCGAGCAGCCAATTGTCCCCCGCGGTCTTCATCACTGAGTACATAAGCGAGATTTTTGCCGGCAGCCAAATCGAGGTCCGTGCCAATTACGACCACTGGAATCCCCCGCTGCAGAACGCTGTAGACGGGCGTGCGCAAGGGCAATGCTTCAACCGGAGAGACGATCAAACCCTTGGCTCCGCGATCGACGGCGCGCGTCAGGATATCGATCTGTCCCTGAACATCATCTTCGCGCATGGGAGCATTCCAGTAAACGTATACGTCCTGGCTCCAGACTCCCCGTTCCACCCCTGTATGCTCCGGTTCCCAAAGCATGGTTCCCGATGTTCTCGGAACCACAGCCACCATAATCTTCTTCGTGTTGCAACCGGCCAGATGCAAGATCGACGCCCCAGCAGCCAGGATGCAGACAACCCACAAAGAAGACCAACGCTTGCCGATATATTTGATAACATGATGAATTGTCATCACATTGCCAGGCAATCGAAGACCGTAATCCATACCCTTTTCAAGCAAATCACCAAGCCATCGTACATTTATATCATATACAGTTAAGGCCCGGTCTCAATAGGATCATTCTGCATCGCACACTCCTTATTTAGCTTGCGGACTCCGCGGGAAGAACCTCAAGCGAGCGCGCACGAGGTAGTCAGGGGGAGAGCCTCGTGTCGAATAAGGTAAACGATTGCTGAGTACGCAGTCAAAACGGAAACCAAACCCTCTGAGGATGATGCCGATGTTTTACGTCACACGCTACACGTCGGATTGAGGCAAAAAACCAACGCGAAGATGAGTGATCGCTTTTCTCATTTCATCACAACGCTGAATTTTGGAGAGTCCAGATGAATCAAACCAAGCAATTTGTTTTTCTTCTGTCTTTGATGCTGACTGCGATGGTATTCACCGCCAGCGGACAGACCACAACCGCCATCACAGGACGCGTGTTGGACGGAGCCGGTGCCGTAATCCAAAGGGCTAACGTCACAGCACATAACGAATTGACAAGCCAGGATATCAAGGCTGTCACTACCTCAACGGGCGATTTCACCTTCAGCGAGCTTCGGCCGGGCATTTACGACGTATCGGCAACTGCGCCTGGATTTGATTCCACGGTCGAGACCGGGGTAAATCTGCACGTGGATGCTGTGGCCACAGTGAATCTTATCCTGAGGCCCGGATCGGCCACGGAAAGCATTACTGTTCATGCTGACGAGGCTCAACTTGATCTGACTCACCCCAGCAGAGGCGAGGTCTTTACCCAGGATGAACTGGAGCAGTCACCCTTCAACGCCGGAAACCCAATCCTGCTGGTCAACACCGAACCGGGGGTTATGTGGGCTGGAACAAATCAGGGAGTAAATGAATGGGTGCGCCCCTTCGATTACAGCTCGATCAACCAGTTCCGGGTCAACGGCGGAATTTCAGATTCCAATGACTTCCAGATCGACGGTTCGCCGAATAACTCGATCACCTTTGGAGCCCGCAACATCGGCTATGTTCCTCCTACGGCCAGCCTTCAAGAGATGAAGGTCATCATCAATCCCTACGACGCGCAATATGGGCACACGGGCGGCGGCATCATCGACATGGTCACCAAGTACGGTGGCAACACGCTGCACGGCCAGGTCTATGAGAACGCGCGCCGCACCTGGCTGGACGCCAACGAGCACTTCAACGGCACGCCTGTTCATCCCTTCCTTCCAAAAATCGCTGATTCCCGCAATCAGTTCGGCTTCGAACTGGATGGGCCGGTGGTGATTCCGCACCTATACGATGGACACGACAAAACTTTTTTCGCGACCCAGTTGGAGATTTGGAGAGAGACGATACCTGCTTCGGGTGTCGACAGTGTTCCCGCGCTGAGCCCTGGATCGACAACACAGACTGCGTGGCAGACCGGTGATTTCAGCGGTGCGTATCTCTGGAACTGCAGCGCCGCTCCCAATTGCCAGCAGCCCGTCACTATCTATAATCCATTTTCTGTGACGACGCCGGGGCTAGCCGCGCGTACGCCCTTTGCCAACAATTTCATCAACCCTAACCTGATGGATCCGACGGCAAAGGCAATCCTGAGCTATCTGCCGCTTCCTAACGTTCCTGGCATTGTTCAAAGCCAGCCTTGGGGTGCGGACAACTACGTCTGGTCTAAGGCAACCACCCAGCCATTTGACAATGTGGTAAGTCGCATTGACCGCAACTTTGGAGATAAGGACAGAACCTACATCCGCTTTGCCTGGAGCAAGAACTGGCAAAACGATGCAGACTATCACGGCATCCCCGGCCCCGCCGCCACAGGCGTATTCCCGCTGGTCTTTCAGAGCCACACATTTGCTACCGACTGGCAGCATGTCTTGGCTCCGAACTCCGTCTTCGGTCTGCATTTGACTTATCAGCGATTTGCTTACAACCAGAGTCAGGGACCCTCGCCGTTCGATCTCTCGAAAATCGGCCTCGGCGGTCTCGCATCTTCGGTCTCTCAGCAGGTTTTCCCGCAGATATCGATTGCCGGCGTTACAGAATTCGGCAACTGGGCAGACAACGGAGGAAACAAGCTGACCATCAGCAACACCATATCCGCCATGCCGATGTGGACCTGGGAACATGGTGCGCATACCGTCAAGATCGGCGTGGACTACCGCTTGCAGCGCTCCAGCACCTATTATGGCGGGGCAGCCTCTGGAAAGTTTGCCGATGGAACCTTCTGGACCCAGCAAAACAATTACTGCTGCGCGCCGGTCAACCAGGGCCTGGGACTGGCCTCGTTTGCTTTGGGCGTCATGGATTCTGGCTCCATCGACAACAATACAAGACAATACTTTACGTATCCGTATTACGCCCCGTTTTTCCAGGATGACTGGAAGGCCAGAAAGAATCTGACCATCAATCTTGGATTCCGCTGGGATTTCCAGGGGCCACCGACGGAATCGAGGAACAAGGTTGTTGGCGCATTCGACACCACCGACCCCAACGTCGCGCTGAATTCTCAAGTAAATACCAATCTGCTGCCAGCAGGCGAATCCTTGATTGGCGGCATGACCTATGCCGGCGTGGGCCAGCCGCGCACTCTCTTTAATCGCGACAAACTTCTGCTCCAGCCGCGCTTAGGCTTCAACTACGCGCTGAACAACAAAACAGTGATCCGCGGCGGCATCGGCCTCACCTATGTTCAGTTCACCGGCCAGGGTTACAGCCAGGGATTCAGTCAAACGACAAATTATGTTTCCAGCACCGATTACGGCCAGACCGTCAATGGCCCCGGCGGTGGCTTGATCAGCAATCCGTTCCCAACCCTCGCACCACCGGCCGGCGCAAGCTTGGGCATGGGGAGCGAAATGGGAGACTATTTCAATGTCGTCAGCCGGAACTTCCGAATTCCCGGCGCTGTGAACTATTCCTTCGGCGTGGAGCGGCAGATCGGCCAGCACACCACGGTCGATCTGAGCTACGTGGGTACCCAGAGCTTCCACGGGGATTCCCAGGATAATATCAACCATGTCAGCGCGGGATACCAAGCCAGTTGCAACATTGAAATGAGCGCGACTGTAACCGACATGCTGAACTGCGAGAATACGACGGGGAACAAGGCTGTACCTAATCCATTCCAAAATGCCCCGTTGTTCTCGCCAGCAGTATCTGGCAACCTATTGAACTACTACTACCCAGGGGTCATCTCAGCCGGTGCGTTATCGCGGCCCTATCCTCAGTTCGGAGATATTACCCAAACAGAAGAAAGCAATGGCGTTTCCGAGTACGACTCCGTGCAAGCCGTGGTTTCGCACAATTGGAGCAACGCCCTGGTCTTTCACGGCAACCTCGTGTGGTCCAAGATGATGGAAGGCGGCGGATGGGCAGACGAAGTCTATCGTGTTCGCCAGCATTTTATCGACACAGGAAATCCGGCTTGGCGTATTGCCGCCAACGTCGATTGGCATATTCCGGTGGGCAAGGGACGCAAATTCCTTGGCAATACCAACCGAATCGTGGACGAGGTCATCGGCAACTGGGTGATCGGCGGAACCTACTTCTATCAAGCAGGAGTGCCTTCGCCTTTCTCCCAAGGTAGAGCGGGTGGCCAGAATCTGGAAATCCTGAACACCAAACGATATCCTACGCATTACGTCAAAGACGACTTTGGCAACCAAGTCATTCGGGGCGCCAGTACATGCGTCGGTTGGCACGATCCAGGCAACAACTTCATCCTCGGGGACGTAGGGGGGCAGGACTACTCGGATTGCGCCTCTCTCGGCCCAAACCTCCACAAGTACGACTATGTCGTGCGGCCTTTCGCTGGGGTAATCCACAACGTGAGCGATTCCGGCATCCGTCTGCCCAGGAATCAGCAACTCGATGTGAGCATGAGCAAGTCATTCCCGGTGTGGAAAGCGGCCAAGCTGCAAGTTCGCTTCGAAGGCTACAACGTGATGAATCATCCGTCGTGGTCAGGCCTCGATTACTGGTGGTTTATCTTTGACACTCACTTCGGCACCGACAACAAGGACTGGGATCCGCAGACCAACCAGTCCAGGAATGTCCAACTCTCTGCCAAGATCATCTGGTAGGTTTTACTCCTGAGCTGCTGTTCTTTGAAGAGGCGTCTAACAAACGCCTCCTTTTTTCGCTGGATCCGCTTCGCTGACATCGGAGAATTCCAGCGTATCACCCGGCTGCGTCTGCGTATTGCGGATTGTGCCCGACGGAAGCTCGATGACAGAATGCGCCACCAGACAGGCCGACATGCGCCACGCAGGCACCTCGTCGCTGAGTTTGCGAATTCGATTCTTGCGGTCCAGATAGACAAGGTCAATGGGGAAGCGCATCCAGAAGGTGTGCACAGCCTGGCAGGGGCGAATCCATAACCCCTCGCCGGAAGAGAGTTGCTCTCGTCCAAGCAGTCCTACATTGCGCTTTGCGCTGGTGTCTGCCACTTCCATGCAAGTAGCGAGAACGGTGTTACGCGTCAGATTTGAGACCCGTAGACGCGTATCACGGGGAGCCTCAGGGGGCGCAGCGGCAATGCTCCGCAGTTTCGACACCATCCTACTGAACGGATTCATCCGGCAGCCTCAGACCGTTTCGCATGCCATTCGCCGCGCTCTATGCGGCCATTTGCCAACCATCCGGCTGCCTCAGAGGCAGCCGGATGATTCTCATTAGGGCTGTGTTGCAGCACCAGTTGCCGCAGGTACGCCCGCTGCAGGCGCGGGGTTGTACCCTCCAATAATTCCGTCTGTCGAAAGCTTGGTCTCCGGCTGCAGGCTTTGAATCAGCTTCTCGATTGGCACGGATGGCGGTGCCGGCGGCGGAGTATTGGCATCAGTCTTGCTGTCTGGTGTGTTCATAGGCACGCCCGTGTTGGGCGGCAAGAACTTCTCCGGGAACTTCAGCTGAGGCAACGGCGAACCGGCTGGAATGGGAGCCACGATCTCAACCGTCGCGATGACGATAAGCTCCTGGTTCAGCTTGGTCTTCTGCATGGACTGGAAGAACTTGCCGAGAATTGGAATGTCCCCCAGAAAGGGTATCTTTTCGAAGGTCTCAGACTCCTGGTTGTTCAGCAGACCGCCGATGACGAAGCTTTGGCCGTCAGCCAACTCGACTTCGGTATTCACTTTCCTTGACGTAATTGCAGGAACCTCAAATCCTGAAATCGTCACGGATTGGGTGAAATCAAGCGCACTGACTTCTGGAGCGACCTGGAGACGGATCGTTCCTCGAGGAGTAATGGTCGGAATGAAGTTCAGCCTGATTCCATACTCCTTAAACATGATCGTAACCGAGGCTCCCGAGCCACCCGAGCCACCTTGGACGACCGGAAACGGAAATTCTCCGCCGGAGAGAAAACTAGCCTGCCTGCCATTAGCCGCCACAATGTTGGGTTCGGCAAGTACCTGCGCCCCGATTTTTTGCGCCAGAGCTTGAATGTCAATGCCAAATGGCATGTTGGCAATGGGCAAGGCCAGGATGTTCAGCTCGTTGCTGCCGAAAGTTGCCGTGGGCGTTCCCCCTGTATTCGTTATGCTCGGGGGTGAGAACTGCCCGGTGGTGATGCCTCCGACCGTGTTGAGCGAACCCAGAGTCATCAGGTTCATGCCGAACTGCGATTCCTTGGTGCGATCCACGCTGAGAAAGCGCACCTTGAGAAGAATCTGCGGGTCGGATGGCGGCACATCAACATTCAGAAGATTGATGACCTTACCGGTTCCCGAGAGACCCGCCGTGGCGATTTTCACTGCGCGCGTGGAGCTATCAAAATCTTTCACGGTGCCGCGAAGAAAGATCGAGCCATTATCGGAGCTGACTTTGAGAACCTGCCCCGGAAGCTCCAATCTGAGCTCGCGGCGAATCGAATCCAGGCTGTCGTTCAAAGCGGCTGAACTGGTTCGCACCGTCACGTTGAAGAACTGCCGGCCACCGTGCGAGTCCCATACAATCAGACTGGTCTCTCCAGCAGCCTTGCCATTCACGATAATCTCGGTCGGCCCAGTCCCATGGACCTCGGCGATATCGCTCGTGCCGATGGCAGCACGCTTGATCGGCCACTTGGTATCAACCACCACGCTTTTGCCCACAGCTACGGAAAGATCATTCGCCGAATCCTGCTCGGAGGCATCGGCGGCGGGTTCTGAGGGAGTCGGTGAGGTTTGAGCGTGCAAGCCCGCCCCGGCGCACAGAACTAGAGATAATGCGCTGAAACATGCGATCGTAATGCCAGTCTTCGCTCTCACTGATGTCCCCCGGGAGAAGCAAATTTTTCTTCGCTCGATTTTGAGCCGTTGATCACGTCCATTGAAAAGCTCTGAGGCTCCACTTTCTTTGGCGCCGTATGTTGTGGCTTCACTGGAGGAGGCGGAGGAGCATTCGGGTCCGCAAAGAGATTGGCCGTTGACGTACCCACGACTGGCGCAATCTTTGTATCCATCGGGTTGCGCAGCACCAACCGGATGACAACCTGATTGGTGGCCAGGCTCAGTGTCTCGGCCTGTTCCGGCGTGACCAGCAGGTTCACAACCTGCACCTGCTTCGCTTTGCCCTGCGCGTCCTTGTCCTTTTGATACTCTGTGCCCGCCGACAGAACATCGATGTTCTGAAGCAGCGTTCTCGATTCGGTGCCTTGCGTGTTGTTGGGGGGAGCGTTCGGAGGCGTGCCGGTGATGAGAACGTCTACGCGCATTCCCGGAGTGGCGAAACCGGAGACGCCCACCACCTCATCCACCTTGACCGCGCAGGCTCTCATGCCCACGGGAATGGCGGCTGCCAATCCGCCATTCTTGCCGCCCGAGAGACGGTCATCAATCACAGGCTCTCCCTCAAACAACTCAGAGATTACGCCCCGTCCCACAACGCCAGTCCGGTCTTTTTCGTAAATGGCTCCCTTGGGAACCGCTCCCGCGACCTGGATCGTGGTAAGGTCTGAATCCTGAAGAACCGTGCCTAGTTGAATGTCTGTTTTGGCCGCAACCAGGGTCGTTGTGGTTGGCGCTTTTCCAGCATTCGCGCGACCTACAATCGCGCGATAGACAAGAAAGGTGCATCCGGCGGCAATGAAGAATGCGACGAGAAGGATCGTGAGGAGTCTTCGATTCATTTAGAAGCCTGTTTGAACTGGCTATTCAGCCAGTTCCGCCTTTCTGTCACTTGCGGCAAATCACACATCTTGGGAAACCAGTTCCGATTCTACGCCGAAACCGGGGTCGAGTGAGCAAATCGCTGCAAGTTTGAACGCGTACTCAGTGTATTCCTTGAATGCATACAGAAACAGCCGCAAATCAGTTGCACGAGCAGGGGGTATCAAAAGGGTTATCCGGCATACACCTGCCAAAATTGATTATGAGAGAATTATAATGTAATTCAATCGAAAAACGACAGGCTCTTCGCGGTCTTCCGTCAATCTGGGATACTTGAATCGCGAACTCCTCTATAATGGGCATTAGACAGCGAATCAGTACCAGACAGCGTGAGGGAGGATTTCACAGGTCATGAGCTCGTCCTCCACCATGTCGCTGTTTTCCGAACAATCCAATCTGGACCAGAAGCCGTTTTCCTTTTTGTTTTCAGTTGTTGCGCACCTCGCAGCATTTGGATTGCTGTTCCTCGGGATCGCCACCGCCCCCAAGATGAAGGCGCCCACCATCGCAGAACGATATGAGGTGCGGCACCTGGATCTCAATTCTCTCGCTCCCGAAATGGAGCGCGCCAGAAGCGAATTCAAAGCTCCGCCACAGCCCAAGACCCGCAAGGCGCCGCCCGCTGGAAGCGCGATGGCGCAGGCTCAGCTTGTGCGCCAGATCATTCCAGCTCCACCCGGGCCACAGACCCTGCTGCAGCCGGATATCCCCAAGCCGATCAAGCTCAATGCTGAGATTCCGGTGCCGACGGTCATTATCTGGAGCGGTCAGAAGACCATCGTCAAGACGATCGTTCCGCCTCCGCCATTGAAGCCTTCGGTTGCCATCATCAAGCCTTCGATCCAGTTGCCCAATGATGAACTGAGACTGGCAGAGCTTGCGATTTCATCTTCTGCTCTGTCCAGGCGCCCTTCGCCGATTCTTCCCAGCACCACGACGCCGATTGTTGTTTCAGGGCCCAAGCCAACGCCGCCGGTGCCGCTCACCACCACGCAAGGTTCCTCGCTGCCAACGCCCACTGCATTGATGTCGCTCTCCGAGCATAGTATGGCCAATGGGAGCGTCTCGCTGCCGCCTGTGAACTCGTCGGCTGCCTCTAATGCGGCGGGGTCACTTGCGCCGGGACAGTCGAAGAATTCAACCCAGTCAGGGCAAGGGAACGGAGCAGGCACGGCAGGTGGAAAGGGTGCAAACGAGGGTTCAGGGAAAGCAGGCGATTCGGCCAACTCCGGCGGCTCCGGCCAGGGAGATCGATTTGGTTCTGCCATGGGCAACCGGCTCACAACCGCCCATATTACACGCCAGAAAGATGGCCAATTTGGAGCCGTGGTGGTGGGATCCTCGCTCATAGAAAAGTATCCCGAGACGGCTGAGCTATGGAATGGCAGATTATCGTATACCGTCTATCTCCCCGTCGGCCTGGCGAAAAGCTGGATCATCCAATATTCCCTTTCGCGAGCGGACAGCGCGGCGGGCGGTCACATTGAGGCGCCATGGCCTTTCAATATCATTCGCCCCAACATCCCGGTTGACTCCATCAATGCCGATGCCCTCATGATCCACGGCTTCGTCAATCAGTCTGGCCGTTTCGAGGCGCTCAAGATCGTCTTCCCGCCGGAGTTTGCGCAGGCCCAGTTTGTGATCAACGCTCTCATGCAGTGGGAGTTTCGTCCGGCCACCCAGAACGGCCAAAACGTCAAAGTGGAAGTGCTGCTGATCATTCCCGATCAACAGCCATAAGGCCCCGGATGACTTCGGCGCAAGTCGAACTCTCCTGATGGCCCTGCTCTTAGCTTGCCGAATGGTGCCGCAGAGGCGCGAATTCAACGTGAATACTGGAGCATTTTCACCGATCGCGGAAGTTCCGTGCCCCAACCATTTCACATTCTGTGCGAAGCGGGTGGGATACCACAAAATCAGCCTCACAGAAACTGTGAAAATGCTAGAGCAACCACGATGAAGATGCCCTGAAAAACTTGATATCGGCATTGATTTCTTCAGCAAATCAATGCATAAGACCTTGGCAGTGGGCACACCGATCATGGTTTTGCGCTGGCTCCTGAGGGAGTTGCCAGTCAAGCCAGGCAACTCATGCAGAAGATCACAGATGCAACCGGCGAGTCCAATGCTGGACTCGCCGGGTTGCAATGCTTCAATTTTCTCCGGCGGCTATGTAGCGTTGTTGGGAAGCAATCGCGGAGTCGTCCAGTTTTGGAGTATCTGCTGTAAGGCTGCGGCCAGTGGGTTGAGACCAGTCGTCTGGGTATGGGTGGGATCCTCACAAGTAGAGCCCGAACCGCTCTGATCGGAGTCGGAGTAGAAATCGGCTGGGGCGGAGGCGATATTCTGCACCGTGATGCACGGATTCAATGAACTAAGCGTGAACGTCGGGTCCCCGTTTTGAGCTGCGGCAACCAGCGTCACATCGGTATAGTCGTCGGAGTGAGACATGCTTTTAGAAGTGCACCCCGTCGACGGCGCTCCATAAGCGATCCCATAGACCGTGGTCCCATTGTTCGTCGCATATTGCGCAGCCATGATCGACTGCTGACACTCATCCAAAAAGTCCGGGTAGAGCCCGGAGACTGTCCCAGTAGCCTCTGCGCTGGGAGAGGAGATGTAATACGCAACAATCGCGCTCGTATTCGGAGTACTATTCGTGAGGGACCACCCAGCGGCCGCCTCAGTAGACAGAATTGTGGAAGGCGAAGCAGTATTTATTGACGGCGTTTGCTTGAGCGTGCCGTACGGGAAATAAATCCACTGAGTGTTCGCCGTCCCATCGGTGATGACAATCATTGAGTTTTCGCCACCGTAGGCGGCCTTTTCGGCTGTCAATGCCGCCTGCGCCGCGTAGATCACGCTGGCTAGGTAGGTGATGCCTTCACCGACATTTGTTTTGTTGACGATGGTGGTGTTCGTCTGAGCACCGTTATTGCCAACCGCAGGGTTGTTCACAGCGCCATTCAAAGCAACGCCGCCGGGAGAGATCGGCATGCAGCCGGTTTTAACAGTGCCGCCCGTGTACCCGGATCCGACCGCGCTTACGATGGAAGAGTTGATGTTTAGATTACTGGTGGAATAATCGTACCAATCGCTCACGAAGCCATTCGCGTCCGCATCGCTTGCGCCGTAGGTGATCTCATAGCTGGCAGTCCACTGAGTCTGATTAGCGCCAGTACCTTGCGTATAGGTGAGCGGCGCGTAGGACGTATTCGTAGCTTTGGGCAAGGTGTACGGCGCATAGGCCGAAATCGGGACCGCACCGCAAGTGGTGCCAGTCATAGACGGAAGCGCAGACGTCATCATGTTTGGAAATTCCCAAAGGCTCACCCGTACATTCGCGTTGAAGCTTGTACCGGGTCCGCAACTCGTCAAGCCCGCAGGGCACGGCTGCACGCCAGTGAGCAGCGTTTGCACCGATTGTAGTGTGCATTCGAACCGCGAGACTCCTGCGCAGTTGGAGTCTGCAGTCGACATCGATCCCGTAGCGTCCAGAATAAATGCGACATTATGCGGGATCGGCGGGCCAAACATCGAAGCAACCGCGGTTGCTGACACAGTCAGCGTGGGGTGACCGAACAACTTCATGAAAAATGTATTGACCTGGGCCGTCTCTGTGACGCGTATAGCGTTCTTGACGTTGTTCGTCGCAGCGCAGGTCGTATTAAACTCCGCATTGAGCGAGTTGAGGCAGACCTCGGTCACGGACACCGACACATTTTTTCCGATGGTGGTGGGATTCAGCCCGTTTGCACTGAACTCATTCGCCACAGCCGTTGCAGCGGCGATGCTCGCGCCGTCTCTCACATACCCCGCTGCCGCCAATCCCGCTGCTTCGGTTGAATTCTGAATCTGGGTGCGAACGATGTATGCTTGACCAACATCGACCGTCAGGCCGGCCATGCCCAGAAAGCCCGTCATTAAAAATGCCATCCATACGAGCACTTGTCCGTTCTGGTCGCTGCACGCTCTCCGCAAAAAAGAACCACTTCTCGTTCTCATTCTCATTGAATTTACCTCGATCATCTGGGTTAGTACACATACTCCGTTACAGAAGCGTTGATATTCGGGCAGCTTCCTGCCCATCCGGGGATGAGGCAACTGTCTTTGTAGGTGACTGAAACCTGCGCATTATCGCCCCCCCCTCCCAACTTACTTGCGTCGCTCGCGCAACTAGTTCCCGTCTCCGTAAACGACGTGGTACCATCGCTCGGATTTGTGACCGTTACCGTAAAGTTGGTGACGTTGCTTGCGCTGAAGTTGGTCGCCAACGCACCCGTAAACGCCGCATAAGCGTCGGCGCAGGGATCGGTGCTGACACTGCGCGCGCGCGCCAGACTCCGGGCTGCTGCCCCCGTGGCATCTGTGACTCCCTGATAGTCTGAGATGTACTTCCCCATAATGAACACGCCAAGGACCAGTACCAACAGCCAAGGCAGCATATAGGCCATCTCAACCAATGCTTGCCCTTCCTCGCCGTGGACTCGACGGACGCAAGGCCGATTACCCGCAGTCGCGTTCTTGACGCTCGCCCTCTGTGACGACACAACACTTCCGCTACCGCGCAGAAGCGCCAGCATTTGTCCGTTAAGATTGGTTAATATCTTCATCGTCTTATCCTCCACCCATTGTCGCTCACTTGCATCATTGTGCGACAACGCTCTTAGCACCAAAGTAATGGGCCCAGACGGGCGCGCTCAATTTACGCCTAGCCTTTGCCCCTTCGCAACCGTTCCAGAAATTGATCGAGTTCCCTCTTGTCGACCCCACCCACCAGTGGATTCAATCCCTTGTGCGCGTCGGGAGCATCCTGCGGAATGAACTGAAGTCCGACGCCGTCGTTACCCCACCGAACCGCCCTGGAATGCACGGAGATTGAACTTTCGACCTCTTCGCGCCCCCCATTCGTTGACTGCAGCGTCATCAAAATCAGGGTTCCGGGGTACCAGCGCTCCTCCGTCACCACGTACAATCCCGTCGAGCTGATATCGCGGATGTTGTGTGCCTTCGGAGCCGCGCCCGTCCAGTAATAGGCTGCCAGTTCAGACGGTGGCACTCGGGAAGACTTCCTTTGGTCCGGGGCCTTTCTTGGGTCAGGGGACCACCAGCGCTCTAGCCAGCTCTTCGGCGCCTTGACCTCCTCCGTGCTCGGATCTACAACGTCCATCTCGTATGGCTGCTCGGAACCGACAAACTCGTCTGATCGATCTTCCAACTCCACCACACCAGGACCACCGCTCCATAGAGGCTTTCCCCTCAGTAGAACAGCGCTTTGCACTCCCGCTGAAACCACGCTCGAGTTGGAGAACCGCTCCAACCGATGCTGCATCTCTTCAGCCACGCAGAGCACCAATTGATCGCCCTGCTGCGTCTGCGATGAATAGATGGAGTGGGTGGGCACCGCCAGAACGCTTGCGGCCTGCGGACTCGACGGGGTGACACGGAAGGTTGGAAATGACTCCACCACGTCAATCACCCGGTAATCTTCGTCCAGGTAGACCAGATCAAGCGGAACCAGCATGTTCGTCTCGGGAATCCCGCGAAACGGAGCCATCCAGAGGCCCTCGCCTGACTTAAGCGCCAACTTCCCAAGCAGATCTCGGAGTTCCACGAGCGAGAGATCGGCAGCTGCGACCTCAAGTCCGAGAAAGCATTCGCGAGTCTGGTTGTACGCGCAAAGTCTACGTGATTCCATCGTTCCTCCGGCCTCCAGAGAGAACCCGGATATCGGGTGTTTCCTAGAGTCCCCATTGTCAATTCAGCCGCTTCAGCCTGAAGCGCTCACGACAAATCCTCTCTTTGCAAGAGTCGGGCCAGAGTCCTGCCCAGCTTTCCGAAATAGATCATTCCCAACCTGGCTGAATGCCACGCCAGGGGATAACCCACCTTGCCCGCCCACCGGGCAGGACTCGGAGACATCCTCCGCCTTAAGCGAAATTGTCCCGGCCCAAAAGAATTGGGTTGGCCAGTGAAACTGCGCCGCCTTCCGACGTCACCGGCCTACCCCGAGTCGCCAGTACTACTTGATCCTGGTGCGGCGGCGTTGGATCAATACGGCCAATATGACAACTACCAAAACAGCACAAACAATCCGGATGATCAAGACAGAGTCCATGTCAATTCCTCCTTCCCTTAGTGATGAACGTCTTTGAACGACTCCATGATGGAAATAAATGCAGGAGCCAGTGTCACAACAAAAAGTGATGGAAAAATGAAAAACACCAGAGGGAAGAGCAACTTGATGGTGGTCTTTGCCGCTGCCTCTTCCACTGCCTGCACGCGTTGGGTTCGGAGAGTATCGCTGTGAACCCGCAAGGTCTTCGCGATACTGGTCCCAAACTGCTCGGCCTGAATAAGCATTGAGACTAGATTTCGCACCGCGTCAACTCCGGTCCGTTCCGCCATATGTTTCCAGGCGTCGCCACGTGGGCGTCCGGCGCGCTGCTCCAGCACCACGATGTTCAATTCATCACACAGTTCCGGCTGCGCATATTTCAATTCCACCGCCGTGCGCGCCGTCCCATGATCCAGACTCAATCCGGCCTCGATACAAATCACCAGCAGGTCAAGCACATCCGGCAGACCCCTCCGAATGAGGCCTTCGCGCTTCTTGATCCGATTTCCTAGCCAGAAGTCCGGAATTAGAAATCCCAGCGCCAGCACGACCACATATGCAATAAAGCCTCCATAGGAGCCAAGCCCGGTCACCGCAAGCAGAATGCAAAGCAGAATTGGCACCAGCACTTTACAGCCATAAAAGACCTTGACTGTCGACTCATTGCGAAAGCCGGCGTGTTGAAGACGCTGCAGAACAATGGACACCTCGGCCTGGCTCTTCGGCAGAACGTTCTCGAAATGCTCGATCACCCCGCCGATCGAAAGTCCGGTCTGCTGAATGGCGCTCATCAGCGACTTCTGCTTGGGCTGCTCTGGATTGATCGCCTCGGAGATGCGCTGTAGCATTTCTTCGCGATAGAACAGCAGCAGTCCGCCGGTCACGATCAGAACAAACACGCCAGCAAAGGCAAGTATCGGTATTAACATCGGTCACCCTCAAACGTCCATATTGACAATTTTGCGTATGATCAAACCGCCAACCACGATCATGCCGGATGCGGCCCAGAGCAACTTGATGCCCAACGGGTTGGTCCATAAAACGCTCATCATTACCGGGTTGACTACATAGAGCGCAATCCCCAAAAACACCGGCAGCAGTGTGAGTACCCATCCCGTCATGCGCCCCTGGGCTGTATGCACCGAAACCTGCCGCTTCAAACGAAAACGCTCTCGGATCACATGAGAGGTCTTGTCGAGAACCTCGGCAAGGTTTCCGCCGCTCTCTTTCTGGATCAAGATCGCGGTGGCGACGATGCGCAGATCCTGAAGCGGAACACGGTTGATCATGTTGTCCAGCGCCGTCTTCAATTCCAATCCATAATTCTGCTCCTCGAAACACGACTTGAACTCGCAGCCTACAGGATCGGCGCATTCACGGGCGACCGACCCCATTGCGGCAATGAGGCTGTGCCCCGCGCGAAGCGCGCTCACCATCAGGTCCAGCGATTCAGGCAAGCCTTTTTGAAAATTTTCAAGACGTTTGCCGCGCTTGCGGTATACCCATCCCACGGGCGCTGCCGCCACCGCCAGACCAATGGCCAAAGCCACGAGCAAAGAATTGAAGCGCCAATAAACCAAGAAAGCCGGAGCAATAAAGCAGATTCCACACACTAAAATGAGCGTTCCGGGAGTCCACTTGAGTTCGGCCTGATAGAGCAGGGTTTGTACGCGCGGCGTCAGTTCGAACTCGAGCAGCTTGGTATTGAGCCAGGGGATGCTGCTGACGCGATCGCTCTTGCGGAGATCGAGATACTGACCACGCTCTTCCAGGCTTTCAGTGGCCAGAGCCGAGTCCAAAGTGGCGTGGACTTGTTTGGCCTGCTGGGCAGCCTCGGTCCCGGTGGCCATTGCCACCAGAACGACGACCGCGAACACGCCCAGAAAGACGATTACGACAATGAATCCCATATCCGTAGTCCTCCCTTCCGCTCAATTAACCTGTGTTTCGCGCTCGAACAGAATCGGCGGCAGGACAATACCCGAAACGCGGAGCCGTTCGAGGAACCGGGGACGGATATGGGTTGGCTGGAATATGCCGATGACCTTACCATCGGGTCCGATCCCTTTTTTGGTAAACGCAAAAATCTCCTGCATGCTGATGACACTCTCTTCCATGCCGGTGATTTCGGCGACGCTGGTGACCTTGCGAGTGCCGTCGCTCATGCGGGTAGCCTGAACGACGATGGTAATCGCGGAAGCAATCTGCTGCCGAACAGATTTCTCGGGAAGAGTCATGCCCATCGCTACCATCGATTCAAGCCTCGAAATGGCATCGCGAGGGGTGTTGGCGTGTATGGTGGTCATCGAACCTTCATGGCCGGTGTTCATCGCCTGCAGCATATCGAAGGCTTCTTCTCCACGAACCTCGCCCATGATGATCCGGTCAGGACGCATACGCAGGCAATTGATCAGCAATTGACGCTGTTTGACCGCTCCCAGCCCTTCAATGTTGGGCGGGCGGGTCTCCAGACGCACGATGTTTTCCTGTGCCAGGCGGAGTTCAGCCGCGTCCTCGATGGTCACCAGACGTTCGTTGCGTGGAATGTACTGCGACAGAATGTTCAGGAATGTGGTCTTGCCGGCGCCGGTGCCGCCGGCGATGAGAATGCTGATACGAGCCTTGACGGCCGAAGAAAGCACCTCCATCATCTCCGCCGAAACGCTTTTCAATTGAACCAGTTGATTGGCGGCCAGTGGGCCCGTCCCAAAGCGGCGAATGGACAATGAGGGTCCGTCAAGCGCCAGCGGCGGGATAATGGCGTTGACGCGGGATCCATCTGGCAATCGGGCGTCCACCATCGGTGAGGACTCATCCACTCTGCGCCCGACGCGTGAAACAATCCGGTCGATGATTTGAAGCAGATGGCGGTCGTCGCGAAAGGTCGTATCGACCCGCTGAAGAAGCCCGCCTTTTTCAATGAAGACATGGTCCTTGTCGTTGACCAGAATATCTGAAATCTTCGGATCCCTGAGCAAAGGCTCCAGCGGGCCAAGACCGAAAACCTCATCAAGCAAGTCTGCCTGAATCTTTTCCTGCTCGTCGAAGTTCAGTGGCACTCGCTGATCAGAGATGATCTCCTTCACGATGCCGGCCACAGCTTGGCGCGCCTGGCTGGAGTTGACGCGCGATAGTTTCTCCAGATCCAGCTTGGAGATCAGAGTTCGGTGTATTTCTGCCTTGTACTTTTCAAGATTCAGCAGTTCCACGTTTTACCTTCCATTGGGAGAGGATACTCCTCCACGTTACCACCAAGATCCCCTGCCCCAAAAGCGGGCAGGGGCAGAGGGCTCGTCAACCACCCAGAGCGAAGATCACGTTCACCGTTGTTTCCACTTCCACCGGCTCGCCGCTAAGCAGGTAAGGCTTGTAGCGCCAGGTCTTCACAGCATCCAGCGCAGCCTGCCGCAACATCGTCGGCCCGTTCACAACATGGAGATTCTCAACCGTTCCGGTCTTGGAAATCGTGGCTTGAATCACCACCGTGCCGGACACGCGGGCAGTCTTTGCGATCGGCGGATAGACGGGCGCGGTCCTCTGTACCAGCAAACCAACCGCGATGCCCGCCGAGATATTCACCTTCTGTGGTGCCGCGATCTTTACCTTCGGCTCACCCTGGGACGAATTGAACATACTGGTATTACTGCCCAAGTCAGTTCCCGAAGGATTAAAACCCGAAGATGGAGGCGGCGCTTCCTTGCCGGTCAATGCCGTAAGGTCTTTGGATATCCGCGAAGGCGCTGCGAGTTGATGGTTAATCATCTCCGACTGCGCGTGAGCCGCTTTATCTGCGTCCGCTGGCGTTGGGACAGTGGCTGCCGTCGGTATCGACGCCGTCGCCGCCATCGGCTTGGACGGAGTCAACTCGGTCGGGGCCGCCACCTGCGGCACCGCCGTTTGAACCACCGTCGTAGTCGCTTTCGGATGCGTCATGTGAGGATAGAGCAGCACTCCTGCGCCGATAACGAGGACGGCCGCAACGGAACCGACGACAACAAACATCCCCTTCTTTTTCGGCTCTTCCTCATCCTCATAAGATTGACCGGTCAAATTCAAGCCGCGCGATTGAGGCTGCTGCTGAAAAACCTGCTCGGCTTCTTCAAAAACCGGGGCCGGCCGGCGTGGAGCAATGTTCGGCGATCGCGCCGCCACTGGCTGCACCGCGACGCGCGCTGTCACCGGCTTTGCAATCGGCTTGGGCGCGACGGCTGGGCTTGGGTATGCATTGAATCCGCTGGGGGGTGGATGTGGTGCAGCGGGTTCCTCTCCGCTATCCCACTCGCCAAAATCCGCGGGAAGCGTTGTGGGCTGTGTCAATTCTATTTCTTCTGGAGGTACCATTGGCCATCGGCTCCCTTCTCATAGGTCGCGCCTTTGTAGCTGCGCGTTTCAAGTTTGCTCGGTTGGTTGGGTACGCTGTTGTTTTGTTGCGCCCCCTGCTTTGCGCCGGCGAGATCAGGATTATCCCCTCCTGAATCCCCCATTGCCGGCATCAGTGATGCGATATTCAGCCCTTCTACCACGAGTGTAGCCGTGGCCTGCGCCGTGGTGTAGTCCGCAGTGTCCTTTGGATTGAAGTTTACCGAAAGTGTCTGCGTCCCTGCCGTGAGCACGGTGCCCGCCGCCGGAGTGTAGACAAACGTTCCCGGAACCAGCGCAGAGGCGTTCAGCTGATCGGCCCCAAGCGCGGTGCCGTAGGATATGGCCTCTGGCGTCGGCCACGTAATGATCGGCGTTGCCTTGGCTACCGTCAGCGTCACGGTGGCATTTGCCGTTGCAACGTCCGCAGTGGCCGCCGGAGTGAAGGTTACTGAGAGAGTGTGCGTTCCAGCCGGGAAAATTTCACCGGCCGCCGGCGAGTAAGTAAAGCTTCCCTGAACCGATGCCTTGGCATTGAGTTGAGCCGCGCTCAGTGCAGTGCCGTAAGAGATGACGGCCGGTGTCGACCACGTGATGGTCGGCGTCGCCTTGGTCACCGTCAGCGGCACACTGGCACTCGCTTCAGGAACATTGGTGTCCATCGGCGTGAATGTGACCGACAGCGTATGCGTTCCTGCCGCAAGCACCTCGCCAGCCGCTGGAGTGTAAACAAATCTTCCTGGAATCGGAGCCGTGGCATTGAGCTGAGCCGCACTCAGCGCGGTGCCGTGAGAGACTTCGGCCGGAGCCGGCCACGTGATAGCAGTTGGCTTGGCCTTGGTGACCGTGAGCGACACCGTCGTCTGCACCGAGGCATAGTCCGCGCTGTCGTTCGGAGTGAAGATGACCGAGAGCGAATGCGTATCGGCTCCAAGCACCTCGCCGGCGGCCGGAGTGTAAACGAATTTTCCTGGAACCGATGCCGTGGCGCTCAATTGAGCTGGGCCGAGTGCTTCGCCGTAGGTAATCGGAGCTGGCGTTGCCCAGGTGATGGTCGGAGTCGCCTTGGTCACAGTCAGCGTTACGGCAGCCTGCACCGCGTTGTAGTTGGCTGAGTCCGCTGGAATAAAGGTGACTGAGGGCGTATGAGTTCCCGCCCCAAGCACCGCCCCTATCCCAGGAATATAAGTGAATTTCCCCGGGACCGAAGCTGTGGCATTGAGATGAGCCGCGCTCAGCGCCGCGCCGTAGACGATCGTGGCGGGTGCTGGCCAGGTGATGACCGGCGTCGTCTTCGTGACAGTAATCGGCACGGTGGCCTGCGCCGGCGTGTAGTCCGTCGCATTCGTCGGAGTGAAGGCCGCCGAGAGTGTCTGTACTCCCGCTGAAACCACGGTGCCCGCCGCCGGAGTGTAGGCGAACGTTCCGGGAACCGAAGCCGTGGCATTCAACTGAGCCGCGCCAAGCGGAGTGCCATAGCCGATTGTCGCCGGCTTCGGCCACGTAATGGTAGGCGTTGACTTGGTGACGGTGAGCGATACCACTGCCTCCGCCGTCGCGTAGCCGGCCGTATCCGTCGGAGTGAAGGTCGCCGAAAGAGTTTGCGAGCCTGCTGCCAGCACTTCGCCGGCCGCCGGGGTGTAGACGAATTGTCCCGGAACCGATCCCGTCGCATTGAGTTGAGCCGCGCTGAGCGGGGTACCGTGAAGAATCGCAGCCGGCACTGGCCACTTGATGACCGGCGTGGCCTTGGTCACAACCAGAATGACTGTCGATTGCGCCGTCGTGTAGCCCACGGTGTCATTTGGTGTGAAATTTACCGTCAGTGTGTGCGTTCCCACCGGGAGCATTTCGCCGACAGAAGGAATGTAAGCGAATTTTCCCGGAACCGAGGCCATGGCTCTCAGCTGAGTGGTGCTGAGCGCGGTGCCATAGGTGATCGACTTGGGGGTCGACCACGCGACCGCCGGCGTCTCGGGTTCTGCAACAACGGCTGGCGCAACTGGTTGCAACACAGGAGGCGCCACCGGTTGCAAGACAGCAGGAGGCGCGACCGGCTGCAAGACAGGAGGCGCAACCGGCTGCAATACAGGAGCAGGCATTGAATACAGAGCAGGAGCTGCAACCGCGGGCGGCGCGACATAGCTCGCTGCTTCTATCTCCACAGGCTGCTGGATGTGCCATTCGCCATCCGGGCCTTTCACATAGGTAGAGCCCTTGTACGTGCGCGTTTCAAGTTCGCCATGCTTGCTGGCGGAGCTGTCGCTTTGTCCTCCCCGCTTGGTGCTCGCAACTTCACTACGCTCCACGCTCTCTGTGGGCGTGTACCGAGCCGGCGTTCTCTCCGCCGGTTCCATGATCGAGGGTTGTGTATAGGAGGACCGCGATGGGGCCGAATGTTGATTCGCGCCATACGTCGCGGAGTTATCCACGCCAGACCCCAGACCCAGTTGCGTAATGCCCGTCGGCTCCTCAGGTGCCGCACTCTTCCCGGAAATGCTCCGGCTGAGACTCTTCAAGCTGAATCCGCCTGACTTCTTTTCCTTTTCCTGGGTCAGCGGCAGGCCGCAAGCGGTACGCGTCATTTGGCGAATCAGCCGGGAGATCGGCGAATCTTCGAGAGCCAGCGGAATCGCGGTGGTCTGCATGCGCCGCACTGCGTTGTAATCGTTGGGAATCTTCCACTGTGCCGGCCGGGTGAGCGCCTTGGTAATCTGATCTTCCCCAACACCCATGGTCCGCGGGTCATAGCGGTTGAGCACGATTTCAAGTTTCGGAATCCCGGTGCCGAAGTACTGCGAGATCAAGCGATTCGAATTGCGTAACCCGGCAATGCCCGCCTGGATGACCAGGTAGACTGTCGAACCATCCTTGAACAGGCTCGTCCCCATAAGATCGAGCCGGGAACCCATGTCAATGACTACATTGTCGAACTCCTGCCGAGCAACCGCCAGCAGCCTATCGATGGTTTCATTCGAGGCGTCAAACTGCGGAAACTTCCCGGGAGCCGCAAGCACCGACACACCCGAGCTATGCTGCACCAGCAGCTTGGACAGAAAACTCGGGTCCAGCCGGGCGGCGTTTTGAAGCGCATTAATCGTCGAGTACTCCGCAACCACTCCGAGATTGAGCGCCGCGTCTCCCAGCGGAAGATCCAGATCGATCAACAGCGTGCTTTGGCCTGACTCCTGAGCCAGCGATACGGCAAAATTGCAGGCCAGCGTCGTCACGCCGTCTCCGCCCTTGGCGCCGAGAAAGACCAGCAACCGCCCGCCCGTCTTCTTTGCGGGGCGCGTTGCCGGGCGGCGGGCAGAAGCCCGAACCAATGCTTCGGCCATGGTGCTCTGCGCAAAAGGTAAGGTGAGAAACTCGCGAGCTCCGGCCCTCATGCAGCGCACCAGCAACTCCGAGTCGGCCTTCACCGAATAGACCATCACCGTCGCCGTGCCGTTGGCGCAGATGCTCTCCACCAGCTCCAAAGCATATTCGGGGTGGCTGTCCAGGTCGATGATGATCACGTCGTACCGCTGCTCCAGCAGCTTGGGCACATCGTCGAGGCTGGGCGGGTAGGTGGAAAACTCGCGGATCTCTCCACTCTGACATTCGGAAAGCGCACTGGCTGCCGCCTTGCGGCGTCCCTCGTCCGGGCCAATCAGTGCGATCGACAGGACATCAGTGCCGAGCGAGTCGGGGTACTGATCATCGAGATAAGAGGATGTGTCTGAATTCACGGGACTGCTACCCCCTGATGCGTGCGAATTTCCTTGCGATTGATCCAAAAAATGATAGGACGATTCCGAGTTGGACATTACCATTACTCCAAAATTCTCAACCAGCAAAAAAGGACATGAGCGTTCCAATGGCGATGGCAGGAGCGTAAGGAATCTTGCGCTTCAGTGGATTCGAGATCACCATCGCCGGATTGGGACGCATTTTGTCCTGCTTCCAGCCGAAGATCAAATCGAGCGCGCCGCTGAAGAGTTCTCGTGCGAATCCGCCAAAAACCGCCCAGCCCAGAACGATGATTCCACCGGCCATGCTGGTCACAATCAGAGCGAAAAACAATTGAACCGGGCCAACCCAGGCACCAATCGCGGCGCACAGCTTCACGTCCCCGCCACCTGTCCAGCCCATTACAAAAGGTAAACCGAAGATAAGCAGACCGAGCCCTATGCCGGCGAAACTCTGGCCTAACCCATGCCAAAAACCATGACGAATACCAGTCCAGTCCGTGCGAAGCCAGAACCCTCGACCGATGCCGCTCCAGTCGTTGCGCAACGGAGAAACCAAAATCCCCGCAAAAAGGAAAGGAAAAACCAGCCAGTTGGGGATCCGGCGGCTGCGCAGGTCCGTGAATGTTGCCACGGCAAGCACGATCACAGTTGGCCACCACGCTAACCAATGTTGCATCTGCCCACGCTCCTTTCCCCTCCCGATCTTCCGAGAGAACTACATTATCAGCTTGCCTGTCGTTGTTGCAATTCGGTGACCAAACTTCCAAATGCAATAACTGACTGAATTCAGGCCATAACTACCCGAATTCAGATAAGTCGACAGAGGCTCTCCGAATCAGTGTACACATATGTTTACGGAGGAAGCGCTTCGGAGTGAAGCGCAGCGTATACACCTCGCAAACGCCGCCCATCAGCGCCCTATATCCATGAAATCAATGCGAATTCGCGGTCGCACATGCGTCAATTTATTTCGTTTTGCAGAGGTCTCTAAATACTAAGTACCTCAGCTTCATGTTACTTATAGGCGATTATCTCTATACTAACAACACCAAAATAACATTCCATTGGTTTGATTCCCATAAGTATCGCTCCCCTCCCCACTCTTTGCTCGAAGCAGTGTCTCATCGATAAAACCAGTAATACAAAGGTCTTATTGACGCATAAACTCCACATCAGGTCACCAAATGCGCGCCGGAGTCTGCATTTCTCGATTTCACAAATCAGTAAGCTCGAGAGGACCTAACTCGGAAAATGAATTACTAAAGTTATCTCGACACAACTTCGGTCAATCACTAGTATCAGTGGTCTGAGTCAACGATAACCAGTTTGTCCTGGGGTTCTAGGTGGCGACCGGGTGTCATCACATTCTTGATCCCCGCTCAACCAGGGCATGGGAATCGCGATTGGCTTCAGAATCAAGATCGCTGCTCTTCCGCTTCTTCCATTGACGGCGGATGGCAAGCGCGATGCTCGGGAGTTGGTCCACGCATGATTAAAGTCGGACTGTACTCGGAAGACCGGACGCTCCACACGCTGCTCTCCTCCGCCCTCGGCAAGGATTTCGAAATCCTTCTGGAGTCGGATGAGGATGGGATGAGTGTGCTGCGCGCCGCCGGGGATTGCGATGTCATGATTCTGGATCTCCACTCCAGTCACGAGTCGTTACAGGCGCGGATTGAGAGTACCCAGCGCCTGATTGCCACTCATGTTCCCGCGATTGTCCTGGCCGACGATGGCCTGCGCTCCACCGCCTTTGAGCTGGTTCGCACCGGCGCCTTCAGTTATTGCCGCAGACCGCCCTCCATCCGCGATCTCAAAACCATGCTCAGTCGGGCGTTTGAGAATTCTGCCCTCAAGCAGCAGTTGCAAACCGTCCAACAGCAACTGGAAGTGCCCGGCACATGCGACCGGTTGATCGGTTCAAGCCCGCAGATGCAGCAGGTGTATCACCTTGTGCGTCGCGTCACCAACCTCAACGCCGCCGTACTGGTGACCGGCGAAAGCGGAACCGGCAAAGAGTTGATCGCCCGCGCCATTCACAATCTGGGCTCCCGCGCCGCTCGCCCGTTCGTAGCTGTTTCCTGCGGCGCCATCCCTGAAACTCTCATCGAAGCCGAGTTGTTCGGCCATGAAAAAGGCGCCTTCACCGGCACCAATGGCGCGCGCGAAGGCTACTTCGAGCAGGCCGCCGACGGCACGCTCTTCCTTGATGAAATCGGAGATCTCAGCCTCTTCACGCAGGTCAAATTGCTGCGTGTCTTGCAGCAGATGGAATTCAGCCGCCTGGGCAGCAACCGGCTCATCCCGTTGCGCGCCCGGCTGGTCTTCGCCACGCATCAGGATCTAACCAAATTGGTGGCCGAAGGAAAATTCCGCCAGGATCTCTTCTACCGCATTAACGTCATGCGGATCGAGTCACCACCGCTCCAGGAGCATCCGGACGACATTCCTCGGATTGCCCGGCATTTCATGCGTCAATACGGGCAGATGTTCCAAAAGCCGATGGAGGAGATTGATCCGCAAGCCATGGCTCTGCTCCAGGGCTACCGCTGGCCCGGCAACGTGCGTGAACTTGAAAACGTCATGCAGAGGGCCATCATCCTCGCCGCCGATGCGACCATTCGCGTCGAGGATCTGAGCATCAGTATCGAGGAAGCCGATGGCGACCTCGGTGACCTGGGCGACCTCGCCGACGGCGATGTTGTCGACATCGGCGATTACCATCCAGCCGGCTCCTTTGAACGGCAACTGCGCGACTACAAGATCAAATTGGCCGTTACCGCCGTCCGGGAGAACAACGGCAACAAGACGCTGGCTGCCCGCAGCCTCTGCATCTCCCGCGCATATTTACATCGCCTGATCAGGCTGGCCGAGCCAGATGCTGTCTTCGAGCAGCCACTGCGCGAAGCAGAGACCGCTTAGAGCGCATCGCCAATCAATCCTTTTTGGAATTCTCCGCCCGATGCGCCTGCCTGCCTCCGCGCGCCTGCCGCAATTTATGTATGTGAGTTATATTCGATCGGCCCGGCAATCACCATGCCGCTGTTCTGCCGTCCGTGAATATACCAGCAGCACCAGTTCGTTTCATGCGTCTGGCTATTGGCCGGTGAAATCAAATCCAGATAGGTGACCTTCCCGTAAAGAAATACCTTTTCTTCCCAGGTTTCAATGCGTCTGAATCTTTCGTCTGAGTCGCAAATCCCCCTCACTTCATCCCGCGAGAACGGCTTGATCGGCGTAGATTCGCCCGGAACCAGAATGATGGGGGTAAACGGCGCAGCGGGTTGAGGAGTCCCGTACTCCGGAATAGTGGGAAGTATCCTTTGGTCCGCTGCGATCATGGCCTCGTCCGCGGAATCGATGATCCGGGCCGGAGTGCGGCCGCGGTTCGTCGCCATGACGGTAAAACTGTTCTCCAGGCTCCGGGATGGCTCGACCGTGATCAAAATCCATGGCCTTTCAGCATGGATGACAGCTTGAGCACTCAACAGCGCGGCCTGAGCGCAGGTGGTAGCAGCCTCGGCGGCAGCTTCTCCGTAAGACGTTTGGCGCTCGATCTTCTTCAGCAAATTGTAGGCAAGCCAGACGCCCGCGTATCCCACAAAAGCAAGCACCACATTGGCGGCCCATGCGATTTGCTCGTGCATCGTCCAGGCTGAGGGCGCCGGAGCCGGGTTGGTCACACTGATCCGCGGTTGGGAAATCCCTCCGCTCTGGCCTCCCTGCGTCGGGCTTACAGGAACCTGCACGTAGGCGACGAAAGAAGCCGAATCGCGCCCAATCTGCGGAATCGCGCTGGCGATTGCCACGGGTGCCTGCGTGATTGCGAACATCACTGCAATGACCGCCAAACCCTTGAGTCCCATGGGGCAAATGTATCACACGACGCCTGAAACTCCCCGGCGCCGCTCGCTGATGGCAGCACCAGAGTTCTCCGCGGTCTGCTATACCACGTCAATGCCCCGCCAAAAGGCCACGTAACCCTTCACCTTGCGCGCCGCTGGCTTCGGGTCGGGATAATACCAGGCCGCGTCAAGGTTATCTTCCCCGTCGGTCCTTACGTTAAAAAAGCGCGCCTGACCCTTGGCGGGATCAAGGGACGTGGTACTGCTGGGACGAAAATATTCACGCTTCAAACTGGATTCGGGGAAGTAGACACTTCCCTCCAGCATCTCCGTCCGATCACTTTCCGCAATGACTACACCGTTCCAGATCGCTCGTGCCATAGGCTGCCCCGGTCAAATCCGCTACCATCCTCTATCGGCCCGAATCCGGGTCCAATCAGAGCAACGGATATGACATTAGCAGAGATTCGCCGGCAATGCGAGTCAGATCCTCAACGCAACGGCGTGAAGCCTTACTTGGCCGCTTCGATCGAATCGATGTGGACGCTCTTCTTGTCCGCGTCGGCGGTGGCCATGATGGACACATGGTCGCCGTAGAAAGCTTTCACCGAGTCGGGATTATCGATCGTCCAGACCGCCTTCTTGTCCTCGTCCACGAACACCGGCGTCATGCCGCCCTCCAGGCACTTCTTCACGCACGCCGAACCCGTGCCCGCGTGTTTGGCGCCGCACATCGAGTCCGAGATCCAGCCGTTGATCTTCGTAGAGTCGGCAGCGCTGGCCGAAATCGCGGTCAGAGCCAAAACTGACAGAAGCAGGGAAATTACACGCTTCATCGTAGAACCTCCAGGGGAATGAAAGTCTCGTACAGCTACAATAATGCCCTCCCAGACCCCGATCTTACAAGGGCCTTCAGCCGTCAACCCTTCGGAGGATAAGAATACTGCCCATGCGCCTCTTGCCGGGCTGGCAGACTGTTGCGCCGGGCTTCTACGTTCTTCAGCACCGCCTCGTAACGCTGGGCGCCGGCCGAGAAACGATTGACCAGTTCCCCGGTCTTGATCAAAAATCCCGGATTCTTCTCCCGGATCGCCTCCAGAATCGGCGCAAACTTGGCCAGAAGAAAAAATCCTTCGGCGTTGCAATCCACAAACAGCTCGGCTGAAACGGCCCCATGCAGCACCATCGCCGCCGCCATCTCCCAATAGGTAAGCACCTGCCGCAGCCACGCATTGTGCGGGTCGGCAGGGTTCTCCGCCACCGCAAAAAACTCCTCTGCGGTAGCCGGCCAAAACTCGCCCGTGATCCACGCCCGAGCTTTGCGCATCTCCGCTTCGGTACGCAATTCATACAGCCTGAGAATAATTTCGGCATCCGCCGGGGTAGCAAGCATTCGTTCCATGATGATTTCTCCGCTCACTCATACTAACGGACGCAGCCGAAATGTGCCGTACCCTTCAAGCCATCGCCTTTAGACGGATCCTACGCCCGCTGCAAAACCTTCTTGCCGCCCTTCTTCGCAGCCTTCTTTGCCGCGGGCTTAGCAACCGCCTTGGCATCCGCCTTCTCCACCACCGGCCCATGCGTCTCCGCCGTCGGCAGCGGCGGCGCATCCCCAATTCGCTTCGAGTAATCGCACACGACAGCACTCGCCACCGGCACAGCGCCCCTCTTGGCCTTCTTCTTCGGCGCGACCTCTTCCTCAGCCGCCTTCTTCTTGTTCGGGCACTCCAGAAAAATCCCCGACCGCAGCGTCTTTTCCACTAAGTAACTGCTCCCGCATTCCGGGCATTTCTCCGCCACTGGCTTCAAATTCGAAGTAAAGTCGCACTTGGGATAATTCGTGCAACCCCAGAAAATATTCCCTCTACGCGCCTTGCGTTCGGCCAAATCTCCCAAGCCGCACTTAGGGCACTTCAAGCCCTCAACAATGTTCTGCTTGACGTATTTGCATTTGGGATAACCCGAGCAGCTGACAAACTCCCCATAACTCCCCTGGCGCAGCACCAGCGGCTTGCCGCACTGCGGACAAGCTTCGCCCGTAGGTTGCGGCGCGGCCACCTTCTGCTGCTGTTTGCTGCTAAGTTTGCGGAAGGTCTTGCAGGGCGGATCTTCATTGAACCCAGGGCACGACATGAACATTCCAAACGGTCCGCGCCTCAGCACCATCACCCGCCCGCAGTTATCGCAATACTCTTCCTGCTCACCAACCTCCTGCCCCTCGGGAGTATTCATATCCGGCTTGCCGGCTGTGTTTTCTTTCGTAAATGTGCAACTCGACTTATCTTTCTTGTTATACGCGGAACAAGCATAGAAGCTACCGAATTTACCCCACTTCAACAGCAGAGGCGATCCGCATAAGTCGCATTTTTCATCCGTCTTCTTCTCCATGCGCTTGATGTCTTCCATCGAGGTTCCGGCATTTTTCAACTCTTCGACAAAGTAGTCGTAGAAGCCGGTCAGCAGATCGACCCACTTCTCGTTTCCTTCTTCAATCTCGTCCAGTTCCTCCTCCAGCTTGGCCGTATAAGCTATGTCGAAGATATACGGAAAGTTCTTCACCAGAAGGTCGCAAACCACCATTCCTATCTCAGTCGGATAAAATCGCCCGCTGATCTTCGTCACATACTCGCGGTCCTGAATCGTATTAATAATCGAGGCATAAGTCGAAGGACGACCAATACCCCGCTCTTCAAGAACTTTCACCAGCGAAGCTTCGTTAAAACGCGGAGGCGGCTGCGTAAAGTGCTGCTCGCTGTCTAACTTGTCTAACTCCAGTTTCTTCACTTGATCCAAATTAGGCAGCTTGTTGCTTGATTCGTCTTCCTCGTCTTCTTTCTTATCCTCCAGAACCTCATAGACCTTCAGGAATCCGTCAAACCGCACCACCGAACCACTTAGCCGGAAGTCATAACTCTTCCCCGTCTTCGAGCTAACTGCCGCGATCTTCGCCGTAGTCACATCAAAGATCGCCGGCATCATTTGCGACGCCACAAACCGCTGCCAAATCAGCCGGTAAAGCTTCAGTTGCTCTTCCGTCAAGTAGCGCGCCACTGACTCCGGCGTCCGCGCCGCATCGGTCGGCCTGATCGCTTCGTGCGCGTCCTGCGCCGCTTTCTTGCCCTTGTACACATTGGGCGACGCGGGCAGATACTTTGCTCCTAACTGCTTCCCAATCCACTCTCGCGCCCCTTCAACCGCCTCCGGAGCCACGCGCGGCGAGTCCGTTCTCATGTAAGTAATCAGGCCGACCGTGCCCTCCGGGCCGATATCCACGCCTTCATAGAGTCGCTGCGCCACGCCCATCGTTCGCCGCACATTGAAGCCCAGCTTGCTGGCTGCGTCGCGCTGCAATTGGCTGGTGATAAACGGCGCCAGCGGCCGCCTCTGCTTCTCTGTGGATTGAACCGAAACCAGCGACCACTGCGCCGTCTCGAGCGCCGCAACCACCGCCTTCATCGTGCCTTCATCCGGCAGCGCATTGGCGATGAACACGTCTTTTCCGTCTTTGTCCTGGCCCGCGGCCACTCGCGCCGGCTCGCCATCAATGCCCACAAAACGCGCCTTGAGTTTGGTCTCCTTCTGCTTTTCCGGATAGAGCATCGCGTCCAGCGTCCAATACTCCACCGGCCCAAACGCGCCAATCTCCCGCTCCCGCTCCACAATCAGCCGCACCGCCACCGTCTGCACACGGCCCGCCGACAGCCCACGGCGCACCTTGTCCCAAAGCAGAGGCGAAATCTGATACCCCACCAAACGGTCCAGCACCCGCCGCGTCTGCTGCGAGTCAACAAGATTCTGATCCAGATCCCGCGCGTGCTTGAACGCCTCCTGCACAGCCTTCTTCGTGATCTCGTTAAAGGTCACCCGCCGAATCTTCTTCCGCTCCTTGGCCGTAGTCCCCAGCTGCAACGCCAGGTGATACGCAATCGCCTCGCCCTCGCGGTCAGGGTCAGGCGCCAGAAAGATCGAGTCAGCCTTGGCCGCAGCGCGCTTCAACTGCGCCACCACCTTCTCCTTGCCTGGCGACACAATCAGCGTCGGCTCAAACGTCCGATTCTCCAACTCCACGCCAATCTCGTTCTTGGGCAGGTCCATGATGTGACCCACAGACGCCAGAACCTCGAACCCCGCGCCCAAATACTTCTCAATCGTCTTCGCCTTCGCGGGAGACTCGACAATCACCAGTGATTTGCTCATTGCCATCCTTATATACCATTGACCACTCTAACCTGTCCGGCCTGTTGGACTCGAAAGAGATGAATTCGGTTCGCTTTCCGAGCAGCCCAAAAGCTGCCTCGGCTCCAGCCGTTTCCCCCTCCGGGAAAAATCAACTGCAAAACTTGGACGCTACCACGGAACACCCTCCCATTTCCACTCGCAACAAATCTATCTTCGTCTTTTATTCCCGTTTCCAGACACGAGAAACATGGAAATACCCCTAAATGCTCCCATCAAATCGCCCAAAATGAAAATAGTTCTGGCAAGATATTTGCTATACTTCGGCAAGAAGTAGCAAAAATTGCTCTGGATTGCGGAGGCCTATCATGCCGGATATTCAGAAAGTCAGCGTCGCCCTCACCGGTGAGCAGCTCAGTGCTCTCAGGGCCGCCGTCGAAACCGGAGAATACGCCACCACCAGCGAGGTCGTCCGCGAAGCGATCCGCGACTGGCAGTTCAAACGCGAGTTGCGTCAGGAAGACCTCAAACACCTGCGACAACTGTGGGATCAGGGTAAAGCTAGCGGAACCGCCTCACCTGTAAATTTCGAAACTGCAAGACGAGAGGCGCGCCAGCGCTTGGCAATCGCAGCGGAAGAACAACCCCTTGCCAGTTGATCTTCTCTGGACCCCTCAGGCCCGCGCAGATTTGATCGATATCTATATCTATATCGGTCTCGATAACTCCTCTGCGGCGGAGCGCATCTTTGATGCGATCGAGGCCAAGGCTGAATTGCTCGTAGCTTATCCGCGGATGGGCGTAAGGCGTCCTTATATTCGGCCATCCACTCGCATACTCATCGAAGGACCATACCTCATCCTTTACGAAACTCATCCCGATAGTGACGAGGGCCTAATCAACAAAGTAGAAATCGTAAGAATAGTCGACGGACGCCGCAACCTGACAAATCTCTTTTAAGCGCGCAAAATCACAATTCAAATTATGTATACGGCTGAGGCGGATCGTCCGCACATAGTTGGCTTTTTTCTATCAAACGAGCCACTTGCAAAATTCAAAGTGGAATGCACGAAGCGTCAGGGCACGACTTTAGAGGCTGCGGAAAAACCCGTTCGGGCGGTAGGCCGGGATTTATCCCCGGCATAAAGCCAATAAAATCAGCCGACGGCTTTAGCCCCTGAGGAAATTGTCGATTGTGATTCGCAATTCTGAAAGACAATTTTGCAAGCGGCTCAAACAAAGACGGGTTTTCCACCCTCGCGCCTGCTTGACTTTACGGGGAGAAACCGGCGCAAGGGTGGGAAACCAGGAACCACGGCAATTGAATTTCAAGCAAAAATCAATCGGTCAGACTTTGGTCGATTGACCTTCAAAGTTGTTTCCCTGCAGTCGCGAGAAATCGATCCTCCCAGAACAGATGCGGCACACAACGTCGTTCTATCGACGACCTGACCCGTTTCCATCCTGTTCTCGCCGTAGTCCTGTGCGCCCTCCTGCGTATCAGAGTAGCTGCCATCAGGCCACATCTTCTCGATAGCCGGCAGCGGTGCTCGCCAATCCCGGCAATCTCACTGCTGCGCGCCATCACGATTCACACCGCCATCGAGGCGGCCTTGAGCCGCTTATGCAACTCCGCCAGTTCCAAGGAGCGTGCGTGGATCGTATCGACCAACGCCTCAAAAAAAAGTCCCTCGGCAACGCTGGTCCAGCCCGGACGGTGAATAATCCCCAGCAGATCGTTGTAGTAGTTATCGCCGGGGAGTTTGGTCATTGCCCGCTGCACTTCGCGAATCTTCTCTTCGTAGCGCTCAATGCGAGCCGCCGATTCTGTGGATTTCGAAGGTGCCGATGCCATCATTGGACGATTCTCACTTTCTGAGAATTAACCTCACAACACGATTCTGCGAGATCATTCATATAGTGAGGAAAAACTAAGAATCGTTTCACGCCATTCTAGATTTCTATTTTGCAGGAAACCAAACCCGTCATCTGTTCCCTATTCCCTGTTCCCTATTCCCTGCCCTACGACATCGCCCGCACGTAGTTCTTTCCCGGCATCTGCCGGATCCGCCCCGTAATCTCTAATTCAAACAGAGCCATAAATACCTCAGAAGAAGTCAGTTGCGTCTCCAGCAACTCAAGAATCTCGTCGATTTGCAGGCTAACGTCGGCCCGCAGAACCTCCAGAACCATAGCCTCTTCAGGCCGCAGAACCGGATCAGGCAATAAAGATGCCGTCGTCGCGGATTTGGATTCAGCCGGCGCCTGATCCTCCAACTCCAGACGCACCTGCGAAGGCAGGTCCTCCCACACATCCTCCCAGGTGGCCACCAGCTTCGCCCCCTGTTTAATCAGCGTGTTAGGCGTCCACGACCCCTTGTTGGTCACGTTGCCCGGCACGGCATACAGATCGCGATTCTGCTCGGCGGCGCAGCGGGCCGTCACCCGCGTCCCCGAATTTTCCGCCGCTTCCACCACCAGCACAGCCACACTCAGCCCGCTCAAAATCCGGTTGCGGCGAGGAAAATTCTGCGGTGCCGGAAACGTCCCCATCGGCAACTCGCTCACAATCGCCCCGCCTGTCGCCAGAATCTCCTCCGCCAGCTTCTTGTTCTCTTTGGGATAAACCACGTCGATGCCCGTGCCCCACACGGCCACGGTCGGCATACGCGCTGCCAGAGCGCCCCGGTGCGCGCATGAGTCGACCCCCCGCGCCATGCCGCTGATAATCAGCAGCCGCCTCACAGCCAGGTCCCGCGCCAGCATCTCCGCCATCCCCGAACCATATGGAGATGGATGCCGCGTGCCCACAATCGCAATTCCTGGCCTGCTCAGCAAACTCACCGGACCGCGCACCCACAGCACCGGCGGAGGGTCATAAATCTCTTTCAGCCGCTCCGGATACTCCTGGCAGCCATAAGTCACCAGGGTCGCTCCCTGCGCCGCCACACGCGCCCATTCCTCTTCCGCTGCCTGCCGCGCCTTACCGTCGAAAATGAACTGCGCCGCCTGCGCCGGAAACCTCAGCCCTTCGAGCACTGTCAGAGGCAAAGTGAATATCTGGCTCACCGACTCAAGTTTCTTTGCTGCATCCAGAACCCGCTTCGGCCCCAATCCCGGCGCCAGCATCATCGCCAGCCAAGCTAGACGATCTTCGTCCAGCCGAGGCGCAAGCGGCAATTCCGCGGATTGGGGCATCGTTGTCATTGGAGGGCTACTGTCCTAGAATTGTACAGATTAATTTCCTCACAAGAAACCAAAACCTGCTTATCTTCGTAATCTCATTGCCCTAATCGTTCCGTATTGGAAAAAACTCAAGCCTGCAGAATGGCCGCCGTGGTCGCGCCGCCCACAATCCCCCACCCCCGGTTGGTACTCTAAGAAGCAGTGATTCCCGCCCAGCATCCGCGTCTGCGCATAGCCGCCATCGGCTTCCTCAACCCCGCGCCCCTCATGTGGGACTTCGAGCATCCGCCTCTCGATGCGCCACTAGCTCACCGCTATCAAATCGATCGCATGTCACCCGCCGAGTGCGCCGACCGCTTGGCCGCAGGCACCGCCGACATCGGACTCATTCCCATCGCGGCCCTTGCCACCACGCCCGGCCTGCGCATCCTGCCCG
>JBEKWJ010000035.1:0-49253 GCA_049513195.1 Occallatibacter sp.
TCTGACGACTTCAATGTTGGTTCAATTGGCGAAGGCCGATCCGAAGATGCGCGATGTGGCCACGCGCAGCTTCCAGTACAAGGCGTATTACCCGGCCAAATCCCGATTGTCGAGCCGGAGTATAGGCCAGCGGCGGGCATGGAAGTAAAGGAGATGGTGGGCACAATGATTTCAGGATTGGTGTTTGTGGTTGTAGCGTGCGCGGGCGTATTGGCGTGTGTCCTGATTGCCTGGGCGGCTCGCGGTACGAAAGCTGAGGAAGGCCGGAAGTGGGTCGCCGGCCTTCCCGATTTATTGCTTTATGCGTCGATGATCGACGATGGCATCCTGCTCCTTCAGGATGGGGCATTGATGGCGACCTGGCGGTATGCCGGTCCCGATCTCGGCTCCGCCACTCACGAGGAGATGGCCGCTCTTGCAGAGAGATTGAATTCTGTCTTGAAGCTCGGCTCTGGGTGGCTGGTGCATTGCGATGCGATTCGCTGCGAAGTCAACGAATACGCGAAGCAGGGAGCCTTCCCGGACTCGGTAACGAGCTTGATCGACGATGAGCGCAGAGCGCAGTTCAAAGCCGAAGGCCGCCACTACGAGAGTACCTATTTCATATCGCTCACCTACCTACCTCCGATGCAGAGCGAGGAGAAGGTCAAGGGGTTCCTCTTCAAAGGTGGCGCTGGGGACAACAAGACTGCTGGCGAGACCGCCCTCATCTATTTTAAGGACCGTCTCGGGCTGTTTCACGATGTACTGAGTTCGCAGGTTCGCGTGGAGCGGCTCTTGGGACATCGTGTCATTGGAGACGATGGATCGGAAACGGAGTGGATCAGTTGCGATCTGGCGCGGTATGTGCGTCGCTGTGTGACCGGTGAGGATTATCCCTTCATCCTTCCGGCGATACCCGTCTTCCTGCATGACTTGATCGGCTGCGTGAGCTTCAAAACCGGCATCGAGCCGATTGTTGGCAGCAAGCACATTCAGATCGTGGCGATCGACGGATTTCCGGCGACGAGTTTCCCTGGGATTCTTGCAGCTCTGGATACGCTGCCTTTCGAGTATAGGTGGAACACGCGGGCAGTCCTGCTCGACCCCGAAGAGGCGAAGAAGATCATCACCGACGCCTTGAAGAAGTGGACCGCGAAGGCGCGCGGCTTCATCGACCAGTTGATGGGCAAACCGCCCAAACGTATCGACCCATTCGCATTAAAGATGATGGAGGATGCAACGGTCGCTATCGGCGAAGCGTCTAGCGGCGATGTGCAATTCTGCCTTTACTCAGGAAACATCATCCTGATGGATGAGGACAGCGAGGGTGTCAAGGACCGCGCTCGGCAAGTTGCGAAGATCGTCAAGAATCTTGGATTCGGAGCGCGCCTGGAGACGTTCAATGCGGTGGAAGCGTGGCGCGGAACGCTGCCTGGGGACGGATATCGCAATGTGCGCCGCATCATCCTGCACACGTTGAATCTGGCCGATTGTATGCCGATTGCGGCGATCTGGACCGGCGACCGCGTGAACTCTTCGGCATTGATGCCCAAGAACAGCGAACCCTTGCTGTACGCCACGAGCACCGGATCGACGGTCTTTCGCTTCAATCTGCACGTTGGCGACCTGGCGCACACGCTCGTAGTCGGGCCTCCGGGCGCGGGCAAAAGCACATTGTTGTGCGGGATTGAAGCGCAGTTCTTCCGTTATCCCAATGCGCAGGTCTTCGTCTTCGACAAAGGATACTCGGCATGGGCCTTGAATCAGGCTGCGGGCGGAGAGTTTTACAACCTCGGCGCTGAAGACGGCGGCATGAGCTTCGCGCCTTTTGCGGAACTCGACACGCCTGGCGATATAGCCTGGGCCTCGCAGTATATCGAGCAACTATGCGCCTTGGCGGGTCACACGGTAGTACCTGCGGAACGCAAAGAGATATTGAAGGCGCTTCAACTCCTAGTGCAATCGACAACGCGAACCTTCACCGAACTCCTGGTGAACTTGCAGAACCTGGCTCTGCGGGATGCGCTGCGGGTGTACACGCTGGAGGGTTCGCTCGGCGGCCTGCTGGAGGCCAAGGCGAATCAGAGCGTGCTTGGTCAAGGCCGGTTCATGGTCTTCGAGATGGAGCACCTGATGGGCATGGGTGAGCGCGCCGTAGTTTCGGTCCTGCTCTTTCTCTTTCATCAAATCGAGAAACGCCTTGACGGGTCGCCTACGGCGATTGTGCTCGATGAAGCGTGGGTCTTCTTGAAGCATGAACTCTTCAAGGAGTTCATCCGCGATTGGGCGAAGACACTGCGGAAGGCAAATGCGGCGCTGATGCTATCGACGCAGAATTGGTCGGACATCTTCAATTCCTCGCTCAAAGACGTATTGATCGAGACCTGCCCCAACAAGCTCTTCCTTCCCAACCCGGAGGCCACGAGCGAGACGGTGCGCGTGTACTACGAGATGTTGGGAGTCAACTCCCGTGAGATAGAGATGATTTCTCGCGCCATGCCCAAGCGCGAGTATTACCAGCGAACGCCGAACGGACGCCGGCTCTTCAATATCGGCTTCGGTCCAGTTGCGCTGGCGTTTGTGGGCGTAAGCGGTCCAGAGGTGCGCGCTCGCATCGGCGAGATCCGCAAAATGCACGGTGCAGAGTGGGTCTCGGAGTGGCTGCGTGTGCGCGGTGTCGCCAACTGGGCGGAATACTTCGATACGAAATATGGAGCGAAGAAGTCCGTCCTCAAACTTATGTCGTAGAGGGAGGAACGCATGAAAAAGATGTTCTTGCGTGTCGGTATCGTCATGGCTGCATTCATGTTCACAATGGGCGTGAATGTTGATGAAGCTCATGCCGGAGTGGTTGCTGGGATCGCCACGGAGTGGACCCAGATCATGAACAATATCCAGCTTGTTCTGCAATACGAACAGCAGGTCCAACAGTATGCAACTCAATTAGAACAGGCGCAAATGCAAGTCCAGCACCTTGAGCAGGCATACAAGCAAACAACTGCGATGGTGCAAGGAATCGCCAACGGCAATTTCAATTTCAGCGCCATTGCCAACGATCTCTCGGCGTTGAACGGTGTTGTGCAGTACGGCAATAGCCTTGCCTACTCGATGGCCAATCTGGACGATGAGTTCAATGCGCGCTTCCCAGGTTATGGGAGCGCCAACCCGACGAACTACGCGGGGATGTATCGGAACTGGTACAAAACCAATCTCGATACGGCTCATTCGGCGTTGAAGGTTGCGGGGCTTCAATACTCGCAGTTGAACAACGATGCCGCGCTGGTGCAGACGTTGCAGCAGCAGTCTCAGAATTCGACGACGCTGTTGCAGACTCTCCAAGTCGGGAACTCTCTTGCCGCGCAAGAACTGGCAGAACTCGAAAAACTGCGCCAGTTGATGCTTACAGACATTACCTCCAAGGCGACGTATCAGGCACAGCAGGCGTCATCCGCGCAGGCTGACGGCGACATGAACGATACGTTTTTCACGGTCCCTACCGGATCGAATACGGACAGCCGGACGTATTCGCCGGTTCCACAGCAGTAACACGGAGCGATTGAGATGAAGCTGAGACACAGGTCGTTGTTGGTATTGAGCGCATTGGTGATTGCAACAGGAGCACTTGCCTATGGGCAGACTCCGGCGCCACAGTCCGGGCCGTCGGATTTGCTCGATGTCTACAAGAACGCAACGACGACCTGGGTTTCAACTGCGTTCGGCTATGCGAATAAGTTGTTCGGCTTGCTCGCCGTTATCGACTTTACGTGGGCAATGATCGTTCTTTTCCTGGAACGGCATGAATTGGAGGGATGGATCGCGGGCTTCTTGAAAAAGTTGATGACCATCAGCTTCTTCTACGCCCTGCTCATTAACCAATCGACGTGGTTCCCGGCGATCATCAATAGCTTCGTCCAAATAGGTCAACAAGCCGGAGGAGTTTCGGGGTATCTGAACCCGTCGTCAATTCTGTGGACCGGCGTTCAAATCAGCGGAGCGATATTGGCTGCGTGTCTGCCAAGCGCCTCCGCAAGTGCAACGGCGGGAGGAATTGTCGGAGTTCTGGTGCCAGGCGCGGGGGCCGCTCTGACGGCCGCTTCTCTCATTCCCGCGCTAGTTGCACTGTTTTGCGCGCTGCTGATCTTCCTCGCCTATGTGGTCATCACATTGACGTTCATCATGGCGACGGTCGAGAGCTATGTGGTGATGTCTGCCGGGTTGATCTTCCTCGGCTTCGGCGCTTCGCGCTGGACGGTTCCGTACACAGAACGCTATATCTCCCTGGTCGTATCGACCGGAGTTCGGCTGATGGTCCTCTACATGATTATCGGCCTGGGCCAGACCCTATCGAACACATGGGTACAAGAAGCCTCTCAGATCGCATTGAGTACGGCTGGGCTTCAGTCTCTTTTCGGATTGCTGGCCAGCGTCATCGTTTTCATGGCGCTCGCATGGCAGGTGCCCAAGCTCGCCAGCAGCGTCCTGCAAGGTTCACTTCAAATGGGCAGTTCCGATCTGATAGCTCCTGCAATGTCCGCCGCAGTTGTTGCCGGAACGATCGGCGCGGTTGCAACGGCTGGAGTTGGAGCCGTAGCGGGCGGCGTGGGGTTGCTGGGTGCCGGTGGCGCTGCTGCCGCTGGGGGTGGCGCGGGCGCGGCGGGCGGAGCGAGTGGGGCTGGTGGAAGCTTCCTGCCCGGAGCCGCTGGGGGCATGATGCCCGGCATGGGCAGCACGATGGCTGGTGGTGGTGCCAGCGGTGCTGCGCCAGGCGTTGAAGGCGCGATGAACAGTGTTCCGCCGCCTGCTCCGAGCGCGGGCGGCGGAGGTGGAGAAGCTGTAGCCGTCGATCCACCGCCTATCTCCGTTGCGGCTGATAGTTCGCCAACACCGGGGCAGAGTGCTGGAGGATCGTCTGCTGGTACGAGTGCCGGAGAGAGCGCGACCACTGGAAGTTCTGTAACCGTGCCACCGGAGGGGAAAACAACTCGCGCCGCAGATGCTGGTGAGGCAATTTCGTCTGGCGGCGATTCCGCGAGTGGGCCGGTTGCGGACGGGAGTGTTTCCGGCAGCGGAGCAACGCCTACCAGTGTTCCGGCAAGCGAAGACGGTAACAGCGCAGTTACAGGCGAAGCCAGTCTTTCGGGTGAGTCGCCGGCTGCATCGCCGGGTGTGGTGACGGAAGCTCCACTCGGTACCGTGAGTCCTGCTGAAGAGGAGGCGTCGGGCGCGAGAGGCAGATCGGATGGCCGCTCGTTGGGCGAGAGGATCTCTGGAGTTCACAATGCCGCGGCACAGGCACATCAACATCTACCGCAGGATTCGGCGACTGTGTCGGCGCCGACTCTGCACATTCAACACGGAGAGTAGGAGCGAATGATGAGTGGATCGCAGGCAATAGTGGAAGAGAAAGGTCCGGGCAAGAGTCCGTACCTGGCAGCTCGCGACGAGTGGAACGAGCGGTATCGGGATTTGATCGTAGCTGCGCGGAATTGGCGGCTTCTTGCGGTGACAACCAGTGCGGTTGCGCTGGTTGCCGTACTGGGCTTGATCGTGATCGGGACCAAACCCAAGGTCATTCCCTACATCGTCGCGGTAGACAACCTGGGCAAAGTGGTGAGTCAAGGAACGGCGGTTCAAGCCTCCGTTGCCGACGACCGTTTGAAACGGGCGGCGTTGTGGTCCTGGGTCCAGGATTGGCGGATGGTCTCGTCGGATGCAACGGTCGAGAAGAACGCAGTCGAACGGGTGTATGCGGAGATCGGCAACGGCACTCCCGCTGCGATCAAGATCAGCGATGGGTACCGAGATGGATCGCCGTTGAAGCTGGCGCAGACGGAAACGGTTTCTGTCGATGTCCGCGCGCTCTATGCGTCCTCGAAGGACAGCTATGAGGTCGAGTGGACGGAGACGACATTCGATCTGAAGGGCGAGCAAACCGGCTCTCAAAACTACAAGGGAGTCATTACGATCTCCATTCATCCGCCTGCGGATGAGGCTTTGGCGCGAGTGAATCCTCTGGGGATTTATGTCACTAATGTGAGCTGGTCGAAGGTTCTGTAATTCAGCCGAGAAAGGCGAGGGTATGAAAGCAATTCGAGTGATGGTGTTGTTTGTGATGGGTGCGAGCGCCTTTTGCGGGTTCGCGCAAGATGGCGCTCCGAGTACGAGTGCGCCGGCTGGTAGCGCGGTGGTGTTGAATCGGAAGGCCGCGCCGACGAAACAAGAGGTTGTTCCCACGGACAAGTATCCGTTTGCGGCGCTTCAGAAAGCCCTGGAGCAAGGTCCAGGAACTGGGATTAGTTCGGAGATTGGCTCGGCAGCCGCGAGCGTAGGACTTGGAGTGAAAGTTCCTCCGGGCTGGGAGCCGTCGAAAGATGTTGCGCTGTCGGAGACGGCGCGCGAGGCCGTCGCTCTATCGGCGAAGCTCACGAACGAGCAGAACAATCCGGTCCCTGGGCCGGACGGGCGCGTGGTGTACACCTTTGGAGTTGGGCAGCCGACACTGGTTGCCACACCGCTTCGTGTGAGTTCTATCGAGTTGCAAGCGGGCGAGAAGATTCTTGGCGAGCCACAGATTGGAGACTCAGTTCGTTGGGTGGTGACGCCAATCTCTTCTGGGTCTGGCGATGCTGCTACACCAATTCTGGTTGTGAAGCCCAAGGTGACGGGGTTGGATACGACCATGATTGTTGCCACAGACCGGAGAACCTACTACCTCCGGCTGGTTTCAAAGCCCGGTGAATACATATCGCGGGTCGCGTTCCTGTATCCCGACGATCAGCCTCTGCAATGGAAGCTCTTCCTGGAGCAGCAGGCGAAAGAGCACAAGGAGCATGTGGAGGCTTCGCGCATCTCGCAAACCGGCAATGAGGCTGTGGACAAGCTCTACTTCGATTACACCTTCAAAGTGAAGTCTGGCGCGGACTCCATCCGGCCAGTACGGGTTCTGGATGACGGAGAAAAAACCTACATCGAGATGCCGAGCGTGACCGCGTTTCAGGAGCTTCCGACCTTGGTTATCGAAGGTCCGGCAGGCAATGAGATGGTCAACTTCCGCGTGAAGGGCACGACCTTTGTTGTGGACCGGCTCTTTGTGAAGGCAGCTCTGCTGCTTGGTGTTGGCAAGCATCAGGAGCTTGTAGAGATCGAGCGCAAGGATGCGCTCACGCCCCATACGGAGGTGAAGTGATGGCGGACGAAAACAAAGTCGATGGGAATGTGCGCGAAGAGGTTGTGCTGTCTCCGAAGGTCGAGGGCGAGAGTCCAACGCGCAGTAAGCAGCCTTTGAAGCTGCGCTTCTGGCCCACGGACGGAAAGCATTTGAATCCGGCCGTGCGGGGGATGTCGTTTGTTGTCGTCCTGGGATTCCTCGTCGTGATGGTCTATGGGGTGATGTCGCGGGGTGGAAAGAAGAAGGCTGCGGACGCCGCCAAGGATGACCAGTCGATTTCGGATGCGCAATCGACCGGGACGAAGGTCTGGAAGGATCTCGAAGAGCAGCGGAAGCTTGACGCAAGAAAGGAAGCGCAGAATCAGGCTCAGCCCGCATCGAGTACGCCGGACCTGATACAGGACCATGTTCAAAGCGCCGGGGTTCCGTCTGATCTTGTAGCTTCTTCCCAGTACACGAAAGATGCGCTCGTTCCTCCTCTTGAAGCTCGTCAGATTGCTGCCTCTGGGCGACCTTCACTGGCAAGGCCCACGAACACGAGCGGCAGGGTCGCGCTGAATCAGCAGCAGGTGGGCACTCAAGCTGAAGCGCCTCAAGGACGGAGCGCGGCGGACGAATTGCGCGAGGAGATGTACAAAAGCGATCTTGAAGCGCGCACGGCGGGTACTTCGATTTCGAGCGGGATGAATAGCGGCAAGGGGTTGGGTGCTCTGAGTGAACTGGGGGCCGCGCCTGTCGAGGGCGTGAGTTCGCTGCTTCAACAGCTCGCCGGCGCATATCCGAAATCCGTTTCCGCTGGGAATGCTGGAGTACCAAGTCCGTCTTCATTGTCCGCAAATGCAGGCTCTGGAGATCAGAGCGATGCCAACCTTCAGGAGCATAAGGAGAGCTTCATCGAAAAGGCAAGGCAGGCTAGGAATGAGCGGGACTATTCCTCCGCGACGCGAGAGCCCGCTCTGTCGAAGTATGAAATCAAATCTGGCTGGGACATTCCTGCGACGCTGGAGAGTGAAGTGAACACCGATCTGCCCGGCGAAGTGAAGGCCGTTGTGCGCGAGAATGTGTACGACACGGCGTCTGGCCAGTATCTGTTAATCCCCCAAGGATCGCGCCTGGTCGGTCAATACGACAATCGGGTCTCGTATGGTCAGAGCCGCGCAGTCGTTGTTTGGACGCGGCTGATCTTCCCGGACGGGTCTAGCGTGGACCTCGACGGCATGGTGGGGCACGACGCCTCTGGAGCGGCCGGATTTCACGATCAGGTAGACAATCACTTCGTGCGGCTTGTCTCGATGGCTTTGATGCTGAGTGCGTTTACGGCCGGAGTTGAAATGTCGCAGCCACAATCGTCGTCAGCGTCCGGTGTTTTGTCGCCGAGCGCGGCTGCAACTCAAGCACTCGGTCAGCAGTTCGGGCAGTTGGGTACGGAGGTGACGCGGAAGAATCTGAATATCCAGCCGACGGTAAAGATTCGACCTGGCTATCGCTTCAATGTGCGTGTGAATCGCGACATTGCGTTCACAGAACCGTACGGAGATTTGAGGGCGGGAGAATAGGAGCCGACGATGCAGATTGTGTACCGCAACATTCGTTTCAGTGCAAAGGTTGATCGTTGCCTGCGCCGGCGCTGGAGAATGCACGGCGATTTGTCGATTCGTGTCCGTGAGGCTCTGGACGGCGTGAACCTGCACGATGTGGAGCTGCTCGAAGTGGATTCGCGCCGGGTCCACGCAACACAGGTTGGTGTATTCGAGTCTGCGTGGCTCGCCGCCCATGAGGCGGCTCGCGTGCGCGGGTGTTCTTTGAATACACTGGTGAATAGCGCGGTTTGGGCAGCTTTTGGTCAACAGAGGTCAAGCTTGCGTGGTCGGCCTCGCGGCCGGAATATTGGAGGGGCGTCGGTCGCCGAAGTGTGTTTGGATCAGGCGTAAGGTAGTAGGCACCCGAGTGCCTGGATAATGTTCGACCCAGAAATTGACCGACCGCTGGCCGACTTGCCGGGAGTATTATTTCTCCGACGGTCGATTCTGCATTTCCCTGGTCTCAGAATTGAGACTTGGGTCACCCCACCCGGCATCCACCATCCGGACCGCGAATTGCGTGAGAGCATGACAGACTGCTGGTTCAAGGCCGACGTAGTTTTCGATTGTCCCAACTGTGGCAAGCGCAGCATCGAAACGTTGATCGCGAATGCTTCGCGGCACAATCCTGGCGGTGTCGCGGAGGGGGTGCGCAAGACCGTCGCCCCGCTGACCTGCCGCGTATGCAACAAGCCGGCCCCAGAGGGGCAGCCATTCCAGATCGGTATGAACGACTTGAAGCCAGAAGATGTATCAAAACTCAACCTCAAAATGCCCGAGATACCGCCGTTTCCCGCTGAGAAGCCGTGCCCATGCGGGCTCCACGGAAAGACCTACGGAGAGTGTTGCAGCGGTAAGGGACGCCACGCTATGGGAAACGCGATGTTGCTTGGGTCTACTCCAATTATTGTTCCCGGTGCACGGACCCATATTTCTTCGAGCGTCGTCATGGGTGACACGCGATTTCGCCCCCTCTGGAACAGGCTCTTCTACAGTCCTCAAGAGCAGCCATTCCATCAGTTCCTCGACGGACTGGTCGTCGACACGATGGGCAAGGACTGGTTTGAGCAACAGCTGACGCTTCCGTATGACAAGCAGAACGCAATCGTCCGTTGGCGCTCCTCCACGATCTCCCTTCTGAAGAAACCGGGGGATGCAAATGACGCCATCAGCATGGGCCATACACTCACTGGTCCCGCTAAAGCATACCTGTGCTTTGGCTACGACCTCTACTGGCTGCAATTGGTCCATAAACTTCCTGAATCGCTGGTCAAGAGGCTGAAGGAATTCCAGCCCTTCCAGGGAGCACGCTATGAGATTCTGATCGCCGCAGTTTTCGCTCGCGCCGGCTTTGATATTGATTGGATCGACGACACCAAGGCGACGGGCAAACATCCTGAGTTCATTGCGACCCATCGGCTAACCAACAAGAGAGTGGGAGTTGAGACCAAGAGTCGGAAGCGGCAGGGGTCGTATAACTTTGCTGGAACCGTTTCGCCCCAGACGCACCTCAAGGGCGACGTTTTTGGCCTGTACGACACTGCGATTAAGCAGTTCCCTCAAGCTGGCCTGCCGTTCCTCATTTTCATTGATGCCAATGTGCCTGACACCATTCCCGCCGGTACACCTGGTTACTCCGACTTCCCAGTCGATACAGTTCCATGGATGAAAGAAATTCGAGACGGTCTCGTCGCCATCTGGCAGGCTTCACCGCAGCCGTCTTCGGAAAGCGGGGTCTTCATCACCAACCTCGCTTTCTACTATGGCAGCGATGATGAGCCGTCACCCGCCGGCATGGGCAGTTTCTTCCCTTCGTTGAAGCCGCACGTACCGATTGTGAACGAGCCGATGATTCAGGATTTGATTTACTGTCTGAAATTCTACGCAGAAGTGCCACGACAGATCTGAATCCACAATTCGATTCAGGGGATCTCGGAAAATGGAGGGCGGCAGACGTGGAGTTTCGCTTTTATTGTGACGAGAGCCATGACGGTAATCCCAAGAATCCCGAAGCACTGACGATCAGTGGCTTCTTTTCAGATCAAATCACCTGGAAGGAAATCGAGAAATCGTGGTTGCAGATTAACTCCCGATATGCGGTATCCCGTTTTCATGCCGCAGCCTTGAACCACGGCAAAGAGCAGTATCTGGGATGGTCTAAAGAGCAGCGAATAAAGTACAGCTCAGAATTACTCGAAGTCGTGGAATGTCAGAAGGCGCGCCTCGTTGCTTATAACTGTGGAATACGTGCGGACGCATACCGGCGCATCATCAGCGAGGCCGGACAAACGAAACTAGGACATCCATGGTTCGCCTGCTTCAAGAGTTGCATCGCGATGATCACCGCGCACATGGAAACGCTACCTCTCGATTACTCCCTTTTAGTGACAGTCGAAAAAGGGTCCGGTTTCGACGAGTTGGCACTCAGCTTCTTTGAACAGTTGGCGGCAAACGTCAGTTTTCCCCATCGTCATAGGCTCAAGGCCTGCGAGATTGCGACTCCGAGCCAAACTGTGGGACTGCAACTCGCCGACCTTATGGCTTACGAATATTTCCGTCGGCTCCGCGATCAGGATTCGATCATGCGAGTTCCGCTGCAAAGAATTCGCAGTAGCAGCAACTATGTTGAAGGCTTCTTTGGGGAAGATACGCTGAAGCGGCTCAAAGAGGGCATTGAGTCGGCGGCTTGCGGCCCTGGTGAGCTTGTGATCATTCCTGCTCTGTATTGATTCGTCTGCGCCTAATAGGTGGCGCGTGTACACCCTTGAATTTCACTATAAATCCGCCTCTCGTCTGCGGTTTTGCTCTTCGTCTTCCGCTTTATGCTGCTCCACGAGTGCGGCGGCTTCCTCCCAAGTCCGAGAGTATCTACGATTCAGAATCGGATCGAAGTCTCGTTCGTACAAGATAAAGCGGTTCAGGAACTGAGGCAACGACGAGTCTCGTTCATACACCGCACCAATCTTCGAAGGATAAAACTTGTACCAGCGGCGATAATGAACGCTGGCTAACCGCTTTGAGATTAGTACCGCGATTGTATTGCGGGACTCGTCGAGCTCGTGATTGACCATTCTTGCCAGGCGCTCAATATCCCCGAGTTCGAGATCCCACTGAACTTCGATAAAAATGATCCGGCCGTATATTCCTGCGTTGCTCTTGGTTTGATGTCTCTTCTTTTTGATCTTGTTGAGAATTCGACCATACGGATCGAAAGCGGGACGATTCCGATCCCACGAGATGAATACACGGGCATACTCGTCTCGATCAAAATCTTCTCCCGCTCGATACATCGCAGCGGCTTCGTCGCCATCTTTTGCATTGACGTAAGACAGCGAGTGGGCAGTAACCCACTCCGTTCCAAGAACGTCTTGAACCCGGCCGTCAATGTATCGGAATGGGATTCGCTCACTGCCTACCGTGAGGGCTTCGAGCTCGACCTTTGCGCCCTCGACCTCTGTGCTTACACGGCCAGCTGAACCGAATCGAGAGAAGGCAGTCTTTATAGCTCGTGTCGCGGCGGTGAATGATGTGGAAACTAATGGTCCTCCTACCCGAATTTTTAGGCAACATCGCTGATTCGCCTTCTTGATCTGCTTATCGGCATATTGGTACAGATCTCCTACCAAGCGATACTGTTCCTCTTCCTCGTCACCGAAAGCCAAGCGGGCGCATTCACAGGCAATTAGCCCATGTTTCCAATTAATTACGAAGTCGCCTATTGCTGTATTCGTTTCGGGGCTTAGGAAGACGGCTTCATCCGCGCCGAGGGTTCTTTTCGCCCGCAGCGCCATCGCCATCTCGAATTGCGAAGGCCAGAATGAGTTGCGCTTCAGTCTGTCGACTTTGTCGCCGAGGGATGGATCAGCCGCAAACTCTCTCATTGTTGCAACGAGATCCATGACTTGAATCACGTGGTCATCCACACTGGCACCGCCCCGAAGCCAACGAGCAAGTTCCTGCTCCCTGAGACCGAGCAGATGAAGTTCTTCCGTCGCCTCGAAGATTCTAGCTAAATAATCTTCTCCGAGTAGAGCTTTCAAGCACCACAGACTCTCCTCGATCAGGCCCGGAGGAAATCCATATCGCTCCGCACGCTCGTTCGCGACGGATATCCAGTGGTAAAGGTGATGATCTAGGCTATCCTTCTGCATAAAATTCCATATTGTTCAGCATACGTCGTGGGCACTCTGTTGGTGGACGAACTATATCACCTGCTGGAATCAAAGCGGAACTGCGCTTTCCAGTCTGTTTCCTCGCCCAGAGCCAAGTACGCCTCGAAGGGTTTGCCCTGTTTGGAAATGAAGCCCTTGAGCAAAGCCGTCTTGCCTTTTGTGCAGAGCGCCTCGATCTGTTTCGGGGTGAGGGTCTTCTTCGCAATGGTTTCGCTGATGCTGAAGTTGCAGCCCTCGCGGTAACGGCTGCAACCGTAGAAATTCTGTCCATTGGGTTTCTTGACGGTGCCTTGCTTGCATTTTGGGCACAGAAGCGATCCGGGCGGCGGGGCTGCGCCAATCTTTGCCGGCGCTGAAACGTTCGACGCCAGGGCAGACTGCGGCGCGATGTGCAGCAGCGCCAGTTCCTTCTTTAGCTGGCCGTCTATGCTGGAAACCACGTTCAAATACTGGGCCTTGCCCTCGGCAATATCGTCGAGCTGCTGCTCAAGCGAGCGCGTGTAGTCGTACTCAAGAAAGGCGAAGTGGCCTTTGAGCGCGTCGATGAGCAGGATGCCGAGGTCCGTGGCCCGCAATATCTTCTTTGAATCGTCGATGTAGTTGCGGGTGATGATGTTCTTGAGGATGGCCGGGTAGGTGGAGGGCCGTCCAATTCCTTCATGCTCCAGCTTCTTTATCAGGCTAGCCTGGGTGTAGCCGTTCGGCGGGCGCGTCTGTTTGTTCAACACGCGGGCGGTGTCGGCATGAAGCTGGGTGCCACGCCCCAGCGCGGGAACGCGGCCATTCTCGTCCGATTGTTTCTCCGAGTCTTCCGTGTCGTTCGGATCGGGTTCTTCTGCGGCATCCTTGGCCGTTAGAGTGCGCCAACCCGGCTTGATTAGGGTTCGGCCCATCGCCTTGAAGACGAAGGGCTGCGAGCCATCCTGGGCAGCGAGCGTGAGGGTGTTCACGCTGTATTCGGCATCAGCAAGTTGGGAAGCGACAGCGCGGGTCCAGATAAGGTCGTATAGCTTCTTCTGGTCGTCGTCCGCCCCGGCATTGCGTTGTCCCAAGTGGGTGGGGCGGATTGCTTCGTGAGCCTCTTGCGCGCTCTCTTTGGACTTCCAAGTGCGCACCTTGGGGGGCAACGGCAGGTTATTGCTGGCCGCATAGGCCCTGATTTCGGCCAACGCCTCAGCGGAGAAGTTCTGGCTGTCGGTGCGGTGGTAGGTAATCAACCCCTCTTCAAATAACCGTTGGGCAATCTGGGCGGTCTGCTCCGGCTTGTATCCGAGCGTTACGCTTGCCGCTTGAAGCAACGTGGCCGTTGTGAAGGGCGGTGGCGGAGCCTTTGTAGTCGGCTTGGTGGCCGCAGCGGTGACCGCAAAGAGCCTGCACTTCGCTGCCACTTCCGCCAGTGCCGCGTCCAGAATGTATTCCTCGCCTTCTTTGAGGAACGGGGCCGTGTCCCACTGGGCGCGCCACTTTCCTCCATCGAAAACCGCTTCGGCGCCGAAATGCTTGGTCTCCTTGAATGCCTCGATCTCGCGTTGCCGATCGACAACCAAGCGGAGAGCAACACTTTGAACGCGACCGGCACTGAGGCGCGCTATACCCGTCTGGTGCGAGAGTGCGGGCGACACTTGGTAGCCAACAAGCCGATCTGCGCCGCGCCTGGCCTCCTGCGCATGAACAAGGTTGGTGTTGAGTTGTCGCGGTGTTTTGAGAGCGGCGCGAATCACGTTTTCGGTGATCGCATCGAAGGTGACGCGCTCGTACCGGCGAAGCTTGAGAACCTGTTGCAGGTGCCATGCAATGGCCTCGCCCTCACGGTCGGGGTCCGTAGCAAGAAAGACCTGTTCGGACCGAGCAGCACGTTGTCGCAACTGGGCAACAACGGATTCGCTCCGTTCGAGTATCTGGTATTCGAGTCGATATGTGTTCGGCTCGACCCCCAGGTTCTTCACCGGGAGATCGCGAATATGCCCGACGCTTGCTGCAACATCCCAACCACTGCCAAGAATCGCCTTGATCTTTTTGATCTTGTTTGGACTCTCGACGATCATCAGCTTCATGCGGCTGCCTCTTGTCCAGCGATCTTCCGAAAGAGCTATGCGAAGGTTTGCGTCGGAGTCTTCAGCTTGTGAACGGAGGCAAAGTAGGCGACCATCACACGAAATGTCTTTGAGCGATTCACGCCGCCAAGAATCTCTCCGCCTACTCTCTCCAACTCATCCGCAATCTCGTGGGTCAACGGAAACACGAAGGCGGTGTCGATCGTTTGGAAAGGAATATTCAGCCACGGGCCGTTGTAGAACCCCACAAGTTGCGCCTGAGCGGCCTTCGTCTTGAAATTCATGATGATGTGCTCGGCGAGGGCGTTCTTGTTACGAATCTTCAGCACGGCAAACAGTTGGGTGAAATGTGTCTTGGTAAATTTGGAATCGACGGTGAGACGGATCTGGGTTCGCTTCTCTGCGGGAGCAACAACTCTGCGCTTTGTCTGGATTGCTGCCTTCTTCGGAGTGGTCATGCCGCCACCTTTCTGTGATGTATTATACAGCATACATGTACGTTATTGAAAAGATATTTCTGCTAACCAACGGCAATTAAAGGGATTTTGATAAAGTGATCAGGGATGGCTACAGTGGGTTTATTGCACAGGGAAGCACTTTCGGCGCTTCCCTGCGCTGGCTAATTACAGGTGGCCTTCGGAGACCGGAGCGGTGTTGAGCGAAGTCGCGTTTTGAGAATCCGGCAGCCGCGGCGTCGATGCTGGCTTTTTCGGGTGGTATGCGGAGCATATCTCGGTTAGCCGATTCACGATGCCCTTTGGACCCAACTCGCTTGAGTCTGCCTGTGCGCGGCGTACCGATTGGTGGATTTGATGCAATCCAACGATATTACCCAGTTGCAGAGCCGTCCGGATGGCGACGTTGCACTCGCAGGAGAATGTACTGTTGTCCATGCCAAGGAGGCATTCGGCGGTTTCCGTGAATTCACGGCATTTGAAACCAGCAGGCCGAGTGCTGTCAGTCGGGGTCTCCCGAATGGCAGCGGGAACCGCAATGGCCAATTGCTCGATGGAGGCGCAGCGAATGAGATGTGCTGCGGTAATGAGTGCGGCATTCTGATTCTGATCGAAAACCGTGTCGGCGGCCATGCCGAGCAGCGTTTCTGCAAAGGAAGCCAACGACCTGTGTGCTTTCTGCCTTGCTCTTTGAATGAATCGGTGGCAGCGAGCGGCTTGTATCTCATACCTTTGCCGCTGGGAGAGTGAAATCTCGCTGGTCGCAAGGTTTCGTGTGAGTGTTTCAAGTTTCTCTTCAGCTTCTGCGACTGTCATCCCTTACCCTTTCCAAATCGATTGATCTCACTGAACAAGACATTGCCGGTTCACTCGGTTAGACCCAAGTTCTGCATCTTCGTTACTAATGTGCCGGTGCGTCTGCTCAAAATTGCAAAAAAACTTAGATCTTCAGCGGCTCTCGCTCGTTTTTACATTTTTGCTGTAGAAGCTGTAAATGGAAGCGAAAGGTAATTGTGCATCACCTATACTTCGTGTTCGGATCGTCTATCGTACAATAACCGCTTTAGGATCATGCGCTTCCGTAGGTGTTACCCGATGGAAAGGAACATTTTGCGCATTTACGTTCAATGGCAAGGCAATGCTCACCGGCACGCGAGAGCTTTAGCACCTTGTTCTGTGAGCTAGATCACGGTCAACGCGCCAAGTGGTTACCAAAGAGCGCAAGCTCTCTGCGTTGTCTGCGCTAACAGGCAGAACTGTCTGGCATCGTCGAGTTCAGAATAGGCGTTGGTGTCTACGATTTCCGTGGCTTCCCTGCCGAACAGGCCCGCTGCTGTGTTGCAGGCCAGGAACGTCAGGCGGCACGATAGTGTGCTGCTGCTCAATTGCTTCGGATCTGGTGCGCAATCCAGAGGCCGCATCTTCATGAGGGCCACAAACATGCAATAATCCCCAACATTGACACCTCATTGTCGTGGCCTCTATTGTCAACAATGAGCAATAATGATAAATTATAGAGTCTATCTGAGACGTTCTGAATTGAGTTCCTCGGTGACCGGAGAGGTGTGTTTTATGGTTGAAAACTCAGGCGATGTCCTGACCATCGAAGAGCTGTCGGCCTATCTGAAAATCCCGAAGTCTACACTCTATAAGCTCGTTCGGGAAGGTAAAATCCCCTCCCAAAAAATCGGTCGTCACTGGCGATTCCGGAAGGCAGCCATCGACATTTGGCTTGAGGAGACACGGGCGAGCGATACGAGACCTGGAGGAGATCGCTGATGTCCGAGCCGCTTGCCGATACGATTCTCCAAAGAATCGCTGATGCCTCTGAGCAGTACCATCGCCTGGTTCTGCTGGTGGCTCCCTCAGGCGCAGGCAAAACTGCTGCGCTCCACGAAGTCCATGAACGGATTGCAGCTCCACTTGTCAATGTCAACCTCGAACTCTCTCGCCGAATGCTTGACTGTAACGAGCGCCAACGAGCTTTGCAGGCGTCCCGTCTTCTCACAGAAATTGTGGGCGTTGCTGCTGGAGATGTAGTTCTTCTGGACAACATCGAGATACTATTTGATGTCTCGCTCAAGCAGGACCCTCTGAGGCTCTTGCAGGGAATCTCACGAAACAAAACGGTGGTTGCGGCCTTGAGCGGAGTTGTCAAAGACGAGCACATGGTCTATGCAGCACCGGGGCACCCTGAATTCAAACGATATTCTCTACGCGACTGTCTCGTTGTGAATCCGGTGGCCGCTGCATGAAGACCTGGCATGAATACGCATGGGGGCGTACACGATGAAATACGGAGACCTAATCCAATTTGAGCCCATCGAGTCCGTGGTGCAGCTACGAGACGCCGACGAGGCCGCTGCCGCTCGGCAGCTTGTTGAGACCTATGTGATTTCCGAGGAGATGGCGGAACGTCTAGTTCACCTCGTCATTCCTCAGCTTCAATTCGATCAGCCTATGGACAACAAGGGACTGCTAGTTGTCGGCAACTACGGCACAGGAAAGTCGCACCTCATGTCCGTGATCTCTTCTTTGGCGGAAAATGGTGAACTTGCTGCTTATCTGAATGACAAGAGTGTTGCAAGCGCTGTAGGCAAGATCGGTGGACGATTTAAGGTGGTCAGAACCGAGATCGGTTCCACCACCATGTCCTTGCGCGATATTCTAGTGGCTGAACTAGAAGAGCACTTAGCCTCGATCGGTGTGTCATATACCTTCCCGTCTGCTGACAAGGTATCTAACAGCAAGCGCAGCTTTGAAGAAATGATGACCGCTTTCCACCAGGAATATCCCGACCACGGGCTTCTTTTGGTGGTTGATGAACTGCTTGACTACCTCCGTACCCGCAAGGACCAGGATCTGATCCTCGACCTGAATTTCCTTCGCGAGATCGGCGAGGTATGTAAAGACCTGAAGTTGCGCTTTATCGCCGGTCTTCAAGAAGCCATCTTTGATAGTCCTCGATTTTCCTTCGTGGCGGATAGCATCCGGCGTGTTAAAGATCGCTTCGAGCAGGTTCTCATCGCCCGCAAGGATGTCAAATTTGTAGTGGCTGAACGGTTACTGAAGAAGACAGCTGACCAGCAGGTGAAAATCCGGGAGTATCTGACTCCTTTCGCTAAATTCTATGGCCATATGAATGAGCGCATGGATGAATTCGTGCGCCTTTTCCCCGTTCACCCCGACTACATTGACACATTTGAGCGGGTCACCGCCGTAGAGAAGCGGGAGGTTTTGAAGACCATTTCTCGTGCCATGAAGCGGCTGATTGGCCAAAGCGTCCCGAACGACCGGCCTGGAGTTATTGCATACGACGGTTACTGGACGACGTTGCGTGAGGACCCTTCTTTTCGTGCCGTCCCGGATATCCGATCCGTCATTGACTGTAGCTCGGTGCTTGAGGCGCGCATCCAGCAGGCGTTTACCCGCCCAGCATACAGACCGATGGCAACGCAGCTCATCCATGCGCTATCTGTGCATAGGCTGACGACGGGTGACATTCACGCTCCCTTGGGCGCAACGCCAGAGGAACTGCGGGATAGCCTCTGCCTTTTCCAACCTGGCATCGAAGATCTTGGCGGCGACCCGGCCGACGATCTTCTCTCACAGGTCGAGACCGTTTTGCGTGAAATCCATAAGACAGTCAGCGGTCAGTTCATTTCCTCCAATCCAGACAACCGCCAATACTATCTGGACCTTAAGAAGACTGACGACTTTGATGCCCTGATCGAGAGACGCGCCGAAAGCCTCGATTCATCGCAGCTCGACCGCTACTACTACGAGGCACTGCGAAGGGTCATGGAGTGTACCGACCAGACCTATGTCACGGGCTACAAGATTTGGCAGCATGAGCTCGAATGGTTGGAGCATAAGGCCGCACGTATTGGATACCTCTTTTTCGGCGCCCCCAACGAACGTTCGACTGCGGTGCCGTCACGCGACTTCTACATCTACTTCATCCAACCATTCGAAGCGCCGCACTTCAAGGACGAAAAGAAACCAGACGAACTGTTCCTGCGTCTTGACAATGAAAATGCAGACGAGAAGTTTCACACGGCACTTCGGAATTACGCTGCGGCCCTGGACCTTACTTCTACGGCCTCGGGCCATGCAAAGTCCACTTACGAATCCAAGGGGTCCAACTTTCTTCGCGACCTCGTGCAGTGGCTCCAGAAGAACATGACGACTGCCTTCAATGTCACCTACCAAGGACGATCTAAGCCTCTGACCGAGTGGGTCAAGGGCAAGTCCATCCGCGAACTCTCTGGCATCAGCTCGCATGAGCGCATCAATTTCCGTGATCTGGTGAACATCGTTGCTGGTATTTGTCTTGGGGCGCAGTTCCAGGACCAGGCTCCAGAATATCCGTTCTTCTCTGTTCTTATCACCGGGCAAAACCGGGCCCAGGCCGCGCAGGATGCTCTGCGGGCCATCGCAGGGCAATACCGTACCAAGCAAGCTACCGGAGTGCTCGATGCATTGGAACTCCTGGATGGTGAGCGTCTTGATCCCTACCGGTCCAAGTATGCCAAGCATGTTCTCGGTATCGCCAAGAAGAAGGGCCACGGGCAGGTGGTCAACCGCTCTGAGTTGATCCAGGATGTTCTCGGTGTGGATTACCTCGCTCCGCAATCGTTTCGGCTTGAACCAGAGTGGGCCGTGGTGTTGCTGGCCTCTCTTGTATATGCAGGAGAAGTCGTCCTTTCAATTCCGGGGAACAAGTTCGACGCTACGGGGCTGGTGCAACTGGCCGGGACCGGCATGGATGAATTGATCCAGTTCAAACACATCGAGAGGCCCAAAGATTGGAACGTCCCGGCGCTCAAAGCAGTTTTCGAGCTGCTTGGACTGACGCCGGGAATGGCCCAACTCATCACGCAAGGCAAGGATGAACCTGTTCAGGAACTGCAAAAGGCTGTTGCCAACGTGGTACAGCAGGTCGTACTCACACAACAGAGCCTTCAAAACGGACTGTCCTTCTGGGGCAGGAACCTCCTGGCCGAGGACGAACTCCAGAAATTGCGCGCCAAGTTGGACAAGACCAAAGGCTTTCTTGAGTCTCTGCAACCTTTTACAACGACAGGCAAGCTCAAGAACTTTCCTTATGATGCTCCCCAAGTCTCTGGACATCGGGATGGCATCGATTCGCTTGCCACGGTCAAAGCCCTTGAGGAACTTGTCAGCGACCTAGGGGCTACGGCATCGTACCTTTCAACTGCCGAAGCGGTGCTACCAAATGGTCACGATTGGACCGAGAAGATGAAGTCCGAGCGGGACGACATTCTCGTCCAGATCGGTGACCCTGCTAAGCGAAATGCCTCGACATTTCGCCAGCAGGCGCAGCGAAAGCTCACGGACCTGAAGAAGGCTTACATTCTGGCTTATCTCACAATGCACGTCAAGGCGAGGCTGGGCGTGAGTGAGGATAAGCGCAAGGCGCAGCTACTGAATGACCGTCGGCTCAAGGATCTGCAACGGCTTTCCATCATTGAACTGATGCCTGTCCAGCAGCTTGTGGACTTGCAGAATCGGCTGGCAGGATTGAAGAGTTGCTTTGCGCTCACCGAACAGGAACTAGGAACATCCGCTGTTTGCCCCCATTGCAACTTCAAGCCGGGGATTGAGACAACAGGCGCACCAGCAGCAACGGTGCTCAACACTCTCGATGGCGAACTTGACAAGCTGGTTGAGAACTGGACGCGGGCGCTTCTTGCAGACTTGGATGATCCAACAACCAAGAGCAACTTGAGTCTTCTGAAGCCCGGACCACGCAAGTTGGTTGACGGCTTCCTCAAGGAAGGGGCCTTGCCAGACAGCTTAGAGAACGACTTCATTCAAGCGTTGAAGGAAGCGCTCTCTGGGCTCACCAGGGTTCCGGTCAAGATTGCGGAACTGCGCGACGCGCTGCTCGCTGGGGGTTCACCAGTCACCCCAACAGAGATGACCAAGCGGTTCGGGGAATTCCTGGATCAGATAACCAAGGGCAAAGAACCCGGCAAAGTCCGGATCATACTCGACTAGGATCGTCTGATGGCTAAGAGCACGCAAGATCAAACCAGCTTCGACTTGCAAACTGTAGCAACTGCGCAGGGACCAGTCGAGTGCCTCGGAATGAAGTTTGAGAACGACGAGAAGCGCCGTGAATACTTCATGGAGCAACTGCGTCAGAAGCTGAAAGACCCGGAGTTCCGCAAGATCGAAGGATTCCCCATTGGCTCAGACGAAGACATTCTGGCGCTGTCGGACCCGCCGTACTACACAGCGTGCCCGAATCCATTCATCGCAGAGTTCATCCAGCACTATGGAAAACCTTACGATTCGACCATTCCCTATTCGACGAGACCCTATGGGGGCGAACTGGCTTCTACTCGTAACAACCCCTTCATCAATGCACATTCCTATGCAACAAAAGTTCCGCATGAAATTATTATGAACTTGATTCTCCACTACACGGACCCAGGAGACATCGTTCTTGATGCCTTCGGAGGCACGGGCATGACTGCGGTGGCAGCGCAGCTTTGCGGGGATATTTCTAAGTTAGCTGTAAGTGCCACTGCTTCTGTTGAAGGCCGAGAGTCCTCCCCGGAAAGTGCTTCTCGTATCCCCGGAGCTAGGCGTGTGATTACTGGTGATCTTTCACCGGCTGCTACATTCCTTGCCGCAAATTTCAACCTACCTTTCGTGTCTAATGAATTTGAGAGAGAGGTAGAGCTACTACTAAAAGCGTTGAATGACGAATGCAGTTGGATGTATGAAACGAAGCATGGTCCAGGGCAACGCGGACGTCTGTTTTGTACCCTTTGGTCAGATGTTTTCATATGCTCTGATTGCGGTCGTGAGGTCGTGTTCTGGGAGTCTGCTCTAGATTTGGAGAATAGCAAGATCAGCGACGATATTGTCTGTCGCCATTGCGGTGCCAACTCGACAAAGCGTCTTCTAGACCGCGCATGGGTGACCGTCTATGATCGGGTTTTACGATGCCCGGTGAAACAGTTCAAACAAGTTCCAGTACTCATTCTCTACGAGTATGACGGGCAAAGATTTGAGAAAGTCCCAGACAAGGATGATATAGAAGTCCTCAAGAAGATTGACGAGTGGGAGATCACTCACTGGTTTCCCACTGACAGGATGCCAGAGGGAGAAGAGACACGACGCAACGACGATATTGGCCTGACGCATATTCATCACTTCTTTACACGTCGTAATCTTGCGGCTCTGGCATGTGCGTGGGCGCACGCCAAATCACTGAGAGCAAAATTCATGCTTACAAGCATGATGTATAAATCCTCTTTGCTGTGCGCCCCCTTAATGAGCAACTATTTCGCAGCAAAGAAGGGACAGGCTGGTGGTGGGTGGGTTGGAAAGGAGCGCTCTGGAACTCTTTACTGCCCTTCGATTCATAGTGAAGTATCCGTCTGGTCGCAAGTTAAATCGCGACGTGTAGCAGTTCGAGTAACGGCCGCCTCAAAGTTCTTACCCGCAATTACTACAGGATCAGCTACCAATATTCAGATTCCATGCAATTCCATCGACTACATCTTTACTGACCCTCCGTTTGGTGGAAACAAGATGTATTCCGAGTTGAATTTTCTATGGGAATCGTGGCTTAGGGTCCGTACAGATAACGAGCTTGAAGCGATAAGTAATGGGGTACAACGAAAGGGCCTCTTCGAATATGAGGCTTTAATGAAGCAGGGTTTCTCTGAATACTACCGCGTCTTAAAACCCGGTCGATGGATTACGGTTGAGTTTTCTAACACAAGCAACGCTGTCTGGAATGCGCTTCAGAATGCATTGGGCGCGGCTAGATTTGTGGTCGCAGATGTTCGGACATTAGACAAGAAACAAGGGTCGCTTTTGGGCTATACCACGGCGACTGCTGCCCGACAGGATCTTGCCATTTCTGCTTACAAGCCAAACGGGGGGCTTGAATCACGATTTGCACTCGAGGCTGGATCTGCGGATGGAGTATGGGATTTTCTACGCACACATTTGAAGCAGCTTCCGATATTCGCATCCACTGAGGGAAAGGCAGAGCCTATAGCTGAGAGAAAGAGCTACCTGCTTTTTGATCGAATGGTCGCCTTCCATGTCCAGCGAGGTGCGGCGGTTCCATTATCTGCTTCGGAGTTCAATGCAGGACTTGTTCAGCGCTTCTCAGAACGGGACAATATGTTCTTTCTTCCGGAGCAGGTCGCTGAATACGAGAAGAAGCGCATGACCGTTCGCGAGATGCTCCAGCTTCAACTGTTTGTCATCGATGAGGCGTCGGCCATTCAGTGGCTTAAACAGCAACTCCTCACAAAGCCCCAAACATTCCAAGACATCCATCCGCAATTCCTCAAGGAGCTTGGCGGCTGGCAGAAGCACGAGAAGCCTCTGGAGCTATCTGATTTACTGGAGCAGAGCTTCCTGCGGTACGATGGCAATGGATTGGTCCCAGAACAAATTCACTCCTATCTTTCCAGCAATTGGTCTGAGATGCGCAAGAAGCCGAAAGACGATCCGGCACTTCGCGCCAAGGCCAAGGATCGTTGGTATGTTCCTGACCCGAACAAAGCAGGCGACTTGGAAAAGCTGAGAGAGCGGTCCCTTCTCAAGGAGTTCTGGGAGTACCTTCCTGCCGGCTACAAACCGGCGAAGCCCGATTCCCAAGAGGGATTCATTCCTGGCCTGGAGCCGAAGCCCGCGCCAATACCTAGCGGTAAGAAGATGAAGATAATCCGGCTGGAAGCGGTTCGCTGTGGATTCAAGCACTGCTGGCAAAACCGCGACTATCGCACGATCATTGCCGTTGCCCAGCGCATCCCCGAGGACATTCTCCAGGAAGACCCGAAACTCCTCATGTGGTACGACCAGGCGCTCACGCGTCAAGGAGTGAATGAATGATTAGCAAATGGACGGTCTCCAATTTCAAATCGATTGCCAAGGAGACTCCGCTTGTTTTCGCGCCGCTTACCATCTTCGCCGGCCCGAACAGCAGCGGAAAGAGCACTGTTCTTCAATCTCTGCTTCTTGTGAGTCAAACTCTCTCAAACAAAGTCGGGAGTCGCTCTGTGGTCCTGAACGGCGCGTTGGCACGGCTCGGGCAGTTCGACGATTTGCGGTCTCATAATGGAGATTTTGATCAGATCACTATAGCGTGGGAATGCGATCCAATAGAGGATGCGCTGGCTGGCCCCGTAGAGAATGTGCGACTACCCGGAGCGATGGTAGGGTTCGGTCGGTTCGCGGATTCTTTGAAAGGAATCTCTTGCAGTCTTTCCTTTGACGCAAATCAAGCAAGCTCAGATCGTGATCTGTTTCAGCTTCAGCCGCAACTGTTTCTGTTTAACATGTCTATTCTTGCAGTCAGCGAAGACAACACAGACAGGCGATATGAATTGACGGTGTCAAGATGTCCTGCGATCACAACCAAAGCTGCCAACCTTCAGGTAGATGACCTTGACAGCGAACTTGCGCGTGCGAGCCTGGACTATGATATTGAACTCGACAAGGATTCCATGGACGATCTCCGGGAAGAACTTGTGACTGCTGAGCCTGTCGGCTGCATCCTACGGCACTTCCTGTTGGAGCGTCTTTTCGTTCGTATCAATCTAGTCGAAGAGATTGCTCATTGGATTCAGATGGTACTCCTTGACGACGTGCCGCGGTATCGCCGAGTTCCTTTTTCGGATAGAGACCTCGTTATTCCACGAACTCTGATTGCGCAATTGCAGACAAGACTTGGGGACAGCCACAGCCTTTTGTTCGAGCGACAGCATGAACTCTTCGATCTGGGAGAAGGGATTCCTCTGCGCGAATGGATTGATCGTACGCGCAGACTGTCGGTGGAGAAGAGACGCGAGCTGAGTCGCTGCTTTGCAGATTGGACTGAACTTCCCTCTGCGATTTTGCAATCACTTCGGTCGGAACGTAAGGAGGGAGAATCGGAATTCCAGTTGATTCCGTATCGCCCTCCTGCCGAAATCAGAAATGCATCTTCCTACTTAACGATGTTCTTTTCTAACTCGGTAAAGTACCTCGGACCGTTGCGAGATGAACCGAAGCCTCTCTATCCGCTTGCGGCACATGCGGACCCAACTGATGTTGGGCTGCGAGGGGAGATGACGGCGGCTGTACTGAACCTACACCGCGAACGGAAAATTCGATATATTCCTGCCGCAGCGTTCGAGAAGAAACCGTTTCAACCGGTCTCGGTTGCTCGCTCGCTCGAAGCGGCAGTAACCGACTGGCTCAAGTATCTTGGTGTTGCGGAGACGGCCCATAGCGTGGATAAAGGAAAGCTAGGTCATGAACTAAAGGTCTCCTTGGAACAAGGCGGACAAGATCAGGATCTGACACACGTTGGAGTTGGAGTAAGCCAGGTTCTCCCGATCCTCGTCATGTCTCTGTTGGCTGATTCGGATACGACTCTCATTTTCGAACAGCCGGAACTGCATCTTCATCCGAAAGTGCAAACTAGGCTTGCAGACTTTTTCCTATCTATCGTCTTGACTGGAAAACAGTGTCTCATCGAGACGCACAGTGAGTACCTCATTAACCGTCTTCGCTACAGAGCGGCATCAGAAGATGATCGCAACAAAGTGACCGACAACCTTAAATTGTACTTCGTGGAGAAAGAATCAGGATTATCCAATTTTCGAGAAGTCAAGGTCAACGACTACGGTGCAATCGTGGACTGGCCTGACGGCTTCTTTGATCAGGGCCAGTTCGAGGCAGAAGCTATTCTTCGCGCCGCCTCAATCAAGATGAAGAGGCGGAGGGAGAAATAGACCATGCCGAGCGTAACGATCGACGCGGGAATATTGGCCGTCCCACAGGGCGAGAGTTCGTCAGCCGATGCTAAGAGCTATGTGGAAACACTGTTGGATTGGAGCCTGCTGCTCCGGGAGCCATGGGTCGGGATCTATATGAGCGAACGGGCATCGACAGTGCTTTTCGAGGATGGCCTATTCCCCTCTCGCGATCAAATCAAAGGCCTTTTCACCGCGAACGGGATCGTTGAATTCGATTTTAATACTACTGTCCAGGTTGTAGACTTGCTGCTCAAGCTCACACCGTCCTTCGAGACATACTTTTCGATCCGTGATGTCCTTCCTGATCAGCTTGGAATCGAGCCAGACATCTTGAATATCTGCTCAGGTGTGAGCCTTCAGTCAGATCTGACGCGGTGCGTTGTCTTGATCGCCATTCTGGGTAAGCATTGCCAAGAACCAATCAATGACCACTTTCTGATTCTGCGAAAGGCTCCCGGCAAGACCGTGCGAGTGCGAGCCCAAATCCATGAATTGGAACATGATCGTACTGATCTTGCAGCGGTACCCAAACCACCAGAGTTTTTTGAGGGCGACGTATTGGTTTGCGACGACCTGAGAGGACTTATCGAGTGCTTGGATGAGGCCGGAATCCTGATTGACGCGACCGATGATGTTTGTATTGAGACGGCAATCCGAATCGCTGTTTACAGGTTCCGATTGAGAAACGGAATGGATCCGAAGTGGGAGGATGTCCCTGCACATCAAGTTGGATCATTTTTTAGGAAATCCTTGGAGAGATTGCATCTGACGCACAAACAGGCGAGCAAGATATTGTTTTCAATTGCGGAGTCACTGGAGCAGATAAGGATGAGTGATACTCACGCGCTTAGAACGGGAGCTGGCGGCGGAAATCCCCAACTCTTGAGACGAATCGATCAAGCAGGGGCTTGGCGTCGTGATATTGACGATGAGCATCATCTGCACTATTGGCAATGTGAGGGCGGCAGAATTGAGTTTGCCTGGCTGAGTTTTCCTCATGCCGACATGACAATACCAGAGTGAGAGACATGACTTTCGAGTGGGCATACAGTGAGGATCACTGCCAAATTTGCCAGGTTATCGAGACTCAGGCGATTTGGGGACAAACGACCTGTCGTGTGTGGCTGCCAGGCCGCGACTCAGTTGTCCGTATTCCCGCATCTAGGCTCAAGTCAGTTGAGTATATGGGCGCTGGCTCGCCGGACAATATTGCCTACATCGCGGCCGCTGCGCGGGTGGCCGACGCTCTTACACAAGATGTTTTGCTCGCGCCTATCGAGTCTACGGTTATCCCGCTTCCGCATCAGCTTCGTGCGTTGTCTCGTGCCATCGCGAATGATCGCGTGCGCTATCTCTTGGCAGATGAGGTTGGGTTGGGCAAAACCATTGAGGCCGGCCTGATCCTGCGAGAACTGAAGCTCCGCGGACTGGTTAAACGAACACTGGTGATTGCGCCGAAGGGGCTGGTGAGCCAGTGGGTCAGCGAGATGCGCTTCCACTTTGGTGAAGACTTTCAACTCGTGCTACCGGAGGACATAAAGACGCTGAAGCGGATCACCCCGGCACCAGGCTTGGGAAATGGCGAGCAGGGCAATCACGGCCAAGAGGCTCTTCCTGCCAATGCTTGGCAATTGTTTTCACAGGTGGTCGTACCGATCGATTCGGTTAAGCCGCTGGAAAAGCGCCGGGGATGGACATCTACCCAGGTAAGTGAGCACAACCGCGAGCGGTTTGAGGATTTGATCTCCGCTGGTTGGGATCTGGTGATTGTCGACGAAGCGCACCGGCTTGGAGGCAGCACTGACCAAGTGGCCCGATTCAAGTTGGGGCAGGGGCTCGCTGAGGCCGCGCCCTACTTGTTGCTGCTTTCTGCAACCCCGCACCAAGGCAAGACGGACGCCTTTCACCGTCTCGTATCCCTAATTGATGCGAAGGTGTTTCCGGACATCAGCAGCGTTACCCGCGAGCGAGTTCAGCCGTATGTCATCCGTACCGAAAAGCGGAGGGCTATTGATGCTGAAGGCAAGCCTTTGTTCAAGCCACGGCGCACGCAACTGATTCCAGTCTCATGGGAAAATCGCCACCGCAATCAGCAAATTCTCTATGAGGCCGTCACCGAATACGTCCGGGATGGTTACAACCAGGCCATGCAGGAGAAGAGGAGCTATATCGGCTTCTTAATGATCCTAATGCAGCGCTTGGTGGTCTCAAGCACAAGCGCCATTCGCACTACGCTCGAACGGCGGCTCGAAGCGCTTGCAACTCCTCAACAGCAACTGACGCTGTTTCCGCTGGCCTCCGAGGAGGAGTGGTCAGACCTGGACGGCCAGGAGCAGATCGAGGTGCTGATTCGCACTCGCCTCAAAGCGCTCAAGAACGAGCGAGCCGAGGTGAAGCTGCTTTTGGATGCTGCCGCTCGATGCGAGCAGATTGGTCCAGATGCCAAGGCCGAAGCACTGCTCGATTGGCTCTACCGTCTCCAATCTGAAGAGAACGATCCAGAGCTCAAGGCGTTGGTGTTTACAGAGTTTGTACCCACCCAGGAGATGCTGGGACGATTCTTGACTGAGCGAGGGTTCTCCGTGGTCTGTCTGAACGGCTCCATGGAGATGGACGACCGCAAGAGAGTCCAGGATGCCTTCGCAAAGAATGTCCGTATTCTCATCTCCACCGATGCCGGCGGGGAGGGCTTAAACCTTCAGTTTTGCCATGTGGTGATCAACTTTGACATCCCATGGAATCCTATGCGTCTTGAACAGCGGATCGGCAGGGTTGATCGTATTGGTCAGGCCCATGTAGTCCGCGCCATCAACTTCGTCTTTGAAGGCTCGGTCGAGCACCGAGTTCGTGAGGTCTTGGAGCAGAAGCTCGCCGTCATTTTCGAGGAATTTGGCATCGACAAAACCGGCGACGTTCTCGACTCAGCCCAAGCCAGCCAGATGTTCGACGAGATGTATGTCGAAGCAATCCTCAACCCTGACAAGGTGGAAGAGTCTGTTGAGTGTATGGTCGCCCGCTTGGAAGAACAGGCACGAGAGGCTCAGATGACCGCATCTGTGCTCGGCGCAACCGAGGACCTGGAGACAGGTGAAGCCCAACGACTGCTGACTCACCCTTTGCCTCATTGGGTAGAGCGCATGACCGTGAGTTACCTAAGAGCGCATGGCGGTCAAGCTGAGAAACTAATCCAGAGCTGGAACCTCACTTGGCCCGATGGTGAGACCTACGAGAACGTCGTCTTTACAGGAAAGGAGGCCGAGAGACTTCCGGCAGCCAGACATCTTACTCTAGAGGACCCGAAACTCAGAGGCTTGACCATGAGGCTTCCTCGATTTGCTCCCGGCCAGCCGATTCCCGTGGTGTCGATACCTGGCCTTTCCGAGGAAGTGCATGGTGTTTGGTCCTTATGGCGCATTGCGATTTCCAGCACACAGTGGAACCGGCGAAGGATATTGCCTCTTTTTCTGGCCGACAACGGCACTGTCTACATGCAAACGGCCAAACACATCTGGGACCAGTTACTCGCTACGGATATTCATGTTAGGTCCGTCTTAAATGCACGGTTATCCGAAACCGCCTTCGCAGGCGTTGAAAATGCCGCAGAGGAACAGGGCAAGCCGGTCTACAATGCGCTGGTGCATGAGCACCATGCACTCATAGCACGCGAGCGAGAAAAAGCTGAGTATGCGTTTGCCGCGCGCAGAAAAACCGTGAATCGTATTGGTCTGGCTCAGGTCCGCAACTATCGAATGAGCCTTCTCGCTCAGGAGGAGATGAACCTCTTTAAGCAGCTTGACCAAAAGGCACATGCCTATCCTGAAATGGTGCCATTGCTGATGATTCGTGTGGATGGCGGTGGTCATGAATAACTGGCGCGATCAAATCCTGAAGGAGTTCACTCCGAAAGTCGCACGACTCACACTGGTGGCCGACCCGGATGGACTGCTCCTTGAAGAAGGGATTCTCGAAGGAATCCGAAAGCGAGGATTTGAGCTGATCCCGTTTGAAGACCCCATCGCGTTCCGCTACGCCTATGAATCGAAGTTCCGCTCCCATTGGGATCGGGGAGAGCAAACTGATCTTGTAGTCATACTACATTCTCATGCAAGTGACATTAGTAGCTTGCCCTACGACCTTCTCTTGGCCGGGCGCAAACTGTCGTTCAGCCTCGGTGAGATTTTTCCGAAGCTTAGTTACCCTGTCGTGACAGCTCTTGATCGAGGGGATCTCGGCGCTTTATATGAGGCGCAGGGACGGTATGCTCCTGGTCAACTGGGGGACAATGCCACAAAGGAGTTCGCGCTCAGGCACGTTTTTGAAATCGCCATTGAGCTAATCAAACAGCCGTCCGACCTATTGCGTGTGCTGTTGCGCCGACATTACAGTGGCCAGAGAATTCCTCGCATCCTTGACGAACGATTCGTCCAGTTGCTGCGTCAAAGTGCGATCTTCAGCGACTGGCCGCTTGAGATGCTCATCTCGGACCGAGAAGCATTCTTTGCTTTCCTACAAGAGCGCTGGCCGATCTTTCTTGACCGTGAGTCAGCAATAAGTGAATCCGAAGCTCATGGCGGCGAGAGTCCACACATTCTCTCTATCAAGGGACCCGCGGATCTTCCTTTTGAGCATCACGACATCCGAGTCTACATCGACAATCTATTTGTCGAAGGATTGTTGCGCCCAGTGGCGCGCCGCAAGGAAGATATTCCGGCAGGCAGTTGGGCGACCATCGGCGTTTTGACAGCCGCAATAGAGGACAAGCCTCGCCGTCTTCGCAAGCTCATTGATAGCCTACACAAATCGATCCCTGCTGATGATGCTAAACATACTGACTGGCTGCATTTTGCGCGCGCCTGGGCAGAGCTAATTCTGCTTATGGCGGAACAATGCAATGATGCATGTGCGGAAAGACTAGAGGCTACCAAGAGCTTGCAGACAAGGGTGGATGCGGGCTTTACAGCGTGGCTCTTCAAACGATACGCAGGGCTTGCCAACCTGCCGCCAGTACCTCCAGTCATGCTGCATCATCTTCCGCGGTTCTTAGCTCGTCAAGCGAGCGAAGATCGTAAAGCAAAGCTTGCCCTGATTGTGATGGATGGCCTTGCGATGGATCAATGGTTGGTGGTTCGTGATGAGCTTTCCATGCGGCAGCCCAACTTTCGATTCAGAGAAGAAGCGGTTTTTGCTTGGATTCCTTCCCTAACATCGGTATCGCGACAAGCGGTTTTCGCCGGGAAGGCTCCTATATTTTTTCCAAATAGTATTTGGACGACGGACAAGGAACCTGCGTTATGGTCACAGTTCTGGGCGGATCAGGGTTTCACGCCAAACGAGGTCGTATACATGAAGGGGCTTGGAGACGGAAATCTTGAGACCGTTTCCGAGATGATTTCTCATACCAAGTCAAGGATCGTCGGTCTTGTTGTGGACAAGGTTGATAGGATCATGCATGGAATGGAGATGGGCACCGCTGGGATGCACAATCAGGTGTGCCAATGGGCCAAAGGGCCTTACCTGAATGCACTCTTGAATCTACTTTTTAATAGGGGCTTTCGAGTCTATCTGACGTCTGACCACGGCAACGTCGAGGCGGTCGGTTGTGGCCGTCCGTCGGAAGGGTCTGTAGCCGACTTACGAGGCGAACGCGTTCGCGTGTATTCGGATGCGAGCCTTCGAGACAATGTGAAGAATAGATTCCCCGCCGCCCTGGAGTGGCCCCCCGTGGGTCTCCCGGAGGAATACCTGCCTCTTTTGGCACCTGATCGCCAAGCGTTTATTCAGGAAGGCCAGTGCATCGTGAGCCACGGTGGCATTTCAATTGAGGAACTCATCGTCCCTCTGATTCAAATAGAGAGAAGGGACGAATGATCGATCGGACTAATCAAATCGGCTTCAGTCAACGTGTTCGTCTGGAGTGGCTTGAGCATACAGCCTCCCTGATCTTGGAAGGTAACGACAGGCCTGCGGTCAATGTGGCCTTGCAGGAGCTACTGAGAGACAGAGTGTCTGTTGGCGGCAAAGCCCAGCGCGGCAATCGAGAGAAGATTGTTACAATACTTCTCAAAACATGGCTAACAGTGCCTTCCGAGCTTGAGCCTTTTCGTACTGAAGGTCTAGAGCTGCTCAAGAGTGTTCCTCTTCAAGATCACTTAATCATTCATTGGGGCATGGTAATGGCAGCCTATCCATTTTGGTCAGGTGTGGCGGCACAGGTAGGTCGGCTTTTGAGACTTCAGGGGTCCGCTACTGCGGCTCAGATTCAGCGTCGAGTCAAAGAGCAATACGGCGAGCGGGAGACCGTTTCCCGAGCAGCTCGCCGCGTACTGCGCTCTTACTTAGACTGGGGAGTGCTTCGGGAGAGTGGCACAACAGGCATCTACACCACCGGCACGACACTTGCAGTTGATGATTCTCGGCAGATTGTGTGGCTTGCCGAGGCGTTTCTCCATGCGAGAGGTAATTGCTCGACCCCGTTAAACGAACTGGTCGGAAGCCCCAGTTTCTTTCCGCTTCGGATAAAGCAAGTGTACGCTGGGAGTCTTGTGGCAGCTTCGCCCCGGCTCAAATTCATTCGCCATGGGTTGGACGACGATCTAGTCATGTTGGAGAAACCACCGGAGCATGGTGGCTCACGATGACCGATTCGGAAATGAGAAGATCTCCGCATCAATGAGTGCAATAACCTCTTTCAGAGCCATGCCGGAATTATATCTCTGAGGAGCCGCGCCGCCCCAAGCCAGGTCTTTTCCCCCCACACACCCGCACGGTTAGGCTTTGCAAAATTCGAAGCCGCGCGCAGCGCGCCTATCAATCTGAGTGGGGGCGTTGCGGGGTCTCCTTCCCGCTGGGGTGGGTAGCGGAGGACGCCGCGCGGCTGGAGCGAGGGAGGGAGCGCCCTCCCAACAAAGCAGGAAGCTCGTTTGACGAAGCAACCGAAAAACTGATCTGGAAGAGCTGAAACGGCGCGAAGGGAAGGGCCAGATTCGAGGCATCTGTGAATTGATCGACGATGTTCAACTGCTCAAGGCGCTGAACAAGATTCTGCGCGAAGAGAGGCGAAAGAACTGCATGGTCGGTATATTTGTCGTTCACATACGCACCTACATGAAGCTGTTGAACATGGCCAAGGAGCGAATCAGAATTCCCAAAAAGATCAGGACTCCCCCGGTAATAACCATAACGATTGGGCAAAAGATCGCAGGATAAGACCACAGAATTCCTATGATCGTGACGCTGGAAGCGAGCAAGAAGAGAAAGCCCGGAAGGTAGCGCGTTTGGACGAAGTAAGCGATCAGGCCGATGGCGATAAGAGCGATGGCCAGTATTTCTGGCCGATCCCCGTTAATCATGGGATGGTTGCTATAGTGGACAGCGATCCCGATGCCGGTCGATGTAAGGATTAGGAAGAAAGCACCAAAGCCTCTCCGCAGGTGTTGATAGAAGAAGAAGCTAGAGAGGACCAGGGCCGCGCCAACGGTCCTCGTCAGGGTCTTGTCTTGCAAAGTAGTGTCTCGCCAGAGCCACATCCAGAGTCCGAGGGCTACCGAGATGATTCCGCAATAGGCAGTGAATCCGGCAGCGGCCGTCTGGCGTTTGAGACTTTGGAAGATGCCGCCAGCCGAGTTGGTCAACGACAAAACGCCGAGCAGGTTTTTCGATTGTGGCGTGAACATTGATTCCTCCTTCATGGCTGTGCATTTTTCAACACAGTGGCGACATAGCCATTGTCAAATCCAAGATCGTAGGTTCCGCTGTTGTAAATCGACAGCGCGCGCAACAGCGCATCTGGATCATTCGGAACGAGTCGCTTTTCGGCTGCATACGCTCGGGCGAGAAGCGCGCTGCCGACAGCGATATTGGTGCAAGGCTCGAAGAGTTGTTCGGGACGCAGGTGAAAGAGTCCGGCGTTTTCCGTATTGACCTGGAGGAGACCGATTGAGATGGTGATTCCGTGACCAAGCAGCCAGCGCATCCATTGGACTGCTTCCTGTTTGGAGCGAGGCTGGCGGGCAAGTTGAATTTCGAGGTTTGATAAACCGACAGCTCTCGAAACTTGTTTGGGCCGGTTGATGCTGATCGCATAAGGATGAAGCGCAGACTCGGTTCTTGCGACGGCAAGCATGGTGCTTGGTGCCGCTTGAGGAGCGCAGCTTTGAATGAGCGCGATCATCTTTGGATCTGAGTAACGCAGGTTGGCGTCTTGGGATATGGCCGCTAGGATCTGTGCTTGGACAGAGGCTACGGCCACTCCGAGGAGAATCGTTGAGATGAATAATCTGTATGTCATTTGTTTTTTGCCGTCACCAAGGGAATCCAGAAGAGGCGAGACCATGCTGTGATTGCCGCGTCTTGGATTTCTGGGATGTAGGTGCCAGCGGCCCAGTAGTCGTTGGCGATTCCGAGCAGCACATCTGGCTTTTCTCGAATGGACATGAGTACCGGAGCAACCAGCAGTTGCTCATAACAGATGATGGGCGCCACGCGCCGTGGACCAATTGCGAGCGTGGCGGGGCCGAAATAGTGGATGGGGACGCCGATGTGGTCCCACGGTCTCCACATGGCGTATGGGATCGGAATTCGCTGTTGGAATGTTGCTGTGTACTGGCCACGCAAGAGAAGTTCGTTGCGATATTGACCGCCGTGAGGTCCGTACTCTTCCGCTCCGAAGAGTATCGACTGGTGGTTCTGCCGCAATTCAGAATAGGTCGATTGCCAGAAGCCTTCGGCGGCGGGAGTCCAGTGATTGATGACTCCTTCGGGAAAGACTTGGATTTGGGAATTTGAATCGAATGCAGTCTCCTGAACGTAAACGACGGCCTTATAGAGCGCCATTGGCGTTTGTCTGGATAGTTCGGAACCTCCAAGCTCGGTGTCGTGGCCTTGCCATGTTGGCGGTATGATGGGCATTCCCGGATGAGAGACATAGCATATTGCCGAGAGCATCGCCGTCAGCGCGACGGAGAACAAGCGGAATCGCGCGAGCGCGCCGAAGAGGATGATGGCAGCAACCAGTCCAGCCCATCCCAAGCCTGGAAAGAGAACACCGGCGACGGTGAGCGGATTGACGACGCCAGTAGGCAGTAGTGCGGTGATCGAGAGGCCAATAGGCAAAGCCCATTCCGCCTTGCATCGTGGCGTAGCCAGCAGCCATATCCACGGAAGCGTGAGAACCGCTGTGGATGTGATCCACAGAATCATGATAGACAAGGGATGCAGTAGCGCCTCATTGCCGAAGAATTGAGCGGCACCAGGCATGACCGGCCATATTGATCCGGCGTAGTAGCAGGCAAGCGTTGTGATGCGCTGCGGGCTTCCCTTGGCGCTTTTGAAAACAATGGGCAGGGCAAGCAATCCAAGAAGCGTAAAGAAGTGGCCGGACCAAGCCACAGCGCCGACCGCGAATGCGGCGAAGGCGGTAACAGCAGTGCTCTTAAAAGAGCCAGAGTGGATTTGCATAGAGCACCCTTTCATCGAGTGGAACCGGGCCGAAGTAGCGGCTGTCGAAGCTGAAGCGGTTGTAAGAAGAGATCACCCAGACGGTCCCTGGCAGAACGGGGTACGTTCCTGCCGGTATTTGAGGCAGTGGCCGGCCGAGTGCGTCCTTTGCATATTGTTTTGAGTTGGAGAGTACGCGGCCATTGATGGCAATGCCGGCACTGGAGACAGTTACGGTATCGCCGTATCGCGCTGAGATCGGCTTGAGCAGCGGCGCGTATCCATCGCCACAGCCCGCGCCTTTCGGCCTGTATCCTCTGCCGATGGAGACCGACTCGGCAATGCCTGTTGGACAGATGAGAAGATCGCGACCTTTACCAGGTGGCACGATCCTATAAAACCCTGGCGGCAAGGAGTTCGACGCAATGTTGAGCCGTACTCCGGCGATTGCGCCGAGTGCGAATACTGCGGCGAAGACAGCGGATGTCGAGATTGCAATCCGAACAATGATGCGGCGCTTAGCGGTCATTTGTCATGGCTCCGTTTTGCTTTGTCTGTTGGTAGAGTTGAATGTCTCTGTCCATCTCTTCCATGCCGACTTCAAGCTGCTCAAATACTTCTTTCATCTCGTCTGTCGAAGTTGTGTCCTTGTCGTCGCCGATTGTGGTTTTCGCAGGTTCGATCACGCCGTCGTCCGATAGTGCGAATGTCCCTGGAGCGTTGAGCCGTTGTCTTTCGTCCGAATTCACGCGCGATGAACCGGAGGTTGCGGATGGAGCAGATGCAGGATCAGCGTTTGTTGCGGATTCTTCAGTCAGCCTGGGCGTATCAGCCTGTTTGGGTCCTTGGATGATTCCTCGTGTCGAGGTGGTCTCGCTGGCGTAGTGCAGCGTTCCCGGCGAGAGGATGTTCCCGTGATGCTCAATGGTGAAGTGCTTATCGGGCGGTCTGATGGCGGAGCGTTTGCTTAGAGTGGCGTCCTGGAAGTAGAGAAGCTGTTTGCCGAAGATTGGCGACTGGCCCGCGATGAAGATCAGCATTGCGCCGGGAGAGACAATGCGTTGCGCCTCGCCCTGACCTTCCTTGACTGGCCCCGGCAATCGCATGAGTTCATCGATTGTGATGAGCGGTCTGGAGATGTGATCGACGTTGGTCGAGACATTGGTAGCCAATGGGCTTGAACGCGATCCGCTGTAGCTGACGGCCGCTCGAAGGATGGTCGTTGTTCCCGCCATCTTCGAGAGGGCTTCGGCGGTCTCCGTTTTGTTCGGTGCGTATGCGATCCTTATGTGGCAGTTGGATATGATGCTCTCGTGGTTTCCATAGGCATCCTTGATTTGCTCGATGTCCTGAGTGATGAGGTACGCCTTTATCCCGTATCCGGCGATGTAGGCGAAAGCCGTCTCGAAGATGGGCATCTTCCCCAGGCTTGGGAACTCATCGATCAGGAGCAATAAGCGATGGTCGGGACGCGGCGAGAACTTCTCGTCCTTCTTGATCGCCTGCTTGATCCTGGAGTTTCTTACTTCCTCCAGTTCTTCCGTCAGTCTGTTGACGGCCATTGTGAAGATCAGCCGCAACAGCGGTTTCAGTCGTTCGATGTCGCTCGGAGGCACAACCAGATAGAGGCTCACCGGATACTTGAAATGTTTAAGATCGTTGATTGTGAAATCGCTCTCCTCGATGCTTCGCTGGACAAGTGGATCGCTATAGAGGATGAGCGTGGTCTTCGCCGTCGATAAGACGCCGGAGAATTCCTTGTCTTCCCGGTTGAGCATCTCCTGCATCTTTTCAAGCACGACGGGATGCACTAGCGTTTTCTGGCCGTCTCGCAGATGCCAGTAGCTGGTGGACTCGACGTGTGGTGTCCGCATGATCTGGGAGAAGTATTCGCGCGCGACGTTGACCTGCTGTTCGTCCATTCCTTCAAGATCGAGCGGCATGGTCAGGTCGGACATCAGCGGCGTGAGGGCATTGGACAATTCAGCAAGTGTGGCGAAGCTATTCGTGCGTTTGGCGACATAGCATAGATGCAGAATCAGGCCGGTAATGAGGCTGGTTGCCGATTTGATCCAGTGCTCGTCGTGAGAGCTTTCCTTTCCGCTTCTGCACAGCATCTCCGCGATGTTCTGCGCATCGGAAACCTCGCGCAGAGTTCCGATGCGCACCTCGGCCAACGGATTGAATCGTGCGCTGTGCTCTTCCACCGGCGCAAAGCGAAAGCAGACATGGCCTGCTGCAACGCGATAGCCCGCGGTCCGGTCCCAGTTCTCACCCTTGATGTCGAAGATCACTGCGCTTTCTTCCCATCCCAAAAGAGTCGGAATCACGAGGCCGACGCCTTTACCTGAACGTGTCGGCGCGAAGGCGAGAATATGCTCGGGGCCTGCGTGTTTCAGGTATTCAAGCCGATCAGCCTTTTCATCGTGCCAGGCGCCGATATAAACGCCGTGCTTTTGGTCGGTCAAACCGGACTGGCGTATGTCTTCTTCGTTCGCCCATCGGGCGCTGCCGTGAAGGTCTTCAGTGTTCTCGGTCAGCTTTCTGTTTTGGTGAATGTTGAGGAGGGCAACGACAAAGAGCGCGGCTGCAAACCCGATTGCCGTTATCAGAGTCGAGTACAAGAGGGGCTGCCGGATGAGTGGATTCGGCGAGCTTCCGAAATGCAGTATCCAAACAAACCATTTGTAGGGCGCATAGATTCTGATGGACGACACCTGGAAGAGAGGCTCGCCCAAGGCAGGCTGGTAGTCGAAATGTGCCGCAATGTGTTGCGTGGTGATGATGTTGGTCGTGAGGATGAGAAGCAGCCCGAGTAGGGTTGACCGCCAGTTGTAAGTTCCCAAGTACCCAGGCGTCATCGGCTTCCGATAAAGAGGCGCAGTTTTGCTCATGGTTTAACGCTCCAGTTGGACAGGATGGCGGGTTGACGGTGGGATCTGCCGGGAGTGTGCTCCGGCGCGTTCGATGCTGTATGCAGCGGTCGTCTTGAGTAGGTTTGCTGTCTCGATCTCCCTGCCGGGAAGCGGAAGGAGAGTGTACGTGAGAGTCTGGTCATACTCCGAACACGCCGCAGTCATCCTGAAGAGTCCACGGACTGTCTGAGACCGTTCCTCTCCTGGGAGCAACCCTGCCGACAGTGCCAAGACGGATTGCTTCCCCGCTGGGTATCCATAGACGGAGTTCATCAGCGTAGTCGCGAGCGTGATGTCGTTGGTTGAGATAGGATCGGGACCGCCGTGTTTTTGTTGGTGTTGCGGCGTCATCGAAAGCTCAATGTGCCTGGCCATCTGCTGAAAGCGTCGAGCGTGTCCGTTGTAGACTTCAGCGTGCTGCATATCGGTCCTCCAGTTGCTTCTGCTCCCAATCTGAGCGGGATATATCTGTCGTTGGGTGAAATGATGCTGGGATGCCGGCACCTCGTTTGTGCCAACATCCCAGCTCGTCGATGGTGATTGCCGTCTTGTGTAACCCGGCAATCAGCGTTCAAGTTCCTGCGTGGTCTTGGTGCGCGCGGCGCGCCGCTGTTCCCGCTCCTCCGGCGTTCTGCCGGACTGGTTGGAGTGATACCAAGCGCACTTCCCAAAGATGGCCGCCAGTTCTTGGCGCTTTTCTGGAAGTGGCTCGGCGGCAATGCGTAAGTTTTGGCTTGGAGCGCCGATGGGCGGCCGCTCAATGGACAGCGCGAACGTGTTATTGAACTCCTTGGTTGCGGACCCTCCGGTTTCGACGCTTGCCGCGAGCACGGAGAACTCCCTCAAAGCCGCCTTCTTCGAGGCCGCAAACACGTCCTTGTCGAAGGCCGTGAGCCCCTTTGCTGTCGCGGCGTTGTGGTAGAACGCCGTGGCAAGGAACTCCTTGGCAACGTCGGGGTTCTTCAACGAAAACGAGTTCCTTGGATACTCCGAGTTGAGGCAGTTGATCTTTGAGGCCAGCATCGTTTTGGCCATTTCCCGATGATGAGCGGTATGCTCCTGGCGGGCAGCGCAATACTCCTTCTTGGCCCTCAGAATGGCATCTTGCCTGGATTCGCCGTCCTTCGCCTCGATGGGGCGGGTTAGCCGGTCGAGGAAGGACTCAAAGTCCTTGTCGCAAACGGCCTTTTGCTCTGGAGAGAGAGTATCGTATCCGTCTTTCTCGCGTAGATACGATCCCCGCACAGGCGCGTCCGCCTGGTTTTCGAGCGTATCCAGCTCCTGCTGCGGGTCTGCCTCCTGCCCAGCGTATGGGAAATCGGTGTCGGCTGGGGCTGTGTATTCGGCCTGTTTCTCTTTTGCCTTGGAGCCACGGCGTCCAGCTTTCGCGCCCGCCGCATGTTCTTCGAGAGGATTGACTTGGGTTGCCATACTCTTGGCTTCGCTTTCTGTGCGCGACTCATGCGCACGGTTTGAGTTGTCGGTGTGCTCGATGGAATGTCGAGCAGGTTGAACGAATTCCGCCTGCCCGCTGGCTATATCAATTCCGCAGGCACGGCTCTCGTCTCCCGATATAATACCAGACTGCTGTAATATATGTATTATTCAAAACCGTGTCGATTGTCCTGTGAAATGGTGTTGCGTGGGGGATTGTCAGGAGAGATCAGGCTGGACTCTGGACAGGAGCAGGGTGCCCAGCAGAGTTCCCGGAGGTGAGTACATGGCAGCAAAGAAGCCAATCAAGAAATCTGTGCGGAAGGTAAACCGCGAGGGACAGCGGTGGACGGACGACCGTCCCGGCATGACGCTACGCCTCCCCATTGATCTGCGGGAAGCAATCACCGAGGAATTGCGCGTAAAGGGCGATCTTGCCAGAATCGTCCTTTTTGCTTTGGACCACGTTGACCGGGAAAAGGTGGAGGTCATGCAGACCCGCAAGGCCGGCATGGAGTTTTCCAACCCTCAACTCCTTCACGTCGGCGCACAGGCCCGGCTGACGCTCAAAAAGTGGGCCGAAGCCGAAGGTGTCAGTGTGAATGCGGTCGTCGTCAGCGTCCTAGAAGAGTTCTTCAAGCGCCTCAAGAAGAGCAAGGCGCTGAGAGTAGAACTGCGGCGGGAGATGCGGCAGCACCACGGTTTTATGCCGAGGTTAAATGCTCCATCTTGGCGTTAGACTAGCTCAATGAGCGTGGCGGCAAGGGAACGGCCCCCTCGCTAGCCAAAATTGAAGGATTGCTGAGGCGACTCAGAACGGTTCTGGCGTTTGAAGGGGACAAATGATTCAGATGGCGCGAGGACACGGATGCTCTTTGTGGCCCTTGTCAAGGCCACATACCAGTCCTTGTTGGTCATTGTTGGTTGATGGACAATGACCGAATGGTCGAATTCGAGGCCCTTGACAAGTAGTATGCTTCCAACGCTGGACCTCCCGAATTTCCTTCCAATATGGCGGATACAATTTTGAACGTCCCACACCCTGTCTGCAAGAGGCTTGTTTGGATCGTCTGCATTCAACCGCATCGCCGCCTGCATCGCGAAGAACATCTCCGGGCGGTAAAGGTTTGTCTTTGTTCGCGCGTCAATTGCGCAAAGGAGTTCAAGCATGGATTCTCTCGATCCGGTTTCTATGACGCGGTCGATGCATGGAAAGAGGTCTTGGAAGGTCTTTCGTCCCTGTCCTCCACCTTGAATGTGAGACCTCACTGCATTCTCCATCTTGGTCCTGTTTATGCCTGTCTTGCACTCGCAGGCGAAGTTCAATAAGGCTAGTACGCGGTCACATCCGTTACTGGCATCGATGCGTTCGGCAACGCGCGTTAGGCATTCGCAGTCGCGCGGTTCTACGTTGCGGAACCATTTGCTTGAGAGGTTCCTTGCCAGGCGTGCTCGCGACTCAGGGACCGCAGCATTTTCCAGAACGATGATTTTCTCCTCCCGAGGTGCACCCAACGCCCATTTGCAAGCGCTCTGGATGACCTTTTGTCTTTCCGGGCCCGATTGTGGCAAGTCATCATATTTGAGACAAAACGGGCGAGTCGATAAGTCTACCGGCCGATGTTGTTCAAGTTCAGTGCGGACGTATTTGAGCCACTCGGCGAGTTTCGGGTTTTGTGCGTTCATCCAACGATGTGGGTAGGTTAATTCGGCTTCTTGACGGAAGACGGAATGAACATCATTTTCCCAATCGACAAGAATCTGGCCGCCAAAGTCGTAAATGCCTTGGAGGGGGTCACCGAAGACGAAGCACGGAAGTACCTCCGCCAAGAGGCGGATTACGTCATGTTGTCTGACTGTGCAGTCCTGGTATTCGTCAACAAAGACCCCTCCGTAGGAGGCGCGAATAATCCCATCGACCGCGCCCGAGTTCAGCAGACAGATACAGGCCTGGTAGACTTCATCCCAGTTGATCTGCGCGAGCGGAACAGTATTATCAAAGCCTGAGCGCTTCGGATAGGAGCGGCAGAACTGTAGGCACCAACCGGCGATTGTGCTGAGGTGAAACTTAGAAGCGGGGACTTTAAGTTTCTGTAGCCTGCTGAGGATGGCGTCAACGCCAGCGTGGGTGTGGGTCAGAATGAGACGTTTGCAGTCCGAGATCGCTGTGGCTTGCGCGATCTGTTCTGTCTTGCCGCACCCTGCGGCTGCGATGAGAGAGCCGCGGCGAGAGCTGACGGCTATCCGGCCCGCGTTTTCGTCGTCGTTACGCATCGATCCAGTCACGTAATAGCTTCAGCGATGTGGCGAGCGGAGTTTGGGAAATCTCTTTTAGGTATGGGCCAATGATGGTGCCGACACATTCGCCGCGAGTGATGTCCTTAAACCAAGCCGTTTTTTCCTTTTCTGATCCTTTTGCTGCGCGGCCTAGAACCTGTCTGATGCACAGGGAGTCATTCCAGGTTGAATAGTCCAAGGATGAAATCGAAACAGAGGCACATCCCTTTGCCGCATTGTAGATGCTCGCAAGAACGCTATCTGGTCCCTTGCATTGTTTTGCGTAGTCGATCAATTCGCATACCGTTTTCCAGGGCACGTCGAGAAAGATTCTCTCTTCCGTTGAGCAGGCATCTTGCCAGCCTTCAATTCTCCCGCCTTTTTGTTTGACTTGGTCCAAGAGGCTTTGATTTGGTAATTTGTCGGTGTCGTGAAGTAGGAAGACGCCGTAATCAAGGTCCAGCAGTGTCATGCAAATCTGGGGCGCGGCGTCTTTTCCACCACCGTCGATGGGCACAACGCCTCTCAGTGCGAGCGACTCCGAGTTGTTCTTCGACCACCAGTCGTCAAGCCCTCTGATCAGACCTAATTCTGTTCGCCCTTCACCCACCACGACACGCGGCGTAAGAAATGCCTCCGGCTGTGCGCGCAGGTGCTTTTGTGCAGTCTCCTGGTCAGCCGATTTATCTAGGACGGATAGTACGGTCGTTTGGCCGTCTTTTGATCGAACCGCGAAGATTTCTCCGACGGACAGTTCCCTGATGACAGTAGGTGAGTGCGTGGTTAAGAAGACTTGGGGCGGCGTAGTAGCGCTTTCATGTGGCGTCTTTAGATGCCTCAGAAGTCGCGCGATCCGATGCGGCTCAAGGCCGTTCTCAATCTCGTCGATGAGAGATATGTTCGGAGACCCTGCCGCGTGTTGCAGCGCCGCCACGATCAGCCGGGACGATCCGGTTCCAAGCCTGCGCAAGGGCAAGCCTCCGTCGTGTAGTGCGATTCCCCCCGAAGAGATGGTAGAGGCGTCAAGATCAAGATCGGCACGGTACCCTTTTTGCACGGGAACGGCGAATGTTTTACTTAGACTCTCCGCCTTCTTGGCCGTCTCCACGAAAGCCGTCTGGTCACCTTTCTGAAACGCCGTCTTCGCTGCTCGCCGAGCATCGGCAAGTTGTGCTGTGAATTTTCCCCCATTATTTGCAATCCTTGCCAAGATGGAGTTTCGGCCCCAGCCAAGATGACGGTCCGCGTATCTCCCAAGGCGGCTTGTTGCCAACTGTTCCACGTCCTTGTAGCGAATATTGGGTGGATCGCCTCCGCTGGACGCGATTCTCTCGTTGAATATTGACCATCGCCCTTCTAGCGACTTGTCGATTTCCACGGCAATCGACAATGCATAATTGGGGTTCTCTGACGGTTCGTCCTCAGCCTTCTTGGGTTCATCCTCAATTTGCTTCTTCTTCTCGTTCCATCCCCTGAGGAAATGGCCGTAGCGGTCGAGGGCAGTAAATCCAACAGGAAGGTCGGTCAGGGTGACGATGATTCTGATTGGTTCTTCAACGTCAAGGTTGAAAAAGTCAGAATCGTCGGCCAGAAAATAGGCGCGTGGGTACAGGCAGAGCTCGACTGCATCCAGAATCGTTGTTTTGGTCGAGTCCCCTGGGCCAATTAGGCAGTTCACGCCTGCGGAGGGGTTCCACGGCGGCATTAACTTGATCCCGCGAAAGTTCTTGATCTCGACCTGTACGATGCGCAACTTCCACCACCTGTTTCGCGTAAGAGGTTCTCAGGATTGATGATACTCCCGGCCTCAGATAACCTACGATGGTTTCTCGGGAAGGTGAAGGATTGAACGAAGCGGTGCCGGGCCTGCAAGGCTAGGCTCTGGCGCGGCTGTCTTTGTGTCTCGCAGCGACTACCAAAGGATGGCAGAATCCCTTATTGAGCGTGAAGAGCTGTGTGTGTCAGTTGACGGTGCTGCTCAGGAAGATCGGGAAACGCTTGCCGATTCCCGTTATCTATCCGGCCGACGGCCAGTACGAAGCACCCAAACGGTTCAGAACATAATCCCGCCAGCGCTCTCACGGATTCCTCTGACATCGGGATTAAGTTGGAAATGGTTTGATAGAGTCGGAATGCGTTGATCGAGAAAGATAATGGTTTCCTTCGCCGTCGCAATTGCTTCCGCTCCTTCATTCCACGTAAATCCGGCAACTCCGGCATGAACAGCACGGTTCCGTTTTCCGGCGACGATCTTCTTCCACCGCTCGTAAAGCGCACCGCCGACAAAGGGAGCATAGACCAGCCCATTTTGTTCACAGTAACTTTTTGTATGCGTTTCGAGCCGCTTCAGCCGTTTGCTGACTCCCTCGTACTCGGGATCGTTTTCAAGTTTTGTCCATGCGTCGGACGGGGTATCCCCCAATGCGACCAACACGTCATGCAATGAATGGAGTACATGAACTTCAACGGCAGTCGCTGCGTGAACAATCGTGAGCTTATAGTCGCGTCCTAGTTGCAAGGAACGATACGCCTCCATGATGAGGTCATAGCTGAGCGGCATTTCGTAATCGGTCTGAAAGAACTGTGCCAGTGTTCGCAATGCTTCGTCGGCCAACTGAGACCGCGGCCCAAGATGTTCAAGGCTATGCTGCCGAAGGATGTTGCCTCCACCATGTCCCAACTGATGCAGAAACGTGCGACCTTTCGATAAGGTTGCGAAGAGTTGCGACGTATTTAATCCCCGCTCCTCCGGTGTCAGAGGACTCGTATGGCACATTGCGAAATAGAAGTTGCGCTCAGATGATACGCGCCCGACGCGGTAATCTTCGGTGAGGAGCCGATACTTGTCTAGGAATCTGTTAAGAATATCGGTTGTGCGCTGGAGGACGCTGCCATCCTGACGACTTAAAACACCTAAATCGTCCTCCAGATAAGTAATTTGAACCTCCGTGTAATACTTCGTTTCCGCGAAGCCGCCCCCGGCACCGCTATGGATGTTCAGCGTCGCTTTCTGTGTCCCGTCGGTGAGCCGGGAGACCACGACATAGCTGTGCGCCTGCCGTGGCCGCTCGTACTCCTGCGCTTTACGCTTGAGGTCGTCAAATGAAGTCGGCCCCGTGATCGGTGAGTCGCGGAAAAATGTACGCGACCCCTCTTTCATCACTGGTTGAACAATGGCCATGCCCTTGACCGGATCGAACACGGTGTATTGCCCATTCGGAATTGCTAGGCTGAATGGAATATCCAGAATGACGGTGATAAACCCCGGCCCTTGCGGCATCGATGGTGCCTGTCCTGGTGTGCTCATGCGGACACCTCACCAGAAGCGCGGAGCTGATCGAAGATATTGCGGATCTCATTTGAACTAAGCCCGGTAATTCGCTGCAAATACTCCTCGGTCATGCACTCGCCGGTAGGCCCATTTGGGAAGCACATGGTGCAGTAGCTTTGCTCTACGCTCTTGATACACGAAACCATGAGTTCGTTGGGAAAAAGGTACAGGTCCACCTTCGTACCATCCTGCTCTTGACGCAACCACTCGTGTAGAGCGTTAACCGCCGTTCCACATTGCTCAAAGAAGCGATGAACGCAGTTCTTGGCTGAGAAGCAGCCATGCTCCAGCACCAAAAGGTAATAGCCCGTTGTCCAGTTCTCCAGCAGATTCTTGTTGCCCGGTTCTCCGACAAATCCCTCGCGGCAATCCTGAATCGAGAAAAGCTCCATTCCCATGCCGTGCAGCTTTTCGACAGGTTCCTTGACCGACTGAACCCACGAACGCATCACTTCCGGCTCATCCGGGCTGAGATATTGGAGATCGGAAAAGATGATCTCCAAAAGTTCTTCGGCACGTACCTGGAGATCGGTTCGCATCGGCAGCAGCATGGGACGGTACAGTCCGCTGTGATGCGCTCGGTTGAGTGCTACCTGCAAATCTTCAGGCCGCCGAATTGTAAGCGACCGCAGCGGCTTGGCTTCAGCAATACGGAAGACTTGCCCCAATTTTTCCAACTCCATCTCAAATGCGGCGGCAATCGCCATCAATGATTCAAGCCCCTGCACTTCACCCTTCTCAATTCGTGCAACGGTGCGAACCGTGACATCGGCGATTTCGGCCAGATGTTCCTGGGTCCAACCCCTCTTAAGTCGCTCTTCTTTGACCCGTGTACCGTATCGGATTTCCGTTTTCATCTGCATCCCTCCACAGAACAATTCTGTTCCCATGCCACCGGAAAGAACATGACAGAAACCGGACAGGAATCATACTCTCAGGATAAATCTCCGAAAACGCCGATGTCGCCGGGATGGCTCCTCGATTTGCGCAAAACCTTACACCTTCCCGCTCAGAGGCCCTCCATTATGCTGTGGAGAGAGTGAACCGGGGAGAAGGTTCGCGCTTCTCCAGAACGGATTCTCTTTCCGGTCATTGGCTACCTACCCTCTCTTTCAAAGCTGCGCGCATTGAATCGGTCGCGCAACGCCCTCTGTGCCGACTGGCGGGCATGTTCAACCCGTTCGAGGACGTGTTTGCACTTCCCTTCGTGGATCGACACTCGGAAGGATTCCCGGCCGTCCGGTGCCTTGACGACCGCAATCGTCAGATTGCCGCCGACATTTGCCTTCGGTTCTGGTCCTTGATCCATTTTCAGGATCTGGAGCATTTGTTGGGAATGCGCGACAGGTTGGAGGCAGGAAAGAAGCAAGTGTGCGTCGGCCTCATTGGTGAACAGCAGTCCGCTCGCGTCCTCATTCTGCAATCTGGCTTCAAGGGCATGGAGACGAGCAGCTTTGACTTGAAGTGGATTTGCGACGAGTTGGTGCTGGTGGAGGGCGTCACGCATCTCAGGGTCGGTAAACTCAACGAAGATGCCGTTCTGAACGGCCACTTTGACCACCTGCCGCTTCCAATCGTCGCCTCCAGAGCACGCAATGCGCGATCCGTATTTCTGGACGGCCATCTCCAGGCCAAAGACGATTGCGGCCTCGTTCTGATTGAGCACGGTCACGCGCCGCCCGCGGTCGATGACGGACAGCTTTCCATTGAGTGTGTACGAGACATCTCCAGTGGCCCGGTTGATCGTCCATATCCGAGCTGTGGCAATCTGTCCTGCGAGGTTCTCCGCCCTCTGTTGACCAGCCAGTCGTTGCTCGATGAATTCGGACCAGTCCGCCTTCTCCTCATCCAGCGTATCGGGGCCAAGATAAAGTGCATTGGCTTCAAGCGTCGCCTCTAGCCGCCGCTGGTTTCGCTGATCCGCATAGCGCCATCCGCGCAACTGCGCCGCCGCCCGTGCATCACCCTCGGCGGCGTATTCCGCAACCCAAGTGCGTAAGCTCTTCGGAAACTGTTCTTGGCGTGTCTTCTGAGTGGACGATTTGAGCGTTCGCAACTCGATGACTGACGTGGCTACAGCCTCCGAAAGCAGAATCTTCTTTGCCGGCCACGGCAGCACCAACGCTCGGATTTCCTTCTTGCGCAACTTCAGTCGTGCAATGGCCTGTTGCCGGTTCAGTTTGCCACTCGCAGTAATGCCTTTGCAGACGGCTCTTTGCTGATTGCGGTACTGATTGTATTCGGCCATAAGAGCAATCCTGCCCTGGCGTCGCTGCTCTTTGCGCTCGTCGCGTAGAGTCATATTGCGAACCGAATTGCGTCCCGTATGTTCTGGGGGATGCTCAAGCGATGTTGATGGTTCTCTCCAGATTCCGAGTTTCTGTTCTGTGGCCTTGCGATTCTCCTTGCCGGCAAAATGATGACGGAACACATCGGATGCTTTCACACGGATGTCGTGGTCGATGGCAAGAACCGTGTATCCGCCTGCTTCCCCTTTTTGCACTCGGAGATGATGCTTTGCAAGCAGGGTGTGCAGGTCGTCCCATGTGGCATTGCGGCGTGTGAGCAAGGTCCGAACACGCGGAGCGACTTCTCGGCGTATATAGGATTGCAAGGACTCTACATCGTGATAGTGCTCTAGTTTTGCGGCGCCGCCAGTGGGATTGACGTTCCCGTACCCTTGGGCGTGTCTTTCTGCTTTTGGAACCGGAGCTGTCTGTTGTGCATCCTCGTCCCAACGGACAAGCCCCGGAGTTTGCCTCCATCCGTACTTGGCTTCGAGAGTCCGTGCCGCGGCATGGAGCTTTGTATGCGATTGGTGAGGTGTGAGCGCATTCAAAGTCTCAGGATGCACTTTGTTGACCATGATGTGGATGTGGAAATGCGCTTTGTCATCGTGGGCGACGACGATATATTGATGTTCTTGATAGCCGAGTGCTTGAAGGGTGTGGAGCGCAGAGTCGCACCATTGTTCTCTGGTCGGCATCTCGCCCGGCGGCCATGCGATCTCATAGTGATACAGCGCGTCCTGGCAGCGTACATTGAGTGCGGCGAGGCCATTCATCTCTGCTGCCACGGTGTCCAGGGACGCAAGATTGCTTGACAACAGTATGTCGCCTCTCTGGCGAACGGCACCTGTATCGGGATCGCGTTCGCTTGTCAGGTACTCTTGCAGCCGCCTGAAACTGCTGCTTGAGTTCTGTCTCCGCGGTTGTTCTTTGACGATCATTCGGATTCCAAAGCGTGTTTGATGACAATCTTGAGAGTTTTATGTATCGCTTCCAACGCCGTATTCAGATCCCGTCTCAGCTCCATGTTGTGAGGAATGTCCTTGATTTGCATCAAGAGATGCTTTTGAAGACCACCAAGGCGGCTGAGTTCGCCTATTGCCTTTTCGCTCATCCTCGAACGAATGCGAATGTTCAATGAGCATCGCCGGATGTACTCGCTGATGGTCAGTCCTGTTGCTTCGGCAAGGCTCTTGATCTTCGACTTCTCAGAATCTGAAACGCGGATGTATAGCCGTGATGTAACGTCTTGTGCTCGTTTTGGGCGTGGCATTTGCATTGTCCTTTCTGTGGGGTCTCGGGGCGCAGCCCTGAGCAAGATGCGCAACCATTTCTCCGAGTAGCCGCAGGCGGATTGGAG
>JBEKWJ010000036.1:0-48511 GCA_049513195.1 Occallatibacter sp.
CTGATGGCCAATGGACATGACGGGATTCAGAGCCGTCATGGGCTCCTGAAAGATCATGGCGATTTCGCTGCCCCGCAGCCGTTGCAGCATGTGGGCCGGTTGTTGCAGCAGGTCGACACCATGAGCGCTTGCCTTGTCCGAGCTGGCCGCGTTTGCCGTCTGCCATAGAATCTGGCCCGTCACTTGTGCCGCCGGACCCAGCAACCCCAGGATCGCAAGTGCCGTAACGCTTTTGCCCGACCCCGACTCGCCCACAAGGCCCAGCACTTCGCCCTCATCGAGACTCAGGCTCAGGCCGCGTACTGCCTCTTCTTCTGCAAAGCGAATCTGCAAGTTGCGAATCTCGAGAAGCGGCGCCATGATGCCATCCTAGCGCATCCTGCGCCGGAGTGGGGCGCAGAGCCCATGGAACAACTCTGGCCAGAGCTGGTCAAAAGTGCGCACATTCTTTCCATGTTTTGCGCAAAGGATTGCACAGTTCCATTCGCGTAAGCCGGGGATTCGAGATTAATAAGCAATTCGTTTGGCACTGAGATTGCATTGACACAGCTAGTGCATCCAAGGCGATGCTGCGTGGTAACCGAAGAATCAATCATCGTGACGTAGCACCTCGCAGGCTCCCATGCCCTCGTTTTGCAGTTTGAGAGGCACAGTCTCAGGATCGGTCATGCGCATCCTATCGATCAATCAAGCGCGATTCTCAGGCTATTTCGACAGAAGGGAAGGTTATGAAAAGCGACTTGGAATCAGTACGCGACCGTCGCGAACGGCAGCGCTATGGAATCAGTGCGCCCCTTACTGTGTTGATCGGCAAGCTGGAAATTCAAGGCATAACTCGGGACTTGAGCAACCGGGGCGTCTATTTTTATATGGACCAGGCGGATAGCGCGCCGATAGGCGGCGATTTTGAATTCCTGGTCGAATTGCCTCCGGAGATTACTCTTTCGACCTGTTGTTCGATTCACTGTCAGGGGCATGTAGTGCGCACTGACGAACCCTCGCGTCATTTGACAGGGATTGCGGCAGAAATACTTCAGTATTCGATTCAAAGGGAAGCTTTGGACAGCGCCCTATAACTTGCGTACACCCAGAACGCGATGGTCGGCCAGCCAGCCCTTGCGCACATATACCAGTCGATTGTTGCTTTCAGGATCGGTGGGCAGTAAAAAGAAGCCTGGATCGATAAGATAGCGAATCGAGTTATAAACGATTCCTTCCATTACTTCGCCATCAAGAAACTGCAAGCGCATCCATATCCCATGAATGATGGGCGCATGAGAGTGAAAGTTGAGCGGATGGTGATCTGAGTTTCCGCCAAAGCTATTGACATAGAAGACAGCATTGATGTCGTTGGCCGGGACATCCTCTATGATATTCGACTCAAGCAAGCGAACGCGAAAGCTCACGGGCGAGCCGTGAGGGGCATGACTCAACATCTCTTCCACTGTGCTCCAGGCCGGGGAGTCGAGGTATCCTTTGATCGTTCTTGACGGTAACTGAATGACAACCTTTTCGGCCCGGGATGAATCCGAGCAACTCACGGGCGGCATCATGTTTTGTGGATCGGATTCGGATAAACCTGCTTCTGGGGCGGAATGAGATTGTATTGCTTGATCTTGTATAACAGAGCCTTGTAGCTGATTTGCAGATTGGTTGCCGCTGCCTTTCGGTTCCATCCAGTCCCCTCCAAAGTTTTTGCGATGGCAGCGGATTCTGCGCCATCCTTCAAGTTCCGCACCAGATGCTTGAGGCTTCCGTTGCCTCCGGTCTCTTCGCCGTTGGGTGCTGGTGCTTCCGTGCTTTGCCGGGGAATCAATTCATCGATGATAGCTTGCTCGTCGTCCAGGATGAGATAGCGCTTAATGGTATTTTCCAATTCACGAAGATTGCCCGGCCACGAGTAACGATTGAAAGCCTGCAGGAGGGCGAGCGAAATCGGCAAGGGATTGCGGTCGTACTTCGCGGCCACCTTGCGCATGAAATGGCTAGCCAGAATTGGTATCTCCTCGAGGCGCTCGCGCAAGGGGGGCATCTTCAACGTGAAACCATTGAGGCGATAGTAGAGGTCTTCTCGAAAGGTCTTTTGCGCGATCGCCGCCTTGATGTCAATATTCGTGGCAGCAATCACGCGCACATCGACTTTGACGCTGGAGCGGCTGCCAAGGCGAGAAAAACTTCCGTCTTGAAGAACCTGTAGCAGTTTCGCCTGCAGAACCGCTGGCATTTCTCCTATTTCATCCAGAAAAATCGTGCCGTTGTTACAGATTTCAAACTTGCCGGGCTTGGCCTTCACCGCTCCGGTAAACGCGCCGGGCTCATAGCCGAAGAGTTCGCTCTCCAGCAGATCGGCGGGCATGGCCGCGCAATTCACTTTCATAAAGCTGCGGTGGCTGCGGGCCGACATTTTGTGAATGAACAAAGTCGCAACTTCCTTGCCGGTGCCGCTTTCTCCAAGGATGAGAACGGGAATGTCGGCTCGCGCCACAAGGCGGCACTGGGATTCAATCTCCCTCATGCGCTTGCAGGCTCGGACAAAGGAGGTGTTGTCATCAAGGAGAATCTCCTTGCTCTCATCGTCGTCCGCGGCCGATTGCTTACGGGCATCCTGAAGGCATTGCTCAACAGCCAGATCGATGTCAGCCTTTCCGAAGGGCTTGAGGATCACGTCCGTTGCGCCCATGCGTGTGGCCGCCACAACCTCATTCAACTCGGCTGAGCAGGCAAGCAGAATGATGGGAAGGGATGAATTGGAGGCGCGAAGCTCGGTGAGCAGGTGGAGCGCTTTCTCGCCGGTGTAATCCCCCGCAATGTGCCAGTCCATCAGGAGCAAGTCAGGCACCGGAGAATCCTTCAGGCTTCGCATCAGCTCGGCGGCCTCGGTAAAAAGGCTCAATCTGAAACGATCCTCAAGAATACGGCGAAGGTAACTCAAGATTGCGGGATCCGGATCAAGAGCTGCGATGTGAGGGTTGAGCTTGCTCTTCGTCTTCACTTTCGCTCCTGATGAAATGTTGGCCATCCCCGCTCAATTCTCGTCGTCTCTAAACTCATATGGGAGGCGAACATCCCCACCTGACCGCGAGATAACGATTCTTGGCCAGTCTTTTCAGTGACTTGCGGAAGAGAACACAGAACTCCCCCCCACCCTCTCATCGTCTTCTCCGAAGAGGGAGCGGGAATTCACTTCCCTTTGGTCGCAAAGAATCTGCTGCTTGTCCACCATATTACCATTCAAAGTGGTAATTCATTCGCTATATTGTGCAAAGATTTTCATACGGTTTATCGACAGGGGGAGCTTTCGCGGCTAAATGCTGGCAACGGCTACCCTGCCCAGGCCGAATGGATTAGCTCTATCCTGTTCTTGTAGTTACGGTTCGGAGTTGCGTTTGGCGGGGAAGTTGCATACAGAAAGGATGAATCTACTTTTACATTTGGATGGACCATGTCTTTGGCGCGCGCGACCGAATCAGTCGAATTCCTCGATCTTCCCCCGTTGGAGGTGATCTTTGGACAATCATCCGCGATGGCAGGAGCTCGAGAGAAGCTGGAACGAGTTGCTGACACTACCGTCCCCGTGCTTTTGCAGGGCGAGAGCGGAACGGGCAAGGACATTTTCGCCAAACTGTTACATAGGTATTCGAATCGCTCGAAGGGTGCCTGGGTTAAGGTGGCCTGCCCTGCGATTCCGCACTCGTTGATCGAGTCGGAACTCTTTGGCTATGAAAAGGGAGCGTTTACCGGGGCGTATGCAACCAAGCGCGGCCGTGTGGAAATGGCTCACATGGGAACCCTTTTCTTGGATGAAATTGGCGATCTGGACTTGTCTGTGCAGGCCAAGTTGCTGCAGATGCTTCAGGATGGTAGCTTTGTGCGCGTCGGCGGGCAAGAGATGAGAAAAGTTAACATCCGGCTGATCAGCGCAGCCAGCGAAAGCCTTCGGCAACAGACAGAAAAAGGCGGCATTCGGCTGGATTTCTTTTTTCGCATCAATGCCGTAACCATCGATTTACCGCCGTTGCGGCAGCGCACCGTGGACCTGCCGATACTGATTGATTACTTTCTTGATCGGCACTCAAAAGCTTTTCACCGCAACGCAAAGCCACTTTCTCGCGAGCTGACGCGTTTAATGGAGCGATACAACTGGCCGGGTAACATACGCCAACTGGAAAACGTCATTCGGAGTTACATTCTGATTGGCAGCGAAGAAGCTATGGCGGCGGAGTTAGTACCGTTTCTTCCAACCGGTCCCGCAAAACTGAATGCCGAGATCGATCTGGCCAATCCAATCTCGCTCAAGGAGATCACTAAGGCCGCTACGCAGGATCTAGAGCGGCAAATCATTCTGAAGGTTCTTGAAGCCAACGGCTGGAGCCGCCGCAAGACCGCAAAATGGCTCAACATCAGTTACCGATCACTGCTCTACAAGCTTCAAGACTCGCAAGCCGATGGACTGCTGAATGCGCCGCTCAAGGCAAAGAATTCAGCTCCGCCTTTGATTCCGATTCGGACTGTAAAGATACCCGAAGTGATTGAGGTGGCGAAAGCTGGTAGAACGACGAACTAATGGGGCAAGATTACTGACCTGCTTCTGGAAGTCTCTCGGAGATGAGCGATTCAAAGATTTCCAACAACTCTGCTGCAACTATCTCCCAACTTCTACCTCCGTGCGCGGAAATAGCCTCGGCGTCCCACTTTCTGTCCAGGACCGATGCCAGCGCCTGAGCCAGCTTTACAGGCGAGCGAGGCGGCACTAACTCGCCGCATTCGTCACCGAGTATTTCTGGAATGCCGCCGACATTGGTGGCGACGACAGGCCGTCCACAGGCAAGCGCCTCTAGCACCACATTGGGACAACCCTCCATATAACTCGGCAAGGTAACTACATCCGCCGCTGCCATCCAGATTGCAACATCATCAAACGCGCAAGCGGGCACCGCGTGAATATAACTAGTTGCATTGCTATCTCGAATTACATTTTCGACCAAATACTTGTCAGGACCGTCGCCGATAAGATACATGCGCAGGTTAGGGCGATCCATTCGCAGAATTGCCGCCGCTTCGACCAGTTCACGAAGACCCTTCTTGATGTCCATGCGCCCGATATAAACCACGGTCTCCGCATTTGCATCGATGCCTAGCTTCTGCCTTGCCTCACGACGGTCACTGGGATGAAATGCTGAAAGGTCACAGCCGTTGATAACAGCACGACTCGCCGCTGGCGATGCGCCCATGGCAATAGCCTTGCTGCGCAAATCCTCGCTAACTGTGACCACAAAATCAGCCTCACGCAGAACCACGCGCGTGCGCATCGCCGAAATGAAATCACCTATCCTGTTAATATCAGAGCCAATACTCATGACAACCACCGGAACGCCGATAGCTTTTCCGATTTTTACGGCAGCATATCCATCAGGGTAAAGAAAACAACTAAAGATAAGATCGGGGGCAAAAATGCGCACGTCTGGCAGAAGAGCGCGGGCGGCCATCCACCCATTGATCGGACGGGAAAGCATAGGCAGCGCGAAATAATCGTAATAACTCGTTTTTATGCCGAGCGGGCAATAGGATGGGTCCAGCCTGTCGTAACCTGAATCGCGCGGCCTCAGAAACGGCGGATAACTAGCGTTCGGGTAGAAGACTCGCACATCGGCCCGACGGGCAAGCACCCGCAAAGTTTGATAGGCCGAGCGACCTTGCCAGGGCTCTTTTGAGCTGGGGAAATATTGAGTTACAACCGCGATCTTAAGCAATGTTACTCTCCGGTTTCCGCCGACTGAATGGTCATGGACTCTAAGTTGGAACCGCATTGTCGCTCAACAATGGAATGCAGCAGGCCGGCGTAGCGTTGCGCGAGAACCTTCCTTTCATACCCAGCTATTCGTGTGAGATCGGGATGAAACTCACTACCTGGTAACTTGCCTCGGGCCGCAGTGTCGATAAAAAGTTTGCAAATGCCTGATACATCGCGGCTGCCAACCCACCATCCGGCCCGTAACTCTTCCAGCAAGCGTCGCACTTCACCTTGAGGATGAACAGTGGCGAGGATGGGTTTACCTGCTCCAAGATAATCATAAAACTTGGCGGCAACATTCAATGGGTCATGAGTGATGAGTAGCGCATAATCGGCCTCGTCCATGGCAGCGAGCGCTTCGCTTTGCGGAAGAAATCCACTCAACTCCACCATGTCTCCAAGTTGCAAAAGACTCTCGCGGAAGCGGGGCTCTTCTATGTGGCCGATGAAGCGAAGTGTGAAACGGGATTTAATTTCCTTCGGCAGCGATTGCAGGGCCTGAACCAACGAAGTAGGTTCGGTTGAGCCGTAGATGCTGCCGACGTAAGTGACCACGATTCTGTCACCGAATCGCGGTCCCGTCGAAGGAGCTAGGTTGCTCGGCCTGGATGCGTCGAATCCGTTAGAGATAAGTTGAAACTTAATGCCAGGTTCTCGCGGATACCGTGCGCGTATCTCGCGTCTCGCGGCTTCGGTAACTGCGACGACGGCGGTCGCATTTTTCACGGCACAGGCCTCGGCATTGCGGGCAACTGTTTGGGCGCGCTCACTGCGGCTGAAGCTGACAAGGTCGATGGTAGTCGAAAGCCATTCATCGCGAAAGTCAATGACGATGGGTAGCCGAGAAAATTCTTTGCGAAGCCTTTCAACGAGCAAAACACTGGAGAATGGCGGCACTGTAATTAGAACGAGGTCAATCTTGCGCTTCTTGATGATACGACGCGCAACGCGCGTAAGCGTGGGAAGCCAAGTTACCTGTGGATCGGGCAACAGCGCATCTTGTAAAACCTTCTTGAGAAAGTTCGGTTTACTTGATAGGGAATCAACGGCAGCTGCGTCTTTGCTAGTTTTATTGCCCACAATAAACTTCTTAATCCACTTCTTGATACCAAAAGGCATATCAAGCGTCAAAGTGCGATGAATGCTGACTTCAATCGGAATTGTCTTGAGCAGTGCAAAGTCTGAACCGACGGCAGATGCATTGCGCGCGGTCAGCACATCAAGCCGAATTCCTTCGCCGGGAAAGTAGCGCGCTAGGCTTGCGGCCCGCAGAACGCCGACACCTCCAACCGGCGGAAACGAATAAGTAACCAGCAGGACATTCAGGAGCGTCATCTATTAACTCCTCCTAAAGAAACCGCTGCGCGGGAAACAGATTCACGGCCATGAATCAGATTGTCTGCGACCCGGTACATTTGCCAGGCTGTGGCCCAGTGTATCTCAATGCTTCTTCGGTCTGCTTCTTCTACGAACCAGTTGAACAGGTTGCTAAGTCCACCGTGGAGTAGAGGCACGAGATTTCTCTCCTGCGCCCCATGGGTGTAAAGCTTCACAAACAGATCATCGCCGATCATGGGAGCCAGATCGAACCACCGGCTCACGCGCGCGCGCGTTGGCAGGTTATAACCCGCGATCTCTCCGGTCTCCAGATAAGGCATTAATCGCCCGCCAAAGCGCACGCCAAGCGGCCCGCTAATCATAAGAAGATCGCCACGCGTGCCTCCGTCGACTGTAGCTTCGATTCCGTGGTCATAAGACTTAGGACGTCTGTCAGAGTTACTCGTACACCAATATATCTGGTTCACTACGCGTCCTTGGGTCGCGGAAGGCAAAGATGGCATCGTGAAATCAGCATAACAACCTAAGTCCCTCAAAAGGGAAATTTCGCCGTCGAGGCCGCAGCACTTGCCGTCTGGCCGGGAGTTATCAAGCGCCCAGTTACCATGAATGAAGCCGAAGACTGTGCGACCGTCCTGCTGGCGAAGCAGGCCGTGCTCATTAGTCAAGCGCCGGCAATACTCAGTAACTTTGCGGATGAAAGAATCGCGTTGTTCGTTATCGTGATGCAGATGCACTTCCACATCTGCGACCCCGAAGCGCACAATCTCCGCAATGCCGTCGACCAAGTCGCGATTATACTCGTCTTGCGGGTAAAAGAAGCTATACTGGGGGCGCTGGCCTGCTGTGTCCCGAGGACCAGCATCGGCAATGCTCGGCCACTTGTCACGCCACCTCGCCACGCAGTTGAGAGCTGCTTCTTGCGATGCTCCCATGCCCAGCGGCTCGTAGTGATCAGTGATGGCAACCCAAACACGCTTCGGCTTTGTGGGCCGCACGATTTTCCGCAAACGGTCCACTAAATACGGCGCAAGCCAGATTTCCGCGTGTCGGCAAAAACTCATTGAATTGACTGATCCTTTGTGAGCTTGAAGGTCCGCTAGAAATGTTATTCGATCTGGCAACCAGATTAGAGTATCGAGTACGGTTCGTTACCCTGTCAAAGATGCTGCGCCAACTGCCGTCGAGTATTCAACGAAACAGAGGATAGTTTTGGCATCATGCGAAATTTTTAGCCTACGGGCCTCACAATTCACTGGATATGAGGCCGTTGATTTAGGCATTCAGGTTGAAACTGTTAATCTCACTTAGTCAGCCCCACAATTGGGCTCTGTTACTCGGAGTACACGTGATCCTTCTTGACACGTCAATTGAGCGCCAATAAGCTTTGGATAGTCCTAGCCAATATTCAGAGGAAGTCCATGTCATCTGCGTCAAGTTCGTTAAGCCGGCTGCCGGCAAGCACAGGAGCTTCGGAGCCGATGCACTCCGGCCGCTTCCTCACCCGTGCCGGGGTCTACGGATGGCTGTGCTTCGCAATACTGCTGTTTCTTGTACAGACACTTCCCTATTTGTCTTGCCGCTGGGTTACAGATGAGAGCTGGTACGCTGGGACCGCTTACTCGATTGCCCACGGAAACGGACTCGAGAATCCTGCTATCGGGCCCAATGACCTCGAAAACCATTTCGACGCGCGGCCACCCGGAACCGCGCTTGTTATCGCTACATTCTTTCGATTACTTGGAGCAGAACAAATTTCCGCACGTTTGGGATCAGTCATTGCCGGTGTGACAATTATTCTTTTAGTTTATCGCCTTGGGCAAGATGTCCTCGGGCGTAAAGGTGCCTTGATTGCGGTATTTCTAATCGCGACCGACAATCTGATTGTGCTCACGTCCCGCTCTGCGCGTCCTGAAGCCCTTACAACCATGGCTATCCTGGCCTCGCTGGTGGCAATAAAGCAGTACGTTCAGACAGGACGAACTGTCTGGGTATTTTCGTGCGGCCTCTTTATCGCCATAGGATCGATGTTTCATATTACGCTCTTGGGATATATTGTTTCAATTGGCATTCTAGCCATAGTTATCGATCACAAACGCTGCGTCCCCCCGCTGCGCGGCGTAACCGTCTATGGGCTGGGTTACGTCACAGGCTTGTTTCCATTCGCTGCTTGGATATTGATCTCCCCCATGGGAAGGGACGCCTTTCGTGAAGAATACCTTCACCGAGCAGCGAGCATTCCCTTGTGGTCGAAACTGCTGCTAGAGGGGCATCGTTACTCCGATCTTCTCGGCCTCAACATGTTTCATGGGCATGGACTGGAACTCATTCCCGTGAGACTTCCCGTACCACTCTGTTTTGTGGCGGCCAGCTTTCTCCTGTGGAAGATGAGAAAACAATGGTTTTACCTCGAAATGCTTCTGTTAACTCCAACCGTATTATGGCTTATCTATACAGTTAATAAATCATCGCGCTATCTGGCAATCCTTGCACCGATATTTGCTTTATCGATCGGTGCCGCGTACGAGGCCACAGGAGAAAATCGGAAGCTACGTCGTATCGTGTTGGTATCATCCTGCCTCATTATCGCAATGCAGTTGTCGGCGAATTTGTTCTTGCTTCATGCAGCTCGCTACGCGGACTATAACAAGGTGACTGCCGAGTTACGCAGCGTGATTCCACCCGGACAGACAGCGTACGGAACTATAACCTTTTGGCTGGCGCTTCATGATCATCCATTCATTTCCTATGAACGAACCGACCCATGGATGGCGGCCAACCAGTTCCACGTTCGATATTTCATTGCGGGAGACCGCGTAATGGCAAACGGCGAGACAGGCGATGAGGCGTTCTATCGGAGCCTCAATCAAAGCATGCGCGAGGTAATTGCACAAAGTAGACTCGTAGGCGAGTTTCCCGACCCTTACTATGGTGACCTGAAGGTATACGAGCGTGATGCGCCCTAAGTATATGCTCGAAAATCGGCTCTTTTCACGGCTAAGCTGCACTGGACATTGCGTCGCTTAGGCCACTAAGATGGATGTGGGAGATTCGTTGAAGCCTCATGCGCCATAGCGCCAATTTAGACATTCTTCGCTCTTTCGCTGTGTCTAGTGTTCTTGTCCAGCATCTGGTATCGACTCTGGCTGCCCACGCAGACTTCCGCAACATTCTAATCATTGAATTCACGAGTCAAATCGGTCGGGCTGGCGTGATAGCGTTCTTTGTCCACACGAGTCTCGTCCTCATGTATTCTCTGGAGCGCATGACTCGATCCGGAAGCCGGGTTAGTTTGCGCTTCTATGTTCGCCGCTTTTTCCGGATTTATCCGCTTTCCATCTTCTGCATTGTCTTGGCACTCATTCTTCATATCCCTAACAATACCTGGGATGTCGCTGATCCTATTACGCCGCGTGCGATTGTATCAAACCTCTTTCTTGTTCAGAACTTCATCGGCAAGGTAAGCATCCTCGGCCCGCTTTGGAGTCTTCCTTATGAAGTTCAAATGTATCTGGTGCTACCGGTTCTCTACTATATCGCCTTGAGAAAGCGAGGCCCCGTATATCTTTGCGGCCTTATAGTCTTTTTCTGCGGTCTGGGCGTTCTGATTGCTCGGGAATCAGGAGGTCACCTCAATATGGCAGCTTATATTCCTTGCTTTCTCAGTGGGGTACTATGTTACTCGCTTCGGAATCGCATTCAGGCGTTTCTGCCCTCCGTACTCTGGCCACCTTTCGTTCTGTTGCTTATCTCAAGCTACTGCCTAGCCAATCTTCACGGCAATCCAAAGTTTTGGGCTGGCTGGATCTTTTGCTTGCTTCTCGGTGTTGCCATCAACGCATTTCATGACTCGTCCAACAGGGCGATCAATGTTACATCGGAGAAAATCGCTCTTTACTCGTACGGCGTTTACTTGATTCATGTTCCTGTTCTTTTCCTTGTATTTATGGTCTGGGGGATTCAGAACCTGTATTTGGGTACTTTTCTTCTAATTGCGCTGACGATGATCGCTTCGCTTTTTACTTACCACTTCATTGAATCTCCGTTTATTGAGACAGGAAGAAAGCTAAGTTCTCGCACCCAGTCCATTCCAGTTTCTCTTTCTGTTCAGAATCTGCCATTGAATTCTTGAACGGTAATTCCAGACCGAGGTTTTCAGCAAAGCAAAAAACACGCGCGGGGTCTTTGGCCATGCAGGAATGATTCAATTCTTTTCCACGAGAGGGCTAGGAGGCGACACAATGAGAGGCAACGCAGACTTCAGTCAAAACAATCTGGATTGCCTTCGCCTGGCGTTGTCATGCATTGTCGTCTTATTTCATACTTACGCTCTGACAAGCATTCGATGTTTTATCGTTTTTGACAAATACCTTTCAGCAGAATTTGCCGTCAAAGCTTTTTTTGTGATCAGCGGGCTCTTAATTTATCGCAGCTATAGCAAGTCGTCTTCCTTGGCTTCTTATTTTGAAAAGCGGGTTAGACGCATTTATCCAGCCTACTTTACAGTTGTTGCATTTGCTGCCATTGCACTTTGTCCATTGAGCACCTTACCTGTTTTGCAATACTTTGGAGCCGGCTTCTGGAAGTATGTCGGCGCGAATCTTTTGTTCCTCAACTTTCTTGCACCATCGTTGCCCGGGGTGTTCACCACGAATAGCACACCCGCTGTCAATGGTGCATTATGGACACTCAAGATTGAGGTCGCATTCTATTTGTTTGTTCCGTTAATTCACTATCTCTGCGGCCGATTTGGGGCCAAGAAGATCATAGGAATGCTTTTTTGCCTGTCTTGCATATGGAAGTACGGTTTCACATTCCTGGCCTCGATAGACAGCGCCCGGAGTGTTTATTCTATTGATAGTTCGCGCAGCATTTATTACAAGCTGGAGGTGCAGTTCCCCGCGCAATTGGTATATTTTAGCGCTGGCATATTGCTGTTGCTGTATTTCGATACACTCAAGCTTCACTTCCAGAGCGTCTCCTGCATCGCGGCATGCGCGTTTCTTCTTGATCATTTCTTGACGAGAGGCATCCTCGACGTGTTCTGGATATCAGGAGCGGTCTTTGTCTTTGGTTTTTGGCGCTACTTGGGAAACTTTTCGAGATACGGCGATTTCTCGTACGGCGTATACATCGTACATTTCCCCATATTGCAGACGCTGATAGCATTTGGGATTGCCAGGCAGAGACCGTCCGTCTTCCTTATCCTCAGCCTGTCCCTTATCGGTCTTGCAAGTGTACTCATGTGGAACATGGTCGAAAAAAGATTTTTGGCATCCAGTTCTCATTACCGTAAAGTGTCTTAGAAATCGCGTTGATAGACATTCCATGTTTTGATGTTGAGACTACTTCTAATCTTGGGCCAGTTACGGGACCAGCGCCGTTGAATGAAAGTAGCCGTAGAAGGATAGCATTTGTAGCGGGTTCTCCGTTCTCTGATTGAGCATGTCTATGGATTCTCCTGGCCCTTTTAGGTTATCCTGCTTCTGGCGGCCGTATTCGTTATCTCCACTCAACATGGGATTTGTTGTTAGCGTTCTATATCTCGTAGTGAATTACCTCACGCCCCCCACGGTGTTCGGGCCGCTAGCGGCATTTCGCGTTGAATTGATTCTCGCAATGGTCATTACCGTCTTATCAATTCCTACACTGGCGAGATCGATTGTTCTGAAAACACCACAGTCACTGGCTTTGATTGGGTTGGCATTTGCAGGTTCCTTGTCAATACTTTTCGGTCAACACTGGCTTGGGGGAGCGGTACAAGCATTTCCTGCGTTCTTTCCTTGCGCATTCGCTTATTTCCTTGTATGTTTGCACTGCAATTCGAAGAGGAAATTGCAGGCTATCGTTCTTATGCTGCTGTTTGTCTGCTTGTTTGTAATTGCGCACGGGTACATCGACCTGCTCCATGGTGTCGCCGAGGGCAATTCTGTTGGATCAGCGGATTCGGAGGCCAGTCTCGAGATATGGAATAGTGAGCATCCATATCTTCTTGCAATGAAGAGTGGAGGAGGAGAGTCGTTTTATCGGCTGAAGGGACTTGGACTTATCAATGATCCAAACGACTTTGGTCAACTGCTCGTTTGCGTCATTCCGCTTGTATTCATTCTGTGGCGACCAAAAAACGTGCTCAGGAACCTCACATTTGTAGTTTTACCAGTATCTGTCCTGCTGTATGGAACGTACCTGACGCATTCGCGCGGCGCATTGCTGGCATTGCTGGCAATGGCAGTTGTAGCGGCACGGAGGCGCATTGGAACGCTGCCTGCGCTGCTATTGGCAAGCGGACTGTTTGTTGCGGCCATGTCGCTGCACTTCACAGGCGGGCGCGAAATATCCGCCAATTCGGGATCGGACCGCACGGAGCTTTGGAGCGAAAGCCTGCAACTGTTGAAGTCTCATCCATTGTTTGGGGTGGGTATTGGGAATTTATCCGACTACCTCAGTTATACTGCGCACAACTCGGTAATGGTATGTGCGGCAGAGCTTGGGTTCGTTGGATTGTTCTTTTGGTCTTTGTTCCTGTTTTCCACGGTGAGGGATGCGCTGGAAATGGCTTCGTCGGAGAAAGTAAGTGAGGGAAAACAAATCATACCCGAGGAAGGACGATTCCATTTCGGAAATGCGAAGATCGAGGCACTCAATAGGGATGAAGTCAATCGGCTGGGGCGATTGCTGGTTTTGTCGCTTACGGGGCTTTTGGTTGCGGGGTGGTTCCTATCGCGCGCGTATGTAATCACGTTGTTTCTTTTGGGGGGCATCGTTGAAGTAGTCTACGAAATGGCTCTGCAGAGAGGTATGATAAGCCATCGTTTACGGCTTGCCCGATTACTTCCCCTTGCCGTCGGATTGGCAATCTCGCTAGTGCTTCTGATGTACATTGTGCTTCGGGTTTCGAACCTGATGCGGTGATTCAAGTAATAAAGGAACCTAACTCGATCGATGTTAGAAATAGAAGATAGATCAGTGGCGTGCTTTCGGAGGTTTGCGCAAGCAGTATGAGAATAGCTCACGTGGTCGACAGCATGGAGGTTGGCGGGGCCGAGACACTGGTCTCGCAGATGTGTCGCTTGCAACGGGAGCAGGGGCATGACCCGTCTGTTTACGCAATCCTGACTCTTGGCCCGCTCGGTGAACAACTGCAAAGGGAGGGTTTTGTTGTACGACCGCACGTGGGAAGGCACCTGCCAGACGCCGCACGGAATTTATATAGAATCTTCAAACGATCGCGACCCGATGTGGTTCATCTTCATAACCCAACGCCGACTGTGTACGCGGCGATGGCTGCCAAGATGGCCGGTGTATCGAGTATCGTATCGACCCGGCATAGCTTAGTGGCTCCGCCGCGGAGAAAAATGGTGGAGTTGAAGTACGCTGTTGCGGCTATCTGTTGTAACTGGGTCGTTGGCATCTGCGACGCGACGGTCAGCAATATAAAAGAGATTCGTAGCATACCGGCGACAAAGATCGTGCGAGTATATAACGGATCAAACGCGTTGCCACGAGTAGCGAAAGAACTATTGCCATCAAAGGAAGGATTCACGCTGGTCTACGTCGGTCGACTAGAGCCCGTGAAGAATCATTCACTATTACTGAACGCTTTTCACGACGCGCTCTCATCGATGGCACAGCTGCGGTTATGGATGGTGGGCGATGGTAGCGAGCGCACAATGCTGGAGAGGCTGTCGGCTGAGCTAGGCATTGCCTCGCAAGTTACGTTCTGGGGGCAGCAACTCGATGTGGCACCGTTTTTTTCTGCCGCCGATGCCTTCATCATGTCATCGAAATCGGAAGGACTACCTATGTCGCTGCTGCAGGCCTTTTCGGTAGGGTTGCCGGCAATCGTGACCAACGTAGGCGGAATGGCGGAAGTTGTACGGCTGGCACAGGCAGGAATTACTGTGCCATTGGCGGAATCGGCGAGCATGGCCGATGGGATCCTGCGGATGGCAGTTAGCCATGCAGAGCGGGCGCAATTCTCGGCAAATGCGACGAGAGCATTTCACTCGCGCTTTACTCTACAGACGATGGTCGATGCCTACATGGATCTTTACCGCAACACTCCGCGAGCTCGTTGCGTGGCGGATGACCTGATATCTTCACTCCGATTCTGAGGAGCGGCTAGACGGGAGCATTCAGACTAATTCGCTGACCTGCGGTTCTTGAACGATCGGCGCGCACGCAAGCAAATGATCCGTGTATCGTCCTAATACTGCCTTCCTAAGTTTCAAGAAAGGGAATTCGACCCAGCAGAATGTCGCGAGTGCCACGGCAGCCGAAAACATCACAATCACAACGATACCAATAAGATTGGATAAGATCGGAAACTGAACGGAAAAGGGAAGTTTTGGAAGCAATACACGAACGACCCAAGGGCACATATACTCATGATTCAGATACATGCCGAAAGACAGCCGCGATAGCCAATAGAAAAGCCCGGGAATTAAAAATAACCGTCCGGCGTTGGATCCCAAACCACACAAGGGAGCCAAAAATCATGGCTAGAATTGTAAAATCGCAAATCTCTTTTTGCGATTGATGCAACCCGATCGAGAGAGCAACGGCAGTAGCAATCAAGATACCGGGAGTTGCAAATCTGGAAGTAGGCTTCTCGTGAGTCACCCAGTAGTTCGAAACGATCAGCCCCATAATCAGTCCATCGCAGTGAGTTAGTGAACTGTAATAGAGTGAAGCGAATAGGGCCGGGCTGTGCTGAAAGAAGTGTCCGGTGACATACATCCACACCGCGGCTCGGACAAGCGGAACCACTAACAGCAGTCCCCACAACCAAGGGCGTAAGTCTCGGATTGCGTGCACATGCCGCGCTGAGAAGAACAGTGCCAATGGCGCAATGATATAAAACTGTTCCTCGGTACACAGAGACCAACTGCCCATCACCAAGCCTCGATTATGGAAATTGGTGACGAAAACGAGGTCTGACCAACCGTAACCCTTCAGTGCCGGGTTTTGGCCTGTGCCTAGCATGAAGATAAAAACTGATAAGAAAGTGAAAAAGTATAACGGCCAAATTCTAAATCCGCGGCGCATAACAAAGCGGCCAACATGAATGGTTTTGTTGTCCCGGAGTTCCCTCCATAACTGACCGCCGATAAAGAAGCCGCTAAGAACGAAGAACAGATCGACTCCCATCCAACCGTTAGCGACGAAGGGCAGTCGGGAAAAGGAATTCGGACCATATGCAGCGGCGAATTTTCCGCTCAGATGCTGACCGATCACCAGCAAAACGGCTATCGACCGCAGGCCGTCGAGAAACGGAATCTGGCCGGTGGGAGGGTGCAGCAGTTCGGCAATCGCACCTCTAAAAAGGGTGAGGTTGATGAGACGAGGCTCTGAAGTTCGCATACGCATCATGAACGCCTAACAATTGTGAGCCGGCTTTCTATCGTACCGCGCAATGGAATATCGGAATATGGGTATCCCAAAGAGTTCTCAAGCCGAACCGCAGAAAACTTTGTAGCCATCTTCCATCGGGGAAATGCGTCTTCCATGCGCTCTCAGTACTCCTACTGCGCTATGGATTCCGCACACATTCTTTGGTCAAGGGAATTGGAGTTCCCATATCGACGACCTCAAAGTCGGTTACCTTCAAATCCTGCAAGTCGTGAGAGGTAAAGTCGATATCTGCGTACTTTGCTTTGGTGTCGGCGTCATTTTGCGCGGTAAGGGCGATGTTGCCACTATCTGCAAGAAATATTCCATATTTCTGCATAGATCGCGCCACCACTTGTGCCGCAGGAGTTAGTTTCGACAGGTCATACGAAGCCTTCAGACGAAAGCGAACGCCCATTGGTGGAGCGGAGACTGGTCCGCGCGGAGCACCGGCATGCGTTGCGGGATAAACAAAAACGTGCGCTCGAATTCGCGGACCGGGAAGAACAAAGCGAAGTGCATGATCGATACTTCCCGTAGCGAGTTCATTCGCATTAAAGAGCAGAGGAGCAATCGGGAGGCCGGCGGCATCGGCACTGGTGCATTGATCTCCGCGTCCTGACGGCGGATAAACTCGATTGAGATCCCAAACCGCAACAAAGTTTGCGGTAAGTACACCCTCTGCGTAGTTAGCTTGGTAAGCTTCATAAAGCTTGCTATGACTGCGATCGACAACGATAAGGTGGCAATCATCTTCATCGGTAGGGCACCGATAGCCTGGCTGCGCTTCGAGGCCTCCTCCGGCAGGAAGGGGAAAGGTCGAGACTACGTCGGAATCCGCTACATAAAATCCTTGACCTTTGTGAAAGGGAACTTGTGGAGTGGATGCATTCGCTTGCATCACGCGTAGGGAGAAATCGACTTGCATCCTATTGTTGTGTCCCCACCCGCCCGCATCCGCGAGCCAGGCAATCATAACAGAGGATTGAGGATCAAGCGGCGCATGACTTATGTCCTGTGTCCAGACGGAGCCAGGGGGGAAAAAAGTTGCTGGTGCAACGACTTGCTCCAGCCTGGCCGCTCTCACTTTCCCGCCGAAAGCGCTGTCCAGCACAGTAGTGATGTGGTCCTTGAGGTGCAGTGCTTTCTTGGCGAAGGCAATGTGCTTGTGGAGTCCGTAGCCCGTCACGGCAACTAATACTCCTATCATTATTCCAAGCGCGAAAATGATCAGCGATCTCAAATGATTCATGACGCTTCATCCCTTCTCACCAATGTGAATCCCACAAACGAATTCTACACCTGGTCATTTCCGGAAGCCGACGCAAAGTGCTTCTGCATCGAAGGCTGTCCAACTTCAGGAATTGTGGCGCCCACCATCAACTCATTCGAATGCCAGATATTCCAAAGTGGACCGCGCGTAAAGATAAACTTATAGAGCCCTACCACAGCGGCTGCAGTGAGTACTAGCAGTGCACTAGCCGGAGCCGCAAATCGATGGAGCACAGGTATCTTAAATCGCAAAGCAGTAATGGCCAAGGTTAAGCAAAAAATCTGAAGAATGGCAAAGACCAAATAGATAAGCGAATCGGGCGAAAGAGCCAGCGTAGAGAAAAGGAGCATAGCCATCAAATAAGGCATTACGAGGCGCATAGCCTTGTGCGAGACAAGTTGAAAGAGGACTGGATTTTGAAGAGTCAGTGTCCAAGGCGCAAGCTGAAATAGTTGGAAGTTGCCGGCCAGCGTCCGCACCTTGCGATGGAACTCATTCCTGATTCTTGAAGGCCAGGTGTCGTAGACATAAGCTTGCGAATCAAGAACTGACCTATAGCCCTGACGAATGATCGAAAGCGGCTGAAACATATCGTCTAAAATCATTCCTGCCGGCTGGGGAACGGCGAGTTCTCGACGTACCGCATAAAAACCTCCATAGACGCCGACGGGAGAACCGCAGAGAGACTCGCAACTCCTGATCCATTTTTCATAGCGCCAATAGACTCCGCTGACAGCCGCAGAGGTGGCGTCGTGACATTCTTTGCGCAAAATCAATTCGCCGGCTACGCAGCCAACTTTGGGATCGGCAAAATTGCTCACCATCTTCTGAATTGCACCCGGCGCAATTTCCGGCCGTATATCCACAAAGAGGATCAGATCAGCAGTCGCCTTTTCCACGCCGGTGTTTACAGCCACAGCCTTGCCACTGTGCTCCTTGAGAATGATGGGAGTTAAGCGCGGATAATGCTGACGAATTAGTAACTCGGCAGTGCCGTCAGTTGATCCATCTGAAATAATAATGATCTCTTTGATTTGAGGATAGTCGAGGTTCAGCAAATGCTCGATCTTGCGCAGTAGAAGCGCCACCCCGTTATGTACCGGAAGCACGATACTCACACTGGGAGATATCGCACCGACCTTCCATGGCCGTGGACGAAACCGCGCAAGAACCCACATTACCGCGGGGTACCCCAAGTAGGTATATAAAATGCCAATCAACGATAGCCAAAAGACAATCTTCACTGGGCGCCTCTTCGCAAAATAATGGTCTTAATTGTTTCAAACATAATAAGCAAATCCAAACCAATCGACTGGTGCTTGACGTAGTAAAGATCGTATTCCAGTTTATGTTTGGTCTCCTCCAGGCTTGCGCCGTATCGATACCGCACTTGTGCCCATCCAGTAATTCCCGGACGAATCATATGTCGCAGGTCGTAGAAAGGAATTTCCTGACTAAGCCACTGCACAAACTCCGGACGCTCGGGGCGCGGACCTACAAAAGCCATATCTCCGCGAAGAACGTTCCAGAGTTGCGGAATCTCGTCGAGTCGAGTGCTTCGCATAAACCTACCAACCGAAGTAACGCGCGGATCATCCTTGATCGCCCATACTGCCCCTTGCGCCTCGGCGTCTTTGCGCATGGTCCGAAACTTATAGGCAGTAAACGGAAGCCCTCGCTGTCCGACGCGCGTTTGGCTAAAGAAAATGGATCCTGGTGATGAAAGGCGCACCGCAAGAATAATCAGGGGAATAAACGGCAGGCAGATCACCAACGCAAAGAAGGAAACCGAAAAAGAAAGCAGACGACGAAAAAGCTGCTGCGAGGCGCTCATTCGGAAACCATCAGTGAAAATGAGAGTGCTTGGATTGAGCCCATCCAGAGGTAGTTTTCCCGAGAGTCGCTCCAAAAGGGCGCTTGAGTTTTCAATAACGACGCCGCGCAGGCGAAGCTCAAGCAGTTCGCGAACAGGCATCGCTTCGCGGCGGTCTTCCATGGCTACAATGACTCGGTCAATACTGGAACGGTGACTGCTAAAAGCGCGAAGGTCCGAAGTGAAGCGATCGAACGCTCCTTCAACCTCGTTCTCTCCATTCCAACTGACAACTTCCATACCGGAATCGCGGGTGGAGCGCAGCAGTTCGACCACGGTGCGAGCCCGATTGCCGCATCCCAAAACATATACCCGCTCACGGAAGATAGGAATGCCAATAATGCGGTCATAGGCCCAGCGCCAGAAAACGAGAAAAATTGTAAGTAAAAAAACGCCAACCGCGAGTATATAAGGACCCATATCAAAATCAGGAACAAAATAAACAATTCCCGCTAGAACAAAAGATAAAGCGCTGAGAACCAATAACAAACGAAAGTATATTTCCCAGCTTTCGGAAATGCGCCTCGGCCCATACAAATCGAAGTAATAAGTAAGAAGCAAGGTAAAGCCTGTGATGCCTGCAATCTTTATCAATCCGTTCTCAAAGAGAAGAACGTCCATCAGTGCGATGTGTCCATCCGGTCCAATAAGGCATTCGAACGCAGCTGCGAGCAAAAATGAGCCGCTCACCAAGAGCGCTTCGCAAAGAAGCAGCACCAGCATCGGTTTCGGATAGTACACATTGAATAATCTGATCATCCTTGTGGCCTTTTGTTCACTTGCCTGTGCGCTTGGCTGCCGACTTCTTGCTCGTTGTAGTAGTAATATGAGCCGGTGCGAGGAACGTCTTTGACTGCATTCAGCACGAAGCCAAGTATGCGCGAGTTGCTGAAGGCGGCCTGCGCGCGCTGTGCCACATCGAAAGGTGTAGATGCTCCACGGGCAACCAGCAAGACAGCGTCTGCTGCGCGGGCAAGGTCGATAGCGTCCGCAAATGCGAGGGCCGGCGGCGAGTCAATCAGAATCCAGTTGAAGTGCGGTGAAAGGGTTGCTATCAGCTCTTCAATCCGGTGATTTGCGACTAGCTCGGAAGAGTTATCGCCGCCCTCGCCGGCAGGGATGAAAATTAGATCCGGGATGCTGCGCATCATGCCAGCCTCAACGACCTGACGGGCCTGATTGCGCTGCAGGATGTCGTTCACCTCTACTGCCTCCGCAAGATACTCCGCAAGCCCAGGTGTGTTAGGGGCGCCCAAAAATGTGTGAAGCGTTGGATGACGCAAGTCGGCGTCGATAAGAAGAACGGAGTTATCCGTGTTGAGCGCGAGGCTCATCGCGAGATTCACCGTGACAAAGGACTTGCCTTCGGCGGGCATGCCACTGCTGACAAGGATCGTCTTCAGCGGGGCATGGTCGCGAAATTGGTAAACCTGCGATCGGAGGCCGCGAAATTGTTCGATGCTTTCTCCGCGGTCCCTGAGTGTTGGAAGAGCAGCCATAGATGGGAGCCAGGGATGCAAGGCGATGTTATCGATGATGACATCTTCCCTCACTGGCGGGAGCGCTTCGGCTCCGGGAAGGAAGAACGGATCGGTAGTTTCAGCAGCGTCTGCTTCTTGTGCAGTTCTTCGCTCAAGATCGGCTCGTTGCAGTGCATCGTATATGCGGCTCATATTTCACTTTCCTTCAGGGAAGCGCCACGAACCTCCGTAGCTTGAACGGCGTTGGAAATGTTCGTGTGCAAGTTATGCTCCACTAACTCTTGCATCGCCGCGGACGAGATGGTGAAGGGATTCTGGACGATATCGAGTTCAAGGCCGACTGACTCAACGATGTGCGTTGGAATTGGCTTGATCTGTTCCGCATAAGCATTGATCAATGCATGTTCGCAGATCAAATTAATAATTCGAGGAATCCCTTTCGAGTGATGATAGACAAGCTCCGCCGCTTCTGGCACGAACACTGACTCGCTGGCTCCGGCGATGCGCAATCTTTCAATGATGTACGCCTGCGTCTCTTCGCTGTTCAGCGGCTGCGTTTTGCACCATAGTGCAATCCGCTGGCGGAGCTGGCGAACGCTGGGGTGGTGCAGCTTCTCTTCCAGTTCAGGCTGGCCTGAGAGAATAATCTGCACCAGTTTTTCAGAAGAAGTTTCAAGATTAGTGAGCAAACGAATCTCTTCAAGAAGTTCCCAGGAAAGGTTCTGCGCTTCATCGATCACAATGGCGCATAACTGATGGGCGCGGAAACGCTCGATCAACCAGCTATTAAGCTGCAACAACATGCCGGACTTGGTCCGTGTCTTGGGAGGAATACCAAAGTCCGTGAGAACAAACTCCAAGAAGTCGAGTACATCCAGGCGCGGATTAAAAACAAAGGCCGTCGCAATTCGCTCTTTGTCAAAGGCTCCCAAAACAGTCTTGAGCAGGGTTGTTTTTCCCGTTCCTACTTCTCCTGTCATGACCACAAAGCCCTTGCGTGCTGCAATGCCGTATTGCAGGCAGGCAAGCGCTTCCTTGATCTGCGGCCTCAAAAAGAGAAACCGCGGATCTGGACTGGCTCCGAAAGGAAGGACGCGAAGACCAAAGAACGATTTATACATAGTTATCCTCTGGCGCTTTCTATCCGCTTGACCATTCGAGAAAAGAGACTCCCATGTTCATGAGCCGGGCGAAGCTGAGCCAGCTCCTCGCTGTATGAGATGACGGCCAGTGTCGGCAGTTTGGTGAAGGCCCAAATGTCGCTCTCATTGCGCAAGGAAGTATCACGATATTCAAATAGCGCTGACAGTAACAGGCCAAGTAACAAACCGGTGGCCAATCCCCCGCCGGCGCAGGCGCGACGATTGGGAAAGGTCGGCTCTTCGGGAAGATTGGGAGCGTCCATCACGCGAAACTGTTCGCCTTGCTGGCGGTGTTCAAGAGCGGTCGCCATCGATGATTCATTCATCTTGGTCAGCAGAGTGTTATAAAACTGCAACGCCGTTTCATGGTCGCGAGTTACCTGTTTATACTCTTCTTCGACCATTGGACTTGACTCTATCTTGGCCTCGTAGGCGCGCACCTGCTGCTCAATCCGTGCCTGATCCTGTTTGGCGCCGGCCAGAGACTGCTTGGCCGCTCGGAGTTGAGCCTTGAGTTGCTGAAGCTGCGGCGAGTCAGAGGAATTGACAGCGGTGCCTGCTTTCGCCGGTTCCGCCCCGGCCCGCGCTATCTCCGTCCTCAGATTGGCAATTTTGCGTTTGATTGCAGATATGTCCGGGTGGTCAGGTGTGTAAATGGCCTCCATTTCCTTTTGCTGTGTGATTGCATCCTTGAGCTGAATTTGCAGTGTATCTTCCGAAGTTCCCGTGGCCGGATCGGTCCGTGACGATTGCTGCGACTGCTCGGCGATCATTGCTTCGAGAAAAGTCTCATCCTGCTGGGCGCGATTTGCGGCCTGGGTTGCTGCTTGAAGCTGAGTCGTAAGCGCTAGAAGGGTATTTGAATTTGAAGATTCCTGATCGGGAAGCCGGCCGATATACTTGCTCTGAAAGGCAGCAAGCTTGGCGTCTTGCTCGTCGAGGTTCCTCTTTGAGTCGATAAGTTGCTGTTTCAGGAAGTCGGTCGTGCCCTCAGCCGATTGCTCACGCGCGCTCAAATTCTCGCTGACAAAAAGCGATGTGATCTCGCCACAAACCTTCTGGGCAGTTTGCGCGTCGCGCGCTTTGAACGTGATATAGAAGCCAGGCATTCCGTGCGACGATTGGCCCGATGGGATCGGCTTGACCCCGATAGCTTTCTGCGTCAGCTCAATGCGATCATCCATGGTGTACTTACTGCCTGGATAAAGGCCAAAGCGGTCGACGATCGGCTCAATGCGCGAGCGGCTCATAATCTGTTCCTTCATCGACGCGAGGCGCGCGCTTAGATCTTCCTCGACGACGGGCTTAACATAGTCTTCTGGAACTTTCTGTTGCTCGATGAGCACCAGTGTTTGCGAGACATACTCAGGAGGCAGGACGTAGCTGATTCCCAGACCAATGGCCAGGAAAAGGAGCGTGGATGTCAAAATCAGCCAGAATCGCCGCTTCAACATTTCCGCGTAATCCCGCATTGTCAGTTCACGATGCCCGAGCATAGGACTCCTTGATCCTTTATTTCTTGAGATGTGTTTCCCGTGGCGAGTACCCGATACCGAATGCCAGGACTTGCGATACGCCATTGAGAATTGTGACGCTGCTACCGGAAAATGGGCTCGGCAAGCCGGACGATTGGTCGGCTACCGTATAACTTGCGAATACGTTCATGGAACGACCCAATTGCCTGGTGGCCTGCACGCCGCCGTACTTTGCATTGGTGACTTGTGCGATATTGACCGGAACTAAGACGAACTTGCCGTTCTGTTCTTCGATGAACTCGTAGGCAGAGAGTGCGGCGGAACGCATATACGATCCCGTCGCTCCGATAGTTAGGTTCTTGCCGATTCCGCGCGAAAAATATGCGCTGGCGATATCGCTCTCAGCCCCTAGCATGTATCCAGAGCCGCCCGTAGTTCCATGGCTATAACTCAGGCCGGCCGTTCCAAATCTCAACTGGTCAGTCACCGAAGCACTCGCTGAGATTCTTGTTGAGGAAGGCTCTATAGCGTTGTTCGAGCTCGAGACCCACTGTGGCCCGGCAGAGACGCTCGTACGAACCTGCCTGTTCCATTGGCGGCTAAAGCTTATTTGCGCCGTGTTGTCCTGAGTAAAACTAAGTTGCAAATTGCTGTCCTGAGAAGCAAGGTTACTGCTGCTGTAACTGTAGCGAGTAAAGGAATACTGGCCTGAAAGTGAGTTACGCGCGTTGAGGCGGCGGGTGACCCCGGCATTAGTCATCCATGTATCTGTATCCTGGCCATTGTTGTCGATGAAGCGCAATTGTCCGAAAGTGCCGCCAACGTTGAGCGACCACGCAGAACTGAACCGATCTCCAAATTCTATCGTCGTGAAGTTATCGAGAGTGCGGGAATTCAGTGACAGAACCGTCTGGTCGGGCTGGGTAGTCGAGCCGGAGCAGTCGATTGGTTCACCCGTTCCCGGGATTCCTGAACACCCGGTGGTCGGAGTTTCAAAGATGTAACTCACATTGTCACTGGCCGTGAGGTTCCACTTACGTCCAACAATACCTTGCGAGAGCGACAGGTGCTGAAAGAGATTTCCCGGCGAGGTTGTGCCGGACCAGGCATAGCCATAGCCACCGCCGTACTGCATATTGAACGGAAGTCGCTTGGCGGTATTCATGTAACTCGCATCTCCTGAGACGAAACTCCATTCCTGGCCATTCTGGCCGCCGCCGAATTCCGCGGTCTGCGAAAAACGGAGATCGTAGCGCAGAGTGCCGCTGACCGGCAGTCCTACGGGACTAGCGTCAGCGGGGATAACTTGCGCTCTTGATACAACACTGGCAGCAAAAATAATCACCAGGAGTGTGTGACATAGTTTCATTCGGTCCTATGGAACGACAATCGTATCGCCCGGATTCAAAGCGATATTGAACGAGCCGTAGCCCTTCAATGCTTGCTTGTATTGCACGGGAATCTTGAGATGGTTTCCGGCCTCGTTGCGCAGAATGTAAATCTTCTTGGAGTTTGCGTAGGGCGTAACTCCGCCGGCGGTGGTAATTGCTTCCAACAGGGTCATACCGGGAGTCAACTGGATCGGGCCAGTGCGGGCGACTTCGCCGATCAAATAAACTTTCTTGCTGTTCATTCCGTTTACTGTCACGGTGACATTCGGATCCTGAATATACTTCTTGAGCTTGTCCGCAATCTCCGCTGCCAGCTGAAGCGGAGTCTTGCCGGAGGCCTTGACATCGCCAAGAAGCGGTATTGAGATCATGCCATCCGGCCGAACCATGATGTCCTTTATCGAAAGATCCGTCTCCTTCCAAACGAAGATGCCGATTGAGTCGGGAGCGTCGATCACATAGCTGTCGGGCACAGCCGACTTGTTTGCATCCTGAATGGGCGGCGTCGTGTTGTCCGACCTAGCGGGCTTGGTAGCATCTGGCGCTGTCAGTTTAGTTGTGTCCTGCGTAGCTGTCTTGTCTGCATCCTGTGCGGCTGGCGTTATCGTTTCTGACTTAGCGGGCGCAATTGCATCCTGTGCCGCGGGCTTGGTCGCGTCTTGCACAGCCGGCGGATCTGCGGGCGCCTTGTCTTGAGCTTGGCAAAAAGGCGCCGAAGCGAGAAATGCCGCAATGAGGAGGCTTCCCGGTTTCATCATGCAACTCCATTTTTGCAGAACGCGGATTGATTTTCCGATTCCATTTGCTTGAGTTTGTAGAGCAGGGCCTTATAACTGATTCCCAGATCGGCCGCGGCGCGCTTGCGGTTGCCGCCGGTGGAAACCAGGACCTCGGAAATCAACCGCCGTTCGATCTGGATCGACGAGGCCCGCGTGGCTTCCTTGAGCAACTGAGGACGGCGATGCCCGTTCGATTTTCCCGATGCCGCCGCCGCTTTGATGGCGGCTAGAGAGATTGCCTGATCTCCGATGGCGACAAACGTCTTGATGGCGGTTTGAAGTTCAGAGAGGTTTTCAGGCCAGGTGTGCTCCATCAGGTGCCCGACTATTTCCTTGCAGAGAACCGGCTTGGGGCGATCAAACTGCTTGGCGTACCGCGTCAAAAGCTCATCGGCAATCGAGAGAATTTCGGATTTCCGGCAGCGCAGCGGAGGAATTCGGAGCGTGACGGCGGAGACCAGGTAGTAGAAATCCTCTCTCATGCGCCAGGATTTGACCTCATCCAGAAGTTCGCGGCTCGAACCGCAAAGCAGGCGGCAGGTCTGCGCCTGCTCTGACCGAAAATGGGTATTGACGATGAATTCCTGCAATGAAAGGCTAAGATCTGTTATTTCAATCAGGTAGACTGTCCCATTGGATGAAAGGGCCTCCTGTAGAGCCTGCGCGTTGATCTCGCCGCAACGAATCTCCGTGAACGCACTTCGGGAGCGATTCGACTGCGCATGGATTTGCGCGGCAATAGATCGTTTGCCGACGCCATGCTCTCCCAGGATCAGGACCGGGCAGTCGCTTTCGGCAATCCGGGTAATCGCGCGCTGAATCCGAGCCTCAAGAGGAGGGATCAATCTGGCCGGTCGTTTCTCGTTGTGGATGGTTGCGATTGTAGCCATAAGAGGATCAAGGTTCATCCTTTCTGTTGCAATGCGGCTTCCAAACCCGAGGGTGGACGAGAACTCGACATCCTGTGTCGATCCGGCACATTTGGGCGCTCTTGATTGATGGTCGCCGAAAAAAGGCAAACAAATTCCCTTTCACCAGGAAGAATTATGCCATTGATTCCCCCTCAGTGTGGAAAGCATTTTCCACTCAAACTGGAATGGTTTTTCCCGTAAAGAGTGGATAGAGAGAAAGACCCATTGATTGAATTGTTTCACTTTCGGCATCCCAATTGCTAGTCTAGAGTGGTACAAATCGAACTACACGAGGATTTCATCACGGGAAAAGTGGCTCAAGACGCACAGACTTCAGGGCCTCTGCTGGGTTCCTGGACTTCCCGCAACGCTCAATTTACTTTGGGTCTGGTGACCATCTGCCTGCTGGTGGCAGCGGTTTATTTTCAAGTTATCGGGAAGCTGGTCACCGACTGGTGGGAGATTTCCGATTACTCTCACGGGCCCCTTGTGCCCCTCTTCGCGGCCTTTCTGGTCTGGGAGAAGAGAAAAGTCCTTCTTGCTACGAAAGTTACTCCTGAGTGGAGCGGAATTGGTGTAATGGCCGCAGGACTCGTGATTTTGATTCTGGGGGTCTACGGATCAGAGCTTTTCCTCTCCCGGGTTTCGCTGATTATTCTGCTGGCTGGTTTGGTGCTTTGTTTTGGCGGATGGCAGCTACTGAAAGAGTTGCGTTTTGCCCTGCTGGTTCTGTTGCTGGCCATTCCGCTTCCGGAAATCATCTTTAGCCAGATCACTTTTCCGCTACAGATACTAGCTTCAAAGCTGGCTAGCAATCTGCTTCCAGTTTTCGGTGTCCCGGTACTGCGCGATGGCAACGTGATCGAGCTTCCCTTGATGAGGTTGGAGGTGGCGGAGGCCTGTAGCGGCATTCGCTCCCTGATGAGCCTGTTTACGCTCGCGGTCTTCTATGGATACTTCATGGAGAAGTCCGTCTTGCGGCGAGTTGCGCTTGTTCTCGCCAGCATTCCCATCGCAATTGCGGCCAATGCGGTGCGCATTGTCGGCACTGGGCTGTGTGTTCAGTATTGGGATCCAGACAAGGCCATGGGCTTTTTTCATGAGTTTTCCGGCTGGGTCATCTTTTTGGTTTCGTTTGCATGCCTGTATCTCGTCCATCGCGCGATGAGTCTATTCCCGGTCAAAAGGCGGCAGATATGAAAGGCCTCCGATTCTGGACCGCGGTCCTGCTGCTTGCCGGAACGGCACTCCTCCTTCATACGCGCGCCAATGTTGATAGAAATCCGTCCAGCGAACCTCTATCGCAGTTACCGGAAACGATTGCTGGATGGACGGGGCGAGATCAGCAGATCGACCAGGAGACGCGCGATGTTCTCGGAAGCGGAGACTTTCTTTCACGCGTATATACTCGTGATGTTCGGACAGCGCCTGTAAATCTTTTTGTAGGTTATTTCCCAACGCAGAGGACCGGCCAGACGATTCATTCTCCGAAGCATTGCTTGCCTGGAGCCGGTTGGGTTTTTGAGTCTTCGAGTTATGTGGATCTGATGGATGTAAATGCCAAGCCGCACCGAGTAGGTGAATACATCATTGCGAACGGTGAAACAAGGCAATTCGTAATTTACTGGTATCAGGCGCACGGGCGCAGCGTGGCAAATGAATACATGGCGAAAATTTACTTGGTCGAGGATGCAATTCGGCTGAATCGCACAGATGGAGCGCTGGTTCGGGTGATTACGCCGATCGCTGCCAGCGAAGACACGTCGGCCGCCAGAAAGCGCGCCGAGTTATTCGCAATGCAGCTTGCGCCCCAACTGCCGCGATTTATCCCTGACTAAGTGCAAAGCCGGAGCGGGGAAAGGCAGAGAAGCATGGCACACAGCATCACACGGCAGGCGTTCGAGAGACAGCCTGAAAGGATGGACGAAGTGGAAAGCGGATGCAATGCAGTTCAGTCAGGATTCGATGCCAGATGGAGCGCACGGACTTCTAGCGCGGCTCTCTGGATAATGATGCTCTTTCTATCCATCACCCTTTTTGCCGGTTGCCACCGCGATCCCAATGTGCGCAAGCATAAGTATCTAGAGAGCGGGCAGAAGTACAGTGCCGAGGGCAAGGATAGGGAAGCTGCAATTCAGTTTTCCAACGCTGTCAAGATTGACAAGAACTTTGCCGATGCCTACTACGCACGGGCTCACGCATATCTCCATATGGGCGCAATGAGCGCTGCTTTTAGCGATCTCCAGCGAACTGTAACTCTGCAGCCAGGAAATTTGCAGGCGCGAATTGATCTGGGGAACATGCTGCTTGCCGGAGGCAAGATTGATGACGCCCAAGCGCAGGCAACCGCGGTGATGGCTGCCCAGCCTGACAACGCCGACGTTCACGCATTGCTTTCCCGCATCGCGGCCCGCCGGGATCAGACAGATATCGCTTTGGCAGAGATTCATCGCGCGCTCGAACTAGCGCCGACCGAGGCGAGGCTGCACGAAATTCTCGCATCGCTCGAAGAGAAGGATTCAACTCAGAGTGCTTCTGTTGAAGATGAGTTAAAGAAGTCAATCGCGCTTGATCCAAAGTCTGCGAACGCCAAGCTACAGCTCGCCGCATTTTATGCAAGGTACAACCGCTTGCAAGAGGCCGAGAAGATTTCCTGGAGTGCTGTCGCTACCGATCCAAAGAATCTGGGCGCTCGGGAAGTTCTTGCTGAAATTATTCTCAAGCAGGGCGATTCGGCGCGGGCAGAGCAAGTGCTTCGGCAAGCCTCGAACGACCTTGCGGATAGTCCGCAGGGAGTCAGAATGTTGGCTGACTACTTCGCGCGTTCTGGACAGACAGACCGGGCCAAGGCGGAGTTTGCAAGTCTAGCTCAAAAGTATCCCAAGAATGTATCCGTGCAGGAGGGATATGTCCGAGTTCTTCTTCAGGTTAAGGATTACGCTACCGCGCAAACCGTAGTTACCGAGTTAATGAAGAAGAATAGCAAGGATCCCCAGGTCGACGTTCTGAACGGAATTGTACTACTTAATAACGGCAAGTCCGCTGAGGCGGTCAACGCTCTTCAGGGTGCGGCCAATAACGCGCCAAGAGACGCGTTCATTCAGTTCTGGCTGGGCAGGGCAGCACAAGCCAAGGGAGATAACAGCTTGGCGGAGAGAAGCTATCGCCAGGCTGCGCAACTGAATCCGCATGATCTGGAAGCGCAGGAGGAACTCGCGCGCATTGCAGTTCAACGCGGAGACATGAGTATGTTGGCGGACGTGGCGGAGAAGACGATTGCCGTTGCCCCTCATGTCCCTGCCGGCTATCTCTGGCGGGCCGTGGTCGAGTTATCTCGTAAGTTGCAGGACAAGGCGGAAGCCGACCTGAAGACTGCGATCAATGAGGCTCCGAAAAATGCGCAGGCTTATCTCATGCTTGGCGAACTTCGCTACGCGCAAAAGCGATATCCTGAAAGCGTAACGCTGCTGCAGCAGGCTTTGCAGTATGACCCCAATTCCATTGGCGCCTTGCGCGGGTTAGTTAACTACGATCTCCTCAAGAAGCAACCAGGCGAGGCTGTGGATCGCGTGAACGCGCAAATCGCGAAAAGCCCGAAGAACAGCGGATTCTACGATCTGCTGGCACGGCTTCAGATACAAAACAAGAATCTCGACCAGGCTTCTACTACAGCACAGAAAGCCATGGAGGTAAATCCCGACGACGGCGAAGCAGTAGTTATCTATGCGCAGCTTCAAGTTCAGCGCGGACAGGTGACAAATGCGATTGGCGCGTGGGAGCAATGGACAAAGGCACATCCCAACAAGGCCGGCGGCTTTGCCATTCTCGGAATGCTGGAAGAATCGCGCGGAGATACACGCAAGGCTGAGGATTGTTACAAAAAGGCTCTTCAGATCCAACCGGCACAGCCTCTCGCTGCTAACAATCTTGCCTATCTGATGCTTCAGAATGGCGAGAACGTGGATGTGGCCTTGACGCTCGCGCAAACGGCGCGCCGCGAAACGCCGAATTCGCCTACCACCGCGGATACCTTGGCATGGGCCTACTATTACAAGGGGACTTACGGATTCGCCCGCGATCTTCTGGAAGATGCCATCAAGGTCGATCCAAACAGCGCCACCAAGCAGTATCACTTGGGTATGGTTTACAGCAAGATGATGGATCGAGACAGCGCGGCAAGTCATTTGAAAAAAGCCATCTCTCTGGATCCGAATTCGCAGGCGGCAAAGGATGCGCGCGCCGCGCTACAAGGGCTGAGCTAGACTGCGATTCGTCTTACTGGGGGCTGGCACCGCAGGTTGCGGCGTCGGCCTCCTGTGTGATGACTAAACTGCCGCGGATATATGATGCGCGCATATTCTTTGGATCAGAGTTACTGTCAACATGACAAACACCAAGACCATCGCGCGAAACTCCGGCTGGTTCAGTATCGAGAACATAATTAATGCTGTTGTCATGTTTACTACTTCGATTGCAATTAACCGCTACCTAGGGCCGCACAAAAATAGCTATTTGATTTCTGTGTCTTATATTGCCACTTTGGTTAGTAGCTTGGGCGGAATGGGTATTCCCGCAACTACACGGAAATATATGGCCGAGTTCATCGGCATGGGTGACCGCGGTACTGCACGCTATATCTATCTCCGCACTTTGATGCTGCAAACCGGTTTGGCGACGCTAGCCACTTACGGCTTTCTCTACTGGGTGCTAGGCGATGCCCAGGGGGAGTATAAATTAGCCTCTGCTCTGCTGGCGCTGAGTATCTGGCCTTCGATGATCAACTCCATCTCGGCTCAGGCCAACACCGCCGCCGAAGATTTGTCGAAAAACCTACCGGGCTCCATCGCCGGAGCTTTGACCTACTTCGTCGCAATCGTAGCAACTGTGGTACTTCAATGGGGCGTTGTTGGCGTCGGCGTGTCACTGCTCCTTATGCGCTCTATCGATTTTCTGGTGCGCTTCTTTCCCACCATGAAACGTGTGCTGGCCTGGGAGATAACCCATCCTCACCCGCCGGGCTTGCGTCAGCGCATGACGCCGTTTGCCCTGCAGGCCGTGGGCAGCATGTTTGTAGCGCAGATAGTATGGGGCCGCTCGGAGATCCTGCTGCTCATGAAGCTCTGCTCGGATGTAAATCAGGTGTCATATTACTCAGTGGCATTCACGATGGCTGAGCAGTTGTTGCTGGTAGCAACCATCTTCGGTACGGCCGCCGGTGCCACGATCTTCGCCCAATACGGACGAGACAAGTCCAAGCTACCAAATCTTGCAACGAGCACCTTTCGCTACATAGCTCTAATGTCAATTCCGCTGCACTTTATCGCGGCGTCGCTCGCGGTTCCCGCGCTGCTGCTCTTCTATGGTCACAAATTCGAGGGTGCAGCAATGGTAGTTGCGCTCGCGCCACTATTGTGTATGTTCAAAGCTTTTCTCGCGCCTGCGCAGAACCTCCTGGAGAGTCTGGAACGACAGCGGTATGTTATCGCAGCAACCGTCATTGCCGGGATTATTGATATTAGTGTAGCGTGGTATCTTATTCCAGCTCACGGTGCGGTCGGCGCCTGCATCGGCAATGGCGCGGCCCAATTGACGGCCGTCGGACTAATGTGGGGCGTCAGCGTATATCTATACAAAATCAAGCTCCCCTGGGCGCAGACAGCAAAGATAATCTTCATCAGTGTGCTTGCGGCAATAACTGCGCATTACATTGCTGTGCGGTTAGCTCCTGTGTGGGGAATTCTCTTCGGCGGCAGCGCCTCTCTGATCGTTCTTTTCGGACTTTTCCACGTGATGCGGGTGCTGGAACCGGAGGATCATGACCGATTCAGGCAGTTGGCCGGGATGCTGCCAACGCTTATGCGCGAGCCCGCCAACGCATTACTCTCCCTACTCGCCTATCCGGAGTAAAGAATTCCGGCTTAAAATTGGAGTCTGCTTCAGCTTCGTTTCGGAAAAAGCCTGCGGTAGGTAGGGTAAAGCAGTATCTTCAGCAGATAGATGACAGTCTCAGTCGTCAGACGCCAGTCGCGCGGGTCAAAATCGAAAAACTTAGGTGACTTGTAAGACCGGATAATGCCAACCCAGTTAGTCAAGCCCGCATCGAGGTAACTTCGAAAGCAATTGACGTCACGCCTGAGCACTATATGGTGGAAATGCCGTCCGTTCCATCCCGCGGGCTCGACTGTTTCTCCGATCAGATCCAGGTAGTGCAACCAGCCAAGGTCAACACCGGCGTAGGGGGCAGCATCCGCAGTTACACTGTACCTGGGATTTGCTTCGATCAACTTGACACAACCATCCCGGTTATCGCGCTTCAGTTCTAACTCGCAAATGCCCTCATATCCGATCGATTGAAAAAAGTTATCGCAAAGCACATCAACTTCAGAATCGCTGATAGGTTCCACAACGCTCGCTGATCCAAAGTAGATCGGGGTGGTTCTGAGTTCGCGAACCAGGCAAGCTCCCAGACGTTTACTTCCGCGGCCATAACAGGAAAGATAAACCAGTTTGGCATCATCAGGCCCTTCGATAATTTCCTGGGCCACCACTGCGGGTGTGACGCTTTCAACCATGCGGTATGTTGCTTCTAACTCGTCTTTTGAAGTAGCCAAGGCTATCTTCTGATTCAATAGTGGATGTCCAGCCGGCAATCTTTCCCACTCGCGAAAATGCACAGGCTTGATAAGGCAAGGAAATTGCGCCGAAGCGGCAAAGTTGCGCAGTGCCTCAAGCGATGCGACAAAGCTTGTTTTTGGAACGGGCAGTCCGTTGACATCCGCAATTTCATACTGCCTTTTCTTAGTTGCCAGAAGTGCTTGTGTCGCCACTGAAGATGCTCGAAAAAAAAAGTATGGCTCCAGCGCGGCCGCATGATCCGCCATCGCAGTCACAAACTGATCGGCACTGGCAATCAACACAGGCTTGCGCCCAAGGTTCTTCGCAAGCTCAATCATAAATAGCTCCCACTCCGCTGGCCGAGTGTCCGGGTCGGGGCAAAGATGGGCTTTTCCATAGACCGTTCTGAACCCCTGCTGAGAGGCGTCAGAGTCAATGCAGCAGGTTTCAATCTTCCGGCGAGCCAGATTTCTCATAAGCACAACACCCGTCTGATAGGCTCCAGCTACTACCACGGGCGGCCTGTCGATACGCGAATTCTTGCTCATGAAGATTGCTCCCCTATGCGAGCGGCTACAGTTTCGGTTATCGAAATCTACTCGCTAAAACTTCCTAACGCTCAGCATTTGCTGATTGTGTCGCGAGCTATCTCACATCAACTGCGCCTCGCGTTCAGCGTGGTAGTCATTAATCGTAGCAATGTCGTGTGCCACATACATTTGCTTGACCCACGCATAGTCTCTGAAAATTCTGCTGCAAAGAGCGTACCAATGGTCAATCTTTGTCCACTGGTTTTCATGATTGAAATCTTCAATTGCCAGACGTTCCCCAGCAAAACGATGATACTCAGTCCCAATGATGTCATCGAAGTAGAGAAAGACCTGCCGAAGCATCTGACGTTTTGGAAGTCGTAGAATCTCGAGTGCCTGCTTCGTAGACGAGTAAAGATCCAGGTCCATCGCCATAAATCCAAGCGGACAGCGCTGCCGTTCTACAAATGCCAGCACCGTATGGCGTACATCTCCGAGGATGAGTTCCGTGCCCGGCAAAAGCCTCGCACGCAGCCATTCTTCATCCATGGGAAAATCGCCCTCGATCCATTTATCTGGGTGATCGCGGTAGTCTCCCTTAGTAGGAGGAAGACCGGCGCCTGTGTCAAATCCAGCTACAATAATCTTGACTCCTGTTTCCCTCTCAACCATTTGTGCATATCTCTGCATTGCCAGCAGGCCATTTCCTCTGGCCACTCCGAATTCGATAGCATAAATTGAATCAATTCCACTTCTCTTGGCCAAGTCTGCCGCCGCGAGAATTCCGCAAAGATAGTGAGGACGCTCTACCGCATCCCACCGTTCATATGTGCGGACACTGAGCGGAAGACGTTTGACTACAGTTCTAACTATTAGCCGAAACGGCTGCTCCTCCAGCAATCTTAGTAAAAATCCCATACTGCTTTCCCCTTCAACAAAACCATTGCAGGATTAACTCAAATCAAAACAGCACTATCAATCGATCAAGGCCAGTAACTGGCTGTGAACCGGCAGACCGCCGTTTGAACCCGAAACCGGCTCCAGCTTTGGTTGCTTATGCCAATGCGGTTCACATCGTAAGCTGACGTCTTCCCCGGCAAATTTGTGCCGCCGTAGAACGAAAACGCTGCGCGGTAACCCGCATCTCGCGCCAACATCTGTGTCTGATCGGTGAAGCTTGTCTGGGCCCCAACTGGATAAGCCATAACATCGGCCTCAACGCCCAGTTGTTCCTTCACAATTGCGCGCGACTTAGATAGCTCTTCGTATTGCTTGGCGGCTTCCAATTGGCTAAGCAGATTGTGCGAATGTGTGTGAGAGCCGATGACCATGCCGCCTCTGGTCATCTCTCTTGCCTCGTCCCAGTTCAGAAAGCGCCGCAACGTTTCAGGTGGCTCTTGGCCATTACACTCGTCTGATAATTCCCGAATAAATCGTGCCGCGTCTTGATTTTCTGGCCTCTTAAATAACTTCAGTATAGAATTCAGACTCATTGTCAAGCCGTTCTTATCGATGGCAACGTCTAAGTTAATGGGGTAGCGAAGAGTAAACTGGCGATTCTTCGCAGTCCTTACCAGGTAGGCAATATGATCCCACCATGGAACTTGACAAGAACCCACCATGCCAGTGGCAAGAAAAAAGACAGCTTGCACGCCGTGCCTGCGAAGAATCGGATAAGCGATTTCGTAGTTATCCAGATAGCCGTCGTCGAATGTGACTAACACACGGCAACGTCGTTTCTTCTCTCTGAGAGTGCCGCCGATAAATGCTAATGCCTCTTCGAGAGTTACCAGCGAAAGGTGGCTCTTCAAGTAAGAAATTTGATTGTTGAATTCTCCCGCTGTTGCCGAAAACACGCCGGGATCGAATAGATCGTCCTCGGGGTTGCCAATACGATGATAGTTCAATACCAGAAGTGAATCTCGTGCCGGAAGTTGCGAGAGCAGGAAAGACGCGCCGCTCCAGAGCAATCCACGCGCCAGTAACTCACGTTTTCCGCCGAGACTCAGACTGACCGTCATAACTACCCGATCATAGCAGGAGACCGCAGTTCAAGAGAGGACGCGAAACCATGCCAGCGGTTACGATATAACATTCCCAGCTCTCGCGCGAGTTACGAATTCCCGCACCTTAATAGGATCCTTGCGGCCCGGTGCGGATTCAACGCCAGACGCTACATCCACGCCCCAGGGGCGGAGCGTGACGATAGCTTCGGCCACGTTGGCCGGGTTCAATCCGCCCGCCGCGATGCAGCGCATCCGCACTTCGCTGTTTTGGAAGAGAGTGTTGCGGGCGACCTCCCAGTCGAAGGTCACGCCAGTACCACCTGCCGCCGTAGCAGAATATGAGTCAATCAGCACAGCATTCACGTGCGGGTCTTGGGCATGCTTGGCTTCGATCAGCGGATCGGCTTCCGCGTCAAAGTGGATCACGCGCAAGATACATAACTCCGGTCCCATGCGTTCGTGGAGCTTGGCAGGCAATTCAGGGTCAGCATCGAAATGCAGTTGAACGCCAGTCAGTCCGCAGGCTTGAACCGTGGAGACAATCTCATCCAGTGCCGCATCGACGAAGACGCCAATCTTCTCGACGGTCGCGGGCAGACGCGGAGTGATCGCGGCAACTTCGGTCTCAGTTACTCGACGCGGGCTGGGCGCAAAGACAAAGCCCACCGCGTCGGCTCCTGCTTCGACGGCCAACATCGCATCCTCAAGCGAAGTGTTGGCGCAGATTTTGATCCAGAGGCTCACAGCGTCACCGCCGCTGCCAGCAACGTCGCGAGGGCCACGCCAGGGTCGGGCTGGCGCATCAGGCTTTCGCCGATCAAGAACGCGTCGAAGCCCGCTGCGCGCAAACGAGCCAGGTCTTCAAATGCCGCGATGCCGCTCTCGGCCACGCGTACCACGGCTGGCGGTATTCGCCCCACCAAAGCGAGCGAAGTTTCAAGGCGCACCTCGAAGGTTTTGAGGTCGCGATTGTTCACGCCGATGGCGTCGGCGCCGTTTTCGCCTAAGGTCGAGAGCACTCGATCGAGTTCGGCGGCTGTGTGCACCTCGACCAGCACATCGAGCGAGAGGCTGTGCGCTGATTGAGCAAAGCGGACAAGTTCGGCATCGCTCAGCGCGGCAGCAATGAGCAGAATTGCGTCTCCACCATGCGCGCGAGCTTCGACGATCTGATACTCGTCGATCATGAAATCCTTGCGCAGACATGGCAACGGAACCGCCGCTGAAGCTAGCTCCAGGTTGCGTAGACTGCCCTGAAAAAACGGCTCGTCGGTCAATACGGAAAGAGCAGCCGCACCACCCGCAAAGTAGCTTCGGGCTAGCTCCGCCGCGTCGAAATCCGCGCGAATCAGCCCCTTCGAAGGAGAAGCTTTTTTGATTTCGGCAATGACGGCGGGGCCCGTCGCAGCCCGATGCCGTAAAGCTCTGGCCCAACCGCGCGGCTGGTGCAGAGCGGCCCGTCGCTCCAATTCCGCCAAGGAAACCAGCGTCTTTGAAGCGGCCACAGTAGCTCGCGTCGTGGCCAGAATTTTGTCGAGGTGACTAGACATACGCTGAGTCAAGTATACGAGGAAGATTGCGATAACGGCTTGCTGCGGTTGCGAGCGCTTCGTTTGCCCGTTCTGCCATACTTTAATTATGTCCATTGTGAAAGAATTGCTGAAACCGCTGGCCGAGGATGGCGCGGCACTGACACGCGAACAGGCGGCCCAGGTGCTGGAGGAGATTCTCTCCGGTGCGGTGCCGGAGGTGGAGACAGCGGCGCTGCTCACTGTGCTGGCCACCCGTGGCGAGCAAGCCCCAGAACTGGCCGGCTTTGTGCAGGTGATGCGCGAGCGTGTGACGCCGCTGCCGCTCACGGCTGAAGAGCGGGAGGAGCTGGTGGATGTGGTGGGTACCGGCGGCGGAGGACCGCTGACCTTCAACATCTCTTCTGGCGCGGCGCTGGTGGCGGCGGCGGCTGGAGCCAAAGTGGCCAAGCACGGCAACCGCGCAGTCACCTCGCTGTGCGGCGCGGCGGACGTGCTGGAGGCGCTGGGCGTGCCCATCACGCTAGGGCCGCAGCTGGCTGTCGAGTGCCTGCGCGAGACCGGCTTCATGTTCCTCTATGCGCCGCTCTATCATCCGGCGATGAAGGTATTGGGACCGCTTCGGCGGGCGCTGGGCTTCAGGACAATTCTCAATTTGTGTGGGCCGCTGACCAATCCTGCTGGGGCGCGGGCGCAGGTGATTGGCGTGCTTGCGCCGAGCAAGGTGTTGCTGGTGGGGCGGACGCTTGCTGCGCTCGGCGCCAAGCGAGCTTTCGTGGTGCATGGCACGGACGGCATCGACGAGCTGACCACGACAGGCGAGTCGATTGTGGCGCGCATTGAGGAGCCGGAAGGCGGAAGCGCGCCAACCTTGAAGGCTGCTCGCGTAACTCCGGAGATGGCCGGGCTGCCCCGCGCCACGCTCGATCAATTCATTGGCGGCGATGTGAAGACCAACGCGGCCTTGCTTTACGATGTGCTGACCGGCATGGCCGGCGCTCGACGCGAGATTGTGCTGCTGAATGCCGCGGCAGGGCTAGTGGCCGCAGGGCTGGCCGGCGATCTGAAAGAAGGTGTCGCGCTGGGCGCGGAGGCCATTGACTCGGGGCAGGCAGCGGCGACGTTGTCCAAGCTGCGGCAGTTTGGAGCCAGTCACACGGCGGCAAACTAATTCAGTCAGAAATCGACTATCAGCGCGACCAACACGGCTCCCAAGGTGCGCGGCCAATGACGGGTCTGCATTTAAAGCCGGATGCTCAGCATGAGCGCGTATCATTTGCAGGTAGCACCGCTGTCAACCAGTGTCATAGAAGAGATCGCCATGAGCTTTAACCGCTCCACCAATCGTTCGCAGCTTTTCACTGGCTTCGGACTGAATGAGCCAAAAATCGAACCTGACGATGACGATCTCGACGGCGATCTGGACGACCTTCCCGAAGCTGAGGAAGACTATGCGGCGGACGAACGTGCCCTTGCCATGGCCAACGGCATGACCTACGACCAGTTGGAGGATCTTTGGGCTGGCTTCAGCAATCGGGCAACAACCATGAATGTTTGCAATGTGCTGGTCGCCATCTTGTTCTTTTTTGGGGTTCACGCTGCGCTACTTGCCACGAGCAGGCACCTTGCCGCCGTCGACGGCCCCGCTCAGTTTCGACTCTATTACCAGCCCATTATCTGGTGGATTCTGCCCGGCTTTGGCGCCCTTATTCTGCCTTGGGAAATTACTCTTCGCATCTGGTCGCTCTTCGCCGGGAGCGGCAAGCTTCACCTATACCGCGAATGGTTAAGGCGCGAGACTTATATCTCGCAGAGCGGGGCGATCCTGAAGGATAGCTTCGGACTCTACCGTTGGCTGGTTCTGCTGATTGTGCTACCCATTGCCGTTGGCTCACTTCTGGCCCTCAACATGCACTCCACCCTCGGTGCCGACGCCATCAGGGAGTGCGACTATGCTTTCAAGCCGTGCAAGGTGCTTCCGTATGCTGATGTTCGGCGAATCACCTCCGTTGCACGATACACGGCCGGCTCGGGGGGTGGGGCGGTCGTGGAAGGCGCCAGTGTCGTCCTCGATTTCAAGAATGCATATCGCTGGACCACCGCTGACTGGGGAGATCCTATCAATGACGTTGATCCTGCTGTCGCTCATTTCCTTACAAGCAAGGTCAATCTCACGATCAATACTGCGGACCGACTCAAGAATATCCCCCCACTCTCAAATCAGTTGTTGCCTGCCGGAAAATGAAATGGCTGAACTGCGCGACCGCTGGAAGTTGCCAGGCTAAATCACTTCAAATTCTAAGATTGTTTTCGTGTAACCGGCGCTATGGATGTTACCTTCAAATTTCTGTAAAAATCCCCCTTGGGCAACTTCAGTGCGGCAGCCTGAATTCGCTAACGGCTCCGGTCTGCTCTCAAGACCGCCGCACTTAGAAATCGCCAACAAATTGTCTCCAATTGCTCAACAATTCATCTCCCTTTAATCTAGCTCGTATATTTCTGGAGTGATCTGACTCTATTTCCCCTACGCACCCTGACTCGAATTCCAACCAAAAGTTTGGAGCTATTCCATGGCCGATCTGGCAACTGTTGATGCTCATTCCCCCGCTGCGGCGATTCTCGACAAGAAAATGAAAAAATCCCACGCCATGGTGAGCGGCGGCGTGGTTCTCGTTGCCCTGGCGGTCGGCCTCGGCTTCATCGGCTTCAACATCTTGCAGGACTTCAGCGGCGTAACCATCTCCAGCTTCTGGCCCTACGCGCTGCTGGTCGTCGCCCTGCTCATTGCGCTGGGCTTCGAGTTCGTGAACGGCTTTCATGACACGGCCAACGCCGTCGCCACGGTCATCTACACGCATTCGCTCGATCCCAATATCGCGGTCGTGTGGTCGGGCCTTTGCAACCTATGCGGCGTGCTGCTTTCGTCCGGCGCTGTGGCTTACGCCATCATCACTTTGCTGCCCGTCGAATTGATTCTTCAGGTCAGTTCGGGAGCAGGTTTTGCCATGGTCTTCGCGTTGCTGATTGCAGCCATCATCTGGAATCTGAGCACCTGGTGGTTCGGCCTTCCCGCCTCCAGCTCTCACACCATGATCGGCTCCATCATTGGCGTGGGCCTCGCCAACCAGTTGATGAGTACCCAGACCGGCACTTCGGGCGTGGATTGGGAGCAGGCCACCAAGGTCTTCAAGGTGCTGCTCATCTCGCCATTGGTCGGCTTCGGAGCCGCCGCTCTGCTGCTGCTGCTTTCCAAGCTTTTTATTCTCACAAAGACGGCCACAAGGTTCGCGGTCCTCTTCGATGCCAATCATAGAAAGCCTCTCTGGGCGATTCCGACCATTCTGATTACGGGAATCCCAGGGGCCTACGTCTTCAACTTTGCCGCTCCTTTGATCCTCGGAATCTTTGGCGCTCCGGGCATGTTCATATGGACACCGATTCAGGCCTTCGAGTCGAGATACGCTCCCTATGGTTTGTACACAGTGATGCTGGTGGTCGGCATTGCGGGACTTTATCTTATCTCTCTCTTCACACGGATCGTGATCGAGAATGCCGATGTGCTGTATTCCGCGCCCAAGGGCAGCACTCCTCCACCTTGGCCCATTCGCCTCCTGCTGATCTTTACCTGTTCTGGCGTCAGCTTTGCGCACGGTTCCAATGACGGCCAAAAGGGCATGGGATTGATCATGCTGATCCTGATTGGCACCGTGCCAACGGCCTACGCGCTCAATCACGCCGTCAGCAGCCACGACACGCTGACTTTCATTGCCGCCTCTGAGCAGGCCGGACAAATTCTCAATCAACACGTAGACAAGAACGGCATCCTCGGCGAAGATGCGCGCACCGAAGTTACCGACTATATCCGCACCAAGGAAATCAAGCCGGACACAATGCTGGCGCTGCGCGAACTGGTCAATGATCTCAAGGGCGACGTGGTCACTTACAAGGAGTACAAAGCGGTTCCGGCCAATCGGCAGGCCAACGTCCGCAACGATATGTACGTAGCCAGCGAGGCCATCCGTCTGATGCAAAAGCATGACGATAGCCTGAAGCAAGCCGGACAGCAGCCGGTCTTCAGCAGTTCTGAGAACGCCGTCCTCAAGACTTACAAATCCAAAGTCGACCAGGCGACCAAGTTCATTCCACCGTGGGTCAAGGTGGCCGTAGCTCTGGCCTTGGGCATGGGAACCATGGTCGGCTGGAAGCGCATCGTTGTGACGGTGGGCGAGAAGATTGGCAAGGAGCATCTGACTTACGCGCAGGGCGCCTGCGCCGAATTGGTGGCCATGTGCACCATCTCTGCCGCCGACGGATTCGGCCTGCCGGTCTCAACCACGCACGTACTCAGCTCAGGCGTGGCCGGCACCATGGCCGCCAACGGCAGCGGTCTGCAAATTTCCACCATCCGAAATATTGCGATGGCTTGGGTCTTGACCCTCCCCGCCGCGGCCCTGCTCTCAGGTTCGCTCTTCTGGCTCTTCCGCCACTTCACCAGCTAAGCCGGCTTCCCCTGGCCTTCAAGGGCGTCTGATTTTCAGGCGCCCTTTTTGTCCAATGAACTGAATGTAGTTTTCGATGAGTCCGTGATTCTACCGAGCGCGAATTCGTCTTCACAATTCACGATTGAACGGTAGCATTTGGTTCCTCTTCAGCGGCCTGCACGATCTTGTCTGAATAGAAGATGGCCTGGTTTCCACCACGGCGTTTGGCGGCATACATCGCCATATCGGCTCGCACAATCAACTCCTTCATTTGAGCGGCGTCGGTGGGAAAGATGCTGATACCGATGCTGGCGCTCACATGCACCTTCTGACCGAGAAGAAAAATAGGAATGTCGATGGCGTGCAACAGACCTTCGGCAACTCTTACAGCGTCTTCACTCGAGCCCAGATCAGACAAGATCAGCATAAATTCATCGCCTCCCAAACGGGCCAGTGAATCGCACTTGCGCACTAGGGAGCGCATGGTATTGGCGATGTGGACGAGTACTTCATCGCCCGCTGCATGGCCCAAACTATCGTTTACCGGTTTGAAGCCATCCAGATCGATATAAAGAAAAGCAACGGAATTCCTGCCTTGCTTTGCATTCTCAATAATCGCCGGCAGGCTTTCCATCAACATGCGGCGATTTGGAAGCTCTGTGAGGGGGTCGATGAGCGAGTTCTCCACAGCGGTGTCTCTGGAGCGCTGCAACTCGATCTGGTGATGGCGCATTTGGCTGACGTCGATGGCGGTGGTCTCGTAGAGAATGCCTTCCGGCATTTCGACCGGGGTTACATTCTTGAGCAGATAGACGACGGAGCCATCGTCGCGGCGAAGCGTCGCCTGGCAATTGCTCAACATGTCAACCTGTTGAGAATTTTGCATCTCTTCCCGGCGGTCCGATTCGATCTCGAACTCCCAGTAGGAGCGGTTCTGAAGTTGCTCCTTATTATCCAGGCCGAGCAATTTAAGGAATGCCTCGTTACACTCGGTGATGACGCCGTCCGGCCGTAGGGAATAGAGCGCAGCCAAATTGCGCTCAAAGAGGCGCTGATACTTGGTCGCCAGTTGAAGTTCCTTCTCCATCTGCTCGCTGTTAATGGCTATTTGCTTGCGCACGGTTCTCTTCAACTGCTTTACCCAGGTGAGGGGAACCAGAAGGCAGAGCGCTGTGAATCCTAGAATCGCCAGCGCCTGCTGCCAGGTGAGCCAATTATCCGCCGGACGGAGGACGAGATCATCCGGGGATTCAATCAGCACCAGCAAGGATGGTGGAGCATTTTTTCCATTGCTTTTCAGAATTTCAACACCCTGTAACTCCAGTGTCGATCTCCTGGGGAACGCATTCACCTTGCGAGAGTTTTCACCCAGCAGCAAAAGCGCTGAAAAGGGATGGTTCTGATCCGTGAAATGAAAGGAAATCTGCGACGAATCCCCTTCCTGACTTTCCAGCCGCGCCTTTAGATGAACGCGCTTGCCGTTCAGCGAGTTTTTCAGAATCTCTGCCACGGTGGTATTCAGCGGTGCAAAATTTACCGGGACAGCGTGATCCGTGGTCACGCGCACAGAGGAATCCTGAAGTTCCAATCCAAAGCGGCCACGGAAGGGAAATCCGGTGACGTCGACCGGGTCGCCCAGGCGCACCGGCACAGGCGCCACAGTGCTGACGAAGATGGTTCCCGTCTCATCCTGAACGGTGAACAGATGGAGTGAGATCCAGTTGACCCGGCCACGCAGATGCGTCTGGCGAACCATGGTCAGGTCGGCATCCTCCGGATGCAGGCTCTGCACCGTCACCGCCGGAGAGTTCTCAGCCAGAGGAGGCATCATCACTTCGATCTGTTTTGGGCTCTCCATAAATAAGGTGGATCCAACGCGCATGTTATCTTTATCGATCAATGCGGCGGCAACACCTCTGGCCCGAACCGTTGCGCCAACCAAGCCGTCCGTGGCCGAGGAATGACGTTCAAGCAGATGCAGTTCAAATTGCGCCTTCCCCTGCAAAAGGCGGAAACAGGCGCGGTCGCTCGGTTCATTGCACAGGCGCAAAACCCCCTCTGTGACAACCAACTGGCTGTCGAAAACACCGGTGTTCAACTCCGCGACGGTTTTGGGAATCGGCTTGACCTCAGGGCCGCTGCTCAGAAGCTGTATGATCGGCTTTGTTATGGAAATCGAATAGCCGGAGAAAGCTGTTACCGCTGTCACACGAACACGCGAGCCAAGGGGATAACTCGGTTTGTGAGCTCCCATATTGATGTAGGTGTGCCCTAATCTGTCCTGGATGAATAGCGTTCCCCATTCCGCATCGCAGTAGGTGACTATAGCTTCGAGATCAATCGGATATCCGAGGAGCGCTTGGCTTTTGGAAAGTGTGTAGATATCGGTGATGGAATGCAGAGTTCGGAGGGAAGTCGACGAAGGCGCGTTTTGCCCGGCAGCCTGCGCGGATATATAAAAGACAAGAAAAAAGCAACAGGCCGCAACCCAGGAAGTCACTCGAGGGAAGCGAGCGATTTTTCGAATTTGCAAGGTGTTTTTAATTGCTCCGCCTTCCAAATTTCCATGCAACGAGGGGTCGTCCTCGAAAGACTGTCCCTGAATATACTCCGCCCTTCTCATTATCGGCAGTTTTGGCAAATCATCTAGAGAACCTCTGATCAAGTCGTGTCTTGTGTCGGAACATGACTTCAGAGGCTGCGGAAAAACCCGTTCGGGCGGTAGGCCGCGAATTTATCCCCTGCATAAAGCCAATAGAATCAGCCGAGGGCTTTAGCCCTTGAGGGATCGATGGCTTCGCCAAATACCTTGATCAGAGTTTCCCTGGAAGCCGGTCGTAATTGTCGCCCATTCGGAGACTCAACCGCCCCGCAAGAGCCAAAAACCAAAGGGCAAACGCATCTTCTTCATTTCCGTTACAGAAAATAACCTCCCATCGGCGCACAATCAAAGCATGAACCACGACGACAGGCGCGGGCTGTTACTGTTCCCTGTTCCCTGCTCCCTCGCGTACCCCCCCACCCCCCCTAGATATTTTTTATTCGTGCAGATAATTACGCTGCTGGGGAAGAAAACGATGCAACAAAAGTGAAGAATCCCCGCGTCGTTAGTGCGTGAAACACAGTTTCAGAAGAAATCTTCAATGTGCGCGAAATCGCACACAAAGTACCGTGATGCGAGAAAGGGCCTGTCGGAAACGAGCGATTTCCCCCAAAAGAAGGAGTGTTTTGCCCTGAAAATGGCCGAAAAAGCCCGCAAAAAGGCCTGAAATTAGCAAGATTTGAGCTCTGACAATCAATCAAATTGACTGCCCTGCGAAACGCCTGAAGCTACGGTGCAGCAAGAGTTACTCGCCGTTTATGCGAGGAACCTTATCTTGCGTTTGCCCTGCTAAAAACCAGCAGATTTCCCCCGCTTCCGGTACGATATTGAAGGTACCTATAACAGAATGAGTCTGAAAGCCAAGCTGGAAGCTGTCATTTACGCCGCGGAGGAGCCGGTCACACTGGCCCAGCTCGCCGTCCTTTTTGCTGCCGACGTCCTCGAATGGAAGGCGGAGCAGGAAGCTGCGTCTGCCGAGCAGGCCGCCCAAGCCGAACTTGCCGCTCAACCAGTCAACGAGCACTTCGCTTATCTCGAGATGGAACCCATCCCGGCAATCTCCATTCCGCCAGAGCTGGCCAGTGCCCTTGCTGACCAAACCGCACAGCCGGAATCCAGCCCGGAACCGGACGCTGAAGCCGCTGCGGAAACCAGCCCGGCCAACGACCCCGACGCCCTTCCTGACACCGAAGGCGAAGCTGCCCCGGAAGAGGATCAGCCCGCCCAGGCAGGCGACGCAGCTGAACTCGAAGCCCGCCGCCAGGCCCGCCAACGCGACCGCGAGGCCCGTGCCGTCATCCGCCAGCTGCTCGACGAATTGATCGCCTCCTATGCCTCCGATAGCCGTGGCGTCGAGATTCGCGAGATTGCCGGCGGCTACCGTATGGCCACCAAGCCCGAGTGCCACGACGCCGTTCGGCTCTTCGTCAAGAGCCTCAAACCGGCGCTCAGGCTCTCTCTGCCGGCTCTGGAAACCTTGGCCGTCATCGCCTACAAACAGCCGGTCACCGCGCCCGAAGTCAACGAGATTCGCGGCGTGGATTCATCCGGCGTCTTTGGCTCACTGCTGGCCCGCAAGCTGATCTCGACGGCCGGCCGCAAGCCCGTCATCGGCAGGCCCATCCTCTACAAAACCACCCGCGAGTTCCTGCTCCGCTTCGGCCTCAAGGATGTGGCCGAGTTGCCTTCGATGGAGGAGTTTGAGAAGCTGGCCACCATCGAGCTCGACGAGCCGGAGCCAGCCGTCGATGAAGACTCCGAGCAGAGGTTGAATCGTGCCCTCGGTCCCGAATTCGATGAAGCCGCCAGCGAAGCCCTGGAATCAGAAATTGAATCGCCCGAATCCACCGAGACCGCCGAGACGGCGGTCAGCAACGAACCCACTACCCCCGCAGAGGCCGCTCCTGCTGCGCCTCCCGCCACCGAGCAGGAAGAAACTGAGAATTCTCCCCATGACGAAGCCGAAATCAGAAGCTAAAACAAATTCCGAAACAGACGCCGAGATAAGCCCCAAGCCAAGCCCCAAACCCAAGAAGCCCAGCAAGGCAAAAAAAACTGAAGCCATCAAGCCCGAATCCTTCGAGCCGGAGTTAGTAGCCGCGCCTGAAACCCAAGCGGCGATTGAGCACGATTTCGAGCCCGCGCCAGAAGCCGAAGTCACTGCAGAATCCGCCGATGGCCCGGTTTCCGATTCCGCTGCCGCACCCACCACCAAGATCATTGACCCCATCGGAGACGAAACCGACGGCGAAGCCAAAGCTGCGCTTGAAGACGAGCCCGAGTTCACTCCCAAGCCCGGGGCCCACGCGGACGGATCTTCGTCCGATGGATGGAAGCCGCGCCCCCCGGCCAAGCTTGAGCGGTTGCAAAAGATTCTTGCAGCAGCCGGTGTGGCTAGCCGCCGCAGCGCCGAGGGAATGATCGAGCAAGGCCGCGTGCAGGTCAACGGCAAAGTCATCACCGAGCTTGGCACCAAGGCCGATGCCGGTCGCGACCACATCCGCGTAGACGGCAAGCTGCTCCAGGGCCCCGAGCGTCTGCGTTACTTTGTCCTTAACAAGCCCAAGGGTTTTGTCACCACGGTCAAGGATCCCGAGGGCCGACCCACGGTAATGCAATTCTTCGACAAAATGAAAGAGCGCCTCTATCCAGTGGGCCGCCTCGATTACATGAGCGAAGGGCTGCTGGTGGTCACCAACGACGGCGAACTGGCCAATCGCCTGACCAAAGCTTCTTCCGGTGTGGAAAAGACCTATCTGGTCAAAGTTGCTGGCCAACCCACCGAGGCCGAGCTCGACATTCTTCGCGGCGGAGTTGCCATCGAGCGTGGCAAGCCCGGTTCGCCTCAGGTCCGCACCTCACCGGCCCGCATCCGTCAGGTTCGTCAAGGCGACAATCCCTGGTACGAAGTCGTTCTCATCGAAGGCCGCAACCGAGAACTGCGCAAAATGTTCGAGGAAATAGGCCACTTTGTCGAAAAAATCCGCCGCGTCGGCTACGGTCCGCTGGTCCTTGATCAGGAGCCGGGCAACCTGCGCGAGTTGGAGCCAATAGAACTGGAGAAGCTGCGTCTGGCCGCCGAAGGCAAGCTGCGCACGCCAAAATCCAAGGAACTCCGCCGCCGCAACGCCGCCGATGCCGGACTGCTGCCAACCGTCCTTCCCAAGCCCAGCGGCCGTCCGCGCCAATCCATTCCGCCGGTCGAGTCCGCCCCCGGAGCCAGCCGTCCAAGCGAATTCCGCCCTAAGAAGTTTGGCCCCGCGCGGCCCACTCGCCCCGCCGACTCATTTGCCAGCGGCGAGGCTAACAAATTTTTCCGCGCGGACCGGCCCAGCACCGAAGGATTCCGCCCTTCTGCTGGCCGCACCTCCGCACCCAATCCTGTGCGCAGCTTCTCCCACGCCGAAGAAGAGCGTCCCCGCCGCAAAGGAAATGGCGATCGAGCTGTTTTTGGTTCGGCTCGGCCTGCGGGACGGAGCTTTGATCGCACCTATGACAAGTCTGATGCCCCGGCAGCCGCGCGCTCTTTTGAACGCTCTGCCTCGCAGCCAGCATGGAAAAAGGACGCCCGTCCTACTCGCCCGCCAGCGCGTTTTGCCGCGGGACCGGCCAGCCAAGCTCGTCCAACATTTGACCGGCCGCGCTCGGACGCACCCAGAACAGAATCCGCAGGAACCGGCAAACCCCGCGCTGGGAGGCCCTTTGCCGACAAGCCCGCCTGGAAGAAGCCAGAACGTTCGGAGCGGCCTGCACGGCCTGATTTCAAGCGCACATCCGCACCGCGCCGCGATGCCCCCGCCCGCGAAGCTCGAGTCTTTGACGAAGACCTCGGTCCGGTGAGGCCGCCAAATTTGCACATCGAAGAGATCACCGGCCCGGATCGGTCGAGTACGCCGTCGCGCCC
>JBEKWJ010000037.1:0-43552 GCA_049513195.1 Occallatibacter sp.
ATATTTTTTTGGGGACGATTTCCTTGCAGATGATTACGAATCCCGAGAAGAAAACGATGCCAAGAAAGTGAAGAATCCCCGCGTCATCATTGAACAGAACTCAGTTTCAGGCAAAATCGTCAATGTGCGCGAAAACGCACATGAAATACCGCGATGCAGGAAATGGCTTGCTGGAAATGAGCGATTTTCCCCGAAAAAGGAGGCCTTTTTGCTCGAGAAATGACCGAAAACACCCGCAAAATGGCCCGAAATTCGCTCGATTCCGGCTCTGACAATCGATCAATTCGACCATTCGGCGAATCGTCCGAAAGTACCGAGAGCCAGGAGTGAATTGCCATTTCTGCGAGGAATTCTATCTCACGTTTGCCCCGAACCTTCGCTCCCGCTTTACATGCCCGAATCCGCCCGATAGACTTGAGACTCGGGGACATGTGCATTTTTTTGGCGTAAGTGGTTGTCTTCCCCTGCCATCAGCCAGTATGGTAAGCAGGCGGGGTCTTAAAAGCCGGGTCCCAGCGAGATTCCTAAGTTCTAAAAATCACGAGGAGAAACACGCATGGCAGTTGAAGAGAAAGTCAAACAGATCATCGTCGAGCAGTTGCAGGTGGACGAGGCCGAAGTCACCCCCGGCGCCAGTTTCCAGGAAGACCTGGGCGCGGATTCGCTGGATGTTGTCGAACTGGTCATGCAGTTCGAAGAGGCCTTCGATATCGAGATTCCCGACGAGGCAGCCGAGAAGATCAAGACCGTCAAGGACGCGGTCGAGTACATCGAGAAACACTCGAAAGGCGGCAAGTAGCCAGTGACTCGCCGAGTCGTTATCACCGGCCTGGGGCTGGTCTGCGGTTTGGGTAATACCGCGCCCGAAGTTTGGCGGCAGTTGATGGCCGGGGCCAGCGGCATGGGGCCTATTCAGGCCTTCGATACCACTGGCTTTACCACCACCTTCGCCGCCGAAGTCAAAAACTTTGACCCGCTCAATTTTGTGGATAAAAAAGAGTCGCGCAAAATGGCGCGCTTCATCCACTACGCCCTCGCCGCCACGCAAGAGGCCCTCGCCGAATCGGGCCTTCAAATTACTCCTGAAATCTCCGAGCGTGTGGGCGTCTTTATCGGCTCCGGCATCGGCGGCTTCGAGGTCATCGAGCGCGAGCATACCAACCTGCTCCAAGGCGGTCCGCGCAAAATTTCGCCGTTCTTTATTCCCGCAGCCATCGTCAACATGGCGGCCGGTCAGGTGAGCATCCGCTACGGTGTGACGGGACCAATCTCGGCCACCGCGACGGCCTGCGCCACATCGGCCAACGCCATCGGTGATTCGGCACGCATGATCCTGCACGGCGACGCCGATGTCATGATCGCGGGCGGCGCCGAGGCATCCGTCACGCCTTTGGCAGTCGGCGGTTTCGCCTCTATGCGCGCGCTTTCCACGCGCAACGACGATCCGACCCACGCCAGCCGTCCCTTTGACAAAGACCGCGACGGCTTCGTCATCGGCGAGGGCTCAGGCATCCTCATTCTCGAGGAGTTGGAGTTTGCCAAGGCGCGCGGAGCTAAGATTCTGGCCGAGATTATCGGCTACGGCATGAGCGCCGACGCCTTTCACATCACTAGCATCGCTCCCGAAGGCCTGGGAGCGCAGCGCAGCATGAGAGCTGCCCTCAAAGACGCCGGCATCAAGCCGGAAGAGGTTGGCTACGTAAACGCTCATGCCACTTCGACCCCGGCAGGCGATGGCAACGAGTCACAAGCCATCGAGGCGGTCTTTGGCGAGCACGCCCTCAGCCACAAGCTCAAAGTGAGCGGCACAAAATCCATGCACGGACACCTGCTCGGTGGCGCTGGCGGACTCGAAGCCGGCATCAGCGTGCTGGCGCTAGTCAATCAGATGCTCCCCCCCACCATCAACCTGGAAAACGTAGATCCCGAGTGCCATTTAGACTACGTGCCCAACAAGGCCATCGCTCACAGCTTCGATGTTGCCCTGTCGAATTCCTTCGGCTTCGGCGGCATCAACGCCTCGCTCATCCTGCGCCGCTGGACTGAGTAGAACAGCTAATCGGCATCAGCTTTTCAGAGTGCAAACCATCGACAGCGCGCATCCGATCAGATGCGCGCTGTCGGTTTTTCTGGCCAAGAATGTGTGCGGTTCGGCGCTAGCCAAAAGCGATTTCTGCCATATACAGCATTGCCCAATAGGAAAATATGAGCAAGAAACCAAGACTCGTCTTGAGGGTTGTAGTAGCAGCTAAACTGATTTGACCCACATTCGACATTTTTCTAATTCCGACTCGCATGGCAAATCCAAGAAGGCAAGGAAAGAGAACGTAAAGTGGTAGGAAGAAAAGCTTCTCGGTGGAAAAATGTAGCTTAGGATTGAACCATAATCCGTGGATCACAAATGCCTCGGAAATGCACATGGAGGCCAAGGCCACAACCCACATCACCTCGGGCAGGTATCTACTGATTGGACCCAGTGCCAATGGCTCGATTGGTTCACCCCAAGGCTCGGTAGGTTCTTGTTCTTTCGTCAGCATCGATCTTCCCTCCAGCTCTCGAATCAAGAATTAGTGAGTCAGCGACAATGATACCGCTAACTCATCCGACCGTCACCGCAAGTTATCCGTAACCGGCTCGGGGTGAATCGTCACACGATACACCTCCGGGCACTCCAGCTTGAAGCGATCTTCCAACGCGGTAATAACCTCATGCACGCGCAGCATCGTCAGTTCGTCCGGCAAAGTGCAATGGCAGGAGAGATGAATATGCTCGCCCGTGCGGCCCACGATGATTTCATGCACATCCACAATCTCCGGCAACTGCGCGGCCGTCGAGCGCATCGCCTCTTCAATCCTGCGATCCACTTCGATCATCTCCGCGGGCTGTTCAATCGTTGCGGGCTCGCTCTCGATATGCGTCAGCACACCGTCAATCTCCGGAACCTCGCGCAGAATCTCCGCCTCCATCAAGCAGACAAAGTCATGCGCCTTGAGCAGTGGCAGCGTCTCATCCAGCTCGAGGTGCTGCTCCACGTGCAGCCGTCCCTGGTGCGACTGCACGCTCAGTTCATGCACGCTCACGTTGTTGCGCGCGGCCACCGCACGCACCCGATCGAAGATGCTTTCGGCCCGCGCCTGCCGGGGCACCGTATGGATCACCACGTCAGCCTCCGGCAGCGTGCGATGCACCGCCTCGGTAGCCGCCCGCACCAGTTCGCCGGTGTGCTCGAAGGTGAAGCGCCGCGGCAGCGCCAGCGTCAGGTCGGCAAAGTAGTTGGCGCCCGCCCGCCGCACACGCGCCTGCTCCACGCCCAGCACACCCGGCACCTGGGTGACATCCTCAATCAGCCGTAGCCGCGTCTGCACGGGAATCTCGTCCAGCAGCACGCTCACCGCTTCGCGTCCCAGCCGCAGTGTCAGCCGCAAAATAAGCAGCGATACTATCACCGCCGCCAACGGATCAGCATAACGCAGCCAGCCAACGCCAAACTGCGTTCCCACCCAACAAGCGCCCAGCCCACAGAGCACCGCCAGCGACGACCAGATGTCCGAGGCAAAGTGGAAGGCATCGGTCGCCAGCGCCGATGAGCCCGTCTTATCCGCCACCGCCTTCAACCGCCGCGACCGCCAATAGTCCACGCCAATCGAGGTCAAAACCACCGCGACCGGCCACACCGAGTTGCGCAGCTCCGTGCCGTGATGGACGATCCGCTGAATCGCCTCCCAGATAATCCATCCGCTGGAGACGGCCATCAGAATCACTTCGCCGAAAGAGGAAAAGTTCTCAAACTTGCCGTGACCGTACGTGTGATCTTCGTCGGCCGGCCTATCGCTTACCTGCACGGAAAAAAACGTGAGCGTCGAGCCAATCAGGTCCAGCCCGGAGTGCGCCGCATCCGACAGCACTCCCAGCGAGCCAGACAGAAGCCCCGCTGCCAGCTTCAGCACCGTCATAGCCGCCGCCGCCATCATCGAGTGCAGCGCCACGCGCCGCTTCAAAACGGAAAATGCTGCAACGTTGGCAGAGTTGGGAGTCATGGCTTTCTTAGGCTACAGCGCCGCGCCGCGCTGTGTACAACCCGGCAATCCCAAAGGTATACGGCTGCCACGCACACTGTTCATATCCCGCCGCGCGCATCAACTCCAGCATCTCCGCAGGCGGCGGAAAGTTTCCCACCGATGTAGGCAAATAGCTGTAGGCCCCATTCTGCCCGCAGATCGCGCGCCCAATCGCCGGCAGCACCCTACGAAAGTAGACCGCGTAAGCCTTGCCCACCAGCCCCCCCGGCTCGCTGAATTCCAGAATTCCCAACTGCCCCCCAGGTTTCAGCACGCGATGAAACTCCCTCAACCCAGCCTCGTAGTTTGCCAGATTCCTAAACCCGAACGCTGACACAATCAGGTCCAGCGACTCCGACGGCAGCGGCAGGTGCAACGCATCAGCTTCCAGCGGCACGGCGTAGGGCTGGCCGGCACCACGCGCGGCAAACTTCCTTGCTCCACGACTCAACATTGCACGAGAAAAATCCGCGGCGAGAATCGGCCGCGCGCCCTGTGGACGCCGCTTCAAAAGCGCCATTGTCATGTCGCCCGTACCGCAGCAGATGTCCAGCACCGCCGCGTCAGGCTTGGCGAGCACATCACGGAACCGCCGCGCCGCCCGCCACCACCAAAGCCGATCCACATTGGCTGAGAGCACATGATTCAGCAGGTCATAGCGCGGCGCAATCGAGTCGAACATCTCCCGCACGGCCTCGGCCGCGGTGGCTTCGTCGGTTGCTCCTTGCGGTTTGGCTCCGGTGGTTGTCATTCAGCGTTGCGGCTTTCGTTTTGTATCTCTCAAAAAAACTGGATGCCCCACCCTCGCCGCGATCCTGCTTTTGCGGCTAGGGTGGGAACCACAAACTCTCAAAGAAGCAGATTCGACTTGCCAAGATTGCATTTGGAACAAAGTGTTTGCAGATTCTCAAGAACCGTTTCGCCCCACTCGCTCCACGGATGAATATGATCTACGTGAAGCTCCACGCCCAGAGTAATCGCCGGACTGGCGCCACATCCACGGCACTTGAAATTGTCGCGCTGAAGCACTCGCCAGCGCAGACGAAGGGATGGATTACGGCTCGTTTTGTGTTTTTTGTCAGTATCAGTTTCAACCTGAGGTTCCGCAAGCTCAAAGCCGGTTCCGTTGGCGTAATCGACGAAAGCCTTCAGTGCGTTCATCCATGAACCGAAGCGGCGATTATACGGATACTGCGAAATGCTCGATGGACTGGAAGCTAATTCGTTTCGCCTAGGTTGACGACCATAATGTTGCCAAAGAGTAAAGATATTCTCAAATAAATCCACATCGGCAATGTCTCTCCTAACTGAAATCTTGAGATCCACGCGAAGCAGCGCCATGTTCCATGATCCAAACCTGTGTTTAATAGTGCTTGTGCCGTATACTCCATTCGATTCGTATAGTCCCTGTGTTATCTCCTTCGTCCCAAGCAATTCGGATACTCGGCGCAAGTCTGCAACTAGCTCTTCATCCGAAACAGGAGCACCAGAAACGCGAGACAGCTTGAAAACAGGTTCGCACATCGTAGGATTCGATTAAACAGCCGACTGTGGTTACGCCTCACAACATGGTAGCAGCGTCCGTTCCCACCCTAGCCGCAAAAACAAGAACGCGGCGAGGGTGGGGCACCCAGATTTGTTTCAGTCGTTATTGGGCGGATCGCCTAACTCCGCTAACGCCGCTCCCCACCCCGCCCCAGCATATAACTCACCGCCGCCTCCAACTCCGCCGGCGTCACATCCTCCACTACTCCCGCATCGCCAATCCCCACCGGCAGCACGAAGCGCCGCACCCCGCCCACATTCTTCTTATCGCCGCCGGTAGCCGCGACAACTTTGCTCACTCGCAACTTCAACGCCGGCAGCGGCCCATACAAATGAACTAATTTCTCCAGCCGCTCAAACTGCGCTCGCGAAATCGTTCTTCGCTCGCGCGCCAGGTAAAGCGCAGCGACCATCCCCCAACCCACCGCCTCGCCGTGCAACAGCACTTTGTAGTGCGTAGCCTGCTCCAGCGCGTGCCCCACCGTATGCCCAAAGTTCAGAATCATACGCAGCCCGCTCTCGCGCTCATCCAGATGCACCACCCCGGCCTTCATCCGAATCGATGCGGCAATCACCTTCTCGAGAGCCTTCGCATCGCGTCCCAACACATCGCTCGTGTGCTCTTCCATGTAGCGCGCCAGCGCGCGGTCGCGGATGATCCCCGCCTTCACGCTCTCCATCAGCCCAGCGCGCAACTCGCGGTCAGGCAGCGTTTCCAGCACGCCAATATCGGCAAAGACCGCCAGCGGATGATGAAACGCGCCCACCAGATTTTTGCCTTCGGGCAGGTTCACACCCGTCTTGCCACCCACCGACGAATCCACCTGCGCCAGAAACGTTGTCGGAACCTGAATGTACGGAATCCCGCGCATGAAAATCGACGCCAGAAAGCCGCCCACGTCGCCCACAATCCCGCCGCCAAAGGCAATCAGCAGCGAGCCGCGATCCCCGCCCGCTTGCGTCATCTCCCGAAGCAAACGTTCCACGCTCTTGATCGTCTTGTGTTCTTCGCCGGGTTCTAAAAACATCACGATGGGCGGCTCAACAAAGGATTGCTGCAGGCTGTGCCCCCACAGAGCCCAGATCGGCGCTGAAGTCAGCACAAAAACCCGTCGCGGCAGCCTGCCCACAACCCGCTCAATGCGCCGGGCGAGCGACTCAACCAGCCCGCTGCCTGCCATCACGTCGTACTTCGCCGAAGGTGTCTCTACTCGAATCGTCTGCACAGTATCTTAATCCTAAAGCCTCCCGAGCAATCGAGGGCCGCCTGTCCCTTATCCCAGCCAAAACAGCGGAATCAAACCCAGAGCGGCCAGAGTCACTAGCATCACCAAGGCCTGCACCCCCGTCTTGCGGTCAGCCAGACTAAATGCGTAGCAGCCCTTCACAATGTTGTTGCTCGAGGCGGCGATCAACACAGCAGCAGCAGCGACTTTCAAGGGCGTCAGCGTGCCGGCCGCCTGCGTCAAACCCATGATGAACGGGTCCACATCGCTGACGCCCATGATCGCGGCCAGCGTATTCACGCCCGTCCTTCCCAGGTAGGTGACGGCTAACTGAGTAGCCACCAGCATCGCCAAAAACAGTGCGGCAAAAAGCAGCGCGGTCATCAGTTCCAGAGGATTCTTGGGTTCCGCCTCTCGCTGCACTTCCTGAGTGTTTTTATCCGCGCGCAGCGACCAGAGCCAGCCAGCGCCAACCGCCAAACCGGCCAGCACAAGAAGAGGCACATAAAGCAACTGCATCAATTGACGGTTGAAGAGCAACAGCAGAATCACCAGGCGCAGATACATCACGCCGCACGCAATCAGAATGCCGCCCGCGAACAGATGCGGCCTCAATTCACGCTTGGCTCTGCGCGCCATTACCACCGTAGTTACAGTCGAAGAATAAGCGCCGCCCAGCAACGCCGCCAGCACCACTCCGCCCTGCCCCTTGGTCATCTTCTGCAATACATAACTGGCGTACGAGATAGTGCTGATCGCGACCACTACCAGCCAGGTCTTGAAAGGGTTGATATGAAACTGGCCAAATTCCTGATTCGGCAGAATGGGCAGAATCACTCCGCTCAGGAATAGAAACTTGGTGAAGGTGAGAATCTCGTTGGGTGCAATGCGCGCGGCCAGCTTCTCCAGAGCAGCCTTCAGATCCAGCAGCAGCAGGCTGGCAACGCCCAGCGTAGTGGCAATCCACAGGTGCCCATAACAAACCAGCGCCCCCACCAGAAACGTCGCTAGACCGGACATTTCGGAGGTAACTCCGGCCGTCTGGCAAGTAGAAATCTTGTGCCAATAAGAGACCAGCAGAAATCCCGAGACAACCAGGAAACCCATCGCTAACGGCAGGATCTGCGACCCTGAAATCAATGCAGTGGAGTAGCCAATCAGGCCGATCAGCGGAAAGGTTCGTACCCCTCCAAACGAATAAAACGCGCCTGTCCCCTTGCGCTCCTCCCGCTCCAGTCCGATCAGGAACGACAAAAAAAGCACCAGAACAATCTGCACGGCCTCTGGCGGAAGCCGCTGGTAAATCTCCATTTGAATCGAGCCTCCAAAAGTATTCTGGTAGACAGCTTACACTCTGTTGCAGCCGTACGTCCGAAGTTTCATCGGTGCTTCGCTCGATCCCGAAATCTGCTATTCACCGCAAATGCAAAGCGGCGAAGCCATCAGGCTCCGCCGCTCTTGCAAAATCGAAATGTCAATTCATGAAATGCCGTCCGGCAACCTGTGCAACATCCCTCAGCTCAGGCCCTCTGCCTTCGACGAATCAGACCGCACAAGCACAACCCCATCAGTCCCGTTCCCAGCAGATAAAGGCTCGACGGCTCGGGTGTGGCTGTGCTCAAAGATATGTCGTCCAGATTGGTAAAGCTAGGATCGTTGGCTCCCGCAAAACTCAGCGTGTCGCTGCCGGTTCCCGTCACATTAATCGTGTATTCCGTGTATGGATAGTTGCCGATAGTCGCTATGTCATCGACGATCACTCCATCCCAGATCGCTTGAAAATCGACAATCCCGTCATTCCCAATCGGGAAAGTGTCCGCCAGCCAAAAACTGAGAGTGTAGCTCACGCCGTCTGCCGTGTTCACGGTCTGCGAGATGGTGTCGTATTCGCCGCCTCCAGCCCCAAAATTGGCGGAAAACGAACCCGAGTTAGGATTATTTCCCGTGCCTCCGACATTGATGTCGCTAAAAAACTCCGCCGGTGTCAAGGTCCAGTCGGTCAGATCGCCCGTCTCAAACCCGCCATTCAAAACCAGATTTTCGGCCCGCAATGCCCTCGGCGACAGCAAAGCCAACAGCCCAATGCACATTGCTGCGGTCGCCAGACGAGATCGAAATGTCATAAATTTTCTCCCTCGATGCATTTGGACCTTCTCATAAGACCCACTTCACGTGGCCGGAGAATGACTTCACCATCCTACACCGCAATTCAGTAGCCAATCAAGACATATCGAGAAATCGCCGGATAAGCCCTTGTACGGCGGCGATTCCAGTCAATTCATCTTCGCATAGTGTCTGTGATTGAGGGGGTTATGCAAAACTTTGCATACTTCAGGGAAGTTTTTTTCACCATCGATGCGATTCAGACCCAAAGCAGCGGAGCCGTCAAGCTCCGCTGCTTCTTGCTCAACTCCCTACATCAGCAGTCTGCAAACTTACCGGTGTCCACCACCGCCACCTTCATGTCCACCACCCCCACCGCCAGCATGACCGCCACCGCCGCTCGCGTGTCCGCCGCCGCCACCCCGGGGTGCCGCAGTCGCATGACCGCCGCCGGGACGCGCCGCGCCAGCATGGGAAGCCGGTGCGTTGTTATGAGCAGATCCACCGCCAGCACGAACTCCACCGCCACCACGGGCCTCACCACCGCCGCCGCGAGCGAAACTGCTGTGATTGGCAGCCTCGCCGCCACCGCCGCGATAGCTTCCCCCACCACCCTCATGGAAGCGATGGCCGCCCCATCCGTGCCCGTAGCCCCAGCCAGCCCATGGGCCCATGCCCAAAAAGATGCCGCCGTAGAAATATCCTGGCCCGTAAAACCCATAAGGCGCGCAGGCATAAGGTGCATAGTCGTAATAGCCGTAAGAACAAACGGGTTGAACACCCAAATTAACGACGATTTGCGCCGGAGCAACTGGCGTCAAGGCCAGGCCGGCGAGCAATACTGTACTTCCGAGTAGAGTTTTAAGTCCGCGCATATATACCCCCCTTTGAGGTGTCTGCGGTTACCTGTGTTGCGTGGGATGCTCTGCGGCCGTAAGAACTGCCCGGCAACAGCAGCCACCATAAGGATTTTGAATCCGTTCCTGTGATTCCCTCTCAGCGTCGGGGTTGTTGTCGATCTATCCTTACGTTCCCGACTCTAGCCTTCGGCATCCTTCGAGTCTGAGCAATATGAAGCATGTCCTCCATGCCGCGATTCCCTGCCGCCTGCCTTTGAGTGATAGCCTTAACCCTTATGGCAGCATCGTCTCAGGTGGATTTTCTGGTGATGGGGGCAGGCGTCGCCGGACTGCGCGCGGCGGTTGAATTGGCCCGCCACGGCGAGGTTCTGGTGGTCACCAAGGAGTCCGTCGCCGAATCCAACACTCACTACGCACAGGGCGGCATTGCCGTCGCGATGGAGGGCGACGCGGACGTTGCTCTGCACCTCGAAGACACCGTTAATGCCGGCGATGGCCTGGTCTATCGCCCCGCCGCTGAGGCGCTGGTGGCAGAGGGGCCGGTCCGCGTCGCCGAGCTGATCGAGTGGGGCGCGGCATTCGACACCGAGGCCGGCGAACTGCTCCGCACCCGCGAAGGAGCGCACTCTCTGCCCCGCATTCTTCACGCCAATGGCGACGCTACCGGAGCCGAGATCAGCCGCTCCCTGGTCGCCTTTGCCCGCGTCCACAAGCGCATTCGTTTTGCCGAGTGGACCACCGTCACCGGCCTCGTCGTCTCTGATGGCCGCGTCGTCGGAGCTGATCTGCTCAACTGCGACCGCCGTCCGCATCGCGTTCCGGAGCTGGACAGGGAGCGTGTCAGCGCCCGTTGCGTGCTCATTGCCGCCGGCGGCGCGGGTCAAGTTTACTCTGACACCACCAACCCTGCCGTAGCCACCGGCGATGGCATCGCACTCTCTGCGTTCGCTGGGGCCCCCGCGGACTGGTCTTCGTCTGTGGGGTGGAAAGCTGGCGCGGCTCTCGCCGACATGGAGTTCTACCAGTTCCATCCGACCGCGCTCTCCCTGCCCGGCGTGCCTCGCTTCCTGCTCTCAGAGGCCCTGCGCGGCGAGGGCGCAATTCTGCTCAATGACCGCGGCGAGCGCTTCATGCAGCGCTATCATCCACTCCTCGAACTCGCTCCCCGCGACGTCGTGGCCCGCGCCATTACCCGCGAGGGCATGGGCCCGACACCCGCCGAATCCCGAGTGGTGCATTTGGACATGCGAGCCGTAAAAGACATCGATCTGCGCCACCGCTTCCCCGGCATCAGCGCCTTTTTGGCGCAGCACGGCCTCGACCTTGCCCACGACCTCATCCCCGTTCGACCGGCAGCGCATTACCTGATGGGCGGCATCAAAACCGACATCTTCGGACGCACCACCCTGCCTGGCCTTTATGCCGCCGGAGAGGCTGCCTGCACCGGCGTCCACGGCGCCAATCGCCTAGCCTCGAACTCCCTGCTCGAAGGGCTCGTCTTCGGCGCCCGCGCGGCCCAGTCCATGCTCGACGATGCCTTCGACTTGCAGACCGCAGGCGAACCCGAGGGTGCGTTCACCTCTTTGACCTCCAGCGACACCGCCAAGTTGGAAGAGATCATCGCCGACCTCCAGGCCGCCATGTGGGCCTACGCCGGCCTGCTCCGCGATGAGTCAACCCTGCGCCAGGGCTTTACCGCACAGCAGGCTTGCGCGGCCGCGCTGGACGAACTGACCGCTCAAGGCAAAGCCAGTCGCCGCCTTGCCGAAGCACAGGCCATGAGCCGTGTAGCCCACGCCATTTTGGCTTCGGCTCTCGCCCGCACAGAAAGCCGCGGCGCGCACTTCCGCAATGACTTCCCTCATCGCGACGACCAAAACTTCCGCAAGCACTCCGTCTTCACCGGCAATCAGCCGGTCGCCTTCGAAGCTTGGTGAGACAAAGCGGTAATTCTGTTTACCCCGCAAAACTGCCGGGCAACTGACCATGCACCTGAAAGATACTGTTTGAAGTGCCTGGATATGAAATAGCCCAAAAACGTCCGAGCTAAACGCTACTTACACTTTTTCCGCCAAAAGGAATACCGCCCTGAAAAATCAAGGCGGTATGGGAAAACGCTACATAAATGGTCGCAGGTACGTCCTAGAACGGTATGTCGTCGTCGGAGATTTCGGCCTGCTGGGCGTAATCGTCTCCTTCGCCTGCGGCTGCCGGGGGGCGCTGATCAAAGCTGGCCGCCGAACTGCCGGAGCTTGCCGGCTTGCTGTACCCGCCCGCGCCCTCTTCGCGGCCCGAGAGCAGCGAGAGGTCGCTTACGATGATTTCGGTGCGGTAGACCTTCTTCTTGGTATCCTTATCTTCCCAATTGCGCGTGGTCAGACGGCCGTCGATGAATAACTTGCTGCCTTTCTTTACGTAATCCCTCACGATTTCGGCCAGTTTGCCATAGGCGATCACGTTATGCCACTCGGTTTTGTCAGACCAGTTTCCGGTCGCATCCTTCTGGCGTTCACTTGTTGCCAGACCGAAACTGGCCACCATGGTGCCGTTGGCAGTTGCGCGAATCTCAGGGTCCTTGCCGATATTTCCTAATAGGAAGACTTTGTTAACGGTCTTTGCCATGTCTGATTACTCCTCCTCCGTGTCCGCTGGTCATTCTGTGTGTGACTGCTCAATTGAACTGTCATCTTTGCAGCGCCTGGCTTCATTGCAGCCTTTGCGTTTCGACTTCAGTCTTGCCTTGACCGGTCAGTGATGCTGCAGCGGACTCCTTTCCTGGAATTCTCTACGGTCTCATTGAGTATAAACGGCCCACGCGTGAGCTGTTTGATGGCAAGGACGCTCGGCTGGGCAAACGCATTTTGACTCCCTTGTAACCAGCGGCTATGGTTTCGCTTTCTTATTTCAATCGATTTGCCGAGCACCGGCACTGGAAATCCTGGTCGATTTGACGCGTTTTGCCATCAAAATGCCCACTTTTCTGAGGGAAAACGCCGTTTTTCAGACGAAATTCGTACGTGATTGACAAGCCATTTCTCACGTAGCGGTACAAAACGTGCGTTTTCGCGCACATTGACGATTTTGTCTAAAACTGAGTTTCATTCAGTAATGACGCGGGTATTCTTCACTTTTTCGCCTCTGTTTTCTTCTCCAGCTGCGTAATTATCTGCACGAATAAAAAATATTGTAGGGGGGGGTGGGGGGGTGTCATTTCAGGGAACAGGGAACAGGGAACAGGAATGGCCCGCGGCTTTGGTTCTGGTTCATGCTTTGATTGTGCGCCAGCGAAGGGTTATTCTCTGCAACCGCAATGCAGGGAGTGCGTTTGCCGTGCGGCTTCGGTATGTTTGAGTGTAGGGATGGATCGTTGGAGGCAGCAATGATTTCAAGACGAGATTTCCTTCATGGAACCGGCAATCTGGTGATGCTTGGGGCCTTGCCGGTGTTGACCGAATCTTCAGCGCGGTCGTCAACTCTTGAAGCTGAAACCGCCGCCGGTCAAGATAGTGAGGGCGGGCTGCACTTGCGCTGGCTCTCGCTGGCAGAATCGCTGAAGCCGATTTTGAATGAAGAGATTCAGCTTCCTGTCTCAATTGTTCAACCGGTGGCGGACTCATCGAAGTATTTGCGATGGCGCATGGATATCGTTAGTCCGGCCGCGGCAATCGAGGATCGCACTTTCATCGCGGGCGATCAATTCATCATCGATTTCGGTCATCATCGGACCGGCTATCTTTGCTTCTCTATCAGTGGAGTGGGCCGGAATGTCGATGCGCCAGCCCGGCTCCGATTCACATTTGGCGAGGTGCCTGGAGACGCGGCCGAACCACTTCATCCCTACAAAGGGAGCATGGGCGAAGGCTGGCTGCCCGAAGAGATTGTGACCATCGACTTTCTTCCGCAGGATGTTTGCCTGCCTCGCCGATATGCATTCCGCTATGTGAAGGTTGAGATTCTTGGAACGTCTCCGAGTTATGCGGCGCGGTTTCAAAAGATACGCGCTCGAGCCGTGAGTTCAGCGGTTAACAAGCCTCCTGCTTTGCAGGCCGGGGCTTCAGAGGCATTGCGGGCGATTGATGCAATCAGCCTGGCAACGCTGCGGGATTGCATGCAAACAACGTTTGAAGACGGGCCGCGGCGTGATCAACGGCTTTGGATTGGTGATATGAGATTGCAGGCGCTTGCGAATTACAAGACGTTTCGTAACTTCGCGCTGGTGAAGCGCTGCTTGTATCTTCTTGCAGCTTTTCCTAGAGAAGACGGTTTGTTGCGAGCTTGCGTTTTTGAAAAGCCGAAGCCCAGAGCGTCTGGAGATTTTATTCTCGACTACGCTGCCTTGTATGTCGCTGCCCTTTTTGATTATGTCAAGAATTCCAGTGATATGGAATGTGGGCGGGATCTGTGGCCCACCGCCAAGCGCCAACTCGAAATTGTTGGCGCGACGGTGGACTCGAACGGCCTTTTCATTGCTCCCAAGGACATTTGGATTTTCATTGATTGGGAACAAAAGCTGGACCGCAACGCTTCGATGCATGGCATTCTTCTTTACTGCTACAAACAAGGCGCAGAGTTGGCCCGGCTGCTTGGCTATCTGGAAGAGTCAGAAAAATATCTTCAAATTGCTCGCAGTATGACTGTTGCCGCGCAGGAACACTTCTTCGATGGGACGGAACAGCTTTACATCAGCGGGCCTGGCCGGCAGATTTCGCTGGCTACGCAGGCATGGCTGATTCTTGCCGGTGTGTCAACGCAGGCCGCTGGAGCTATAGCTATCCGGAAGGCTCTTGGCCATGCTGAGGTAGTTATGCCATCGACGCCGTATCTCTACCATCATGTGGTCAGTGCAATGCTGGCTTGCGGCATGAAATCAGAGGCTCTCGCACTGATTGAAAAGTATTGGGGCGGGATGGTGCAGGCTGGAGCCGATACGTTCTGGGAGGTCTACAACCCGGCTGACTCAATGGCTTCGCCTTACGGAGATGTGCATGTCAATAGCTTTTGTCATGCCTGGAGTTGCACGCCCGCCTATCTGCTTCGCACGATCGACTTCGATGGCTAAAACTCAACGGCCAGGGCGATCGGATTCGTCGGGGATTTGCAGCACGTCCGGACTGTTTTGGGATGAAGCGGAGTTACCGGTTGTGAGGGCAGTGCGCGGGCAGTTATCATGAACCTTCATGGTGATGCCGGCAACAATTGAAGTTGCGAACGTGGGGATGTGGGATTCTCTGATCCTCATGGTGATGGCGCTGGTGGTGTTTGGGCCGCGGCGACTGCCGGAGATTGGGCGGCAGGTCGGTAAGCTGATGTACGAGTTGCGCAAGGCTTCGAACGACTTCAAATTCCAAATGGAAGAGGAATTGCGCAAGGTCGAGGATGCCGACCGGCGAAAGAAGGACGAGGAGCGCCTGGCGCTGGCGGCTCCGGCTGCGACTGTGCACTCGCAGGCCTCAGAATCGAACTCTGGGCTACCCGCCGATGTTTCTGGAGCGGCAGGCGTCGAATCTCCTTATCCGGGAGAGGCGGTCTTTCCTGCAGTGCCGCCTGGAGAATTCAACAACGAGCAGCCTTATCCGCAGATTCAGCCGCCCTCGACCGGCGAGCCGGTGGCAGCGGAAGCTCCGGGCCGGATGGCGGAGCGAGGTGAGGCCCCGTCGGTGGCGGAAGATGCCGCGCAAGAGAACCACGTGACAGAGCAGGCGCATAATGGTTGATCCCACGGAAGCAATCGGCAAAGCTCGCGACGCCGTGAGCAAGCGCGTGGAGTTGCCGGGCATGAGCCTGATGGAGCACTTGGACGAGCTACGCAAGCGCATCGTTCGCTCGGCGCTTTTTCTGGCGGCGGGCTTTGTGGTGGCCTGGATATTTCACGACCGGCTGGTCGATTTCATTCAAGCACCGCTGAAGAACGACGGCAAATCGCTGAATATGATCCACCCGATGGACGGAATGAATCTGGCGATTCATGTGTCCTTGGTGGGCGGATTGATTGTGGCGTCGCCGTTGATTCTTTATCAGGTGTGGCTGTTCATTGCGCCGGGGCTTTACCAGAAGGAGCGGCGGTTTGTGCTGCCGTTTATGGCAGCCACAGTGGGGCTGTTTCTGGCCGGCGCTTACTTTGGCTACTACTGGGTTCTGCCGAGCGCGGTGCATATTCTGCTGGATGTTTTTGGCGGCAAGTTTACCGCCGTGATCAGCATCGAGGAGTACACCAGCTTCTTTCTGTCGATCATTCTGGGACTGGGCATCGCCTTCGAGTTACCGGTGCTGATTTTTTTTCTGGCGCTGTTCGGGATTGTCAGTCCGCGCTTTTTGTGGAAGAACATTCGCTACGCGATTCTGGCGGTCTTTTTTGTGGCGGCCGTTATCTGTCCCATGCCTGATCCGGTGAGTATGTGCGTTTATGCAATGCCGCTGATGGGGCTTTATCTGATTGGCATTGGCGTGGCGTGGTGGGTGCATCCCTCGCGGCGGAAGAAAAAGGAGGCGGCGCAGTGAGTTATCGCTCGGTTTGGAGGAAGATTGCCGCGGGAATGCTGTTGCTTGCGCCGCTGGGTGCTTCAGCACAAGGGCATTTTAACGGCGCGAAGGCTCTGGAATATGCGCGGCAGTTTGTGGCGATTGGGCCGCGCTGGCCTACCAGCCAGAACCATCTGAAAGCCGAAGAGTTTCTGCGCAACCAGTTCAGGCACGATCAGCTCGAAGAAGATACATTCACCGCCTCGACGCCAATTGGGCCGGTGGGAATGCGTAACTTTATCGTGCGCTTTCCGGGTAAGAAGGATGGCGTGATCGTGTTGGCGACGCACTATGAGACTAACTACTGGCTGAAGAATATCAACTTTGTAGGCGCCAACGACGGGGGCGCGACGACTGGCTTGCTGATGGCAATTGGCGATCAGTTGCGCGCGCAGACCGCGGGCGGAAAGAAGCTGGACGGTTACTCGGTCTGGCTGCTTTTTGACGACGGCGAAGAGGCCATCAAAGAATGGACAGACTCGGACTCTCTCTATGGCACTCGCCACCTGGCCGCCAAGTGGGCGCGTGATGGGACGCTGAGCCGCGTGAAGGCTTTTATCCTGGCCGACATGATTGGTGACAAGGACCTGGACATTCAGCGTGAAAGCCAATCGACTGCGTGGCTGGTTGACCTGGTGCGGCAGGCGGCGAAGAAGTTTGGTTACGAGCGATACTTCTTTAAAAAGGAGATGTCGGTGGGGGATGACCACCTGCCGTTTTTGCAGCGCGGCGTACCGTCGATTGACATCATCGACCTGGACTACGGGCCGAATAATAGCTATCACCACACCGACAAAGACACGATGGATAAGATCAGCGCGCGTAGCTTGACGATTGATGGCGATGTATTTATGGAGACGATTCGGCTAATTGGGCAGCGGTGAGAAAGCCGAGAGTTATCTGGAGTTATCCGCGCGCATCCAATAGTTAGCCGCATTGCTATTGCATTCGGCAAGGAGGGCTATTTTCCGATGACAGCCGGTGAAACGGATGTTGCCACGCTGTTTCTTGAGTTCTCTCGACGGAGACTCATGGAGCAGTATTGGCCGCGACTGCGAGAATGCGTTGCCCCTCTTACGGACAAGCAGGTGTGGTGGCGGCCAAACGATGCGAGCAACAGCATTGGCAATTTGGTTTTGCATCTGGACGGCAATGTGCGGCAGTGGCTGGTGGCGTCATTTAACCGGCTGGAAGATACACGGGACCGGCCTTCTGAGTTCAATGAGCAGGGATCGATTTCTGCTTCTGCGCTCATTGAACGATTGGATGCAACGATGCGGCAGGCGGCGGAGGTTTTGGCGCGACTTGACCGCGATGACTTAGTGGCTGGTTACGAAATTCAAGGCTACAAAGTCAGCGGATTGGACGCTGTTTATCGAGTCGTGGAGCACTTTGCAATGCACTACGGACAGATCTTGTACATTGTTAAAACAATCTCCGCTGCGGATTTGGGATTTCATCGCGAACTGAACAAGACCGGCAGGGCTTCCTGAAGATTGGTCACCTAATATGATCGCTGGCGTGTCATGGGTTTGGTGGCTGGGATTTCATTTGGTGGTGGCGGGTTTGCTTCTGGCCGACTCGATGCTGCCCGGCCATCGACGCGCTACGCAGCATCCGCAGGCCTTTGCGTGGCTTTGGACGGGTGTGCTGGTGGCCGCGGCGACCGGCTTTGCGGCGTGGATAGCGATTGCCAAGGGGCATCAGCCGGCACTCGAATTTGTGGCGGGCTACGCGATTGAAACTTCACTCAGCGTGGACAATCTCTTTGTCTTCCTGGTCATCTTTCAGGGCTTTCGCATCAGCCCCGGGCGGCAGCACACTGCTCTTTTGTGGGGCATTGCCGGGGCGGTTGTGCTGCGGGCAATCTTCATTGCCGCGGGACTCACGCTGCTTAGTCGCTTTGATTGGATTACATGGGTCTTCGGCTTGATTCTTCTGTATGCGGCTTGGCGGCTGATTCGGGGCGGCTCGGCAAAGGCAGCCATCCCAGGGTGGATCAGCAAATTGCAACCGGCCAAAGGGTCGCTCCTGCCGGTTATCCTGGCCATCGAGTTCACCGATCTTCTCTTCGCCATCGATTCGATTCCCGCGGTGCTGGCAGTCAGCCATAATTTCTTCGTGGTGTACACATCGAACATCGCAGCGATTTTGGGATTGCGCTCGCTTTACTTTGCACTGGCTTCGCTGCTGGATCGCTTCCGATCGTTGCACTACGGGTTGGGAGCGATCCTGGCTTTTGTGGCGATGAAGATGTTGGCCGCACGGTGGATTGAGGTGCCGATCACGCTTTCGCTGGCGGTGATGGCAGCGATTCTGGCAGTGTGCGCGGCGGCGGCGTTTCGAGCAGGGAGCAAGAGTCAGTAGTGTGGGACGCAGCGCTCAGGAAATTCCTTTGGCGCGCAAATGCGAAGAGTACTTTTTGTCGGTTACATTGATGTGATCAGTGAGCCATGTGTAGATAAACTGCATGAGTTCGGTCGCCTGTTTGGGGTCTGTGCTTCCCAAGAATCGTTGCGACATGTCTGTAATTGTGTCCTGAAAATACCGGTGCTCCTTGCGGTGTTCTCTTAGCTCGGGATAGCCAATCTGCTCCATGAGCCTCTCTTCCTGGAGGCAATGATACCGGATGTAATTTTCCAAACGATGGAGTGCGATTTCGATTTCCTCGACTGGAATTTTGCCGTTCGCATCGACATCTTGAATGACGCCATGCAGCTCATTGATCAAGCGAACCAGCCGCTTGTGATCGTCGTCAAAGCTCTTGACGCCGACGCTGAGGTTTTCGGTCCACATGAGCAGCATGGACAGCTTCCTTTCTGGAAGGGACTCCTGGCGCGGGATCGCGAAGAGAGTCTCAAGGATGTATCGGCGGTATTGGCGGTAAAGTTTAGGCGAGAGGGGAAGGCAGGGATTTGGGACTTGGGAATAGAAGGCCCGGCAGCCGCTATTCTAATTCGTCGTATGCCGAACATCCTCAAACTCGCATCACCGCATCAGCTGTTTATAGCATTGCTAGATCTCAACCGGAGCGTCTTCTCCAACTAGAGCGCGGCGAAGCCAGAGCGGGGGATCACCGCGCAGCATTTCCTGAAGACGCACGATGACATCGGCGATCTCTCTCTGCTCATCCACCTTCACCGTGAATATTTTTGCGTCGTTCAACGCGAGCACGGAATAGGCGTTCAACGTTTTATTGACGAATAGCACGGATACGCCAGCAAGGCTTGCGGCCTTGGCTAGGATCTCCTTTTCGTCGATTAGTTCATCTTTTTTGTTGCCGCCACCGCATCCGCCACCTCCACCGGGACCGCCCTTGCCATTTCGGCCGAGCGTCCCTGCCAGAGTTCCAGATGGCCCAACTCCCTTCGGCGGGGCTATCTGATAAGTCATCGCATGACATTCTCTTGCACCGATTGTACTGACTTCATAGACGACGATCTGCCGGGCTTGTTCAAAGCCAGCGTTAACTTGCAATCTGTCGCCTGTGGCAAATGCGGCTTTCACCATTCTGTCATTGAGCACATCGCCCTCCATCAGTAAATCGAAGTTTCTTCTGCTTTCTTCACCGTGCGCTGGGCTACTGATATTGCTCCCAACGAATCGCCTTTGAACGGAAAGACGCTTCCCAGTCGTTGGCAACGATTTCAAGCACGTTGATCATTCCTTCGTAGCCGAAATAGGCGCTATCCCGATAGAAGGTCCGGTTGGTCGGCTGCAAAAGATCGAAGGCGACTTTCGGGCCGACTTCTTCAGCTAGATACTTTTCCCAGGCTGAACCGAAGACCGCATCCAGATCGCTGGATGCCAGCGTCTGTTTGACCTTGTAGCCATCGACCCCAAAAGCTACCCGCGGCGTAATGCCCAAGCTACTCAACTCCGCGTCGAGCACAGACTTCGCTTGCGTGGAATTGGAGCGGATTAAGAGCAGATCGGGAATCATTTCCAACTCTTCGAAGAGCATTCGCACAAGGCCGATCGCCATGGAGGCATCGGCAGAGACAGCGACTTTCGCATTGCGATAGCGCGGGATAATCATCAGTCCGCGCCTGCGAAGAGTACCCGTTACCAGTGCTTCGCCGTTTTCAATCAACTGCTCGGCAACTGCGCTCGCATCGAAATATTCTCCCAGGGATCGGAGCCAACTCGACGTGTTCTTCAAGCCGATCGGTAAAGGCTGATCGCTAAGAATCGTGGGCACATCGTGCTTCTCTTCCATCTCGCGCGCAAATATGAGGGCCAGAGCAAAAATAGACCACAGAACGCCGCGAGAGCGGCGTTTTGCGGCGGAGTAAAAGAGGTTCTTGCTCTGCCCTTGACACGTGGTTTTTGCACAAAGAGGGGAAATTTTAGGTCGGGTGTACACTGCACCCGTTATGATTACCGAAACCGCAACATCGCACATTCAGTCTGCTGGAACCCGCTTGAGCGGAGGACCGCTGCAAATGTTTCTCGCCTACATGGACGACTACGGAACTGGAGATGAGCGGCAGCGATTCCAAGTTTTGACCGCTGTTATTATTCAGGACCGATGGTTCTATGGAACTGCGGCGCTTTCTGTCGGCGTTCTTTCCTCGTGTATTCCTGAAAACAAAGCGGAGGAATTCTGGGATAAGTTTGAAGAGTTCAAGGGGCACGAATTGTTTTGGGGGCGCTTTGCGAAGCTGGCCAACAGACTCGTTTTGGCGTCTTCTTTCCATTTCTTCCAGGCAACAGTATCCCGCTGCCGAATGATGCGAACGAACTCCCGTGCCATCGAAGCGCAGGTGGCGATTTCCGATGATCTGCGGCATAGTTCTTCAACATAGCCCCGGGCGTCTTCTGGTTCCTTCAACAGCGTCCAGGCTGTCTGTCGTGGGGATACACGTGGCGGGGAGTGGAGGCAAGGTTGCTGTCCGGTGCGTTCTCGTCGCGAGCCATAGCGCCGTCGAACCCAGGTTCGAACTATTGGGCATTGGCCTGCAAAACCTCGTGCACGCAGCTCGTGCCAGAGTTGGGTGGCATTGTGACATCCCTCGTTCCAACGCTGTTCCAGGTACTGGCTGTGTTCGTCGACAGTAGATTTTCGGTCGCCGATCTTCCGTTCCGGAAATCCGCGAGCACGTATCCAACGGCGAATCGTCCGTATGCCGAGGCCGCAGCTCGTGGCAACTTCGCGCTGGGTGACGCCTTTCGAAATTTGCTCCATAGCTGCTTGATAGCTTTCGAGGCGACGTTCACGATTATGCTGCTGCTTCTTATGGTATCGAGATACCGGCTTGGCTACGGCAGAAGCCAGAACCGGCGCAGTGGTCGGCGCCTCTGCCTTGCTGGCCGTGGCCTGAGCTACCTCTCCGCCAACAAACGGTGGTGGGGTACAAGGGCGCCGGTAAGAGCCTCGCTTAGGTTGTGAAGAAGATGCCAACGATCGGCAATTTGCACAGCCTGCGGCGCGGCTGCAGTCGCCGCCTGGGCATACAGACTGGCTCGGTCCCGGCTAATGATCTCCGTCCCAGGATGGGTTCGAAGCCATTGCGCAGTACTTTCGGAGCTGCGGTCCGGCAGCAGATCGACAACATTGCCGCGCTCCAGGTCACAGAGAATCGTGCCGTACCGATGCCCCTTACGCCATGCCCAGTCATCGATTCCCAATACCCGAGGGGCATGAGCGGAAGGCTTTATCACCTTGCGGCGCAACTGGCGGAGCAGTGTCGAACCGCTGGCCAGGATCCCGAGTTGGTGCGCCAACCGAGATCCTGCTGACCCGCCCAACGCCAATGTGATCTGCTCCAGTGACGCGCTCAACCGGCAGGTGCGCCGGCCGTATCGCCGCACCGTGTTCGGAAGCCGCTCAGTAAATATCTGTTGTCCGCAGTCTTCCGTGCCGCAAAAGAATCGGCGGACGCGCAGTTCTATCCGAACCGGAATTCCTTCCCAGGGCAGATCCTTCACACGCCGCTTGTAACGACTGTGGATGCGACGTGACTCTCTCCGGCACACTGGGCAACAACCCGCCTCGCCCGCCGCTCGCAGCACCATAACGAGCCGACAGTTGCCCTCGACCATCAACTGATCCAATGCAACTTCACCGGCATCCGGCAGCAATGTTATATGTTTCATCGGCTTCTGCCGGAGACCACCAGAGCATGCCACATTTCTACCGTGACCAGGCTGCTAGGCAAAGTGCCAATCCTGGTTCACCAAATGTGACGAAGAACCCATGGATGGCCGGTTTTGAACTGATAACGTATGGCCGGATTTAAGGTGATAACCGAGGTCGAACTCGCGACCTCTGCCGTGACAGAGTGAGATCTCCAAAGAAATCATATAGTTACGGGTATTTTTAGGGTCCAGAAAGGAGCAAAAAGTCCTTTATAGAGCATAAGGGACAAATTACTGGACCTCGATTTGGACCTGCGTTTTTCAGCGCCGGTCAAACCCAAACTCTGTATGGCCGCTATTGCTGGGTTGGCACTCTTCAATAGATCCGCTGGCACAGCCGCAGCAGAATTCCCGCCGCGTGTTTCCGACCGGCGGGGGTTGCTGCGGGACAGTCACCTCGTACCGCTGTTGATGAAAGGTCGATCCCGACACCACAGGTGACAATTCCGCTTTCGTCTCAGCACAGAGATGGAGCGGAGATTCCACCTGGCGAGCTCGGTTTGGTTGTGTTTCTGACTGTTTGGCTTACTTGGCTGTAAGCAGTACAGCCTTGCCTTTGGCCTTCGAGGAGCGAATGAAGTAAATGGCTCCGTAGACGCCCCAGGCGGCGGAGATGCCCAGTGCCAGAAGTGGTTCCTTGAATGTTCCCAAGCCGAAAACCGGACTGATCAGGTAGAAGGCCATGCAGACAATGTTGGCAAGAAGTCCGAAGCCAGGAACTAGCAGGTGACGGACGACGCTGTAGTCATGGCGCCTGTGGTAGGCAATGATACACAGCAAGCAGCTCAGCGCATACAGGATAAAAGTGCCGAAGTTGGAGGTAAGCGTGATAGTCAGTAACGAGTTGGGCAGCGCGGCCAACTGGTCGTGCGAGAGGTAGCCGAAGTTAGAGAAGATGCCGTGCGGCAGCGCGGCAATGGCTGCGTCAGAGGGTGCGCTTGCGTCGCCAAAGACCAGAACAACAGCGATGACGCCGATGATCGCAGAGATGACGGCCAGCGTCCAGATAGCTTTGCGGGGGCTGAGCGACCCGGCGTGCAGGATTCCGAAGTGCTCTGGCGCTTCATCGTCCTTACCCATGGCGTAGGTAACACGAGCGCCGGTGTTCATGCAGCTAAGCGTGGTGCCGATCAGCGCCAGAAATACTGTGATGGCCTCTGCCAGCATGAAGTACTTGCCGTGGCCCTGGCCCAGCAACCCATCACCTACCATGATCATCATGTCGCCGATAGGCGCTGCCGAAGTGACTGCGCTTTGCATGGTATAGCCGGAGTTGAGAAAGTAGTTGGCTGCGAAATACTCGATCAGGTAGCACACCAGGCCCTGAATCAGCAGCGAAGAGATGACTGCGATGGGAATATGTTTAGTGGGGTTCTTTGCCTCGCCTCCCATCGAGGTCACCGACTCAAATCCAACCAAAATCAGAATGGCGACCGTCGCCTGAATGAAGACAAAGCTGAATTTGTGCGGCGCCACAACCGAAGCAGCAGAAGTATGGGACAAGAAGTTGCCGCTGGCGTCTTTCTCGGGATAGTCAATGGTGAATGGGACCGGCTTGCCGGCCGCGTCCAGCAGCGGCGCAGGAGTGCCCGTGGCGTCGCGGACTATAGAACCATCCTTGGCTGTGGCGAACTGGTAGCTATAAGTTGCCAGCGTTTGTCCGTCATACTGGAAGGCCGGCGAACCCGCAGGATGGCTTGTACGATAGCCGATGGCGAGTACACTGAAGACCAATAGCGCGGAGATCTGGACGATGTTGATAGCAAGATTGACGGCTGTTGAAGCCCCCGCGCCCTTCGATGCAATCCAGCCAACGAAGAATGAGAAAGCAATCGCCACCAGCGCCATGAAGATCAGGCCAGGATTCGAGCCGCTCATGAAGTTTGGATAGAGGAAGCCGACGATATAGCCCACAAACACGCCAGTAACCGCCACCATCACCCCCGGATAGACCCAGTAGTAAAGATGCGAGCCCCAACCGACGATGAACTTGGCCACGCGGGCGTACTTAAAGAACCTGTCCTTGGATAGGAGCGCCTGTTCTGCGTAGTAGTAGCTTGAGCCTGTGCCGGGATAGAGTTTGGAAATCTCCGCGTATGCGACCGCCGTGGCCAGGCAAAGCAATAGGGCGGCAAAGATGCCTAGCCACATGGTCGGCGCAGTGGTGCCAGTGCCAGCCTGGATGACGAAAGTGAGCCAAAGAAAGGCGCCTGGAGCGATGAGAGCCATTGCATTGCTGGTTAGTCCGGTGAGGCCCAGGGTGGCCTGCATCTGAGGTGCCTTTTGATCTGCCATGAACATTCTCCTGAACGTGATGTTTTTTCGGCTGCTCCCGGCGTCTAGACCCCGGTCATCTTTGCGGCTCACTCGCCTGCGATTCGCTGGCAGAGGCGATACAACAAATCTGAATGATTTATTTGAAGGCTAAAGCTGAAGAGATAAGGATGAAATGAAGAAACTGAAATGAAAGGCGAACAGAGCTGCCATGAACCAGACTCTAAATCGCTTCTGGTCCATTTGCAGGAATTGATAGACGCACCAGTGGTGTGACCGTGGAGCGGATCGCGTCTTTGTGGACCTTAAAAACCCGCTCCTTGATGGGTGTGGACTTCACAAAATCCTGGTACGCCCGCTCAAGGTGCGCACGGAAGTAGGCGCGAGCTTTCTCTTCGTCCGGCTCCATTCCGGTCTCGCGAAGATTGTCTCCCATGCGTCGAAGTATGTGCAGCCGTGCCACATTCAAAACCGCAGGGTCATAGGGGACGCCGAGAAAGCGAAAATAATCTTCAGCGGAGGAAAGCTTCGCCAGTTGTTCAAGCACAGTCATATTTCATCTCCAGTGGGGTGTGAATGGAAGTTGCAGTACCGCTGGCAAGCCGGTAGAAGTCCAGCAGCTCTTCCGAATTGACAACGCGCTTTGCCTCCATGGATCGTTGCCGAACTTGATCCAACACCGATTGCGTGCGAACTCTGTCCGTGACCAATCCAAGAGATTGCAGTGCACCAGCGACTGATGCCAATCCCGAGTGCTTTCCCAGAACAATCTCACGCACACGACCGAAGGTTCGCGGCGATAACTCCTCATAAGTAGCTGGATCTTTTTGCAGTCCATCGACGTGAATGCCAGACTCATGTGTGAAGGCATTCGCGCCGACAATCGCCTTCCCAACGGGAATTGGACGGCGCGCCGCTCTGGCCACGATTTCAGCGAGTCGCGGCAACCGCGCAAGATTCACATTGCTGCCGGCGCCATAGAAATGATTCAGGCACGCAGCAACTTCTTCAAGAGCAGCATTGCCGGCACGCTCTCCCAAGCCGAGTACACAGACGCTGGCGTGAGTTGCTCCGCCTCGAATTGCCGCTAGCGTATTCGCCGTGGCCAGGCCGAGGTCATCGTGGCCATGGAACTCCAATTCGACGCCGGTCGCACGGTCAAGCCGTGTGAATGCCTCGTACACTGAAAAAGGATCCATGTTGCCAAGTGTGTCCGCGTAACGGAAGCGATGAGCGCCTGTGCTTGCGGCTGCTTCCACTGCGAGAAGCAGAAACTCCATGTCAGCGCGACTGGAGTCTTCTCCTCCCATGGCCACGCGCAATCCGCAATCGACTGCATAGGCAATCACATCACGGATTCGGCTCAGCACGCCTGCACGATCCAGATTCAACTTGGCTCGCATTTGAATATCTGAAACCGGAATGGAGAGATTCACCCGCTTCAACCCGGTCTTCCGTGCGGCATCGACATCCGCGCGCGTCATGCGACACCAGGCGATTGGCTCGGAATTGCTCAGCGTGCAACCAATAGCTGCGATCTCTTCGATCTCCTTGTGTCCAATCGCTGGGGTGCCTGCCTCTATCTCGTCCACACCTGCGTCTTCCAGCGCAAGGGCAATGGCCAGCTTCTCTTCCAGCGTGAAGGCAACTCCAGGAGCCTGTTCTCCATCTCTGAGCGTCGAGTCGTTCATCACAACGCGAGACACATTAGGCATATGAAGCCTCCATGGGAACAGCGCTGGCTTGCAAATCGCTTACTACCCGCTGAAGGACTCCGATCACCCGCTCCACTTCAGAGTCAGTGGTTTCGCGCGAAAGCGAGAAGCGCACCGATCCGCGCAGATGACTGAATGGAATCTTCATCGCAGTCAACACGTGCGAGGGATTGAGCGAGCCCGACGTGCAGGCCGATCCCGAGGATGCGGCAATTGACTCACGATTCAGCATGAGCAAAATCGAGTCTGCCTCGATATTCTCAAAGGCAATGTTGAGTGTGTTGGGCAGGCAGTTGAGACGGTCTCCAACACGAATCGCGGTTGGAACAAGGAGCAGGATCTCCCGTTCCAGGCGGTCGCGCAACAAACAGATCCGACTCATAGCACGGTGCAAATCCTGAGCCGCAAGTTCTGCTGCCACCCCAAAGCCAACGATTGCCGGCGTGTTTTCAGTGCCCGCACGCCTTCCGCGTTCCTGACGTCCGCCATAAATAAGCGGCGCCACCTTCACTCCGTTGCGCACGTAGAGCGCGCCGACTCCTTTAGGACCATGCATTTTGTGCGCCGAAATCGAAAGCATATCGATCTCAGTTCTATTCAATTTGATTTCTACCCTTCCCGCAGCTTGAACAGCATCGCAGTGGAACAAGGCTCCGGACGAGTGCGCCATGGACGCGAGCATTTCAACAGGAAACACGACTCCAGTTTCGTTGTTGGCCAATTGAATAGAGGCAAGGGCTGTCCGCTCATTTAGAGCTTTCCGGTAGGCGTCGAGAATAAGGTTCCCTTGGCCGTCAACCGGAATGCGATGAACCTTGGCCATCCCTGTCTTCTCCAAATGCGCGCAAAGGGCAAGCACAGAAGGATGTTCCACGGTTGAAGTAACAATTTCGCTCCGCCCCCTCCCCTGCGTTTCGAGAGCCGAGAGGATCGCAGTGTTGTTCGATTCGCTTCCTCCAGAAGTGAAAATGATCTCGCTATCCCGCTCTGCTCCAATTAACGTGCAGGCCTGGCTTCGCGCTGCGCATACAGCATCTTTCGCAGTAACACCTAGATCATGCAGCGATGATGGATTTGCGAACTCATCACGAAGAAATGGCAGCATTGCCTCAACAACACGAGGATCGGTGCGCGTTGTCGCATTGTTGTCCAGATAAACCCATGGTTTTTGTGCATGCATTTCTGTCATAGCGAGTTTCCTCAGACAACGACTATTAGCAGCATGATTTGCCGCAGCCACCCTTGGATTTGGCCTGGGGATTGTCGAACGAAAAGCCTGTTCCCTCTTGACTGTCAATAAAATCAATCGTGGTGCCAGAAATCAACGCGATGGAGGATGGATCGATGAGTATCTTCACTCCATGGCTCTCGCAGGAGATGTCCTCGGGTCCTGCGTTTTCCACCAGGCCCATCTCGTATTGGAGTCCCGCGCAACCGCCTGACCGCACCATCAATCGCAGTCCCGCGATCGATCTGGGAACCGTAGCGATCGCTGATTGCAAAGCTCCCGCCGCAGCATCTGTAAGTTGGATCATCACACCCTCCGTCACTGGCGTTGCTTGATACACTGCACGTTGGGTGCCAATCGGAGTCTGCTGAAAATAGATATACTTAGACCTGCTAACGGCGAACAGGCGAGGGATTTGTCGCATTCGCGACATGTCGATTCCCGGTCATTGTGCGAAAGAGGAGTTGATGCCAATCAACCTCGAAGACTCAACATGAAAGTGTGTCCCAGCCAGGAGGCTCTCGCCCGATTCGCTGCCAAAACATCCATCGAAGTCGCCACACTCTGAGCAGCATGGAGCAACGCACATACTGAATCCATCGTCGCGGCAGATCATTCGATAGAAGAATTTCTTCCACTTCATGTCCTGATCGTTGCGACGCGCCAGTGTGACAAAATGGCGCATCATGAGTCTGGACAACTCATCTCGATTTGCCAGTCCAAGATCTTGCCATAAATGGTTGGGCCGTGTGGCTCTGCGGGCTACGAGAGAGGTCAACAGTAAATTGATTGGAGCTGAGGCGGTGCGGAAGCGCCACAATAGCTCACGTAAGCATTTCTCGTCTTCATTGATTGTCGGGTCGACATCGAGCTTGAAAATCTCAAGCCCTTCCAATGTTCCGGGAAAGTATAGTTCGATATTGCGTCGGAGTGTTGAGCCACAGATGCCGAGAGCGCCGGTGAATGAACCTCCGGCACGGCACTCATCTACAGCGGCGGCAAAGACACACGCTAGTACATGCCCATCGAAAGGGTCGCACGCGGTGGTCGCGTTTGCCTGCATTAGATGCGTATACACAGCATGTGGCGTCATCGTCAGTCCCTTAGGATGGACCGTGTTTTTGGCAGTTCTTCCCGCACACTCGACCGCATGCACCACACCCGATACACGCTCCCGGATCAGTGACGGTCATTACCTTGCGCAATATCTCCTCGTCGTCATCGAGCCCTACGAGATCGCCGTCTTCAGTGATTCCCTGTAAGGTCATCACGGAACGGCCGCAGACTTTAAAGCAACGACCACAGCCAATACAAATCTCCTGGTCAATGTCCAGAAGATAAGAGGGTTGCCATGCTCTTCCATCACGCGTCACTGCTTGTGTTTCAATCTGTTCCGCTTCCATTTATTCCTCCGCATCATTCAGTAGCGCGCAACTTCCGGGTATTTTTCAATCCACTCGATTGCATCGGCGACAATTCTTTCGCCTTCTGACTCCATCTTCTCCAGACTGTCAAATCCAAACCGATGCACATCGCGCAAGTGCTTGTTGAAGACGATCAACCGGCCCGCAGTAAGTACGAGGCGGCCAAAACCTTCGTGGTGCAATTTCATTAGCGGCGACACCATCACTCCGGTAACGCGCTCAATTGTCAGCCCAATTGCGTTGTAGAACAGTTCCATGCGCCATAGCGTTTCCGGATCAGGATCACTCATGAGCGGGATCTCAAGACGCTTTTGCCTGGTCATGATGTATGGTTCCAACAGATCATGATCGCTCTTTGCTTCCCATGATCCATGCAGATCCTGAGCCCGCCACTGTTTAACCAATTCGTTGAGGAAACCGCGCGTTGCAGAAGCAACCGCCTCGACCGTGCTCTCAGCCATAGATCACCTCATCCTCGAAGTCATGGGTGCGCTCCCCGCCCTTATTCAGCGCCTTGCGTATCCACGGCGGCGGATTGCCGCTCAGCACCTTCTGCAACTGCTGCAATGAATCTTCTATTGCCTGAGTTTCGGCAACCTTGATCGGGTGGACGTTCTTTGCCACCACTCGGGCGGCGGCTGAGCCCCCGATTGCTGCCACGTAGAGAATCGCGCAGTCCTGAATTGCTTCAAGCTTGGGCGCAAGCTTGTCTTCGTTGCCGTCTTCTTCCAGATTGCCGATGAATTCAACACAATTGACAAAACGGCAGTCATCTGGATTGATGTCGTAAATCGCAATCTTCTTCGCCCAACCAAAGTGAGCATTGACGTGTTGTCCGTCCTCAGTTGCAAAGGCGACTTTCATAGTCCTCCTAAAAGCACAAAGCACTTACTGCACAAGTTGCACTAGATCGTGAGATTGTTGATGCTCTGGAATCCATGTCTCTGGCGTCGGCTCATGAGCGTTTGACATGAGAAGATTGCCAACTTCGAAGATCAGACTGCGCGTTCCTCGATAGCCGACTGTTACCTGCTGGCCGGCGCCAAGACGATCAAAGACCGGGATTCCGACACGAAACAATGGGATCTGAAGCCGCTCCGCGGCTTGCCTTCCGTGCGAATGAGTGACCAGCAAATCGGCTCCAACGGACCGAAGTTCGAAATCCTCCAGGTCGCCCACTAGAACCTCGTCGATTGGAATGGACTCAAGCACAGGCGACGCTATAGTTGTGACTGCTGCCTGAATCTTGCATCCCATTTCATGAAGCCAGTGGGACATTGCGAATAACAGGTCTGGCTCTGCAGCAACAGCGACTCGCTTTCCCCCGAAATAAAAGTGCCCGTCCAGCATTGCATCGATCAACTGGCTGCGCTGGCGCCGATACTTCTTTGGAACGGGAACGCCGCTAATCTCCGACAAGAATCCCATAAGTTCATCGTTGGCCGCCAGTCCCGTGAGCCGGCCGAATAGCTTGTAAGGAACGCCGGTGTGATGCTCCAGGGTGATTGCGGCCCCGCGCATTTGTTCACCGATGGCGACTGTCCAGCAAGCAGAATTCATTCTCCGAATCTGCTCAACTGAGATTCCGCCAAGCGATGTGGGTGTGAACTCGGTTGGAATATGTCCATCGAGCGAACCGGAGAGATCCGGCAGGAAAACAGGATCGAGACTGAATGCCTCAAAGATGTCACGAAGTTCATCGATATCGCCGGGAGTAATGTGGCAGCCAGGCAGCACGTTGACGCGTCGCGAAAGCCTGGCCTCGAACTGTGGTACCTCAACAAGCTCTTCGATCATGCGTGTAACCGCAGCAGCCCATCCATCCTGAAACGTACCGTGAAAATCCGGCGTGGAGACGTCGACGAGAGCGATGCCATTGAGCTTTGGGTTGTTGGCGCGAATCAGCTTAAGAAAACCTGTTAGATCATCTCCCTTAATCTCAGAGATTCCTGTAGTGCAGATTCCTATCAACGTCGGATGGGTTCGCTCTGCGATATTAACCAACGCCTGTTCCAAGTTGTCGAAGCCACCCAGAACAGTGGCAACTTCGCTCATCGCCGTCGTCTGCATCGGGATTGCCTCACGGAAATGACGCACGAACAATACAAGCCCGAAGGATGTGCAACCTTGTGAGCCGTGAAGCAATGGCATCGAGTTGTCCACTCCCAGGAAGGCAAGCGCCGCGCCGATGGACGGACTCATCTTGAGCGGATTCACGGTACAGTATTTGTTGCTGATCGTCACTCTCGCCATATGCCCGTCCTATGCTACATGAATGGAAAACTCGTCCCGAGCGATAGAAGACTCCCATGGAGCAGGCTTTCGAATCTGCTTCCAAATGGGATTCGAGAGTGCCTTGTCGATCTCGCTCACAAGCGCCACCATGCCCTCATACCCGGCAAAGGCGTGATGTCGTTCCTGGTTGATATCGAGCCATGGCATCTTTGCTTTTAAAGCAACAAACTGTGTGCGTCCACCCGAGAGCATAATGTCTGCCTGCGCTTCCTTCAGCATCTTGTACATCTCGCGCGGCTTTAGATCGTCGAACATATGCGCATCGTCTTTCATAATCTCCTTGATGCGCTCTTTGTCATCCGGTGTGGACTTTTTGACGCTGGTGCCGATGACGATAAGGCCAGCCTCTTGCATCGCGGCTACGACAGACCAAGACTTTACCCCTCCAGTGAAGAGCAGTGCCCGCTTGCAGGCAAGCCGGGCTTTGAATGGTGCTATTCGTTCCCAAGCGCGTGCTTCTTCTCTTTCGATAACGGCTTCTGTACTGCGAAGCAACTCTGCGGGAGCGCCACGGTCAACCAGTAATTGTGCGATTTTGCGCAGGCTATCGCTCATATCGCCTATCCCGTAGAAAGAGCCTTCGAAGTAGGGTATTCCGTATCGCTCTTCCATCTTCCGCGCAACATTAATCATGGCTCTTGAACAAACCATCATCGCCGCACGTGCCCGGTGTGAGCGTGCTACTTCGTGATACTTCGCGTCGCCGGAGATGCAAGCAAGGATGCGAATCCCCAGCTCATCAAGTAGTGGCTTTACCTGCCAGAGCTCACCGGAAAGATTGTATTCACCGATGATGTTGATGTCGTATGGGGTGGTCTCTGCGGGCTCCTCTGTACCGATCACATAGTCGAGAAGGGCCTCGCCGGCGAGCTTGTTACCGAGGTTCTTCGATCCCACAAATCCGGGCACATTGACGGGAATCACAGGCTTGCCGAGCTTCTTGGCGGCGGCCTTGCAAACAGCCTCCAGATCATCGCCGATCATCGCTGGGACACAGGTCTGGTAAACAAAGATCGCTGGCGGATTATATTTCCTGACTGCTTCTTTGATGGCCTTATAAAGATGCTTTTCACCGCCGAAGATGATGTCTTGCTCGGTCATTGCTGTGGTAAAGCTAGTGCGATAAAGGTTTGATCCCGACGACTTGGCGCCACGACCATCCCAGGAGTGTCCCTCACAATTGATCGGTCCATGAACCAGATGCACTACATCGGTAATGGGTTGAAGAGCAATCTTGGCACCATCAAAGGCGCAACCGCCGGCAGCTGCACCGGGTGCGAGCAGACGATTGCAACCCTTTTTCCGATCGAAGCTCGGCTTGGCCTGATTCGTGGCGCAACCCGGCTCGTTCAATGCCTGCTGTATCTTTGAGCCAAGTGTACCCATCGCCGCTCCCTCTCACGCTGCCGACGTGCATTGGAGAACTTCCACTTATTTCCCCTTGGAACTGCGTCGTGCGGCGATCCCGTTATGAGTCGCCGCGTAACGTTATCAGGAAAAAGCAAGACACTAACGGATAATGTCGAAGCTATAGTCCGTTTTTGCGATTTCGTTGGTTGTTTGGTCCATGTGGTCGAAGATCCGATCGAGAATCTTCACAAGGACATTGAGCCCGCCCAGATAGCCCCAGACCGGAGAACGATGATGGTGATGACGGTCGAAGATTGGGAAGCCGAGACGAATCAGTGGAGTCTTGGTGTCGCGCTCAAGAAACTTTCCGTAGGTGTTGCCAATGAGAAAGTCAACAGGCTCAGTGAAGAGCAGAGAGCGCATATGCCAGAGATCCTTGCCTGCATACACGTGACAGCCCTTGCCGAATGGAGACGCCGCCAACAATGCCTCCACTTTCTCCCGCCAAGCCGGTCCGCCATTGGTGGAAAGAATGTGTACCGGTTCAGCTCCAAGTTCAAGCAGGAACCCCGTCAGACCGAGCGTTAAGTCGGGGTCTCCATAAAGAGCGAACTTCTTGCCATGGATGTGCGAGCTCGAATCGGCGATGGCATCTACGAGCCTGCCGCGCTCTTTCCTGATCGAATCGGGGATGGTCTTGCTTGTTAGGCGTGCGACCTCCATTAGGAAACGATCCGTCGCTTCGACGCCGACGGGGTGATTGAAGGCAACCGTCTCTTGTCCAGATGCTTCGATGACCTCCAGCGTCTTCTCCGTGCAAAACTCCTGCATGGAGATCGTCGCGCTGGCATGGATCGCATTGGCCGCATCCTCCAAGGTAGTTCCGCCATCGTACATGCGGAACTCGCCGTCACTTGGCGTATCCCAAACGTCGCTGTTGTCGCCAAGGATCGTATACTCAACTCCCATCAAGTCGAAGAGACGCTTGATCTCGCGCATGTTGCCGACGGTGTAACCGTCAAAGCCGCCAATGAAATTCAATTTACCGTTGGCCTGGCGTTCCAGCTTCGGCACCGTGCCGGCCTTGCCATTCCAGAAGTGCTCGATGATTCCCTTGAGCGCGTTGTCATAGCCGGTCACATGGCTGCCAATGAATGCCGGCGTGTGCGCGAAGGGCACATCGAACTCCATTGGCACAGATCCTTTTTCCTTCGCGTTCTTGATGAATCCATTGAGGTCGTCACCAATCACCTCCGCCATGCATGTCGTCGATACGTGAATCATCTTCGGCTTATACAGACTGTACGCATTGGCGAGGCCATCGATCATATTGGCAAGGCCACCGAGAACAGCGGCATCCTCAGTCATGGACGATGAAACTGCCGCGGTTGGCTCCTTGAAGTGACGCGAGAAATGACTGCGATAATATGCAACACAGCCTTGAGAACCATGAACGAAGGGTAGAGTCCCCTCGAAACCTAGCGCGGCGAAGACCGCGCCCAGCGGCTGGCAGGCCTTTGCGGGATTGATTGTGAGCGATTCGCGAGCGAAGTTCTTCTCGCGATACTCCGTACCTTTGGTCCACTCACTGACCCGCGCGAGTTCTTCGGCCGGAACGGGATCCTCGAACATGCACTTCTTGTTCGCGAGCATCTCGGTGTACTCGGGTCCGCGGAACAACTCAAAGTGGTCGATCACCTTCTCTGCGTTTTGACTCATGATGGCTTTTCTCCTCTCAGGTTTCCGCTTGATTTAGAAGGGGGACTTGGTCATCCGCCACACAGGTGCGTTGATGGCCATATCCATATCGCGGGCGAAGATGGCAAAACCGTCGTAGCCATGGTATGGACCGGAGTAGTCCCAGGAATGCATCTGCCGGAAGGGAACGCCCATCTTCTGAAAGATGTACTTCTCCTTGATGCCTGAGCCGACCAGGTCGGGCTTCACCCTCTCCACAAACTTCTCAAACTCGAAACTGGTCACATCGTCGTAGATCAGCGTGCCGTCTTTCACGTAGTGCGTGGTGCGCTGATAGTCGTCGTTGTGGCCGAACTCATAACCGGTGCCGACGATCTCCATGCCAAGATCCTCATAAGCTCCGATCACGTGGCGTGGGCGTAGGCCGCCGACAAACAGCATTACTTTCTTGCCTTCCAGGCGTGGACGGTATTTTGCCACAATGGCGTCAGTCAATGCCTGATACTTGGCGATGACGCGCTCGGCGCCTTCCTTGATCTTGTCGTCGAAGTGCTCCGCGATGGCGAGCAGCGACGAAACGATCTTGGTTGGCCCAAAGAAGTTGTATTCAAACCACGGTATCCCGTACTTCTCTTCCATGTGTCGGGAGATGTAGTTCATCGAACGGTAGCAGTGAATGAGATTGAGCTTTGCATGAGGCGTAGATTCGAGTTCGGCTAGCGTCCCGTCACCCGACCATTGGGCGATAACGCGGAGGCCCATCTCTTCGAGAAGAATGCGGGAAGCCCATGCATCTCCGCCGATGTTATAGTCGCCGATGATCGTCACATCGTACGGTGTACTTTCAAATCGTGCCGGCTTGTCCCCGAGCTTGTCGAAGACAAAGTCTCGAATCGAGTCGTTGGCAATGTGGTGTCCCAGCGACTGCGAGATGCCACGAAAACCTTCGCAGCGAACCGGTACGATGGTCTTTGCATACTGCTTCGCCTTGGCTTTACTTACACCCTCGATATCGTCGCCGATCAGGCCGACCGGGCATTCAGATTGGATTGAGATTCCTTTGTTCAGCGGGAAAAGAGTCTGAATCTCATCGATAACCCTGGCCAGCTTTTTATCGCCGCCAAAGACGATGTCATTCTCCTGAAAATCAGAAGTGAACTGCATCGTGCCAAACGCGTCCACGCCCGTAGTGCCTATGAAATAGTTACGCCGCGCAGCCCAGGAGTATTGGCCGCAGCCCACCGGACCATGACTGATGTGAACCATGTCCTTGATCGGCCCCCACACCACGCCTTTGGAACCGGCATAGGCGCAGCCGCGAATGGTCATCACGCCCGGAATGGTTTTGAGATTGGACTTGACTCCGCAGTCGCTCTTGCCCTCTTCAAAGGTTCCAAGGTGTTTGGCGCGCTTCTTCGCGGTCTTCTCCGGGTAGGCCGTGAGAACCTCGCTGATCATTTGCTTGTTGCGTTCTTTGACCTCTTCAACGCCAGCGTTATCGCTCATGATGAACCTCACTTGGGAGTATTTGTTGAAACGGGCGCCATTCGCATTGCGATGATGGCGCCCGTGGAGGGAGGGAATCTTACGCCGCGACTTCGGTGGCTTTCTTGCCGATCAGCGACTCGTCGATGTTCTTGATGATGCCATGTTCCATCAGCATCTCTTCAAGTTCGTCCATGGTGATCGGCGTAGGAATCACACCCTGGCCGCCGTTCTCGTGGATTTTCTTCGCCAAAGTGCGATAATGTTCAGCCTGCGCAGAATCAGGCGCATACTCAATCACCGTCATGCGGCGAAGCTCGGCGTGCTGCACAACATTGTCGCGGGGAACAAAGTAAATCAGCTTGCTGCCCAGCTTCTTGGCCATATTCTCGGCTAGTTCCAGTTCCTTGTCGGTCTGGCGCTCGTTGCAGATCAGGCCGCCCAAACGCACGCCGCCTGAGTTGGCGTACTTCAAAATGCCTTTGGAGATGTTGTTGGCCGCGTACATGGCCATCATCTCGCCGGACATGACGATGTAGATCTCCTGGGCCTTGTTCTCGCGGATGGGCATAGCAAATCCGCCGCAGACAACGTCGCCGAGAACGTCGTACGAGACGTAGTCAAGATTCTCGTATGCGCCGTTCTCTTCGAGAAAGTTGATGGCCGTAATCACGCCGCGGCCGGCACATCCTACGCCCGGTTCCGGGCCGCCGGATTCAACGCAACGAATCTTCTGGTATCCGTACTTCATGACCTCTTCGAGCTCGATATCCTCGATCGTGCCCTTCTCCGCGGCTAGGCTGAGAATGCTGTTCTGGGCCTTTGCGTGCAGGATCAGGCGCGTTGAGTCTGCCTTCGGATCGCAGCCGACGATGAGAATCTTCTGCCCCATCTCTGCAAGCGCCGCCAATGTGTTTTGCGATGTGGTGGACTTTCCGATTCCGCCCTTGCCGTAAAAAGCAATCTGCCGCAGTTTAGCCATCGTACCCTCCTCGGTTCTGTGATTCGTTCCTGATTCTCAAAATCTTTCATCTGCGTCCTCACCTGCTTACAACAAAGCAGCGACCAGATGACTGTCGGACCAAGGTTGCTAAATGTCGATGTGCATCCTTGCGCTCCGGCGTACGCTTATCTATATGCAATCCCGGTGCCAAACCAAATATTTAACTAAGACGTTTATCATGAGCTGTTTACTTGTTTTTGGCTTCTGTGTCGAATGCGACAATCGAGAGTTTCTTTGTAGTGAATGCGACGGATCAGCAACGAATGCCTTCATTCGGTTTGTTGTTTCTTTGACAGTTCAGTAACGAATTCATCCAAAGTCATCGAAATGCGTTCTATGTTGTGCTCTTCAAGAAAGTGCGCCTCGTTGCGTGTCGGCTCCTCGCGCAGGATGGCCCAGTGTTTCTCGGATGAACGCTTGATGATCTGGTGCGCAAAGAGCCGTTCGAGTTGCGTCGAAAACCTGCAGCCCAGGAAGAGAAAGCTCCTCCCTTTTCTTATCTCCTGCACGGAACCTGGAATCGGCGTCTGTATGTCGATCTCTGTCAATACTTCAACAAAGTCGGAGTCGGAGACAAGGTAATTGTGAGCGGGCCATACCGAGCCGAATGGCTGGTACAGTAGAGTCTTCCAGTCAACATACCCTCGGTCAGCCTCTACTCCGGCGTACGTGCCATCTGAATTGTAAAAGTAGATCCAGTCGCCGAAATGTTCCGATTGGCTTACACCTTGCGCCATGCCCCAACCGGGGCGCGCGCGCAGCGCCTTTTGAGGAAGGTCGTCGTACCAGGCATGAACGACCAATGGCAGCGCGGGCAGACTCATCAGCAGTGTGTGCAGCGAAGTGGGCTGTACATCCGGACTGAATGCTTCTGTCATCGCATTGGTCACTGTACTGCGATGCTTGAAATTCTCAATGAATTGCGCCGCGGCGCCTAGATTATTTCTGACTTTGTGGGGTACACTGCTCTTCGATGTCAAATGTCCGACAAGAGCCTTATGTGAATCAGGTAATTGTCCCCCCTCCTTGTCAAAGGACAATACGCCCGGGCCTAGAAAGGGAATTGCATTGCCGTCGTCGAATGCTTCTGCAATCGAGTCCAGCGGGTTGACATTCAAGCCGGCACCTCATCTTCCAACATCTTCCGTGCTTCTACTGTGATTGGCAATGTTGTTGCTGCATCCATTGCCGGCAACTCCAGCCGCCATCCATTTGCCAGTGTAACCAAGCCGCCCCACATCTCTGGCTTTTCGACTTCAACGATTGGTTCTTCCAAGTCCTTTTTGGCTACATAAGCTGAAAGCACGCCAGAGCTACTTCTTCGGATCATGACCTTCATTGCGCTCCTCCATTCGATTGCCACGGCTCCAGTTCCTGCTCGAAGCATCCCACGATTCGATTGAGCGCGAACTCAACCATGTAGACAATTGTTCCCGAGTCGGTATGACAGCCAACTTGCACAACTTGTCCGGCTTCACCACTTTGAACCAGCAGAGCCTCCGATGGCTGCTCTGGATAAGATCCGTCGTTGAGTAGGTCGGCGGCGGCCTGGACGCGCTGGCCCCATTCATAGCGTGGTGCACTCGTTTCCGTCATGCTCCACCTCCAGCAACAAGAAGTTCAACCGACTCAAGCTCTTTTCGCTTCATACCCACCCGGAAGCCACTTCCAAGAAACTCGACACCGTAGATATAGTATTGCTGAAGAAAAGTTCCGATTGAGATGACATATCCCTCCTCGCCTTTCTTGACGAGGACCTCGCCAATATCCTTTCCAGGAAACGTGCCGTCGTTGCGTATCATGGATTTAGATCGGACCTTTTGTCCGTACTCAAACTGCGGAGCTCCATCCAGCTCCACAACCCAGCCATCACGCACGATCTTTGACATGTCAGAGCCTCCTATCTTCACCGTTCGTCGATTTCATCTGAAGAACGGCACGACCCTCTTCGAGGGAATTCCGGGCCTCAAGCAATCTCTCCTCAACTAGCTCGCGAACAAGCGGATCTGCATCCTTGCGCATAACATTGAGTGCGCTGACAGGAACCCGTCCGGCTGCTTCGTAACGAACGCGAATGTCGGGATGAAAGCGCAGTGCCAACAACTGCGTAGGCGTCAGGCGCTCTGCAACCGCAAGACAGACCGAGGCGTCGGGATCGTCCACCAACTCCGACAGCCACTCTGGAGAGATTCGTTGCGCGATGGCGCATCGCACTTCAGGGTCTGGATCGTCGATCATGTATCTCAGTTGCGTCGCTCCAATGCGATGCGCAACGATCTGGCGCACAAAGTAATCCGGGTCTGACATCATTGGCGTCAGTTCTTCGCCCTCAAGATGCGAGGCAATGCGAATCCTTAGTTCGCGATTGGGATCATCGCGCAGTCGCAATAAAAAACGGCGGGGAAGCCGCAGAGCCGCATTCCAGCGGACAGATTCATCCTCATCGTTCAGCAACGCGGTCAACCGGAAGACGTCAGCGTATTTGGCCGCTGCCGCGCGCACTTCGAAATAGGAGTGCGAAAGAAAGTCGTTGGCCAGGCTCGGATTGGTTTTGAAAAACTCCTCAATGCGTGACGGAGAACGATCTTGAACGCAGACATGATTTTGCTGACAGCGGTCTTCGTGAATCAGTTCGCGGTGAACGCAGCCATTGCAGCACACTTCACGACCTTGCCAGTCCACCGCTTTCTCCGGTTTGCGCAGAAACATGCGTCCCTCCCTTCCTATGCTTCAGCGCCTGACAAGTGCATCCACAGGCACAAGCGTCGAGGCAGGTGCGCACGCATGTGCGGTTCCCCCCGGTGTTGTAATCACAAATCCTGTGAGCGAGCGGCTGTCGATGAAATCCACTGTCGCTCCGTTCAGTAATAAGCAACTCGCACTGTCGAGGAAGATGCGTAGTTCTGAATGAGTCCAAACGACCTCATTCACTCCTGGCTCAGCAGCGAGGTCGAACTCTACGGCAAGACCAGAGCAGCCGCCAGGACGAACCTTAAGTCTGAATCCCGAATGTGTTCCTGCGCCACACCGCATCATGCGGCGAATGAACTTCTCTGCCGCCGGCCTCAACTCCATGGATATTTGCTTTGTCTCGCTCATCTACACCGCCGCTGCAAATCGAGGGACATCCGGGTTGATGATGCATGTCTTGGGCATCGGGCAAATTGCAGCACATTGCGGCTCGTCAAAGAAGCCAATGCATTCGGTGCACTTTGCCTGGTCAATAAAAAAGGCAAAGTTCTTCTCGAAGATTGCATTATTAGGACATTCGCTCTGACACGCCGAGCATCCCGTGCAGTTTGACTCCTTGATCATGTATGCCATTATTGACCTTCCTTTTCTGCACGTTTATGTTGCGATGAGTGCACCTTGCCGTATATCGGCGTCGCCACGCTTTTTATGTTCGATCTCTCCGCTCTGCACTCGCCCCAAATACTCTCTGAAATAAGTAAGTGCCGACTGCTCGATGTACTCCAGCGAAAATCGATCCACCGGCTCGATGCCTGCTTTCAGTAGTCCCTCGCGTGGACAGTTGCCAATCCTGGAGATGAATACGGCAGCACAGTCGTTGATGGCACGAACCACGGTTTCCAAGCTTTCCTCTTCTCCGAAACCGCCCTGACAGTAGTTATCCACCCTGCGATGACCAACAAACTTCACGCCGGTAGTGCTGACCTCATAAACCTGAAACTCTTTGGCGTGACCGAAGTGCTGGTTGATGCGTCCTCCTCCCTTGCTTGCAACAGCGATCAGAATGGAGATATCGCTATCTGTGCCTGCGAGTGTCTTCAGCTCCTCGTTTCTTGCCGCAACCACAGCTGCGCGTTGCCTCTCCACCTCCTCCTGATACGCTTGACGGATCTCCAGATCGTAGTGAACGTCCATCTCCATGACCTTTTCAGTTGTGAATTCATTGCTGCGATCCTCGCCGAGCAGACCCACCGCATCCGCACGGCACTGGCGGCAATGGCGCATCATGTTCATCTCGCCCTCACACGAATCCTGCAAAGCCTTTAGCTCTTGTGCGGTCGGTCCGCGCATTCCGTTGAGTCCGAAGACCGTGCCATGTTCGGGTGCGGAGATCAAGGGCATGATGTTATGCAGGAAGGCACCGCGCGACTTGACTGCCTTGTTGACCTCCGCCAGATGATGATCGTTGACGCCGGGAATCATCACTGAGTTCACCTTGCAGAGTATGCCGCGTTCGGTCAGCATCTCTAGGCCCAGCAGTTGACGCTTGCTCAGAATCCTGGCTGCTTCGACTCCCTCGTACTTCTTCCTGTTGTAGTAGATCCAGGGATAGATCTTTGCGCCAACCTCTGGATCGATCATATTGATGGTGATGGTCACATGATCGATCTTGAGCGCCTGGATTTTATCGACGTATTCGGGGAGCATAAGCCCGTTGGTCGAAAGACAAAGCTGGATGTCCGGAGCCGTCTGGGTGACAAGCTCGAAGGTCTTGAATGTCCTCTCGGGATTAGCCAATGGATCGCCCGGACCAGCAATGCCGAGTACGGTCATCTGAGGGATTTCTGAGGCCACGGCGAGCACTTTCCTAGCCGCCTGTTCCGGAGTCAACCGTTCGCTAACAACACCTGGCCGAGATTCATTCGAACAATCGTACTTGCGGTTGCAATAGTTGCATTGGATATTGCAGGCTGGCGCCACGGCCACATGCATACGCGCATAGTGGTGGTGCGCTTCTTCGCTGTAACAGGGATGGTTCTTTACCTTTTCCCATGTTTCCGGAGACAGATCGCCTTGTCCCGCGGCCGAGCCGCAGTTGGACGTGCCGTTTCCTCCATTTGAACCGCAGCCCTTTTGTCCGCTCCCATGGGAAGCTGGCTGCATCACGAGCAACTGTGCGACTGCCCTTCGAGTGCCAAGCTCCATTGCATCCCCCATTGTGTTGGAGTGCCCCGGACTGCGGGTATTGCAAAGGTCTGTTGCAACTCAACGGCCAAAGTTGATCTAGCAGATAATGCACGTCTTACGGGTGTTTTGTTTGTGTCGTAACCCTGACACAAGACTAGATACACAACGTTTTGTCGCGAACCGGCCATCGCAACTCTAACATCGGAGCAGTGTTTTCAATGCAATCGAGCGATGGAATTTGCACGAGGAAAAATCGTCAAGAGTCTAGATAAGGATCAGAACCGTTTGATCTCCACGCTGTGTTTTCGAAGCGCATAACCCATCTGGCGAGCCGTCAAACCCAGTATCCGTGCTGCTTTGGCTTGAACCCAACCGGACCTCTCCATGGCATCGACCAGGCGCTCGCGTTCAGTAGCGTCATCTTGCGTGCTGCTTGAGCTTTCCAAAGGCTTGGCGTTTTCGATGTCGTTATCAGCAGCAACGCTCGAACGTTCAGCAACTCTGCGTACCGGCCAGGTGCGTTCTTGTTTCGGCGAGAAGACAGGGAGTGGTACATAGCCCGCCTGTTGTTGCTGCATCTTGTTCATGGACTTGCCCATCACGAGCGAAAGACAGCTTTCATTACTGCAAGCAAAATCTTCCACCACGATCACAGAGTCTTTTGCCAGCGCTGCTGTACGCTTTACACAGCTCTCCAACTCTCGAACGTTTCCAGGGAAGTCGCAAGCGCTCAGCACCTCCATTGCGCGTTTGGAGAGAGTGAGCGAGACGCCATGTTCCTCATTGAAACGGCGCAAAAACTCCTTAGCCAACATCCCAACATCCTCCCGCCTCTCTCGCAACGGCGGAAGAAAAATGGGCACCACACTAATGCGATAGTAGAGGTCAGAACGAAATTGACCTACGAGCACTGCTGCTTCCAGATTCCGGTTGGTTGCCGCCACCAGCCGTACATCAACCTTGATGGTGCGGCTTCCACCTACGCGCTCAAACTCGCCCTCTTGTAACACTCGCAGCAGCTTGGCTTGAAACGCACCTGAAATTTCTCCGATCTCATCAAGAAAGAGAGTCCCTCCGTCAGCCAGCTCGAAGCGGCCTTTGCGCAATCCGATAGCGCCCGTAAAAGCCCCACGCTCGTGACCAAACAACTCTGATTCCAGAACTGTCTCAGAGAGCGCCGCGCAATTGACTCGGATGTAAGGCTTCTCGTTGCGTGGGGAATACTCGTGAATGGCACGCGCAAACAGTTCTTTGCCGGTACCAGATTCCCCACAGAGTAGAACTGGCAGGTTGCACCGCGCAACTTGCTGAATCTTTTCAACGACTTCGCGAATTGCCGCGCTTTCGCCGATAATCCAGTCGATTCCTTCGTGCTTGGACTTGGTACGTTGCTCCAACTCTTTTTCAAGGCGGTGACTATTAGTCATCAGCCGTTCGCGATCTCTGGCAACCAGCGTTTGCAGTGCAACGGACTGTCCCACCAGGTTGGCAACCATGGTCAAAAAGCGTACATCTTCATCAAGCGTATGCGGAGACGAGTTTCCATCGAGCCTCTCGATCATGATGGTGCCGATCGTGCGGCTATCTCCCTTAATCGGAACGCCCACAAACGATCTTTGAATGGAAGGATCGCCCGAATTTAACTCGCCCCAATCCGCAAACAGCGGACTTCCTGCGATGTTGCGCACAACCAGAGGCATACCTGAGACAACGATCTGGCCCACCGCCTGTTCAGGAAGCCGTTCGAAAT
>JBEKWJ010000038.1:0-47513 GCA_049513195.1 Occallatibacter sp.
GCTGCGGTCAGCTCGCAATCGAAGCCGGTGCGCATTCCATCGGAGTTCATTGAGGTGAGCAGAATCTCGCCCGCGCCGCGATCTTCCGCCTCGCGCGCCCACTCAACCACGCGGCGGCCGGCCAACTTTCGCCCGCCTTGAACGAAGACCTGTGCGTCGCGTACTGGATCGGTTGCTTCGGGGTCGCGCCGTGCGTCAATGGCGACGACGACGGCCTGAGCGCCAAAGCTGCGGCCAATTGCATCGATCAACATTGGATCGGCGAGCGCGGCGGAGTTCACGCTAACCTTGTCCGCGCCGGCTTCAAAAACCTGCGCCGCATCGTCCGCCGTGCGAATGCCGCCCCCCACGCAAAATGGAACGAACAACTCAAGCGCGGTTCTGCGCACTGTGTCGAGCAACGTCTGTCGGCCTTCATGCGTTGCAGTAATATCGAGCAGCACGATCTCGTCCGCACCTTCGCAGGCGTGACGCGCCGCCTGCGTCGCCGGATCGCCCGCATCAATGAGATCGATAAACTGCACGCCCTTGACAACGCGTCCGTCATGCACGTCGAGGCAGGCGATGATGCGCTTGGTGATCATGGTTTCCTCTTTTCGACGTGACGGGCAACTAAGTCGTTGACTTCGGCTCGCTGTTCGGGGGACATGGCAGGAGTGGGAATAACTAGAAATACCTTTTCCCGAATGTAGATTAGCGTCACCTTCTCATCCTGTGCGAACGCAACGACGCCGCCCCAGAAGATTTTGCCTTCGCTCACACCTGGAATCTGGGAGAAAATTCGGTCCTCATCAATATCGATTGAACTGTGGCGATCAGTTCTCGCCGGTGGAAAGAGAGACTTGAAGCCCTTGCGTATGTAATATTCTCGCATTGAGGGAATGTAAATTGCTGCCAATACAAGCCCGCACGCTGCCCCAAACATGTAGGCCGCACCGTGAGGTGCACCATGGCTGTCCAATGACCAGAGGTATATCGCACCAAGTGCAGCAAACGGCGCAAGAATCGGAATCAGCCTTTGCCAAAACAAGAAGTTAAGACGTCGGTACATCTTCTGACGAATATGAAGGCGCTGGGCTGCTCTAAAGTGGGCGAGAGTGAGCGTATATGTCAATTGCATTTGTTCACCTCTAGAAAGTTCTTGAGAATCTTCAGGCCGGTTGCCCCGGACTTTTCCGGATGAAATTGCACGCCCATCACATTCCCGCGCTCGACTGCTGATGCGAAGGGCTCAATGTAGTGCGTGACGGCGGCGGTGTCTTCCGTAACAGGAGCTTTAAAAGAGTGGGTGAAGTAGACATACTCGCCCGGTTCGACATCAGCAAGAAGCCGAGAATTCTTTCGAACTTCCAAAGAATTCCAGCCGACATGTGGAACTTTTTCTTTGCTTTCAGAAAAGCGCGCACACGATTCGGCGAAATGTCCGAGGCCCGGCTGCTGAGGCGCTTCGCTGGAGCCTGCATAGAGCCACTGCATTCCTACGCAGATTCCGAGGAATGGAACGCCACGCGCAATCGCCGCTCGAATTGCGGTCGTCAGGCCGGTTGAATCTAGCCGCTCGGTAGCCGCAAAGTGGCCTACTCCGGGCAATACGATGCGCTCGGCTGCTTCGACAACGGCACGGTTGCCATCGGTCACAATCGGCTCCGCGCCCAAGTGATGTAGTGTCTTGAGCACCGAGGTCAAATTGCCTGCTTTGTAGTCGATCACCGTCACACGCATCACAATAATCCTTTAGTGGAGGGAAGCATCTTGCCGAGTTGTTTGTCCTTCGAGCAGGCTACGCGCAGTGCGCGCGCGAAGGCTTTGAAGATGGCTTCGATCTTGTGGTGATTCGAGCGGCCGTACATGGTCTTCACGTGGACATTGGCGCGTGCGCCGCGTGCGAAGCCTTCAAAAAAATCTGTCACCAACTCGGTTTGTAGATCACCCACGAGGCGGCTGCGGACTTTTGTTTCGACAGCGAAGGCTGCGCGACCACTGAGATCAATCGCAGCAATCGCCAGCGTCTCGTCCATCGGCATAAGGAAGTAACCTGCACGCAAGATGCCGCGCTTGTCGCCCAGCGCGCGGTCAAAGGCCTCGCCGAGCGCGATGCCGACATCTTCGACGGTGTGGTGTTGATCAACATCAAGGTCGCCGTCACATTTTAATTCGAGATCGAAGGCGCCGTGCCGCGTGAACAGTTCTAACATGTGATCGAAAAAGCGAATGCCGGTGGAGACTTTGTATTGGCCACCGCCTTCAATGGTCAGCTTGATCGCGATGCGCGTCTCGGTCGTGTTGCGTTCAAAGCTCGCGGTGCGCTTGCCCTCGGTGGCAGCGATTTCTTTGGCGTTCTTGTTGCTCATTCCGCCTCTCTTCCGGCCCGCAACTGGGCCAGTACATCATTGAGTGCTACGGCCGCACGCTGCATCTGTTCTCGCGTTCCGATAGTGATGCGCACGCGTCCATCGCAGCCAGGATCGCTTGAACGGTCACGCACCAGCACGCCAGCGGCGCTCATCATGCGCGTGAACTCCTCGTGCTGTGCACCGATTTCTGTGAGGACAAAGTTGGCGTGGCTAGGCCAGCGGCGTACTCCGGTTTCATCCAGCGCTGCTTCAAATTCCGTGCGCGCGGTGAGTACCTCGCCCACGTACCAATCGAGATAGGCCGCATCTTCGAGCGCCGGCGGAAGGCAGGCCAGTGCCAGCGAGTTCACGCTGTAAGGCGAGAGCACGCGCTTGACCCAGCGCATCAAATCTGCGGGACCGGCAAGCAATCCAAGGCGAAGGCCGGCTAGACCATAAGCTTTCGAAAACGTGCGCGCCACAATCAGATTGGGAACCGTGCCGATTAAATCAATAACTGTTTCGCCGTGAAAGTGGAAGTAGGCTTCATCGACCAGCAGTACGGCGTGTGGGGCGCGATTGGCAATCTCAAGTAACTGCGTGCGCGTCGCCGCTGAACCGGAAGGGCTGTTGGGATTGGCGATGGCGATGATCTTGGTGCGCGACGAAATGGCAGCGAGCAATCGCTCGAAAGGAAACTGCAAGTCGGCGGCGGCGAGCACAGGAACCGCACGCGCATCCGTTGCCGACGAGTAGATCTCATACATTGTGTAGGTCGGCACAGGCAGCAGCAGTTCGTCGCCGTCTTCGAGGAAAGCCTCGAAGAGCACGTGAATAGCCTCGTCTACACCGTTCGTGAGCGCAACCTGAGAGGGCGCAAGACCGAGATGCGCTGCTACGATGGCCTCCACCGGTTCGCGCTCGGGGTAGCGCGTGAGGCTGCATGCGCTGATCCGGCTCAGCACTTCGCGTACCTTCGGCGAGCATGCCAGCGTGTTCTCATTGAAATCCAGGCGCAGAGCGTCGCGGCAGCCGAGTGGAGGGTGATACTCCTTCATCGCCTGCACGCGACCACGTGGTGTTGGGCTGAGTTGTGTCGGGGCATTAGTCACGAGGCCTCCTCTTCAACCGCACACGAATCGCTTCAGCGTGGCCGGTTAGGCCTTCAGCTTCGGCCAACAGCGCCGCCGCGGGACCGAGAGCGCGCAAGCCTTGAGCGGTGTATCGCTGGACAGTGATGAGCTTCACAAAATCGTTCACGCTCAAGCCGCCGCGCACCCGCGCCATGCCGCCGGTCGGCAACGTGTGGTTGGGTCCTGAGACGTAATCGCCCATAGGCTGCGCGGACCAGCGGCCGATAAAGACCGAGCCCGCGTTCTGCACCCAATCGAGATCGCTCGGCGCATCGACGGTGAGATGCTCGGGCGCAATACGATTGGTAATTTCGCGCGCCTCCTCCACACTCAGGGCAACAACAACCAAGCCGTTGCGGTCGAGAGCTTCACGCGCAACAACATTGTTGTGGCTACGCGCTTTGGCTTCCACGATCACTGCATTCGCCAAATCAACGCGCGTAGTGATGAAGATGGCCAGCGCTTCTGGATCGTGCTCGGCCTGCGCCACAAGGTCGGATGCAATGCAGGCTGCGTCACCAGATTCACTGGCAACAACAATCTCCGTTGGGCCAGCGAGCATATCGATCGCGCAATCAAAAGCAACAAATCTCTTGGCCGCGGTGACATAAAGATTTCCCGGCCCAACAATCTTCTCCACACGCTTGATCGTTGCGGTCCCATAAGCCAGCGCGGCTACAGCGTGCGCTCCGCCCAAGCGATAGAACTCCGCAATTCCGAGAAGATGCGCAGCGGCGAGCGTCTCCGGCGCGGGCTTAGGCGAAACAACAGCGATGCGCTCGACGCCGGCCACCTGTGCTGGAATCGCCGTCATCAGCAGCGTGGAAGGCAGCGGATGGCGGCCACTGGGAACATAGCAACCCACCGAGCCAAGCGAACGAACTAGCTGGCCCGTGGTGAGGCCTAGGATCGGAGATTCGCTGAAGGAAGCAGGCAGTTGGGAGACTGCGAAATCACGTATCTGATCAGCGGCAGTGGTGAGAGCCTCGCGCATTGCGGGCGTGATTGCACTCCAGGCAGTCGCCATCTCTTCGGCAGTAACACGCAGAGCGCCAACGTCTTTAAGACCATCAAATTGTGTGGCGTAACGAAGCAGGGCACGGTCGCCATGCTTGCGTACGTCGGTCACAATGCGTTTGACGGCCGGCAACACAGCATCGAGGGATGCGCCTCCACGCTTTTCGAGAGCAGCGAGCATCTCCATTGCCTGCCGCGCACCGCGGCCTTTTGTCCGGATCACTTTCATAGTCTGCCTCCGGCTTACAGAACCACTTTGTTGAGTGGATATTCGACGATACCCGTCGCCCTAGCTGCTTTTAGCCTGGGGATTACATCGCGAGCCACGCGCTCTTCGACAATGGTGTTCACCGCGACCCAGTCGGAGTTACTGAGCTGAGAAACAGTGGGCGAATTCAATGCGGGCAGCACTGCAAGCACCGCATCCAGGTTGCCGCGCTGCACATTGAGCATCAGGCCGACCTGCGATTGCGCATCGATTGCGCCCCGCAGCATGAGCGCGATCTGGTCGAGCTTCTCTCGCTTCCATGGATCGGCGAGCGTCTTCTTGCCCGCAATCAAATGAGTCTCGCTTTCCATGATGGTATCAATGATCTTCAGGTGATTGGCTTTGAGCGAACTGCCTGTCTCAGTAACTTCGACAATGGCATCGGCCAGCATGGGCGGCTTCACTTCCGTTGCGCCCCAACTAAACTCAACCTTAACGTTCACGCCCTTGTTGGCGAAGTAACGCTTGCTCACTTCAACTAACTCAGTGGCCACTATTTTCCCTTCAAGGTCTTCTGCCTTTTCGAAGCCGCTGCCTTCAGGAACCGCAAGCACCCAGCGCACTTTGCGGCGGCTTTGTTTGGCGTAAGTGAGCGTGGTAACACTCGTAACATCGAGGCCGCTTTCGACGACCCAGTCGATGCCTGTAAGGCCGGCATCAAGAACGCCGTGGTCGACATAGCGTGCCATCTCCTGCGCTCGAATCAACATGCACTCGATGTCTGGGTCATCGATCGATGGAAAATAGGAGCGGCCGTCCGCGTAGATATTCCAGCCGGCGCGCTTGAAAAGCGCAATGGTAGCATCCTGCAAACTGCCTTTTGGAATGCCGAGTCTTAGCTTGTTAGCCACGAGTTTCCTCTTTCTTTATTCCAGATTCTTGGTTGGCCGCTTCAATGCTCAGTAACTTGGTGAAGCAACTGACCGTGCCTTCATGGCATACGAGCCCATCGCCTTCGACCACCACGCGAAAAAGCAGCGTGTCGTTATCGCAGTCGGTTGCCGCGGAGATCACACGCAGACGATTGCCGCTGGTTTCGCCCTTCATCCACAGCTTTTGGCGGGTGCGGCTCCAGAAGGTGACGAAGCCGGTTTCGATTGTCTTGGCATAACTGACGGGGTTGAGAAAGCCCAGCATCAGCACCTCGTCCGTTTGCGCATCCTGCACAATGCCGGGCGCGAGGCCATCCATCTTGTCAAAGTCGATTGTTGGATTCGTATTGCTCATTGTCATCCTTGTTTTGGCGTTTTTCTGATTTTAGTTTCGATTGGCATTCGCGCGTAAAAAAGCCCACCAGCATGGGTCGCCGGCGGGCTTCAACTTTCTTCGATCTCTCTGGCCGTTTACATCAGGCCATGACAGTCCGCCGGCATGGAGGTTCCATGATGATGGTGGTGACCGTGATGGCGGTGGCTCTGCATCTGAAGTCAACATTATCGGAAGGGCAGTAATCTTGTCAAATCTTTCTCTTGCGGACGAAGCGCCATAGGGCGGAGAATGGAGCCGTGCGAGTTAGGATTCGATTTGCAGCCTTGTTTGCAATCTTGATAGTAGTGATGCTGGGGGTATGCCCGGCTGGGATGCCGCAGGACCAGGACCGGGACAGCAACGGAATCGCCAAGACATCCGAAAATGCTCCGCCGCCGGAGGAGCGAATTGACATCAATCACGCTAGCGTGGATGAGTTGCTGAAAGTTCCCGGCATGACGCGCAGTTGGGCTGGACGCATCATTCGCTTCAGGCCTTATCGCACGAAGCAAGACTTGGTGGAACGCGGCGTGGTGACAGACGAGGTTTACTATCGCATTAGGGATTTTGTCATCGCGCACCAGAAGGCGCAGTGACCCGACGATTCTGCGTGAAAGTCGAGGATGAACCGACTGCCATGACTACTATCGGATAACGCCATTCAGTCGCGTTGTTGGATAAACTCGGCGACGGCGTCAGCTGCTCGATAGGGCTCTCGCTGAAGGATTAGATGAGGACCGTCAAGCGTAGCGATAGTCGTCCGAGGTTTCATTCGTTGAATATCTTTGAGACACGAGGCGCTGACCAAACGGTCTCGGCTCGCTTGGATATACAAAATAGGTATAGCAACTTGGCCGAGTTCTGCACGTGCATCGCATGCAAGAAGGGCACGGAGGCGCGCGGCAAGTACCTTCGGCTGGACGGTCGAAACCGCGCCCCGCACACTTGTAAGCAGCGAGGGAGGCCCATCCGGCCCAATCAGCCAGAACTTGGCCGCGCATTTAGGCAGCGCAATACGGAACAGTATCGGCGCAAATAACAGAGCGAAAAGGCGCCGCCAACCTCGGAGGGGACGTGAGGCAAATCCGGCACAAAGAACCAACGCCGTAAGATGAAGTGGATTCGTTGCCGAATACTGGATCGCGAGAGGCGTCGAAAATGATTCGGCAACCAGCACATACGGCTCGGATGTCGGACAAGATGCGCGCACGAGATCCGAAAGTTCCGAGTACGAAAGAAACCGCTGGGTAGGATACCGCACGATCACAGTTTCGAAAGCCTCAGGCAACGCATTCGCGAAATCTGCGAACAAATCTCCGGTCCCGTCCATTCCCGGAAGGAGAACAAGCTTCAGGCGCGGTCGGTCGAGGACGCGCGAGGACGGAGTATTTCTCATACTTACCCATTTCATCCGTTTTTCGCCGTCATCGAATCCACCGAATTACCCCGGCGTCCCAAGTTTTTAGTGGCTCTCGGACGCGATCTCCTGCGGCAAGCTTTCATCGCCGCGGCCCAGCAGCCGGCTCAAAATCACGTACAGCACGGGAATGAAAAACAGATTCAGCATGGTTGAAAGCAACATGCCGCCGACAACTGTTGTGCCTACTGAACGGCGGCCCAGGGCGCCCGCACCAGTGGCGAACACAAGCGGAAGCACGCCGAGGATGAAGGCGAAGGATGTCATCAGAATCGGCCGCAGCCGCAATTCACCAGCCTCGGCAGCCGCATCGGCGATTGAGCGACCCTTGCGCCTCAACTGTTCGGCAAACTCTACGATCAGAATCGAGTTCTTCGCCGAGAGGCCGATTAGCATGACCAGGCCTATCTGGCAGTAGACGTCGTTCACGAGGCCGCGCCAAGCCACCAGACCCAGTGCTCCCAGGACCGCCATGGGAACGGCCAGAAGAATGATGAAAGGAAGCGCAAAGCTCTCATACTGCGCTGAGAGTGTGAGGTAGACAACCAGAAGCCCCAGCCCGAAAATGATGAGCGCTTTGCCGCTCGACTCGATCTCATCCAGCGTCAATCCAGTCCATTCAAATTTCATGCCGGGCATCATCGTCTTCGTGGCCAGATCTTCCATCGCAACCAGCCCCTGCCCGGAACTTTGACCGCGCGCCGGCGAGCCATCGATTTCCACCGCTCGGAAAAGATTGTAGTGCGTAATCACGGGCGGCCCTGAACTCTCCACCACCTTGACGAGGTTGTCCAGCGGCACCATCTGGCCCGAGTCGGAACGAACATAATAGCCGTGCAGATCACGGGCCGACATACGGAAAGGCTGGTCGGCTTGCACAAAGACGCGATAGGTGCGGTTGTTGTAATCGAAGTCGTTGATGTATTCCGAACCCATGAAGACATTCAGAGTTGTCGTAATTTGCGAGAGGGGAATACTCAACGCCTTCGCCTTCTCGCGGTCAATGGTGACCAGCATCTGTGGGTCGTTGGCGGAAAATGATGTATAGAGGCCAGTAAGATTCTTGCCCGCATTGCCTTGGTTCACCACCTGGTGGGCCACGCGGTCCAGATCGCTGAGCGTATTGGCTCCCTGATCCTGGAGCATGAATTGGAATCCGCCGATGCTGCCGACGCCGTTGACAGCGGGAGGCTCGACGATCAGCACCAGACCACCGTTGGGGGCGAACATCAGGCTCTGCAGTTTGGGCGAGAGGTCGGCCACAATGTCGGCGGCTGAGTGGCCCTTGCCGCGCCGCTGATCAGAGGGCTTGGTGGCGATAAACATCATGCCCGCGTTCGAGGCGCCGCCAGAAAAACTGAAGCCCATGACTGAGAAGGCTCCTTCTATGTCCGGATTCTGGCCGACGATGGCTTCCGCGCGATCGGCAAGCGATGATGTGTATGCCAGCGAGGAACCGGGTGGGGCCTGCACAATCACCATCAGAAAGCTCTGGTCTTCCTGGGGAATGAAGCCGGTGGGCACATGCTGATATGTCCACACGGTTGCGCCCAAACCCGCAAAAAACAACACCAGCAGCACGTAACGCAATCGCAGAGCAAAGTGGATGGATTTTGCATAGGTGCTGGACAGCCAACTGATCTGAGCGTCGGTGGAGTGAATGAACCTTGCGAAAAGACGCGAGACTGGGGCGATGTGCAGGAAGTCGAGTTGCTTGGGGCGGTCTTCCTCGCCGCGCAGGAACATGGCCGAAAGCGCCGGCGAAAGCGTCAACGCGTTGAAGGCCGAGATGGCGATGGCGAAAGCGATAGTCAGCGAAAACTGGCGGTAGAGTATGCCGGTCGTTCCTGGGAAAAACGAAACAGGCACGAAAACCGCAATCAAAACCAGCGATGTCGCGATGACCGCACTCGTTACCTCGCCCATGGCGCGCGAAGTCGCCTCGTGCGAATTGCTGTGTTCCATGGCGATGTGCCGCTGCACATTTTCAATCACCACAATCGCGTCGTCCACCACCAGTCCCGTTGCCAGGGTGATGCCAAAGAGCGTAAGCGCGTTGATCGAAAAGCCGAAGATCTTGATGAACGCGAAGGTGCCGATCAGCGAGACAGGAATAGTAACTGCGGGAATGATTGTGGCCCGCCAATCCAGCAGGAAAAGAAAAATGACGGTGATGACAATGAAGACGGCCAAGGCTAGAGTGGAGAGCACCTCGCGGATTGAATCGCCCACAACCGTGGTCGAGTCGAAGGCAATTGCATATTCCAGTCCCGGCGGAAAATTCTTCGCCAGATCGGCAAGCGCGGCCCTGGCATTCTTGTCCACTTCAAGGGCGTTGGCGTTCGAGAGTTGCTCAACACCGACACCCATTGCTTCGCGTCCCGAATATTTGAGCTCCGTACTATAATCTTCTGCGCCAACCACGGAGTGGCCCACATCCTTCAGCAGCACCAAGCCGTTAGCGGAGTTCTTGACAATGATGTTATCGAATTCAGCGGGACTGGAGAGCCGGCCCACCACGCGCACCGGAATCTCGAAAACTTGCTTGGAATCTGACGGCGGCTGGCCAAGCTGTCCCGCGGGGATCTCGACGTTCTGCTCCACGAGAGCATTCACCACGTCGGTCGCAGTAAGATTGCGCGAGGCAAGCCGCTCCGGGTCAAGCCATACGCGCATCGCATACTTGCGCTCACCAAAAATGATCACATCGCCCACGCCGGGCACACGCTTGAGCGCATCCTTCACATAGACGTCTAGATAATTGGATATGAACTCCGGCGAATAGCGGCCATCGCGAGTGTAGAAGCCCGCGCCAAAAACGAAGTTGCTGTTGGATTTGCTGATGGTAATGCCGGTCGCGTTGACAGCCGCCGGTAGCCGGCCCTGAACGCTGGCCACGCGATTTTGTACGTCCACGGCCGCGATGGAAAGATCGTAGCCGGTCTTGAAGGTCGTGGTGATGGAACTGGAGCCGCTGTTGGTGCTCGACGAACTGATGTAGCGCATACCTTCTACGCCATTGATCGATTCTTCCAGCGGTATCGTCACGGCTTTCTCAACCGTATCGGCGTTGGCACCCACGTAGTTGCAGTCCACTTCAACCTGCGGAGGCGCGAGCGTCGGATACATGGCGATTGGCAAATTTGGAATGCACACGGCTCCCGCAAGAATAATCAACAGTGCACACACCGTCGCAAAAACGGGCCGATGAATAAAGAAATCGACGAACAAAACTTGCCTTCCTTCCGAAATCTTGACTGTCGCGAACACTCTCGGCCGCGATCATTTGCTCAATTGCGATTGGCTCGAAGCGGGGCTAGCTCGCTCGCCCGCAAACCTCTTAGGCTTCCTATCTCTCTCTTGAGTCGAGAAACCACAAGCCTGGCCCAGCTAATTCCACCAGAGGCGGTACTGGCAGAGCCTTCCGACCTTCCCGCACTCTGATCGCGGAAAGAATGGGAGTCCATAAATCTAAATTGGCTCCCTCAGCCACCCAATGGCATGACCGGCATACCATTCACCAGGAATTGTGTGCTCGACACAATCACCTTGTCCCCCGCGTTCAGCCCCACAGAAACGGAGTAGTTGTTGCCCACAGTGTCGCCCAGCGTGACCGCTGTTTGACGAGCCATAAAGTGTCCGTCTTGGGGCTGCGCCACGAATACAAAGCTCTGCCCGCCCTGTCGCGTGACCGCCAGCACTGGCACCACGGCCATCGGCGTCGTATTCCAGATCACCCGCGCCTTGATCATTTGAGCGTTTCGCAGCACCTCTGGCGTAGCATGAACCGGAGCCTTCACCAGAATCCCTTGCAACGTGCTATCCACCTGCGGCGAAAGAAAACCGATCTTCGTCTTCTCGATCAACTTGCCGCTGTTATCCGTCAACTCCACATCCAGCCCCAACCGCACCTGTCCAGCGCGCTCTGTCGGAATGTAAATGTAGGCTTCCAGATCCCTGCCCTCGTCCACCGTGGTCAGCACGGTCGCCGGAGAGTTCTGCGGCGAAGCAAAGTCGCCCACATGCACCGGAATGTCGCCCACTACCCCGTCAAACGGCGCACGGATTCTGTAGTAGGCCAATTGCTCTTCCTGCGTCTTGCGCAATTCCACCGCCGATTCGTAATCCGCCTTGGCGTTGCCGAAAGACTGCTGCGCTTGGTCGTAGGCGTCGCGACTGGTCACGCCGGCGTCAAAGAGTTTCCGCTGTCGCTCGATTTCCACCTCGTTGTAATCGTACACAGCCTTCTTCTGCCGCTCGGTTGCCCGCGCCGATTCGACTGCCGCCATCTGCAGCCGCGGATCGATCTCCATCAACAACTGGCCAGCCTTCACGGCTTGGCCTGATCGAACGAGAATCTGTGTCAATACCCCGCTCACCTGCGGCAGAAGTGTTGCCGAACGGCGAGACTTGATCGTAGCCACATACTCGCTTGACTGCGGCACCGGCGTCAGCGCAATTGTCGCCGTTTGCACGGGCATAGCCTGCATTCCGCCCATTGCAGCCACCTGCTTCTTCTGGCAACCGACTGCCGCCAGTCCAAGAACAACACAGCAACCCATCCCAACAATGCGTCTCAAATCGTCTTCCTCTTTAGACATTTTGTGCGGTAGTATTCACGTCAAAGTTCCTTCATAGCAACGCCTCGTGCTACGTGTCACACAAGTCTTTCATGCCCCACGCTTGAGGATTATTCATTCGCAGGGACGGGAAACCAGGACCCAACTAGTCTGATTCACCCGAATCGAAGCTGGACGAGAAGCAGTCCTCCCCAGATGCATCTCTCCTCGCCGTGATTTTTGAGCATCAATCCCCCTCTCTATTGTGACGCGTCCAGGCCAGACATTGACGCAAAAAATCGTTTCATTCCCCCTCTCGCTTTTACAAGGCTTCTGCGGCTTCTGCCGGAGTTCACTGGTTTTCCAATTCGGCTCAACTTCTTTGACACGCCCCGCTTGAGTTGATAGCCTTCATTAAGGGCGCATTTGGTCAATCTCAGCTGATTGTCGGCCCTTCCAGCGTCCCCGTCGTCTAGCCCGGCCTAGGACACCGCCCTTTCACGGCGATAACACGGGTTCAAATCCCGTCGGGGACGCCAAATTAATCAATAACTTAGACGAAATCCCCAACTTCGCCGCCGGTCCAAAAAGGTCCATTAAGGACATCATTCGTCCCCCGGAGCCTTTTCTGAATCGAAAACCAGCCTTGCGATTTTGCTCTGCGCGTTGCGCTTGATGTCCGTCACCGCCTGCGCGTAGAGGTTCATGGTTATGCTGCTATTGGCGTGCCGCAACAATTCCTGCACGGTTTTCACGTCCTCCCCATGCGACTTCAAAATTGTCGCGTAAGAATGGCGGAACGTGTGCCAGCCCACCTTCCCCGTGATCTCTGCCGCCTTGAGGGCAGGTCGGATATACACGCGGTAGAGTGAAAAAGACCAGTACGGCAACTCTCCCCTGCTGGCGGGACTGGCAAATACCCAATCGTCATCCATCGGGTAAGGCGACCGTCTGCGCCACATTAGCAAAACTTCGGCCAGTTCAGGATCGAGCGGAACCGGCTTCTGCGATGCCTCCGTTTTGCATGGCCCTACGCGCTGAAGAGCAATGGAACGGGTCACGTGCAATTCGAGGTTCTCGAAATCCACGTCCGACCATTTCAGCGCCAGCAACTCGCTCACACGCAGACCAGTGAGAATGTCCAGGAGCACCGCAGTCTTGCCCGGCTCCTTGAGATGTTCGAGCAGCGACTTGAGCTGCGCGATATTCAACACAACGGGAACCTTCAGCCGCTTGGCGCTCTGACGCACCTGCGTAATAGGGTTTCGGTCGTGCCACTCCCAGCGAACTGCGTGATTGAAGATTGTGTGCATGAGGTTGCGGATTTTTGCTTTGCTGCCATTTGCCAGCGGAAGGGAACGCAGCCACTCTTCGACAATGACTGCCTTCACATCCTTCAACCGGTACGAAGACCAACGTGGAAGAATCCATCGTTCCAGATAGCCTTCATTTGTCCGAATGGTGGCAAATGTCTTTCCTGCGCCCTCGCACAATTCCTTTTCACGATAGTGCTGCGTCAGCGTTTGAAAGCTGATCGCGTCGATCTGAGCACGAGGGGTTTCTGCGTTGACGTTTGCCCGAAGCGCGGCGACCGCTTTTTGCGCAGATGATTCGGTTGGAAACTCGTGAAATGTTCCAATCATTGCGCTGCGACGTCTGCGAGTACCATCCAGTTGTGTTTCATACCAGCGGTACTCCCAAACGCGGTTTCCGTTCGCGCGTTCTTCGAGCCTAAGTGTTCCTTGCTGAAATCGAATCCGCTTCATGGATATTCTCCTGTCAGCGGAAACAGGTGGCTATTGATATGATATTTGATCCGCGCCTGCACCGCCATCGAATTCAGATAGGATTCTGACTCTGTGTCTTGGCCTTCATCCACTGATCTATCGCCGACTTTCTGAAGCGCCAGAGTCTACCGAATTTCACCGCTGGGATCATTCCACTGCGTGCCCAACGGTGCAGGCTCTTCTCTGAAAGTTTGTACTGCAACGCAACCTCATGGCTGTCGTATAAGGGTTCCAGATGGTTGCGTCGCGTTTGCTGTGAGCTTTCAAGTGTCAATAAACTTTTTGCCATCGCAGCACCTCGTCTTCATGATGCTGTCATCATGAAGGATCACCAAATGGGCGTCCAATACTTTCTATCTATGCCGCCATAGTTTTTATCTATGGAAGAACCGGATATATCTGCAAAATAAGGGGAACCAAAAGGTGCCCTATTGACAGGGCAATAACTTCTGTTGAATCTGAATATCAGATCGGCTTCTGTAAGGTTGCTTCACTTATTGCCTTGGATACAACCCTTGAGTATAGGAGGTCACGTCCATGTCCGATCTCATAGAGTTCAGGCATTTGAAGTACATCATCGCAGTGGCAGAAGCAGCCAACATCACGCGCGCTGCCGAACGACTCTTTCTCGCTCAACCATCTTTGAGCAAGCAGATCAAGGATCTTGAAGACGAACTCGGATTTCCGATCTTCGTCAGAATTCGCGACGGCGTGCGCATAACCGCAGCAGGTCAGATGATTATTGCGTATGCACGAGAAGCACTCGATGCACGGGCCAAGATTATTTCGATGGCTGCTGCTGTTCATCGGGGAGAAGTGCCTCCCTTCCGACTTGGCTTCTCATCTTTCATCGATCCAAGCCTGTTACAACTATTCCGCAGCGAATACGTGAATCAGTTGCCCGATTGTTCAATCCAGTTAACGGGTAAAGATCCTGCGTATCTTCTTCAACGGCTGGAGTCGGGAACACTCGACGCTGCATTGCTACCAGCGCCAATTGACGGTCCAGACTGGGTGGTGCAGCAAGTTGCGCGCAATCCCTTGGTAGTATGTATGCAGAAAGATGATCCTCTGGCTCGTGAAGCTCATGTTTCGCCATCCAATCTGGCCGAGCGCCTGAAGGTGTTCTGCGATCCAACGGTGCATCCATCGGCACATGACAGGCTGATGAAAATGCTCTTGGAAGTTGGGATAGTACCGGAGGTTGCATGCTCTGCTACAACACCGATGGATGTTCAGTGGATGGTCAAAGCCGGATACGGAGTTGCACTCATCGACCAAACTGAACACCTCGACTCTAGCCTCACAACAAGACCGGTTGTAGGTGTTCACTGGACGGTTGAAACAGCCTTCGTTCATCATAAGCAAGCTGCGCACATAGCTCTACCACTCGTGCTGCGATTCGCCCAGCAGATGCAAAATAGCATATCGAGCAATGCACCTCTCCCCAATCGGAATGAACGTCCGATTCAACTGAAACTCCTTGCATGATCCTGTGGCAGCCATAGACAGAAGCTATGGTTCCATAGATACAAAGTCTTGGACAGACGAAAATGCGCGGGCTACCTTGCAATACATAACGGCAAACTTTTAAGCCGTTGGAGGTGCCGATGATTGCCACTCTCATGACTACTCGCCGGTTGCAAGCTGTCTTCGGAGATAGCTTGCGCCGGATGCGTTTCAGCATACCCCTCTTCACTTTGCTGATTCTCTGCCCTGCGCTTGCATTAGCGCAATCGCCGTTCGATACCGGCTTTACTGCAATGCAAACGCTCTTCACTGGCACGGTTGCGAAGGTTGCAAGCCTGATTGCAATCGTGGTGGGCGGCTACCAGTTTGCGCACGGCGAGCCGGGAGCCAAGAAGACACTGGCCGGTATTGCTGCCGGTACGGGGATTGCCGTGATGGCCACCAACGTATTGACCTGGCTGTGGGGCGTGTAAGCCACGCACCACAGCCATGCACGGAATGCTACGCCAACCCAGATCAACTCAATTTCCCACCAAGCTGTGAGGGGCAACGATGCAGACACACACTACAACCCGTCGGAGGAATCGGGTCTACAAAAGCCTGCACAAGCCCCTCACATACCTCGGTGTGGAACGGACGCTGTTTTACTTTGTCTGCGTTGGGGCGGTGGGCGTATTCAATCTCTTCAACAGTTTGGTTGCAGGAATTGCCGTCTTTGTTGGCGGCTTCGCCTTCGGTCACTGGGTAACGAATGCCGACCCGGCATTTCTTCGCATCCTTGCAAAATCGGAACGGTACAACGTGCGCTACGACGCTGCCAAACAGAGCGTTCCGCGCGTGGAGGTGGTCTGATGCTGCGACTCGACAAGGTCATCAAGCCGTGGAAGGAAGCGGCGGCGCTGAATGACCACATCAACCTGTATGGATTCTGGAATGAGACCACGTTTCTGACCAAGAGCGGCGACGTGGGCATGATGCTGCGCGTTGCGGGCGTGGACTATGAAAGCCTGGACCATGCGGAGCAGGAGTATGCCGTCAAGCGGCTGGAGTCCGCGCTGAAGGCGTTCGGCCCAGGCTTCCATGTCTATCAATATCTCTTCAAGCAGAACCGGCCGGAGATTCCATTCGCCAACTATGAAGATCCTGTCGTCGAAGCTGCCATCGAGCAGCGGCGACAGTTCTTCGAGGCCAAGCGCGACAGGCTCTACCAAATCGAAATCTTCTATTGCATCGTGCTTGAGGGCGCGCGCTCGAAGACTGGCATTGGCGCGGCGCTGGCGCGCCTGTTCAGCGATCCCGCCGGAGCAATGGATGAGTTGAAGACGCAGTTCACTGGCAGCAGCATGAAGAAGCTGTTGCGAGCGCAGATTCAAAATGAGGTTGCCATGCTGGAGCAGCGCGTACAGGCATTCAGGCGGCAGCTTGGCGACTTCATTGAAATTGAAATCCTGAATCAACAGGCGCAGTTTACACTTCTTCGCCGGTTGCTCAATTGCGACGACTGGCGGATTGCAGGCAAACCGCAATCGACGCAATTTCTCGACTACCAGATTGTCAATTCCAACATCGAAGCCGAGCGCGACCATTTGCGCGTTAGCGATCATTTCATTCGTGTGCTGACGATGAAGGAGGCCATCACGGAGACGCGGCCTCTTGTGCTCGATTCGCTATTGAAGATTGCTGGGAACTTCTACGTGGTCACGGAGTGGATGCCGATGTCGGCAGAGGCAGCGCGCAAAGAAGTCAACAAGCGCCGCCGTCACTTCAATGTATCGAAGACCGGATTCATCTCGCAGATGGGCAATGATGCAGCGGCGACCAATCCCCGTGATGTGCTGGTCGATGAATCGAAGCAGGCGGACATTGAGAATCTTGGCGATTGCCTGCGGGCATTGGGAGAGGGCCAGCAGCTTGGAGATTTCTCACTGACCATTGTTCTCTATGGCCGCTCAAAGACGGAGCTTGAGCATCTTGTCGGAGAATTCACCGGCGTATTCACCAATGCCGATGGCAATCTATTCGTCGAAACGTACAACCAGTTGAACGCATACTTCGCCACGATTCCCGGCAACTATGCTTTGAATCTCCGCAGGCTTTACCTGCTGAATTCAAACTATGCCGATCTTTCGTTTCTGTTTACGATTCTTCCGGGAGAAAAGACCAACGCGCATCTCGGCTCGGAGTACCTCGCCGCGCTGGAGACGGATAACAGCACGCCGTATTTTCTGAATCTGCATAACGGCGAAGTAGCGCACACGCTGATTCTGGGAATGACCGGCTCCGGCAAATCGTACTTTTGCAACTTCATTCTGCAAAACGCGCAGAAGTATGCGCCGCTGACATTCATCTTCGATATTGGCGGCAGCTTCCAGTCGCTCACGTCTATCTTTGGCGGAAGCTATCTCAACGTCGGGCAAGAGGCGCGTGATTTCACCATCAATCCATTCTCGTTGCCGCAGACCAAAGAAAACCTGCAATTTCTCTTCAGCTTCTTTCGCGTGCTGATCGAGGGTAACGAACAGCGTTATCGGCTCGACTTCAAAGAAGAACGCAAACTGTGGAATGCGATTGAGCGAGTGTATGTGCTGGAGCCAGCACAACGAACGCTTTCCAACTTCGCCGACATCATCGGTGAGTTGAAGGAGCGCCTGCATCGTTGGACACGCGGCGGCCAGCATGGATTCTTCTTTGACAACGCCGAGGACACGCTTTCGTTTAGCCGCTTTCAGACTTTCAACTTCACCGGTTGGGGCGACGCGCACGATGTGTTGGAGCCGCTACTCTTCTATGTGCTGCATCGGGCGAGCAATGAAATCGGCGATGCAACAAAACTCGCCACGTTCAAACTCTTTCTACTTGATGAGGCGTGGCTCTTCATCAAGAACGAGACGATTCGCAATTACGTCGTGCAGGCGCAGAAGACATGGCGCAAGCATAACGCCGCGATGATTCTGGCCACCCAGTCTATCAAGGAGCTTGAAGAGTCCGGTATGTTGCAGATCGTCTCGGAAAGCTGCCCGACGAAAATCTTTCTTGCCAATCCAGAGATGAACCGCGATGTCTACCGCGAGGCGTTCCATTTGAACGATACGGAACTTGATTTGATCGCAGGTCTCGTTCCTCCGGGCCAGATGCTCATCCGCAAAGCGCAAACGTCGAAGAAAGTTCAATTGAACGTCGATTCGGTTTCGCATTGGATGGCGACGAACAACGCCAAAGACAACCTGAAGAAGCGCGATTACTTTGCGCGATTCGGCATTGCCGACGGATTGCGTCGGCTCGCCGAAGATCATCCCTTCCGGCCACGTTCCGAGGCCGGTGCAGCACACCCCAACCCCAAAGGAGCAATCGCATGAACAGCAAACGCATCTGCATCGCAGGAATTTCCCTGGCTCTGTCGTCCGTTGCAGCCACCGCGCAAGAGCCGTCGGCTCGCACCGTGCAGTACCACTCGCAGGACATCATTCCGATTCACGCCAAGTTGAAGTACACGACGCTGATTGAGGTTCCGCCGACTGAGAAGATCATGGAGGCCGCGACCGGCGACAAGGATTTCTGGATCGTCGATGTGGTGGGTAACTTCTGCTTTGTCCATCCGGCCAAGGCTGGCCTCAGTTCCAATCTCAACCTTATTACCGACAAGGGCAACATCTATTCATTCACGCTGGAAGATGTTTCGGCCAGCGCGGCCACGCCGGACTTGAAGGTGCTGATCGAGCCTGCCGACCGCTCCTCCATCATCGCGGCCAGCGGCCCTCCGCAGTTTGTGCCTGCTATTCAGTTGGAGCAATCGAAGCAGCAGCTTGCTGTGTTGCAATCGCACGTTGAGCAGGCCGTCGATGAGTACAAGAGCGCATATCCGGTGCAGTTGAAGTTTGACTATTCCTTCAAGGCCAACGAAGCGCCCTTCGGTATTCAGTCGATCTATCACGATGACAAGTTCACCTACATCAAAACCAATGCGCCGGAAAAATTCAGCGTGTATGAGATGAAGGACGGCAAGCCCAACCTCATCACCTACGACTTGCGTGATGGAACCTACATCATTCCGAAGGTGATGGATTCTGGATACGTCGAGCTTGGCAAGAAGCGGATGGAATTCACGCGGAAAGGATGAGCCATGATTGAGAACAACTTTGCTTCCCCGATAGAGACGCAGTCTGAGCCGCCCGCCGAGCCAACATTGCGCCGCGCGGCGCTCGATCCAAGGGGTGTGCTGCAAAAGCATTTGAAGTCGATTGTCTATCTTGGCGCGGCATTGCTGGTCATTGTCGCGGCGCTCTTCAGTTCGACTGGCAAGAAGACGACCGCGCAGCAAGCGGCGGTGAAAGGCCAGCCGCCGCAGCCAACGATTCAGGACAATACCGACAACAATGTGCAGGACTTGAAAAACCAGCTCAAGGCAGAGCGCGAGAAAGAACAACAGCAAGCCCCGACCACCGCTGCGGGTGTTGATCCTGCGCTGTCGTTTGCGACGCCAGCACAGCAGGCAGCCGCCGCGGCCTATGGGCCGACTGCAGTTGCTGCCAAATGCATTCCCGGCCAGCCCTGCCCGCAAGCTGGTTACGGGCAGGCCGGTTATGGGCAAGCTCGAAACGGTCAGGCGCAACCATCGCCAGAGCAGCAGCAAACGCAGTTGATTGCCGCAAAGGAGCGTGCGCGGGTCGATGATGCGCGCTTTGCTTCCAATCTTGTCTATTCGCTTGTTTCAGTGCCGTCACAGCAGCAAGCACCACAACAGACGACACAGAGCGCACCAAGTTCGCAGCGACAGGCAGACACCAACCTTGTTGCGCCGCGTGCAGCCGGTGATCCTTCATCTTCAGAGGGCGGATACAAGCGGCCCATCGAGGCGAACATTGATTCCGCTGTTGGTCAACCGTATCTCGTCTATGAAGGCTCGGTACTCGACACTGTGCTAATGAATCGCCTGGACGGCGACGCATCAGGGCCAGTGAAGGTGCTTGTCTCAAACCCCCTGTATTCGCACGATCACCAGCACGTCATCATCCCGGAAGGCACTGTCGTTTTGGGCGAGGCAAAGAAGATCGGCTCTGCGGGTTTCGGTCAGCAGCGGCGCATGGCCGTCGTCTTCCATCGGCTGATTATGCCCGATGGCTACTCCGTCGATCTCGACCAGTTCCACGGTCTCGATCAGATCGGCGAGGAAGGGCTGAAGGACAAGGTCAACAGCCACTACTTTGAAATCTTCGGCGCTTCAATTGCGCTGGGCGTGATTGCTGGTGCGGGTGAGATTGCAGAGGGCGGCGGAACGATCAGCACCAGTGGCTCGCAGGCTTTCACCACTGGCACCGCAGGCAGCGTCTCGCAGTCGGCCAACACTATCCTTGACCGATTCATGCAGATTCCGTCGACGATCACGATTCGCGAAGGACATCGCGTGAAGGTTTATTTCACGCAGGATATGCTTCTGCCTGCGTACACCAATCACACCATTCCACAGACGTATTGAGGAGATACCAATGCGATTCAAGACTCTTATGCTGCTATGTACATTTGCCCTTGCAGGCTGCGAAAGCAAGGCAAAGAAGATTGAGCGTTTGCAGGCGCAATATAACGCTGAATACCCAGCCTATGCCAAGGATTGTGTGGACGTAGAGACAGACGGTGCCGCAAGACTGCTAACCGGTCAAAAGCTATCCGACGAGGAGATGGCAACGCTTGAAACCAGAAAGAAGGAACGGGATGCCCGGTGCAAGCCTCAAGCTGACCAACTTGCAGAGATTCAACGCCAGATTCTTGCGGCGCAACAGTGACGTTTGCCTGCCGCACAACCACAACCATCAACTGCCGCAAATGAGAGGAGAACACCATGAGAAAGCTGACCCTTCCCATACTTGCCATTGGACTCGCTGCTGCATTGCAACCGACCGCACGTGCGCAGTTCGGCTCCGGCGTTGTTTTTGACCCCACACAGTCGGCTCACGCCCTCACACAGATCGAGAATGAAGGTAAGTCTCTTGAGAACGAGGCGACGCAGATCGAGAACGGAACAAAAATCTTTACCAACACCGTAAAGATCGCGACGACGGCTCTGCAAACCTACAACACCGTGCAGCAGCAGTACAACCTTTACCGCCAGATGATGAACTCGCCGACCATGCTCTATCAGCGGTTTCTTTCCCCTCGCAGCGACCTGATGCTGATGCAACAAATCTCCAACACCTACGGCAATTCGATGGGATGGCTCAATGCGTCGAATACCGGCACGGGAGCTGCGGCTTCATATCAGCAAGCGGTTGTGCCACGCACTCCCAATATGGTCCCCGGCTATGGCACTACGAGCGTCAACGGACAACAGCAAATCGCCGCGCAGGGAGCCACCATCGACATCGGCGATTCGGTGATGAGTACCAACCTGCAAGCACTGGGAACGATACGCGCAAACGAGATTGCGCGTCAGACGGACATCACCAATCTTGAGAACGCAACACTGAGCCAGGATGCGTCGCAGCAAACCATCATGGCAACGCTCCAGCGCATCAATCTGGCTTTGCTTCTGGAACTGCGAAATCAGCAGGATGCAAACCAGATCAGTGCGAACGCGGCCCTGCAACAGATGATTTCCCAAAAGCAGCAGCAGGACGCAATGAAGTCTGCGTTTCGCGATTCTTCCGGGTACGAGAACTTCTACAACACAAACATTACTTCAACTAGCAGCGGCGCGGCCAATCTGCTGACTCAATCATTCTGAGTAGACACGGCGAACGACATAACCACAGAAATCAAGAGGTGCTGAATGGGCACAGGTCTCTTCGACTTAATTGCACAGGGGTGCCAGTCGCTTGCAGCAACGGCGGCACCCTCTATTACTGCGATGGGAATTCACATCGTAATCGCGCTGGCGACCATGATGCTCGTATGGTTTGGCGTGCAGGAAGCACTTGCATCTTCACAGGGCGGAGCAGGATTCAACATCGGAAAGTTCATCAGCCTTTTCATGCTGCTTTCCTTCGCTTATGCAATGGTCAACTTCTACGACAGTTCAATCCCTGGACTCGGCCTTTCGATCAAGGGATTCATCGACGGCGGCACAAGCAATCTGGTGAACGTCATTGGTTCAGATGGCACCACAACCATGCTTAACCAGATCCACGCGGCATCGTCAAAGACCGGGCCGTCAATGCTCACCAGCATCATGTCGCCGTACTACTCCATTGTGTACTTTGTGGTGCAATTATTTTTGGCGCTTTTGGCAGGAGCTGTCTCCGCGATTATCGCCTACGGCGCAATCGCAGCAACGATTGTCGGATTGCTTGGGCCGCTGTTCATTCCCTTTCTCGTCTTCAATAAGCTCGACTGGCTGTTCTGGGGATGGTTGAAAGCGTATCTCGGATTCAGCTTTTACAAGGTAGTTGCCGCAGCCGCAATGAACGTTTTGTCGCACGTTTTGACCAGCTATTACATCCAGCTTGGACAGAGCCTTTCAGACCCGTCATTACTGATCCAGACGTTGCCGCTGCTGATTCTCTTGGTACTCGTCAACATCTACATCCTTTTCAAGATTCCCTCCATTACACAGTCTCTCTTCAGCGGCCATACCAGCGGCGGCGGCAGTGGACTGGGAATGGCAATGATGGCGCTGCGCGCACTTGCGTAGACACAGTGAACGGAGGTCAGAGATGAGCACACAGACAAAAGCAACGCCGGAGATTACGCGGGCAGCGGAACGCTACTTGGAACAGTATGGCGATCCGCTGGTGATGAACACTTACTTGAAGGTGACGATTCTTGTGCTCGCAGTGGTCTGCATCGCACTCGCTGGCCTCACCTTCAAGAGCCAGTCGGCACTTGCGAATATGCACCCGATGATTGTTCGCATCAATGATGTGGGACGCGCCGAAGCAATCGACTATCGCAACTTCCAGTACCGCCCGCAGGAGGCCGAGAACAAGTATTATCTGACGCGCTGGGCGGAGTTATATTTCAGTCGCAATCGCTTCACGATTGAACGCGACCAGACCAGCGCACTCTATTTCCTCAACAGCGATGTGCAGCGTGCCGTGATCGACCAGGAACGCAAGGACAACATCATTCAGACATACATCAAGGACAGTTCACTTCCATACGTCGATGTCGAGGTGAAAGAGGTTGTCCTTGACGACTTGCGGCAGTCGCCGTATTCGGCGCGCATCGAGTTCGTGAAAGTCTTCACGAACCCCGCCGATCACTCGGAACTCAAGCGCGAGCGTTGGACGGCCAGTGTGACCTATGTTTTTCGCGAGAACGTGAAGAACAGCGAGCTTGCCGTCGATCCACTCGGGCTGACGATTGTCCGCTTCCGTGCCGACCAGGCGTTCGAATAACGCCGACTGGATACACATCCCATACAAGGCGTTTCTCATGTCCCTACGCGGCCACAAATCGCGGCAGATAGGCCCTTCGTTTCTTCGCAGACGGAGAATCGCATCCGTACACGCGATGCGTGGATATGGCCGTTCGCTGCGATCTTCTTTTGTAATGTCGGCAAGCAGACGATTCAGTCGCGTGCAGCGCAGGCACGGCACACAGAGAATGCCTCGTTCTATGCAGATCATGAAGCGTTCATCTCTGACGTTTCTTCCTTGCTTGTCCGGTCACACGCTTCGGGCCTCATCCGGCGCCCTGCGGCACTGCGCCGCTCTGCTTTCTAGACTCCTCTCCCAAAGCAAGTTTGGGCCCCTGCTCCAGAATGCGCGTCTTGGCTTCAGCGGTTTGCAAATGATTCGGAATGCGAACCATTTTCTCGTGCAAACCGCTTCTTGGGAGCCGGGCCTCTTGCTATGGCTTCGCCGGGGAGTGACCCGGCCAATCCGGAAATTCAACTTTGGAGATTTCACCATGTATCAGAATCGCATTACGCTCATCGGCTTCCTCGGCAATGATGCCATCACCCGCACCGCCAACAACGCCAACTTCACCGTGCTCTCGCTTGCCACCAAGTCATCGTACAAGGACAAGAAGAGCGGTGAGTACAACAGCCACACCGAGTGGCATCGCTGCATCGTGTGGGGCCGCTTGGCCGACTACGCAAAGACACTCACGAAGGGCGCACATCTGCACGTCGAAGGCGAGCTTCGCAGCCGCGAGCAGACAAACAAGAAGACCAATGCCAAGCAGAAGGTATGGGAGGTGCGTGTCTCTTCGATCCTGAAGCTCGACCGCGCAGAGAAGGCCAGCCCGGAAGAGGCCGACAACGCACCGGAAGATACAAACGCGGACGTGCCCGAATAGGGCACGTTCGCATTACCGGAAGGCTCGGTTTACACCGGGCCTTCAACACAGTGAGGCGCGCATGAGCTTTGAGTTGATTCTTCCGTTTCTTCGCCCCATTGAGCCGCTCTTGTTGGACGAGAGCGTCAGCGAGATCATGGGCAATCCTGATATGACGTGGTGGTATGAACGCGACGGCGTTATTACCCAGGATATAGGCGTGCAGTTCGATGCGGAGCGCCTACGCACGGGACTTGAAGTTGTTGCCAACAAGCTCGGCAAAAAGCTCGACGAAGACAATCCGCTGCTTAACGCGCAGCTCCCCGATGGGAGCCGCCTTGCAGCGGTGATTCCGCCGGTCGTTCGCAATGCTCCTGCATTGGTCATTCGCAAGTTCACCAGCCGCCATTTCACTATCGAAGATCTGATCGCTCGCGGGACGCTGACGCGCCCGCTTGCGGATTTTCTGGCCGAGCAAATCGAGCGCGGCCAGACCATCCTTATCAGTGGTGGAACCGGCACCGGTAAGACGACGTTGCTCAACATTCTTGGACAGGCAATCCCCGACTACGAACGCATCGTTGTGATCGAGGATACCTCAGAGCTTTCAATCAACAAGCCGAACATTCTGCCCACAGAATGCCAGACCGATACGCATCGCAAGCAGGTCACATTCGATGACCTGCTGAAGGCCGCTCTGCGCTGGCGGCCAGACAGGATCATCTTGGGCGAAGTGCGCGGCATCGAGGCACGCACGCTGCTCGATTCCTTCAACACCGGCCATTCCGGTTCGCTGGCGACGATCCATGCAAACTCAGCCGCGAAGGCGTTGCGGCGCTTTGCCAATCTTGCTCTTCGCAGTCACCCGCAGGCCACATTTGCAGATGTGGAAGCCGAGATCGGCGAGGCGGTCGATCTTGTCATCCATGTGGGGCGCGCACCGGGGCGCAGAGTGATCCGCGAAGTACTGCGCTTGAATGGCTACAACCGCAGCACGCAGAGCTTTCAAACCGAGTACGTTTTTCAGTCTGAAAGCCGGGAGATTGCGGAGGTCAAGCCATGCTAAATGCACTGCGCAAACCACCGCAATCCTGCAACGAATGCGCCGACAATTCTTCGGGCATTCGCGTTGCAATCGACACATATAATCGCGCAGCATGGCGCAGACTTTCCGACACGCTTGCGGCTCGCCAATGGCTTGCCGAAGGCGCGCCGGTTGCGGACGTTCTCACCATGCTCGAAGTCCACCGCCGATTCGAGTTTTCGCCCAACCTTGCCCGCGCCTATGCCGTTGAGATTCTCTCGGCTGCACGGAAGACAAATCGTACCAGGAACCAACTACACGTTGCTCACCGAAAGGAGTCCAGAAATGCCATTGCTTGAGATCATTCAAACCCGCCACATCAACGCCACTGTTTGCCTTGACGTAACCACCGCCGCGCAGATCGACCAGTACGCAGCGTTTCTCCATGTCCCAGCCGATGAGGTTGTGGATAAGGCGCTGGCCTATGTCTTCGCCAAAGACCGCGACTTTCAGGAGTACCTTCGATCTCCTGAAGCAGCCCGCGCTGTACAGAGCCTTCGAGTCCGTCATCTAGCGCAGAATGGTGCTTCCAATGGGCATCATGCGCGTCGTGCCAAATCCGCCAAAGCAGTTGACGCCAACCATGCAAAGACCGTCGAGACAACCAGTGACTCGCGTCCTCGCAGTTAATGGTGCAGCCGCGAAGTTTCCGTTCGGTGCTTCGCACCGGCTGTATCTCGACACTCCACCCCTGATAGGTAACTGCCTAGATACTTTGGTATCTGGATAGATACCACTGAATTTGAAAGAGATCGCAAAACAAAGTATCTGCCCAGATACCAACGAAAACACTCAATGGAGGTGCCACATGGTACAAGCTCACACAATCGAAGAGCGAAGTTCAGAAAAGTTGAGAGGGCGCGACCGTCGCTCTCTCAACCTGAGTACAAAGCTCACAGTCATCGAAGCCAAAGCCATCGAAGACGCGGCAGAGCGTGCAGGCAAAACACCGAGCGAATGGGCGCGGGATGTGTTGCTTCATGGTGATTCTTCCGGCAGTCATGCAGGGCTGGATATGCACATCTTCACCGAGCTTGTCGGCATTCAGATGCTCTTGATGGCAACTCTTGAACCAATCTTGCGCGGTGACAAAATGAGCCAGGATCAGGTGAACGTGATCTTCCGTCAAGTGCAGACAACCAAGGCTGCGAAGGCACAGGAAATCCTCGCCAAGCGCAGCCAGAAACAGGAGAAATGACCATGCCAACCGTCCAACAATGGGGCCGCAGGGAGTCAATTATCTGGCCGCCTCGCGGCTATCTCTACACTCTCGGAGCGTTCCTTCTCGCCTGCGTAGCCACGGCATTCTTCATCTATCTGCGCTTTCAGTTTGGCCTGCAACCTCTGCAACGGTACTACCTTCCGTACTACCTGCGCAGCGTCACTGCGGGCCTAGCGCATTCGGCCAGCAAATACCAGTTGCTCGTGGTGACAGACGGCGAAACACCAGGTCGTCCCGCGCTCGAAGCGGACGTTCAATCAGGTTCAACTCCTCAATTCGGAGGCTCGCCATTGCCAATGGCGCTGACCCCACAAGCCGCAGTTCATCAGCTCTACTACCTTGCACGAGAAGCGCCGCGCAACTATCAGAACAAGGCACTGCATGCATGGCTTGCACATTGGATTTACGAGGATGCTTCGCTCTACGATCTCTTTAAGATGCAGCTTTACTTTGGACTGTCTGCATTCCTCTTGCAGCTTCCATTTTCGATTCGTAAAGACATCGGGCGCATCAAGCAACTGCGTTATGGCCGACGCCTGAAAGGCCCAGTACTTCTCGATGCGAAGGAGTTCACGAAAGCTGTTTCAGGCAATGGAATCGGCATCACCACCAACGATTGCAAGCTCCCTCTGCGTATCCCGCGCGATGCAGAGAACAAGCATTTCCTGATTGTTGGTGACACTGGTTCCGGCAAGTCGAGCATCATTCGCCAGATGCTCTATCAGGTAGATGCGCGCGGTGATTCTGCAATCGTCTATGACCCGGCCTGCGAGTTCGTAAAGCAGTTCTACAATGAGCATCGCGGCGACATCGTTCTCAATCCGCTTGACTCCCGAATGCCGTACTGGAATCCATCGAAGGAGTTGCGGCGCAAGGCAGAGGCAAAGGCCCTGGCGGTCTCGCTCTATCAACCAGAGGGCGTGACAAATCGCTTCTTTGTGGAAGCTCCGCAGAAGATTTTCGCGCACTTGCTCAGTTATCTGCCGACGCCGGAAGACCTGATTAAATGGATGTCCGATCCAGCGGAGATCGACCGCCGCGTCAAGGGCACAGAGTATTGGATGCTGATCGACCCGAAGGCTCCGCAGCAGCGCACCGGCGTTCTCGGCTCACTCAATATGAGCGCCGACAGCTTCAGACTGCTTCCCAGAGAAGATGAGACAAGCTCTGTCTGGACAGCCACGAAATGGGCCGAGACGCGACGCGGTTGGATCTTCATTACATCTCGCCCGACGATGCGCGAGGCATTGCGTCCGCTCATCAGTCTGTGGATCGACACACTGGTTTTGCGATTGCTCAATGAACCGATGCCGGATCAGAAGCCGGTCTGGTTTGTAATTGACGAGCTGGCCAGCCTGCAACGTCTGCCGCAGCTTCACACGGCCATTACAGAGAATCGCAAATCGCAGAACCCGGTCATTCTTGGCTTCCAGGGCCGCAGCCAGATGGAAGCGCGGTACGGCGAAGATTCCGAGGCCATGCTCTCGCAGCCTGCTACCAAAATCTTTCTGCGCACTACGGAGCCACGCGCCGCGAAATGGGTGAGCGAGGCCATCGGCGAAGTTGAGATCGAGCGCCTGCGCGAGACCCACTACGACGGTTCCCGCGCAGGCAAGAACTTTGCGCTCGATCGTCAGACAGAGCCGCTTGTCCTGCCTTCAGAGGTATCCGGCCTTGACGATCTGCGCGGCTTTCTCAAGTACGGCAATCACGTTGCGCGATTCACGTTCCCGTTCATCGCGCTTGAAGAAAAAAGTCTCGGCTTCGATGAGCGACCGATGGACGACTTGATTATTCCGAGCACGCCTCTCCCGGCAGAGCCGGAAGAGATGCAGGGCAATCTTCACTTCCCTGAATTTGAAGTCCAGAATGCCGGACACCAGATGGAGTAGACACCATGCTGACCATTTCCAAACCGCTTTCCGCCGGTCAGGCGCAGAGTTATCACGCCAAGGAATTCACCGCCAAGGAACAGAACTATTGGTCGCAGCGTGGCGAGATTCAAGGTGAATGGCAAGGCCGATTGACGGGACATTTCGGCCTTGCCGGTGCAGTTTCCGCAGAAGATTTTGCCAAACTCAGCCAGGGCCAACACCCGTCCACTGGCGAACAACTGGTTCGCCAGCGCGCCTCGTACATATATAAGGATACGGACGGTAAAACCGTGAAGACGATGGAGCATCGCGCCGGTTGGGATGCGACCTTTTCCGCGCCCAAGTCCGTATCACTCACTGCGCTTGTCGGCGGCGATGACAACGTGCGCATCGCCCACCGTGTAAGTGTGCGCGTTGCGCTGGAACAGCTTGAGCATTACACACAGGCGCGCATCGGCGGCAATCACGCGCCAGAGACGACGGCCAAATTCGTTGCCGCCAAGTTCGAGCATGACACCGCTCGCCCAGTCGATGGCTACGTTGCGCCGCAGCTTCACACCCACGCCGTTGTCTTCAATGTAACCGAGCGCGACAACGGCCAGTCCCGCGCCATCCAGCCACAGAGTCTATTCGCATCGCAGCAGTTCGCGACGGCGGTCTATCAATCGGAGTTGACCTATCAGCTTCGCCATCTCGGTTACGAGATCACCACTGGCCGCAGTGGAGCGCCAGAGATCAAGGGCTACACGCAGGAATATATTGACGCATCGAGCCCTCGCAGCCAGCAGATTCGTGGGTATCTGGAGCGCACCGGGCGCACCGGCTCGGAGGCTGCGGAGATCGCCGCCCACTCCACCCGCGACCGCAAAGAAATTCATTCTCCCGGCGAAGTCATGGCGGCGCATCGCAAGCTCGCCGCCGACTTCGGCCATCAGGCCGAGGCTGTCGTGCGCGCCGCCCGCGAACGGCTTGAACATCAGGAAAAACCCGTCCATGCCGTTGACCGTGTGCGCGAGTCTCTGACTTTTTCCCGCGATAAAAACTTCGAGCGTGAGGCCGTGGTCGATGAGCGTGCATTGATCCGCGATGGCCTCCGTCGCGGCATGGGCGACATCACGTATGCCCAGGTGCGCGGCAACCTGGATGCACGCTTGGCTTCCGGTGAATTCCAGATTGTTGAACGATCACAGAGCCAGCCAGCGCGTCAGTTCACCACTGCCAAAACCATCGAAGCGGAGCATGAAATTGTTCGCCGCGTGCAGGAGGGAAAGAATCAAGCCGAGCCAGTCCTTTCGCGGATGCAGGCCGTCAATGTCGCCGATCAGCATCCGCATCTCAATCGCGCCCAGCAATCTGTGGTTGAAGATGTTTTGAGTTCTCCCGACCGCATCCAGGGCATTCAAGGTTTTGCCGGCGCTGGCAAGACGACCACGCTTTCGGTTGTTCGAACCGCCGCCGAATCGCAGAGCTATACGGTCGAGGGCTTCGCCCCGACCTCCCGCGCTGCGCGGCAGCTTGGAGAAGCAGGCATCGAGTCAGGAACTTTGCAAGGTTTTCTTGCACGTTCGGCCAATCCCCCCGCGCCAGAACAGAAACATTTTTACTTCGTCGATGAATCGAGTTTGGCGAGCACCAATCAGATGCGCGAGTTCCTGTCACGGCTCGGACCCAATGACCGCGTTCTCCTGATTGGCGACACGCGCCAGCACCAGGGGGTTGAAGCGGGCCGCCCTTTTGAGCAGTTGCAAGAAGCCGGAATGCGCACAGTCAAGCTCGATGAAATCGTGCGCCAGAAAGACCCGGCGCTGAAATCTGCCGTCGAGTTGCTGGCCAAAGGCCAAGTCTACGCCGCTCTTGAATCGCTTCAGCAACAGGGCCGCGTGAAGGAGATTCCTAGCACGGAAGAGCGCATCCGCGCCATTGCCAAAAGCTATGTCGAGTCGCCAGAAAAGACACTGATCGTCTCGCCTGATAACGCCTCTCGCCGCGAATTGAACGTTGCCGTGCGCACTGAGTTGAAGGCCAATGGAACACTTGCGTCGGAGGATCATACCTTCCGTGTGCTCGTTCAGCGCCAGGACATGACCGGCGCCGAACGCTCGTGGGCCAGCCACTACGAGATCAACGATGTAGTGCGCTATTCGCGTGGCAGCAAAGCCATTGGAATCGAAGCTGGAACCTATGGCACAGTTGTCGGCATCGACTCCGCCGCCAACCTGCTCACCGTCGAAAAACTCTCCGGCGAGCAGCCCACCTACGATCCGCGCCGTCTGTCCGGCGTCAGCGTCTTCCGCGAGATCGACCGTGAGTTCTCCGTGGGTGATCGCATCCTATTCACCGCGCCCGACAAATCACTCGGCGTCGCCAATCGCGACCTTGCCGCCATCGAGTCCATCGCGCCGGACGGCCGCATTTCAGCCCATCTCGACAACAACCACCAGGTCGAGTTCAATGCCCATGACCACCGCCATTTCGACCACGGCTACGCTGTGACCAGCCACGGCTCCCAGGGCCTCACCGCCGAGCGTGTCCTCGTGAACGCCGATACCGGCGTCCACCCGGACCTGCTCAACTCCCGCTTCGGCTACGTCTCAATATCCCGCGCAAGCCATGAAGCGACCCTTTTCACCGACGACGTGAACAAGCTCAGTCCGCAACTCAGCACCGATGTCTCCAAGACCTCTGCGCTGGAAATCCAAGCGCCGTCAATCGCTCAGGGCATCGGAATGATGTGAGGGTCTTTCCGAGGCATTCATAACGGCATCGATCATTCGTCAGCATAATCATGATGCCGAAAATGGAAGATACTCGTTTCGACATAGCACTTCCATATTACCTTCCAGTAATATCCTTGACGCCTGCTTTGAGCAATCGTTCCTTGACGTGGATGCTACGCAATGCCATCCCGAGATTGTGGCCAAGAGCCTGATATGGATCGCCACCGATCTGGCGAGAATCAGATGCCCAACGTTGCTGAACCATTACTCCATAAGAATTGTAGATAGTCAGATAAAGTGTACTTTCACGCAACGTGTACGGCACGTCCTCTGTACTTGTTGTTGTCGTGGTTGTCGTGATGGTTCCATTGTATGTGTATTGCCAAGCTTCGCCGCTGTTGCTCACTATATTTCCGCTTCCATGAACCGGACTCGTTGAAGTGCTAGTGGATGTTCTTACGACAGGCTGAAATCCAGAGAGCGAATCTTGCGCAGTGGAAAACACAAACACATAATCTTGCGCGCCAGAAATTGGCGATTGAGAAAAACAAAGTCCTGGATAGTGTTTTTGGTTTTTTGTCGCCCATTTGTCGGCAAAGTCCGGTATTAAGGGCGAAACATTTCTTCCTTGTACAATCGCAAATGCGATAGATTTTGTGCATGTGCCGTCTGATTGATTGCTAGGACGGGGAAGAGCCGCCGATGCCTGAGAAGGCGCTTGAACGCGGGGTGCTTCTGTACTAGTTTGCAACGTACTCTTTTCCGCTAGGAGAGCCTTCTGTAAATCATATTCCAACGACGCCAGCGGGTATGCACTTACTTTAGGTGGTAGCTGGTCACTGGAAGGCGCCCGCGCGATAACCCCCATATCTGCGAGGTGGCTTAAATTATTTTTGGCTATAACATCGCCCTGTTGCTCAGCTTTGCTGTACCAATAGGCAGCAATAGCTAAATTCTTCCGTACACCTTCCCCTTCCTCATAGAGCCGACCAAGCTCACTCTGGGAGTCTTTATCACCTTGTTCTGCTGCCATCTCATACCAGTGAGATGCTTCGGCATTGTCCTTTGCCACTCTGATTCCTCTCCCAAAGATACCTCCAAGCATTTTTTGGGCAGGAATATAACCCGACTCGGCCGATTCCCTGTACAACATAATTCCTTCTGCGACGCCGTGCGGAGTTCCTGAAGTCGAAAAGAACGCTTTATCCCCCAAATTGTATTCAGCAATAGGATCGGCCCCGGGCACCCCAGCTTGTCCTAAACTTACCGTGTTCTGTGCGCTTGATTGACTTGCTCTGAGTAACACTATTACCAAGAACATCAGGGCAAAGAATAGTGCATTGCGAAGACGCATTTCATAGCCTCCATCAAGAAAACAATACTAAGATCTCGACTCTAACTGGCTCTCTGACAAAAGTTCGACGATGTATGTGCTGAGCGTGCGGCAAACAAAGCGATCGGACTCGCGCGCATAGTCTTCCTCATGGCTATAAACATTCCGACACATTTGTTATTACTCTGGTAGACCAGCAATCAACGACCGCAACGCTAGGAGATGTGTTTCCACCGTGTCTTTGTGGGTTTGAAAGCGATTACGGATTGCATCCTTCTTCAAAACACCGCTCTCGACAAGTTGTAGTTCCATGGCGTCCAGACTCGCCGCAGTGTCAGACAGACGGTCCACGATTTCACTGAGAATTCTTTTCATAGTCTCTTTCTTGCGTGAGCCGCTTTGCACTCGACCCGCCCAGAGTAAATACGATAGGGCTCACGCGCAGTTTACTGGACGCAATCCAACGTGACTGAGATTTCCGCCCCGATCTTGGCTATCGCACGAGTACCAATGGCCTGGAGGGAAGGAAGCTTCTTGTATCGAACGCCCTGCTCATCCAAAAGAGCGCGAACCTCTGACCAGTGAACAGCAAAATTAACGTTCTGCGGAACATCTCCAGTGAACTGTGCAATTCGTAGCGCGTCGAGCTTTGCAACGACAACTCCTACAATATGGCCACTCGTGTCGAACACAGGCCCCCCACTATTGCCGGGTTGCACCGGCGCACTAATTTGCACATACCGAATATCGTTTTGTAATCCAGTCGTGGCGCTGAGAATGCCCGTGGCTACATTTCCCTCAGAAGAAAGAATGCCTGGCAAGGGAAAACCGAAAGTCACAACAGTATCGCCGATTCTCGGCGCAGGTCCGCTTCTGAAGACAGCAACCTGGTCTGGTTTGTGGTCAGCCTTTACGAGAGCAAGATCAGAAGCCGGATCCCTGCTGATGATCTGCACCGGCATACCACCTAGTATCGTGAGGTTGTGACATCCGGCTACAACGTGGTTGTTCGTAAGTATCTCCCCGTCGCTGGTTATGAAAAAACCCGTTCCATAAGTATGCTGCATGGACGTTGCTTCCTTGGTCCCGGTAACATCCTTACTGTTTTCATCTTCTTGATTCATCATCTCGAGCATTTGCTTTGCAGTTCCTATGTATTTGGAATTCCATTCGCTGAAACCTCCTATTTCTATCGTTCTTTTGAACGCGTCTCTGGCCTCAGGTCTTCTGCCAAGGGTTAGGAATGCCATTCCTATCGATTCAGAACAAGGCGCGAAGTCAGGGTCTAATGCTAGGCACCTCCGGTAGATCGGAATCGCATCTTCAGTCTGGCTTAAATCTTCTAATATGCCGCCAATCTGAAGCAGCCTCACAGATACAGCCGATTTGTCCTGATATGTGTCGGCACATTCAGACAGTAGATTTCTAACAATCTCTAGATTCTTCCTTAACAGTATATTTTTCAATGCACTCAAGTCATAAGTTGAATATTCGGCTTCTAATTTAGTAACCCTACTTTGCAGTTCAGCCTTTGCATCTTCCGATCCTTCTGGAAAGCGTAGAAGTCCCTTATTGAAGTCGATCATGTGCTTGATGTCTGGAATGCCAGCGCCCACATGAAGTGATAGCTTTTCCAAGTCCGTGCAATGACCAAGATGGTAAATCTTTACCTGCATAGATTCTATCGACTGCGCATTTCCAAATATTGAAACGCCCAAGAACATCGCGACAACAAGAAAACCGTGCTTGCAAACTATCGTTCCGTACTTTCTCATAGCGAAGACTCCAAAATGAAATACCGCAACTAAGTTGCATCGTTAGGCCGAGTCACGAGCCGGACAGATCGTTTTGGAAATGCGACGCAGCAATTATGCCCGAAACAGCCGATTTTATGGAGTTAGGCCACAACCAATCGACGGACGCGAATTGGCGTGACCTCAGGTAGCCTCTACTGAGGTGGCTCTGTTAAAAAGTCAACCATACTCTTTCTGAGAGCCGCCTCTTTCTCCGCATTTGGCTGAACACTTTCTAGAAATTTCCATTGCTGGTAGAGGGTTGCAGCTTTCGACTGCATCCTCTTGGTTTCCGCTGGGTCCGCGCTGGCGAGCTTGTTGCAATACCAAGCCAATGCGTCTGTTCTCAGGGAATCGAAATCAGTTCTGAAGTCTTTGTCTGACATATGCAACCTCATTCAATAGCAAACTGAAGGATCTTTATCCAAAAAATGCATAGATGCCTGTTCATACAGCGATTCAGGTCGCTAGAATGATAGCAGAACAGGAGTCTCGCTGGATCGTTGAATGTCTAGGAGCGTCTTGAGGACAGAATTGAATTGGATCGACAACGTCATGAAACCAATAGTGTTAGCGATTTCATTATTCTTCTCGTTATTAGCCTCGCCCGTCGCTTTCGCTACGACGCACCGGACCTACTCTTCACGACCGAGCAGCGCGCATCACTACACCGCACGTTCCTCGTCCGCCACTCGCCCCAACTATGGCGGCGGACACCATACGAAACCTCACGGCGGAAATTACCCTGGCGAGACGAACGCCCACCACCGGAACGGTCATTACAACAACTGGCGCACGGCCAACCGCTATGGGGAGCATAAACCTCGTTGACGATTAGACTGCCGGGATCAGACTTTTATCCAGGAGACCAGTATGTATTGCGCCGCATGTGGTTCGACGCTGCCAATTGAAGCTCTGTTCTGTCCGCGTTGCGGCAAACGCAGCATACTGGATGAAGTAACTCCAGATACCGCATTACCGGAAACGCCCACGAATACGGGAATAGATACGAAAGACAATGGAAAGATGCTTGAGCCAGAGCCGAGTCCGCAATCTGAAGCCAATCCTGCACCCCCCGCCTCCGAGACGAATACCACCACCAATGCTGTTGCGCAGGCATTTGGCGCTAATACCTCCGAACAAAACTCGACAGTCGCCAATAAATTCCGCAATGCAGGCTCGATTACTCTGGCTGTTGTCGCATTGATTTGCCTGATCCTCGGAGCCGTTCAGGGATTTATTCCGATATTTTTGATTGAAGGTGTTGCATTTGGCGCACTGGCTTGGCTTTGTGCTGCCCGATGGCCCCTTTCTCCCCGTATATTCTCAGCCGTTTTCGTCACATCTCTGCTGCTTGCAGGCTTGGTAGGCGTGACACTCGACCAGGACACGTTTGGGCCTCGATACCGCTACTTATCTCAAAATTCAACACAATACCGGATCGATGAAAAGGCTGGGCGAACCGACAAACTTGGAAGCGGCGGATGGCACCCTGTCGCATTCGACAAAGATGCTCAAGAATTGCCCGTAGTTGTCAATCTGGACAAGGGGGAATGGTCGCGATCATTTGGAGATGGCAGTGGGCGTATTTGCTTTACAACCGGAACGAACGCAACAAACCCTTTTGCTGAGGTTAATTACGGCAATGGTGATACTAAGTCATCGGATTACATAATAGACAGAATTTCTATTGCGGTTGAGATCCACAATATGACTAGCGCTTCTGCCGAAGCATATGGTTCATCTCATCCGAAGGAGGATCATTTTACTCGCTATATATCTGGCGGGCAGGTAGTTCTCAAGAACGATGGAGGCGGATTCATCAATTCAGAGGAAACTACAAAGGTATGTGGTTCAACACCACGCGATCTCGCTGATGGGGAGACTTGGAGCTACACTGATATGCACGTGTATGGATGGAAGCGATGAAAGTCTGTCGCGATACAAGGTCTGAAGATCGAGACCCGGGTCACCCAGGCATTCCCGGATGGTTGGACATGCAACGCTCGACCGTCAACATTTCAAAACGTGTCTCGGGCCTTTGGAGGATTTCGTGGCTAAAGTGAAGAGGGGTTTCATCTCTAACCAGATTTTCGTGGGATTACCCTGGAAAACTGTAAGACAAAAGTACGAAGCAATTATCCAGAAGCTCATAAAGACCTACCCTTTGTACTTCACTATCGTCGGTCGTGACGACGGGCTGAATGCGGAAAGTCTCTTTGCGGTTATTAAGGAGCGAATCTCTACGTCCAGCTATGCAGTTTTTGATGCCACGGGCGGTAACGCGAATGTATCGCTTGAATATGGTTACGCTGAAGGGATCGATGTTCCGCGAGCAATCTTCGTGAGCGCTCATAAGGCAGCGCAAAAACAAAATGCAACGTCTCCGATCATTTCTGATTTGCTTGGCATGAGACGGGTCCCATATAAGACTGATAAAACCCTTATGGCGGCTCTTCATAAGCTGTGCAAAGAACACGACTACACGACGCGCTTTGAAAGAGCACTTAGCGAAGCGCTTAAAGGCAAACCGAGGGGGGAAAAGAAGCGCAATCGGACGCTCGCTCTTAAGATAGTTCACGCCCTCGACAACAAGGTCAAGATACGACGCTCCGAACTGGTTCAGCGCATTCAGGCTCAAGGTTACATTGAGCCTGAGATAGATTTTCTTCTCAAGAAACTAAGCGGCTTGGGAATTCTCAAATGCAAAGTAGGTAGATACTCTGATGTGTACATCGCTTGACTCACAATCTGGCTTTTGAAGCAGGTGGCTGCCAAGGTTTCGCTTTTGGGACCAGGGAGAAAGCTACGGCAAAAGGACTGCGGGTTCTAGCCCTGCGATACCGAATCCTTCACGACCTTCGACCCCAAGTAGCGGCGGGTGGCCCATCCTTGATACGCCCCAAAAAGCTGTGCGCCCTCGCTTCGGTGCGTTTTTTTTGCGCTTAAAGCGGGATGCCCTACCACACATTAAAAGGTGCGAATTAATGCTGTCAGTACCATACTCGGTCGCATAGAGTGTACTGCCAGCGAAAAGTCTGTAACGCAAACTCCGGCGATCTTAGCGTAATCATCTCGCCACTGTCCTCTAAAGCCAAGATCAGACAATATACAGCATTTTTGACAACCTGCCGTAGCCGTCCCTGGCGGGGCCGCTGAATCCGTAGCAGGTTGTTTCCTTCCATCCCACTACGCGCCCTCAGGTGGACGGCCCAAAGCACAGAGATCGTGCGCTGAGCGGGGCCTTTTCCGTCCGTTCGGAGCGCGGCTGCGCGCCAAACGATAGTGCGTGTTTGGCACTGGCCGCGCCTCTCCGACGAACTCCCACCGTCGCGCGCTGCGTTCGTTCTTTTCCGCCAACCGTCTTCGCGCTTCCCAGCCGTGGGTGAGAAAGACGCTCAGCCGGTTACGGCGGAAAAGGAGAACAAAAACATGAATTTCAGTAGCAACAACAACAGCAACGGCAACAGCCGCACCACCGCGCCGCTCAGTAAAAATGCGGCGCTCCGCACTCGCAGCGATTCACCCTACCAGCAGCGCACCACGCAGCGAGAGAACCCCGCACAACAACTCATCAAGCAGGCCGTGGATTATCTCATCCAGCAGCTTGAGGCAGGCAAGAGCGAGACATTGACCGCGTATCTCGGAGCTATGGCGAAATTTCATAGTTACTCTTTCGGCAACATTATGGCTATCGCTAGACAACGCCCAGCAGCGACCAGAGTAGCAGGGCTTCGCGCATGGAATGAGCTTGGACGCTTTGTCAGGAAGGGCGAGAAGGGCATTCAAATTCTTGCGCCGATTATTGGCCACAGGCGCAGGAGAGATGCGGAAGAGCAGGAGCCAACCACTACAGATGCAAAGCCAGCGCCGATGCTGATTGGCTTTCGTGCTGTTTACGTCTTCGACATTGGCCAGACCGAAGGCGCGGAGTTGCCGGAGTTTGACCACACCATCACGGGCGAAATCGGCGGACAGCGCGACAAGCTGATTGCATTTCTTGCCACGCAAAGCATCAAGCTGGAATTCAACGAGAAGATTGCCCCCGCGTTGGGAGTTAGCTACGGCGGCAAGATTGTCATTCTTCCCGGCCAATCGAAGGCCGAGGAGTTCACCACATTGGTCCATGAAACGTCGCACGAACTTTTGCACCGTGCCGAGCGCCGCACCTTCACCACGCAAACCATCCGCGAGACAGAGGCTGAGGCCGTGGCCTTCATCGTTGGTCAGGCCGTGGGCTTGGAGATGGGAACCGCATCAAGCGACTACATACAAATGTACGCTGGCAACGCCGCCTTGTTGGCCGAGAGCCTTGAAGTTATCCAGCGCACATCGGCTGTGATTCTCGCAGCAGTTGAAACCGTGGACGCGGTAGAGGAAGCCGAAGCCGTCGCGGAGGTGGCCTAGTGAAGACCATTCTTCAGATTCTCGAAAGGGCGGGAGGCTATCGCAGTGACTTATATCTGCGGATTGAGAACCCGCCCTATATGGCCCTCGTGATCGAAGCCACGCCGGAACCCGGCCCGCTTGGAGTTCCGGCAATCTCCATCGCGCACTATGGCGAACAGAACGGCGACCTGATGCGCGACACCAATATGTGTTATGGGATGTGCTTCGAGTTATCGAATCCCCTTGGCATGGGTTGGACTCTATCAGCGTTTTACTTTCGCAACGATTACATGGGCGTGGAGCGGTATTCACGCACTTGTAAAGGCGATAAATATGTTTTTGTCCCAAGCCTCTTGCAACAGCATGAGAGCTTCGCTCGCACATGGGACAAAAACATTCACGCTCAGGGATTTCTTGAAGCCTTTGAGCGCAGCCGCAAACAATAACGCGCCAATCATCGGGCGGGTTTCGCAACCCGCCCACGCATCAACACTCGACAACATCATAAGGAGATGTGAATATGACCACCGAAAGTCAGACTGAATATCGCAACGTGCCACTTGCCAACCTCAACGAATGGGCCAACAATCCCCGTCGCACCTTTGACCCTGCCGCGTTGAATGAGTTGGCAGAATCCATTCGCACTCAAGGCTTGCTTTCGCCATTGTTAGTGCGTCTGAAAGGTCCACACACTTACGAGATCGTTGCCGGAGCGAGGCGTTATCGCGCCGCGCAGTTGGCAGGGCTTGAATCCGTCCCCGTTCGTATCGTTGAATTGACCGATGCACAGGCCATTGAAACCAGCATAGTCGAGAACCTGATTCGCGCTGATGTGCATCCGATGGAAGAGGCAACGGGCTTTCGCGCATTGCTCAACACGGAAGAACCAAAGTATTCCATTGAGCAGATTGCCGCCCGTATTGGAAAATCGCCAGTGTTCATCACAGCCAGATTGAGATTGACTGAGCTTGTTCCCACAGTGGTCGATGCTTTTTCCCGCGATGAAATCGGCACTGGCCACGCGCTGTTACTGGCGAAGTTGCAACCCGCGCAACAGGAGGAAGCACTCACCGCTTGCTATCAAGAGAGTTACGCCAACGGCAACAAGAGCAAGCGAATTCTCTTGCCCGTTCGCCAGCTTCAAACGTGGATTGAGCATAACATTCTGTTGGAGCTTGCAGCCGCGCCGTTCTCGAAAGAAGACGCGCAGCTTGTACCGGAGGCCGGAGCTTGCATTGATTGCCCCAAGCGCACCGGCCACAACACGCTACTGTTTGAAGGCATGGCCGCGCAGCATGATTCATGCTCCGATCCAAAATGCTATGCAGCCAAGCTGGAAAAGTTTGTCCAGCAGACCATTGCAACCAAGCCAAAGCTGGTACAAATCAGCACAGCCTATGGACAACAGAAAGACAGCAGTGCAGCGGTTCCGCGCAATAAGTACGTTGAGATTAGCAGCGAGAAGCCTACCAATCCAAAGCACAGCGATTGGCCGGAGTACAAGACGTGCAAGTTCACCACTGAGGCCATCGTCACTGAAGGCAGTGAAAAGGGCGAATTGCGCCGTGTGTGTGCAAATCCAGAGTGCCCGATTCATCATGCACGGAAGCCGAAGGCCGCGCTCGATGCAGCAATCAAGGCCGAGCAAGAGAAGCGCCGCCGTGAAGAAGCAATCGCCCAGGCAACCGGCTTGCGTGTACTCAGTGCCATTGTCGAGGCCGTGCCCGTTCGCCTGATGAAACGTGATCTGCTTTTCATCGTCGAACGTCTGACCGCAACGATTGACGAGCGCCGTCTCGCCATCGTTCTCCGTCAGCATGGCATCAACAAAGTAAATACCACAACCAGTGACACACCGGCCAAGCTGTTTGCCGCGTTCCTTCGCAAGTCCGACGAAAGCACACTTGGCCGCATCTTGGTTGAACTATCCATTCTGCAAACGCTGCATTCGCAGAGCGATTCCAGTAAGGCACTACGCGAGGCCGCCGAGTTCTACAAAGTGGACGTTCCCGCCATCACCGCCAAAGTCAAACAGGAGTTCGCGGTTAAAGACAAGGCCAAAACTGTAAAGAAGGCCACGCCGCAACCAGCAGCAAAGACAGCGAAACCCTCCAAAGCAGCATAACCCCATCCAACACCCCGGCGGAGCCAACCCCACAGGCTCCGCCATTTATCTGCTCTCCTGTCCGTCGATTCCCACCCTGCTTGAGGCTCTTGCCATCCGGCAGGAGCGCCGGTCTGGTCCCACCCGACGGCAGGAGCGCGCCTCACTGCGGCGCGCTTCGGATGTTGATAACTGTGACAACCTGCGAAGGAACTGGCTGTTTTGGGCTCGGCGACGAGGCAGCGTTGCTTGCCCACCTTCTTCCATGGGCCTGCGGAAGAATGGAGCGCCCGGCGTATAATGCCTTGCAAGGTTCCAAATGCCCCAACCAGACAAGAAGTCCGCGTCTTTCTTTGCGAATGAACTCCGTTCAGCGCGTTTAGCCACATTGGCCGACGCCGAAGCCTTCGACAAGATTATCCATGAACTAAGGAAAAGAAGAGTGACCAAGGATATTATGGCAATCTCCGAAAATATACAGCTGCAATCACAGAATTTGCAAATAGATCGTGTCTTTCCAATCCGTCCATTGCGCACCAAGCATATTTGACACCATTTTCTCGGCTTTACGAGCTCGTTAAGGAAGCCCGAAACGACGCACTGCACCAGGGTGCGTTTGCGCGTCACCTTACAAAGCATTTGATCGAACTAGCAATCATTTTGGAGGACGCCTTGAGAACTATACCAGGTCTCGTTGTTTCTGATTTCATGGTCCGAAACCCGGAATGTGCGGAACTCTGGAAGCCCTTGAGCTTCATACGACAGCAGATGCTCGCGAACTCGTATTCATACCTGCCAGTTGTGAGATCAAGTGACGATGAGCCGAACCCGAGCAAGAAATGGAAGATTGTTTCGGATGCATCGATTGCTCAATTCCTCGGCCCACAAAGGTCTGGCGAGGATCGCATTAAGCGATTGTCAAAGACTCTTCAAGAGGCGATAGACGAGGTGCCAGAGATATGTGTATCTGCGTTGGTTATTCCCGACAATGCGCAGATCAGTGAGGCGTTGGATAACCTAGAAAAACAGGGTGTGATGCTCGTCAAACATAAGGACAGGCATAAGGATAGTCATGAATTGGTCGGGATCTTAACCGCTTTTGATCTGCTGTAGCTGGCACTGCATATCGCAGGATGAATTGTCATTCACTGGAGGGGTTGGATTGACATGGTTAGTTTCTTGATCGTCGCTGTCATACTAGGAGCCGCATTTCTAATGAATTACAACAGTGAGGACAGCAAAATCAGACGCGCTTCGAAAGCCGCAAGTCTTGTCTGGGATGCAGCTTCTACTGCCCAAAGGCGTAGCTTGCTCGAATCTTTGGGAGTACTCAAAGAAGAACAGGACTCGTTGGTTTCAAATAGCTGGCACACTCTTAACTCTATCGCGCAACTTAAACTCACGTCACTGCAATTTCGAGCAAAGATTAAGCATGAGTTTCAAGATACCTCGTTGAGCATAATCGGAAGGAAAGACTCTGCAATTATTCCTGAACGGGGGACAAATGTTGCAGGGTTGGCTAATTCTGTTGCGCAACAAATCGTTGCCATATTTAACGAAAAGACATTCAATGAAATTCTTGTCAATAGACATCATATCGAAAAGGATTTCAACCCAGGGTGGAATTATCAAGATTCGCTTTCGAGGTGGTACGCCCTTGGCATCATTTGCCTTACTCGCTGTTTAATGTCAAAACCATGGAGCGACGCACTACCCGGTCCATTCGACCTTGAGGTATATGACGCCTCGCTGGATTCTATGTGGGTTTCATGGGGAATGCCCGTGGCAATAAGGGCCAAGGTGGACTCATTCATGAAGGAGAGCTTTCTGGAGATCAAGAAGTCTTTTATTGATTGGGATAATCGCGATGTATACAAAGTGTGGTTTCGCAGATATGCGAATAGGCTAATAGGAGCAAATCCGCCATGGGAAGTCCGCAATGGTGGGGCTTCTGATGACTTGGAGGCATCTCTCAGAGGAGAAAGATGTCTTGCAGATGTACTTGTACCTCCGTTTATCGCACGAGTGTTCATGGAGACGGGCGACGCCGTTTTGAAGGTGGTAAGCCATACCATGTCAAAGGCGGGAGAGGAATTGCAAAATCTACCCGCCGAGTCCGGTCGGCTGGAGCAATCTGAGAAAAGTAGGTGCAGCTCAGATATGTGTGTAGCCGAAGTTATCGACAAGGCATTGCTGGCGTTAGCAGATGCTGGCGATATTGCGGCCCAGAATACAATTGGTCAAATATATTACATCGGCATTGGAGTGGCGCAGGACTACGCACAGGCGGCGAAATGGTTCCGGAGGGCCGCCGAGCAGGGACACGTCAAAGCACAAAACAGCCTTGGCGATCTCTGCTGGGCCGAAGGCAACGGTGTGCCAAGGGACTGTGCAGGGGCCGTCTTCTGGAAGCACAAGGCAGCAGAACAGGGTGACGCCGATTCACAATTGTTCCTTGGCATGCTCCTTCACGCTGGTGGCTTTTTGAAGCAGAACGATGTCCGAGCTGCGTTTTGGTTTCGCAAGGCAGGCGAGCAGGGGAACGCAGATGCACAGTTTTTCCTCGGTACGCTTTATTTCAATGGCCAGGGGGTGCAGAAAAGTGTTGCAGAAGCCTATTTCTGGTTAAGTCTCGCGGCTAATAGAAGCGGCTTGAATCATGGCTGTCCACACACCCCGAAATGCGTACATGACGAGGAGAAACCAACGGGCCGGGTGCCGGGCGCCCCAAACCCTTGATGCACATTGCGCACGATGAGAGATCAATGAGTCATTTCTCTGCCATAGTATTGGCGGCTTGCTGACGGATGGCACGCCGCGCTGAGTGTTTTCACATTTTGCCAACCTACAAAGATATGAGCTTCGTGATGATTTGCTACTTGATTTGCAGAGGGTAGTAATACGAAGCCTGATTCTGTTCATGGGTCGTTAAAAGAAAATAGTCTCCTCGTTGAAGATTCCGCAAATCAATATCAACGGAGACTTCTTCACGGTTTACCTCGCCTGTAGATGCTGCGCTACCGCGAGCCACCAAGTCAATTCCCTTTTGATCGCGGGTAACGGCGACCATGTATCGCCCCGGTTCGCTATAGCGGGGAAGAATGATTGTGACCTTTACCAAAGCGGCTGGTAACGAAACGGGTTGCAGCCGGGTGGGCTGATCCCCTCGGTTCGTCCCAGCATTCCACAGGTCAATTATCTCTGGAATCGCTGCCATGTCTGAACTGTGATGCGGAGTGTTCGCTCTACGAATTGCCACCACTACAATAGAGACGACAATCAAACAACAACCAGCAGCGGCCGTGAACATCAGCCTTCGCCGGCGAGACCGATATACGAGTCGCAATTCAAGCACACGTTTCATGCAGGCTGGACAGTTCGCCGCATGATTGACTCGCGGGTCCGACAGAGAAATGTCCTTAGAATGTTTGGCGATGCTCTTCAGGGACGCTTCGTCAGGGCAAGGGCCGACGGGTATCATTCTTCCTGCAAGGACACGTTCCTGATGTTGCCTTGTGATCCAAGCATCAAGACGGTCTTCCGCACGTGAGCGCCAACGCAAATTCAGCCACATTGAAACAATTCTCCAGGTTGGGAGGAATCTTGGAGCAGCGACTCCACCTCCCGGAAATATGCACGTTGAACAGTAATGTGATTCATTTCGAATTGTTCAGCGATCATTCTCCACGAGTACCCCAGCGAGCGCCACTCCATGATGAATTGCGCGAAAGGGGAAAGGCGTTCGTAGAGTTCAATTGCATAGACTCTCTGCTCCGCTACTGGTTGACCAACATACAGCTTTTCCATGTCAATCAGAGAGCCATACGAAATCTCTCGATTGTGCTTTGCAGATTCTTGACGGGCGCGGCGTCTGATGACGCTCTTGATGCGCGCAAGTAACGTTTTGTCCGAGCACTTTGCATGACGACCGAGATAGCCGGACGCATTCTGTACTGCATCATCCATAAGGTCGTGGGCCGCATGATGATCTTTGAAAAATGTCCAAGCGCAGAGCATCGCATAAGGCCAAGCTGCTTTGGCAGCGGCCTCCAATTTCTGATCCGAAGCCGGGTTCCCGGTCGAATAGGCCCAACTCCATGTCAGTTCCTGCCATTGTCTACCGCGTGGTTCCATATGCAAGTGTCAGCATCGGGGGGAGAAACCACTACAATGCCCAGAGTATAGCGCACAATCGCTTCGATCAGATTGCAAAAATATATTTGCTTCCCGGTGTTCCAAAGGCACGTCGAAAGTGCCTTTAGTATATGCAGGGACAAATACGCCAGAACGTCCCGCAGCAATCAAGATGATCCTTCGACGTTGAATGGCGGTGAAGCATGATCAAGATTCTGTCAGAACAAAATAGCGGCAATCAAGAAGTGAATCGAAGTTGGATATCATCGAGAAACCCCGATGATGCAAGCTTAGGCAATGATAATTGCGATCAAAGATGCAAAGGGGATTTCGACATATGTGTGCGTCGCCAAGAAGAGGATGAGTGTCCCGCACAACTCGCAATCAATCTCATTCAAGGGAAATGGAAGATGCGAATTTTGTCCCGGCTGCAATACGGACCAATTCGTCTGAGCCAACTCTGTAAGCTGTTCCCCGACGCCTCAAAGAAAATGCTCACTCAGCATCTCCGCGAGATGGAAGAGGACGGCCTCGTAATCCGAACCGATCTAAGCGCACGATTGCGGCACGTGGAGTATTCCCTTGAAAGATCATTGGGTGTTGCCGTGTTGCATCTGATCAGCACGCTCACCGAGTGGGGATCACAGCACGCGCCAACTCTGGCAGAGCGAGAGCCTCTCCAGAATTGGCCGGATGAATAGGCGGTCCCCTGGCTTGGCCGAGCTCAAACACTGAAGCCAGCCCTTGCGGACTGGCTTCGCTTCCTTTCCACCGAGGGGCAGGGGGGATTTCTGAATCCTATACGCTCAGAAAATGTGTCAATGACGGATTTATCGAGCGGCGTTCAGCGAGAATTCGCAGGGTATAGCGCCGGAAACCAACGCTCCACGACGCTGATCGGGAAGCCCAGGCGAACAGGCGCTCTCGAACCGGCAGAAGCGAGCAGACCAGTTTCGAGAAGTTGTGCAAGGACCATGCGAGCCATGCGCTCCTTGTAGCCGGTGATGGCCCGCGCCTGTCCGCGATCGAACGCCCCGGCCAGCAGCGCTTCCCGCAGCAATGCAAAGCTGCCCTTCGGCAGACGTCCAGCGCGAACCTCTTCTTCCGTGAAAATCTCCATTCTCCGCAGCAGTTCCGCCGGCTCCAGGATCGAGCGCATATATGCAACCTGGTCTATGCAGGTGCGAAGGAAGAACTCACAGAACTCGACCAGCGCCTCCAGGGAAAGATTGCCGCGTCCGTCCAAGTCATTGCGGCGTGGCCCGTCCGCAGCCATCAGCAGAGATTTATAGCGGCCCACATTGCGGGCAAGTCCACGCGCCACAGACCATAGACTGCTGCCCACTCCCAGCCGCTTCAGCATGGCATGAGACATCAGTCGCACCACGCGGCCATTGCCGTCGTAGAAGGGGTGAATCCAGACAAAGCGATGATGGGCGGCGGCTACCGCAATTACCTGACGCATCTTGGAAAGATGAGCAGGGGCATACGCCTGCTCGAATCGCTCCAGGAAGCGCGGCAGTGCGGCGACCTCTGGGGGAAGATGCTGACCAACGATCACCTCACCATCCCGCAGTTCGCCCGGTCGAACCCGGACGCGCTTCTTCGACTCCAGATCTTCCACCCAGAGCAATTCGTCGGGAAGACGGCGACAGAACTCGCGGTGCAGCCACAAAACGTACGGAAGCGACGCCGGAAAAGCGGTATCGTCGCGCCCCTCGTCGATGGCCTGTTGAACTTCGATATGCGCGACCGCCTCAAGCTGCAAGGCGCGCCGCGCCGGTTCAGTGGAATAATCTTTGCGGAGCGCCTTGTCGATATCGCGCGGATGCGTGTCGTGGCCTTCGATGAGGTTCGAGTAGTAGCAGTTCATCGAACGAACCAGCGATCCGATGGACGCGGTGACGATGGGATTTGTCTGCCCTGCCAGTGAGCTGGCGCGCGAGACCAAATCGAACGCGGCATCTTCAAGCCGCTTCTGCCCTTCTTCGGGCGGCAGCAGCGGTTCCATCCAGCTCGGGTTGGTAAGGGGTAGATTCATTGCCGGTTCTATTGCCGGATTCAAGTATAAACAAACAAAAGCCTTGATGCGAATTAAAACGACAAGTATTGCCGGATAAAATGCCGGTCTGAACGATCAGGATAGGACAGATGAGATCAAATGGTAAGGATGGACCGTGAAAGGGATTACCGCCGGTCCGATAGCGGTCCAATACCGCGCGCCTAGAGGGCTAAAGAGGGACTGAGGGAGCCACCTGTCCCGCATATAATCAATGAGTTACCTCAGTTGGGGCTACTTTCACGGCGATAACACGGGTTCAAATCCCGTCGGGGACGCCAATCAATTCAATAACTTACGCGATTGAATGATTTTTTCGTACGTCCGTTTTGTTCCAATAACAGCGGGGCTCTCGTTTT
>JBEKWJ010000039.1:0-40745 GCA_049513195.1 Occallatibacter sp.
AAAGCGAATTGCTCCTTTGACCCGTAGGTATTATGCGGTATTAGCTAAGGTTTCCCTCAGTTATCCCCCACTCCAGGGTAGGTTAGTCACGTGTTACTCACCCGTGCGCCACTTTACTCATGATATTGCTACCACTTTCTCGTTCGACTTGCATGTGTTAGGCACGCCGCCAGCGTTGATTCTGAGCCAGGATCAAACTCTCGTTTGAAACCTGATTGCTTCCCCTAAACCGACGGAGGTCGGATAGGTTCAGCGGCAAGCTGCGCTCGAAAACGCAACTTGCAATTACGTGAGAATGATCAAACCAAACTTGATCTTTTCTCATAACTGGCATGTTCAACCTAATTGTCAAAGATCCTTGAGGCACTCCGCCTAAGCGGCGCCTTTTGGATCGAGGCCCAGCCTTTCGGCCAGGTTGTCCTCGAACTTGTTGCGCTCACCAGAAACGCGTTTTACAGCGTCTACTGGCGTTTTTGCGCGAACCTTCTAAACATATCGGAGTTCCCTCAACGTGTCAAGCTCAATCATTTTCTTCGCTCGAGGCCGCTCCAACTCACTGTTGGCGGTTGCTCCTCGCTTGCGAATTCAGATCAGCCTGACCAGGACAACGCTCCTGTTTAAAGCCTCGCACTGCGCAAAATATCAAACAACGACCAGCAAACAACACCTGAGCCGCTGAGGCTCACAGGAGTTTCTTCCTCCTGGGTCTTGCAATGGCTTGTTCTGGTATATCCTCTGCCGGATTTCCTACAGAGGTTCAAGGGCTATTGCTCGCCTGAACCAAAGAACTAGCATTACAACTTGCTTCCCACTTCCCTCAACGGGGCAGGCCTATCGGGCCACCGGGAGGCTTCATTTCTCATCTGCAACTTTCAAAGAGTAGCACATGCCACTCTTGTTTGCAACTTGCGAGCAGACTAACCCTGTCGTCGCGTCGTTGCAACTCTGTAACAATAGCAAGCCCACAAATGAATTGCAAGCCCCATCCCTGTGGAAAGCTCGCGAGTCTGTGGGAAACCGGCCGATCAATGCCGCGCAATCATCCCCAAATCCATCAACCCATTAACAAAATACTGCATGGCCAATGCCACCAACAGCAGCCCCATCACGCGCACCAGCACCCGAATTCCCGTCTCACCCAGCACGGTCTTCACTCTTCCAGCCGCCGCCAGCACACCATAACTCACCAGGCTGGTCAGCCCAATCGACCCCAGGATCGCCCCCATCTGCCAATGCAAAAGGCTCGGCGTCTGCCCAACCAGCACCATCACGGTCGAAATCGCACCCGGCCCGGCCAGCATCGGAATCCCCAGCGGCACAATCCCTGCGTCTTCTTTGGCGGCGCCCTCTTCCGTATCGCCCGATGCCTCCTGCGTTGCCGAGCGCTTGGCTTCCAGCATATCCAGGCCAATCAGCAGCAAAATCACTCCTCCAGCAATCTCAAACGCCGGCAGCGTAATCCCAAAGAGCCTGAAAATCAATTGTCCGCCCACGGCAAAGCAGGTCAACACAATGCAGCAGGTCAGCGCGCCTTTCCTCGCCATGCGCCTTCGCCGCGCCGGGTCCGCACCCTCGGTAATCGCCAAGAACGACGGGATCGCAGCAAAAGGATCCACGAGAAAAAAGATCGAACTCAGGGCTAGCACCGAGAAGCGCACCAGCGGGGCCGCGCTCAATTCGTTCAACGCCATCTCTGCTGGGCTGGTCCAGATCATGCCTGGATGCTAGATCATTTCCCCCGCTCGTCGCCAGTGCTCAATCGCAAGAGGCAAGAAAGCGTAAACCTGCCTGCCGAAGCACAATCACGGTACCGCGACTTGAAGAGGAACGGTGACTGATTGCCGGCGGCCTTTGCGATTGACGCAATCTCGCATGATGGAATGGAACTCTTCGATCAACTGGGTCAGCAATTCGCCTACTGTGTCTTACTCTTTCGCGGATCTATTGCATGTATTCGCAACGCGCCCGCGCCTGCATAGCGCAAACCGTGTCCATTTATATGCGCCCCCTGGCCGCGACGTTCAGGGCAAGCGCATCTTCTTCGATGCTTGCAGAAGATTACCTTCCCCAGGCGCACAATCAAAATATGAATAACAACCAAAGCCGCGTGCCGTTCCTGTTCCCTGATCCCTGTTCCCTGTTCCCTGTTCCCTGAAAAGACCCCCCCACCCCCCCTATAAATATTTATTTCTAGCCGATTTCCTTGCAGATGATTACGCAGCCAAAGATGAAAACGAGGCCGAGAAAGTGAAGAATGCCCGCGCCATTACTGAATGAAACTCAGTTTCAGGCAAAATCTTCAATGTGCGCGAAAACGCACGCTTTGTACCGCTACGTGAGAATCGGCTTGTCAAGAACAAGCGAATTTCGCCCGATAAAGGGCCGTTTTCATCGAGAAAATGGGCATTTTGACGGCAAAAGGCGATGTTTTTCAAAGCTTAAGCTTCGGCAAACCGATCGAAGACTCCATCCGCGACCAGGCTGCAAATCTTTTGAGAGCGGTGAAGCAACAGTTGCTTGCCACAAAGGATATCAAGATGCGTTTGCCCTGCAGCCGCGTTACTTTACACCTTTGGCGGCTAACGAACCCAGTACAATCAAAGTTGCGAATCTCGGCAGGGATTTTTCACGTCTTTTAATCAGAGAAGGGTTGACAACAGTTCATGGTGCGCCGCAGACAGACGAGCAGAAGAAAGAAAGGTTCTGGCGCGGCGAAGTTCTTTCGCTTCGTTCTCTTTTTGCTGCTGCTGGCGGCGGGCGGCGTGGCTTGGCTGGTTTTCATGCCCTATGGGCCGGAGAGTGAAACCTTCGTCGATCTCCCGTTACGCTCTTCCACTGTGCAGATGGGCCGGCAACTGGAAGCGGCGGGCGTGGTGCGCAGTCAGTATGCGTTCGACCTGATGCGCTGGTTAAAGTGGGGAACGCTCAAGGCGGGTGAGTATCGTTTCGATCACCCGGTTCCGGTTACCGAGGTCTATGCGCGCATTAGCCGTGGCGACGTATTTACCAAGTCTGTCACTATTCCGGAAGGCGAAAATATCTTTGAGATTGCCTCCCGGCTTGAGCAGGCGGGGTTCGGCACACGGCAGGAATTTCTGGATGCGCTGCCTGGGCAGGTGAGCCTGATTGCCGACCTGGACCCCGCGGCAACCAGCCTGGAGGGCTACCTGTTTCCAGACACATATCATTTTCCGCGCAAGTTTGGCCCTCCTCAGATTTGCGCGGCGATGGTCCGGCGTTTTCGCGCAGTGGCCGGGCAAATTGGATTGAAAGGGAATGTGCATCGAGTGGTGACTATGGCTTCACTGGTGGAGCGCGAGACGGCTGTGGATGCGGAGCGTCCGCTGGTGGCCGGCGTCTTTGAAAACCGTCTGGCCAAAAAGATGCCGCTGATGACCGATCCTTCCGTGATCTACGGATTGGAGCTGGATGGGCGCTGGCGCGGCGCAATTTACCAGAGCGACCTGAAGCTCAATACGCCATACAATACCTATCTGCACGCCGGCCTGCCGCCGGGTCCGGTGGCGAATCCGGGCCTGAAATCGCTGCGGGCGGCCATGCAGCCGGCCAGGACAGACTATCTCTACTTTGTGGCTTCTGGAGCCAATCCCCAGGGGCGGTCGCTGTTTTCTACCTCTATTGAAGAGCACACGCGCAATGTAGCCGATTACCGGCACGCCGTGAAGAAGGCGGGTGGCCGGTGAAAGCAGGTTGTCGTCTCCTCTCCGTTGCTGCCTTGGTTCTTCCGCTGCTGCTCTCCGGATGCTCCCTTTTTCCTACTACGCGCAAGCTGCCCATTCCCAAGGCGCCGCTAATCACGCAGACCGTTGCGCCGGATGAATTGGTGACGCGGCTCAACCAGCGCTGGCAGGCGCTGGAAAGCTTGACAGCGAGCGTCGAGATTCAGGCGAGCGTGCTCAAATCCAAAGAAGGCGTAGCGACGGACTACACGTCCATCCGCGGCAACATCCTGATGCGCAAGCCGGAGATGTTGCGCGTCTATGGGCGGGTTCCAGTGATCGGCACTCGCGCCTTTGACATGGTGAGCGACGGCAAGAATTTCACGCTTTGGATTCCATCGAGAAACAAAGCATTCAAAGGTCCCAACTCGGTCAAGAAAAAGTCTGCCAACCAGTTGGAGAACTTGCGACCGGGTTTTTTTCTGGATGCGTTGGTGGTGCGGGGCCTGGAAGCCGACGACCTGTATTCAGTGGTGGCGGACTCGGAAACGGTGATGGACGCGGTCCGCAAACATCTGTTCACCGTTCCCCAATATGTGCTCAGCATCAGCCGCCGCAAGCCCGGCACCCAGCAGTTGACGCCGGTCCGCGTGGTAACCTTCCGTCGCGACGACTTGCTGCCTTATCAGCAAGACATGTATGACAGCGATGGCAACCTCGAGACCCAGGTCTCCTATTCCGGGTACCAGGATTTCGGTGGAAGCAAGTACCCGTCTACGGTTCTCATCAAGCGCCCGCTTGAGGAGGTTCAGGTCGTTCTCACGGTCGATAAGGTGGTGGAGAACCAGACGCTGACCGATGACCAATTCGTGATCAAGCCCAGCGAAGGAACCCAGATTCAGAACCTGGAGTAGCAGGCTTGCGCAGGCGCATAGCAGAGCGGAATCCGGCTGTGCTAGTATCCCGCCAAGCGCAAACACAGCCTTTCAGGGGATTTCAACATGGAAATCAGCCTCCGTCCGCTCACTCTTGGCGAGATTCTGGACCGCACCGCCCAGCTCTACCGCTCCAATTTTCTGCTCTTTGCGGGCATCTTCGTTCCTTACTCGGCAGCATTGCTGGTGCTGGGTCTGGTGCAGATCGGCATGAGCGAACTGTTCAAGGGCCAACACAAATTTGCCGGGGTTCCGGTATGGACACTGGTCTTCTCGCTGGTGGTTACATGGCCGGTGATCGTGCTGATGCTCGGTGTTTCGACGGCCGCGATCAGCCGAGCCGTGGCTTGGGTTCATCTGGGTGAGCCGGCCACCATTCGCGGCGCTTACTCCAGCATTCTGCCTCGCATGGGTCGCTACCTCTGGCTGATGGCAATAACCTACTTCCGGATTTGGATGCCGTTGGTGGTTCTCTATCTCTGTCTCTTCGGCGTATTAGGCTACTTCGGCATCTTTAACGCCCTGAACGGAGACCCCAGCGCGACCTCCCAACCCGCGTTCGCAAACAACCCGCAAGCGGCGATAGTCGCCCTTGGAGTCATGGCGATCCTCGGCCTGCTGATGATCCCTGCCTTTATCTACGCGCTCCTGATGACGCTGCGCTATTCGTTGGCGGTTCCGGCCTGCGTCGTCGAAAACTTGAAGGCCCGCACGGCGATCCGGCGCAGCATTGAGTTGGCCAGAGGATCGTGGGGACGGATCTTTTTGCTGATGCTGCTGGTTGGCGTCATCAAACTAGGGTTAGGCGCCTTTACCCAGTTTTTCATTCTGATAGGGGCATTTAAGCATCCCGGCCAACTGCCGAGTCCGGGTGTTCAAGCGCTTTCGCAAGTCATTGGCTTCTTTACCAACACTTTTCTGGGACCGATCTGGGCGACCGGCATCACTCTCTTCTACTACGACCAGCGGATACGCAAAGAAGGCTACGACATCGAGTGGATGATGCATGCCGCCGGGCTGACTGTGCCGGAGCGGGTTACCCCGCCAGCGCCAAGTTCCGAGCCTTGGCGAGACTCCGACGCGCAAGTCGAGCGGCCGCCGTCCGCACCGCAAGACCCTCCGTTGATTTCAAGGAACGACAATGAATGAGCCGCTGCGCCCATCCACTTTGGGAGAAATTCTCGACCGCACCGCCCAGCTTTATCGCTCGCGCTTCCTGGTCTTCCTGGGCATCTCGATTGTCCCTACCGGCGTGGTGCTGGCGCTGGCTTTTGTAGTCGCGTTGGTCGTCGCATGGTGGAGCTGGGCGGGCGCGAGTTCTGTCTCTTCTGAAACGGGATACGTTCTTGTCGTAGTCTTCTCAACTGCCGTTACGCTCGTCGCGCTGCCCGTCCTTCTGGTGGCGGCATCGCTCTCCTCGGCGGCCATCAACCACGCTGTCTCGCGCGTTTACCTGGGCGAAACAGCCACCATCCGCGATGCCTACAAAAGCGTATGGCGTCGCGGCTGGCGCTACGTTGGCCTCTATCTTCTCCGGGCGCTCTTCATCTGGCTCTTGCCTCTCGCAGCATGGATTCTGGTGGTCGTCCTGGGCGCCGTGCTGGCAGCCGAAGCGAAGAAAGCCGGCATGGGGGATGCGGCCAGCGTGCTTCTCGGCTTGCTCGCCGTTCTCGCCATCATCGCGCTCCTCGGCTACATGCTCTGGATTGCACTCCGCCTCGCTCTGGCCTTTCCGGCCTGCGTGGCTGAGCAGATCGGCGCATGGTCCTCGGTCAAGCGCTCCTCCTTGCTGAGCACCGGAACCAAAGGCCGCATCTTTCTTCTCTATCTGCTGGGCATGGCGCTCGGCTGGATTCTTTCGATAGGAATCACGATCCCTTTGACGATCATCCTCGCGCTACTCCCCGGCATGAACAATCCGCAGCACGCGCAGACCATGGGGATGGCGATGCTCTTCGTCATCTACGGCGCGACCTTTCTCGTTCAGGCATTCATCCAGCCGGTCTACGGCATCGCGCTGGTGCTCTTCTATTATGACCAGCGCATCCGCATCGAAGGCTTCGACATTGAGTGGATGATGCTGAAAGCGGGCTTGACGCCTTCGCCCGCGCCAATGGCAATAGAAACACCGGAAGCAAAACAAGAGCCCACACCCTGGTTGCCCGTTGTTCCGCTACTAACACCACCGCCAGAACCCAAACCAGAATCGCCGCAATCCGGAGTGGATGAATGACTGCGAATGTGCGTGCCTTGACCCTGCGCGAAATCCTTGACCGCACGTTGAAGATTTACCGCGCGAAGTTTTTTATCTTTACTGGAATAGCGGTTATGCCCGCAATGGCGTACATGATTTTATCTACAGTTGAAAAAATTTTCGCGTTGAATCATCCGAACTCGGGAAAGTATCTTCTTTTTCACATCACCGTTTCGGGGACATCTTCTGACGCCGCTCGTTATTTTTTAGCCGAATTCTTTCACTTCCTAGTCTACCCCGCATTCGTTTTCGTTACAGTCAGTGCCATTCGTGGCCAGCTCGCAAGCTTTCGCGGGGCGATTGCGGCTTTAAGAAGTCGAACTAAAGAATATCTGAATCTTGCTCTGGCAGTGCCAACGCTCATCATATTGGGACCCGCGCTCCTCTTCATAGGGTCGGCCGTCTTGGCCGGAATGATCGTTGACTCACATGCGTCCGAAGGCTTTGCCGCACTTGCAAAGTTGCTCTTTGTTCTGATTTCGATATCGCTTTTTGGATATGTTGTTCTGATGGAAGCATCGCTAGCGCTTTCATTTCCAGCATCCGCAATCGAGAGCGTCGCCTGGTTTGAATCAATCAAACGATCATGGGCGCTTTCGAGAGGCGGACGCGTCCGAATATTGCTCACATGGATTCTTATATTCGTGGTGGCGATGGTCGGATTCATGCTCGTTTTTGTGCCAACCATTGTGATTGTTTTTGCGTTGCACTGGAAGGGATTTACGTGGCACGGGTATCCTTTGTACAGGCTGCTGACCTCACTTGAGATTGTGGCAATCTCCGCGTTGCTTGCTCCCATCTTCCCCATCGCTCTAACCATCATCTACTATGATCAGCGCATAAGGCAAGAAGGATACGACATCGAGAGGATGATGGAAGCCGCTGGTTTGTCCGCGCATATAACTCCGCCCGCCGGAGCGATTCCAATTGCGCCCGCCGAGGCCGAGGAGGCTCAGGCTTGACGGCACAATCTCAACTCGGTTGTGTAACCTTGCTACTGGCTGCGGCTTTGGCCATAGCGCCGCGGGCCCGTGCCGACGACCCCACCGCTCCGCCCGCGAGCAATGCACGCGAGGCAACGCTCGCCGACTACCGCCAGCATCTGGTCGAGTTGAACGCCGTAGTCGCCGCTTGCGCCAAGGCGCGAGACACCAAGTCCTGCGATCCCGCGCTGGCCGGGCAGGACGACCGTGTGGCGCTCACGAACGCGCCCAATGCGGAACGGCGACTGGTGCGCTACGACTGGCTGCGCACGTTGCTGAAGAACGCTCAACTCAAGGACGATTGCGGCTGCGAAAACCCTGACAAGGACAAGCCCAAAAATGGGGCCAAGCCCGCCATCGGCTCAGAATCGTCCACGCCTGTGGAGACTGCGCGCCCGCCAGAGCCAACCACCAGCCAGCTCTTGGAGGCCGCTCAAACGCGCCTGACTCAAGAGATTGCCCAGGCCGATCAAATTGCAACAGGCACGCCGACAGCCGCTGCCGATCACGCTCACGAGCGCGAGACGATGAAGCAGGTGCTCTCGGGCCGCGACTTCCGCAACCTGGAGCCAACCACCGCGCGCGACTCGGCTTTGGAAAAGCTGGGCGAGTGGCTCCGCCAGCTCTTCAAGAGCCTGGGCAATTTGCGAACCAACGCGGCCTGGGTGGGGCGCACGCTGGTTTGGGGCTTCGTTCTGGCCGTCTGCGTGGGGCTGGTGTGGGGACTGCTGCAACTCGAGCGCCACTGGCGCATTCGTCTGGTGCCGGAGAGCGATGGGCCGGGAGTCGGAGCCGCTTCGGCGCGCGACTGGCAACTTTATCTTCAGGACGCGCGCCGCGCCGCCGCCGCCGGTGAGTGGCGCGAGGCAATTCACTTCGTTTATTGGGCGGCAATTTCACGGCTCGAATCGAAGCGCCTGTGGCCGGCTGACCGTGCGCGTACGCCCCGCGAATATCTGGCGCTGGTAGCCGCTGAAGACCCGCGCAAGCCCGGCCTCGCCACACTCACAGGAAGCTTCGAGCGCGTCTGGTACGGTGGCCGCGCGGCAGCCGAGAGCGACTACCAGAAGGCCGAGCAACTAGCCGCCGATTTGATCGCAGGCACCGGAACTTCGTCAGGCGGTGTGCAATGAAGTTTCTCTCCTCGCTCGACTCGCAGGACCGCCGTCTGCTGCTCTGGTTCGTGGGTATCGCAATCGCGCTCGCCGTGGCCACGGGCTTTCTGCTGCCCAGCGGAAACGACAACGACAATCCCTTGCCCTCGACCTACCTGGCCGGCCAGCACGGCGCGCGAGCCGCCTATGAAACGCTGCTCCGCTCCGGCTATCCCATAGAGCGCTGGGAGCGGCCCTTGAGCGAGCTGGCCTCGACCGCTGGCCCGGAGACGGTGGTCATCGTTGCCCAGCCGCTTTCAGTCGAGCCGGAGGACATCAAAGCGATCCAGAAGATTATCGAGCGTGGCGGCCGCATACTCTCTACCGGCTATCGCGGCGGATTCATTCTGCCCGGCGAGGCGAGCGACAGACCCCCAGGCATCAACTTTGCCGCCTGCAAGCTCGATCCCGAGGGCCTTGAAACGAATCCAGACGCGCTCTCTAATTCAGGCGAAACATGGATGGTTCCCAAGGCAACCTGGAAGCTCGGCAATCCGGCCCAGCGCGTCGCCTACAGTTGCGCCGGCAATCCCGCAGTGGTGCAATACGACTGGGGCGAGGGGCGAGTTGTCTGGTGGGCCAGTTCGACGCCGCTCGAAAACGGCTCCATCAGCCGGGCACACAATCTTGACCTGTTTTTGAATTCGCTGGGACCGCGCCAGGGCCATCGCTTCTACTGGGACGAATCGCTGCACGGAGACGTGCGCACGGCTTGGAGTTATGCCGGCGGGCCTGCCTGGACGCTGTTGTGGATTGGCCTGCCCGTGCTCGGGCTGCTGATCGTCTTCAGCTTCAGCCGGCGCAGCGGGCCGGTGCGCGATTTGCCTGCGCCGGCGCGAGCCACGCCCATCGAGTTTCTTGAGGCGCTGGGCTCGCTCTACCGCAACGCCGGAGCCGCATCGACCGCCGTCTCCGTTGCGTGGGAGCGCTTCCGCCGCCACAGTTTGCGGCTCTGCGGACAGCGTGCAAGCAAGCTGGATGCAGCCCAGTTAGCGGCAGTCATCCGCCGCCGCTTTCCCCAGGCCGATGCCAGTCTGGAGGCCGATCTAGCCGCATGCGAAGAGGCCGCATGGTCCGAGGCAATCAATCCCCGTCAGGCGCTCAAGCTGATTGAAACGCTGCATGGGCACTATGAAAAGCTGAAAGAAGCAGCCAGACCGGGCAGTATGGCCGCACAATCTGAGAAGATTCAATCCAAACCGCAGGAAAGGGCTTCATGAGCGAGGAAATTAATCTGGACCTGATTCAACAACCAAACCAAAACGCCGAAACAGCGGAACGGCGCTTGCAAGCGACCAGCCAACTCATCGCGCACTCTCGCACAGAGTTGGGCCGCGTGATCTCCGGCCAGAATGAGGTCATCGAGGAGGTGCTGATCGCCGTTCTCTGCCAGGGCCATGCGCTGCTCGAAGGCGTTCCGGGCATTGCCAAAACGCTGATCGTGAAGGCGCTTGGGCGGCTGCTCGGTCTCGGCTTCCAGCGCGTGCAGGGCACCCCCGACCTGATGCCCGCTGACATTCTGGGCACTACGATTCTGCGTCCCGGTTCCGTAGACTTCGCCTTCCACGCCGGCCCCGTCTTCACTGACCTGCTGCTGGTGGACGAGATCAACCGCATGCCTCCGCGCACCCAGGCCGCGCTGCTCGAATGCATGGAAGAGCGCCAGGTCACCAGCGATGGCCAGCGCCGCCCGCTGCCTGCCTGGTTCACCGTTTTTGCCACCCAGAACCCGATCGACTTCGAAGGCACCTACCCGCTACCCGAGGCGCAACTTGATCGCTTTCTGCTCAAGATTCGCGTCGACTACCCCAGCCAGCAAGACGAACGCCAGATTCTCGAGCGGCATCACGCGGCCACGGGCACGGGGCTGCTCGAATACGCTTCGATTGCACCCATTCCAGTCGGGCTTCTGGCCGCCGCCAGCGCCGAGGTGCGCGCCATCCGCATTGAGCCGGAGCTGACCACCTACATTCTCGCGCTCGCGCGCCGAACACGCGAGTGGCCCACGCTGCAATTGGGCGCAAGCCCCCGCGCCGCTGTCAGCATGATGCGCGTGGCTCAGGCCGCCGCCGCCTTCGATGGTCGCGACTACCTGTTGCCCGACGACGTAAAGCGCGCCGTGCAGCCCGTGTTGCGCCATCGCGTCATGCTCAAGCCCGAGGCTGAACTAGAAGGCTTCGACGCCGACCGCGTGCTCGCCGACGTAATAGCCGCCGTGCCGGTGCCGAGGCAATGATTGCTCCTTCGCTCCATCCCGGCCCGGTCAGAGCCGTTTGCGAGCGTCGTCGGCGCTGGGGCTTCGGCCTGACGCCGCGCTGCATCGGCCTGTTGCTCGTCGGATTCGTCTGGCTGGTTCCCGGCTTCTGGGACGGGCGTCTAGCCTACGCCATGCTGGCCTGGGAAGGGCTCGTGCTGCTCTTTGCGCTGTGGAACGGCCTGCGTCTGCCCGCGTCTGCGCAGCTCTCCGTCACCCGCTCCTGGTCCAACGCTCCGGCTCTCGACAGCGAGACTGAAATCGAGCTGAGCATCGAAAACCGGAGCCGCATGATCCTCGATTGCCGCATGGTGGACGACCTGCCGCCAGCCTTGGTCGCCGAGCCCGCGACGCTCCGCCTCACAGCTTTTCCCCGCGTGCCCGCCCGCCTTAGATACCATGTGCGACCGACCGAGCGCGGCGATTGGGAGACTGGATGGCTCTACCTGCGCTACCGCTCCGGCTTGGGTCTTGCCGAGCGCTGGGCCCGCGCGCCGCTCATCCAAACCGTACGCGTCTACCCGGCGCTGCGCGCAGGTGAGGAGCAGCAAATCTTTCTCGCTCGCAGCCGGCAGATCGACCTGCAACTTCGTCGTGCCCAGCAGCGCGGCCTGGGTCGCGACTTCGAGAGCCTGCGTGACTACCGCGAGGGCGATGACCTGCGCGATATCTGCTGGACGGCCACCGCCCGCCGAGGCAGCCCCGTCACACGCCAGTACCAGACCGAGCGCAGCCAGCCTGTCTGGATCGTCCTTGACTGCGGCCGCCTGATGCGTGCGCGCGTGGCTTCAATCCAGACTGACGCAACTCCCAGCCTTGTGTCAGGGCACGACTTCACCCACGCCGAATTGCGGAAAGAAAAGGCGGGAGCTTTAGCCGCTGAAAAAATGCCCGCACAAATTCACTCGAAGCTGGATCACGCTTGCACCACCGCTGTCGCCCTCGCTCAACTGGCGCTCTACTCGGGCGACCGCGTCGGTCTGCTGGCATATGGCCAGAGCGTTCAGCAGCGTCTGCTGCCCGGCCGCGGCGCGACTCATCTGCGCCAGATGATCGAGTCGCTGGCCCTGGTCCGCGCTGAAACCAGCGAGGCCGATCACCTGAGAGCGACGGCCACGCTCAACCGCCTTCAACCCCGGCGCGCATTGGTTTTGTGGGTGACGGATTTGGCTGAGACCGCCATGCGCCCCGAGGTCATCGACGGCGCTCTGCAACTGCTGCGCCGCCACGTTCTGCTCTTCGTCACCATGGCCCAGCCAGAGGTCGAGCAGATCGCCGAGGCACGGCCCAAAAATGTCGAGCAGCTCTTCCGCGCTGCCGCCGCGCAAGAGATGGCCGGCCGCCGCGAACTGCTGCTAGCCCGTCTCCACGAGCAAGGCGCTCTCACGCTCGACCTTAGCCCCGAAGCGCTGACATCGTCCGTGCTGAATCAGTACCTGACCGTGAAGGAACGGGCAATAGTGTAGGACCATTTAACCAAAGCTGCAACATAAATCGAAGCGGAGGAAATTGATGAAACTTGAGGAACGCGATCTAACAGAAACCGAAAAAGCGAGAATTTCGTGGGGCGTCGCATACCTGTTTGCGATCATTACGTTTCTTATTCGCGCGATTCATATTTGGGACAAGATTCATGCCCCATCATTCCGTTCGTGGGACGCTATCTTCGGCGGATTTAACCTCTTAATCTGCTTGTTCCCATTGCTGTTCGGATTATTGTTTCGCAGAGTTTTGAAAAAAGAGTTTCAAAAGGATTTACTCAGCGCGAGAACATACCAGATGTCTGACTATTGGATCGCGCAGTTGCTGTTTTTCTCGTACGTGGCGATGGAGACGTATGAGGGTTGATCTCCGAAATCGTTGCAGTCGCAGTGCTAAATCACTACCTGACCGCGAAGGAACGGGCGATGGTGTAAGAATGCTACAGGTTCCTGTTTGATGAACTAGCATGGAGAAAGATGTGGAAAGAGAAAGTGCAGTTCCTGAACCGAAGACTCAATCCGAATCTAAAGGCAAGCGGAAGACGACGATTCGTGTCATGAGAACGTTCCTCTGGGGACTCGGGTTCTCGGCATCCACTTATGGAATTCTTTTGGAATTAAGAGACCCGCATTCTCATTCAAGCCTTCTGCTGATATTGTTCCCGCTAGTCGCGATAATCACTGATATTTCTCCGCGAGAAGAGAAATCAGTGTCAGGTTTCCTCACAGGGCTGGTCCTAAGTGGATGCCTTGCTGGGATATTTTTTGTGCGTGCATACGATTGGGCGCCAGCGGCGGTTGCCGTACTCTTCGCAGTATTCTACTGGGCACAATCGAAGGCAACTGGGCGACCCTACCTATTTCTATCCGCAGGGAGTCTTCTCTCCGGGGTAATCTCGCTACAGTTCCCCTGGCCAAATGAGCAGCGATGCCTTCTGACAATTGTAGGCGTGGGAGTAACCACTTCGCTCCAAGGTCTCTGGATTATCCTTCGTTATCTGCAGGGAGATCGCCCCGCGTATCTCTTGGAACCGGCAAAAACGCCGAGCAAATCTTCCGGTAGAGAATTGATGCACATCTTCAACTGGATATTCGGCAAAATTGATTACACCCAAATCATCTCTCCAGAATACGAGCAGCGAATTCGCTCACGGTATCAATCTGAGATTAACCAGCTGCGAGAGTTGGGATTTGATTACCAATTTTCATACGGTGAGAGCTTTCAACTGATTCGTCTGTTTCTATTGCTCCCGGCCATCGCGATAATCGGTTCGTGGCGCAATCGGGAGGTCATATCAATTCAAGAAGGAATGAGGTTCGTTACGGGATTCCCAGTTCTGACCTCCAAGAACAAATATGCATATGCGCATTCATTCGGCCTTGGGACCAAGTTCTATACGGCCTTTCAGGATGGCATCCTCCTTGTATCGAAAGACTTCGCAGATGCGGATATTCCCGCTGGCCCAATGATTAAGAAGTGCGCCAGAAAAGCTAGTATCGGCGACACATGGGCCGAGCATCAAAAGCGGATTGCGGAACTGGAGGCAGAGGGCAAGCGTGTTGACCGTCAGACCAGCTTCCAGGCCTACGCACAACTCGCGCGCAAGGAAACGGCGCCCTGGTGACGGGCCGGTGGTCTACCAATGGGAACGGGACTATAGTTTCTCCATGCGCAATTGATTTGTGAAGGCAGCCCAGAAGAAGCCGCCTTTCAATTCGGACAATTCTCGGATTGCGTCATAAAGTCCCTCCGGCGCGATGAAGACGACGAAGGTTCTATTGCAGATTCAAAGCGTAAAACTCCATCGCCGCGAAGCCGGTCAGCGGGGCATTGTGCCTGTTTGAAATAGACAGCTCCTAATCGAGAATCTCGTCAGCTTCGTCGACGATCTTGAATTTCAAACCCGTTCGATACCGGCGATTTCGACTTCCAGTCCGCCGTATTCGGGGTGTTCGTTTTCGCGGATACGATAGGCGAGGTCGATGAGGCTTCCCCGCGCAAGATCGAGGGTTGCGGCACGGGCGGCCAGGTTCCATCCAACGGCGCGCAGGGCGCCGCTTGAGCCTGGCAAGGGCTGCGGCTGAACGGAATCTTGCGCCAACTCCAACCGAATGTGGCGCTCTTTCATGAAGCGCGGCGGGCTGAGCAGGCGGACTCCGCGAGCAACGAAGACCGGCTCGGGGTTGCCGTGTCCGAAGGGCTCGAGCTTGCGCAGCCAGCCAACCAGCACTGAGGAGATGCGGTCTAGCGGCAACTCGGCATGGATGCGGAGCAGGTGCTCGGGCTCGCGCTCGCTCAGGTGTTGGTCAGCGTAGATGCGAAGGCGGCGCTTGAGTTCAGGCAGCGCTGTGGCGGGCAAGGCAAAGCCCACGGCAAAGGCGTGGCCGCCGAAGCGGGTGAAGAGATCGGCGCAACTCTCGATAGCGTTGAGCAACTGGAAGCCGTCGACCGAGCGGCCGGAGCCATAAGCCACACCCTCCTCAATGCTGACCACGATCGCGGGTTTCGCGGCGCGTTCAACGACGCGTGAGGCGAGGATGCCGATGACGCCGCGGTGCCAGCCGTCGCCATCGATGACCAGCAGGCGGTCGGCAGCAAGTTCCGCGTCGTTGCAGAGGCAAGCCTCGATGGCGATGAGCGCGGCGGCTTCAGTCGCTCGGCGCTCGCGGTTCAGTCGTTCGAGCTTGGCAGCCAACTCGGTGGCGCGAGCCGGATCACGAGTCGTAAATAGCTCAACGACATCAGAGGCAACGTCCATTCGTCCGGCGGCGTTGATACGAGGTGCCAGCCGAAAAGCCACGTCGAATGCGCTAATCGCTCTGGCGGCAGGGTCGAGGGCCGAAGCGGCAAAGAGCGCGCGCAGGCCAGCCCCGGCAGGGCGACACAGTTCACGCAGGCCGAGCGCTGCGATGACCCGATTCTCACCGTTCAACGGCACGGCGTCGGCGATGGTGGCGATGGCGGCCATTTTCAAAAAACTGGGCAGCGTTTTTTCGCGGGTGCGGGCCGAATCGCGGCGCTCAAGCACTGCCTGCGCTAGTTTGAGGGCAATGGCCGCACCACAGAGAAACTTCTCCGGGTAGCAGCAGTCCGGCTGGTTGGGGTTGAGGATGGCCAGTGCGTGAGGCACGCTCTCGTCAGCTTCGAGCAGGTGGTGATCGGTAATAATCAGGTCGAGACCCAAGCGGCGCGCGGTTTCGGCCTCCGCAAATGCCCTCATGCCGGTGTCTACGGTGATGACCAGCCGGACGCCCTCGGCATACGCGGCTTCTAGGACGCTCGATTGCAGGCCGTAGCCCTCGCGCAGCCGGTGGGGCACATGGAAGCATGCGACTCCGCCCAGCATCTCAATCGTGGTCTTGAGCAGAACGACGGCTGTAGTGCCGTCCACATCGTAATCGCCGTAGAGGAGCACCGGCTCGCGAGCGGCAATTGCCCGCTCCAGCCGAGATACAGCTTCGGACATACCCAGCATCAGCAAGGGATCGTGCAGTTGAGCTACTTCCGGGTTGAGGAAGGCAAAAGCATCAAGGGGCTGGGTGATGCCACGAGCCACCAGAAGTTCGGCCAATATTTGCGGCAGACGGGCGTCTTTGGCCAATGCTGCAGCGTCGGCCAAATGCGCGTCAACAAAGCTCCAGCGCTGGAGGGGAAGCTTCCGCGCTTCTCCTTGTGGCAGATTTTGCTTCAAAACAGCCGCTTTGCTCTCAGTGCCGACCCCAGCCACCCGAGTTACTCGTCCTCTTCTTCTTCGTCGTGCTCGTGTTCGCCGATCACGATGTCCTGGAAGGTTTCGATGTCTTCAAGCAGCGACTGAAAGCGTTCATACCACTCGGTGGTTGTCTCGTGCAGGAAGACCAGCCCCTGGTAGACGAAGCCCAACTGGATGTAGCCGAGATTTCCCGCATACTTGCGCAGCCACTGCGCCTCCACCAGTTCCGTGGCCTCTTCGTCGGGGAAGTTCATCTCCCCGGCCTCTTCAATCAGCGCGTCCAACTCCTCAGCCTCCAGCGTCATCTCGCTGAAGGTCACGAAGGGAGCGCCGACGTGCTTGGCCATCTCCACAAAGTCTTTCCATGAGTCGGGGTTGTCCTGGCCTTCCCACACGATGGACGGAATGTCCTCAGTGACGTAACCAGGCAGGCGTTGCAATCCGTGGCCTTCAATAAAGGCCACCATGTCGTCTTTCAGCGAGAGGAGGTTTTCAGTGCTCATAGTCAGTGTTCATTCTCTCAGATCAGGGCGGGGTTCGTGGAGGGATTGTGGAAAGTTTGCGGCGGGCTGTCGAGGACAAGGGCCGGGGCTTTAGTCTGAATACATAGCGGAATCAGAGCCAGTTGGAGAAAAACCATGCCTGCGTTTGAGTGCCACGTTTTTGTCTGTCACAATGCGCGCCCTGACGGCGCGCCACGGCCCTCCTGTACATCCAACGGAAGCAGCGACCTGCACACTGAGTTGCAGCAACGGACGAAAGCTGCTGGGCTGGCCGGCAAGGTGCGCATTAATAAATCCGGCTGCCTGGACCAGTGCGAGCACGGCCCTATGGTGGTGGTTTATCCCGAGGCTGTCTGGTATGGCAATGTCCAACCCGAGGATGCGGCTGAGATTGTGGAGGAGCATCTGGTCGGCGGACGCCCGGTCAAGCGCCTGCGCGTGGCCGATGAGTGCCTGAACACCAAATCGTGTCCTCACCGGGGATGAGATAAGACAAGACCTGCCTGTTCCTGTTATTTTCCAATGTGGCCGTCTAGCCTGAATTGCCCCAAAGGGGGCTTCAGGGCCATGCAGAAGTTCTCGGCAGAAGAAGCCAAAACCGAAGTCTACGGGGGATTTCAACGATGAAGCTCGCACCTTTCTCTCTTGCATTACTCGCTCTCGGGCTGGGAACGTCCATCCTGCTCGTTGCCCAGGATCGCGGCGGCTGGGACATGCCTCCCCAGGAATTCCGCGATATTCAACGCCAGGGATTCCATGATGGTCTTGAGGCCGCGCATTACGACTTCGATCACCAACTTCCGCAGAATGTCCAAGGGAGAAGGGAATTCCTCAATCCCCCAGTTCCCCGCGAGGGCCGCGAAGACTACCGGATCGGTTTTCACCGCGGCTACGACGCGGCCTTCGGGCATTATCGGGAAGCCGCCGCTCCCCATCAAAGCATCGGCTCACAGATTCTGCAAGCTGTGGAGCAAGGTTTGCCCCAGGATCACCCCGACCATGACCGTGGTGGGTGGGATATGCCGCCGCAGGAGTTCCGTGATATTCAGCGCCAGGGATTCCACGATGGGATTGAAGCCGCTCGCAGGGACTTCGATCACCAGTTCCCGCCGAACATCGAAGCATCCAGAGAATTCCGCGAACCTCCTGTCCCCCGGGAAGCGCGTGAAGATTATCGCGAAGGCTTCCGCCGCGGCTACGACTCGGCGTTCGCCCACTTCCGTGAAGGCCACGATCGCTATTGATACTCTTTCGAGCTTCCCGGGCCCAGCACTTGTCAGTCTGGGAAGCTCGCTCCAAAAGCGCCATCAGTCGCTTGGCGGACTTTCGTAACCCTATCTTTCTCGCTTTTGCTCGGAACGAGCCGATAAACACGTCATGGAAGCTCCCATGGCGCAGGTCCGCATTCTGTTGTTGCTCGGCATTGCGCTGCTGACACCCACAGCCGCGATGGCAGCGGACGCCTCCGTTCTCCGCGCTGCGCCGATGACGGTGAGCGGAAACTATTCGATCACCTTCAGACTGAACATTTTTTCGACACTCCCTGCAGGCACCATGATGACTTGTAGAGTAAAAATGGCTCCCAAACAGGGAGGGCCCGATTTGCTGGATTCACAACTTGCGACGATACCGGTGGAGTCGACAGGTTTAGCTGTGATTACCGGTTCAACAGCTGTCTGTGCGGCCGAGATTCCCTTCGCCTGGACGGTATGGAGCGCGCAAGGCGGAGTGATGTTGAGCTACCAAATTGAGGCAGTAAGCCGCTCCGGATCAGCGCCAACGTTGCTGAAACGCAGCGCCTTGCAGAGCCTCAGCGCGGCGTTTCCGGCGTCGGGAAGCAGCGCCAGCCTCAGCATCAACGTGGTCTTTTGAGGGCAACTTCTGCGCGAATTAAGCCTCAAGGTGTACAGACAGCGGCCTCATGCGGTATCCTGACCCTTAATCAATGATCTTTTCCCGCGATTACATCGGATATCTGGCCCGCCGAACGGTCAAGCACCTCATCGACGCCAAGCAGATCACCACCAGTAACTTGAAGGTGGTCGAGGCCCGCGTCACCGAGGGGTTGATCGAGGAATTGTCTCTTGAAGACCGCATCAACGAAGAGGTCCGCGTGATTCTGGAGGCCTACTCCGAGGAGATGCGTAAGTCTGGCGCGCAGTATGCCGAGATGTTCAAGAAGGTGAAGACCGAGCTGTCGAAAAAATATAAGGCGGTGCTATGAGAATCAGCCCCGACAAGCTCAACAAACTGGCGCACACCGTCGCCGACACCCTGGCCGAGATCGACGAGGTCGGCTTCCTGGAAGATCGCAATACCATTCGCCAGGAGGCCCGCAAGGCACTTACTACCTTGCTAACACAAGAGGCCGGAATCGACTCCGCGGCACGCCTGAAGATCGCCAATCAACGCAAGATCATTCAGGAAGGCTCGCAGGAGTGGGAGATTCTCTACCGCAAATACTACAACGACGAAGTCCGCAAACTTGGCATCTGAGTTGGCGATGCAGTCACTCTTTGCTTGGCTCGAAATATTGTCAGCCCAAGTGAGTAGCTGGCAATGGCGGCCCTCCGGGTGATAGCCGGTTCGAAAATGGGGCAACGTCAGGAGGCCTCATTGATCACATTTGCCTGCGCAGGGACTTTCTCCAAAAGCCGCTCATAGCGAGAGACGATATCAGACCACTGATACTTTGAGCGAGCGCGCCTCCTTGCTGCCTTGCGGAGGGGTTCCAAGCCTGCATCGGCCTGTTCTGCGCGCTCGATGGAAAGGCTCAGTGCAATCGCATTCGCAAAGTAAAAGCCGCAGCGATCAAGCGTCTCCCGATTGAAGAGATTGTCGTGCGCGAGGATAAAGTTTCCGCAGCCCATGGCTTCCAGCAGCGAGGGGTTCGTTCCTCCCACGCTATGACCGTGAATATACGCAAACGTGTGGTAGCGCAGAGCGGTCAAACGGCACGGATCGTATACGGTTCCAATAAAGCGAATCCGGGGATCGCGGACCGTGAGTAATTGTTCGACATAGCGAGTTTTCGCCCGATGATTTCCGGCGATAATGAGCTGCTTTTCGCTGCTCGTTTGCTGGAACGCTTGCAATATTTCCAATACATGATTCTCGGGTTCGAGACGGCAGACGACCAAGTAATAGTCGCGCGGACCAAGGCTCCATTCGGACAACAGGTGCAGCGGAGGCGGTGTTTCAACCACATCGCATCCATAAGGAATCACCGTGCAGGAGCGGAGCGGGCCATGGCGGCCGACGAGGCATGCGGCAATTGCCTCGGCATCGGCGATGATGCGATTAGCCATGCGGAGCGCGACCCTTTCCATAAGGCGGAAATAATACTTTGCCGCCAAATTCCATTTGGTGCGCGCCCATTCGAGCCCGTCTGGGTTGATCCACACTTCCGTGTTCCACAGTTGCGGAATCAGGCAGAAAGGAGCGGCGCCGTATCCGAGCATATAGACAACGTCGAATCCCTTGCGCGCAGACCACAGACACCGTGCGTCGTAAAGAATCGTACTCAATGGGCCGAGGGAATGCGCGGAGACATGGCGCAGTTTTACTCCTTGATAGGCGGCGGGTGGAGAGGGTCCAGTGGCCTCGCAGAATACGGTGACTTCAATTCCACGGGCGGAGAGACCGATAGCAAGATTCTCCGCAAATGTTTCGAAGCCGCCATAGGACGCAGGAATTCCGCGCGTTCCGAGAATCGCCAACTTCATGCTTATGTCACCTCTTCGACAGCCGGTGGCGCTGTTGCGCAGGACCGGACGGTGAGCGGCTCGCCGAGAGCAAGAAAGCACTTATTCAATGCAGCCAGTACGTGCTCGACCGAGAACTGCTCTTCAAAGATTCGTCTGGCTGCAGTACCCATTCGCCGGCACAGTTCGCAATCGAGAAGAAGGCACTCAAGAGAATTGGCGAGCGCTACTGCATCGCGTGGTGGAACGAGAGCGCCGTTCTCCCCATTCCGTACGATGTCCCGGCAACCGGGAACAGAAGTGGTAACAATAGGTCGTGCCGCGGCACATGCTTCAACCAAAACCCTGGGCAGTCCCTCTCGATAATAAGTGGGCAGGCAGAATACGGAGCATTGCTGAAGAAGGGCAACGACATCAGATCTGTGGCCGAGCCAGCGCAGCGGAAGTTCCGCCTCCGCGCGTCTAAGCTCGTTGACGGAGAGTGACATTGGGTAGTCGGAATCGACATCGCCTGCCAGCCACAACATGAATGGGATCTCGCGTCGATAAAGGATCCGTGCCGCCTCGATCAAGGTACGGATGCCTTTCTGTTGGATCATGCGAGCCGCGCAAAGAATGATTGGCATGGTATTTTCTGATGGATTCGCTGGGGCTGACTCCCGGCTCACGCCCGCACCGGGAATGACGCTCGTCCTTGCAGCAGCCACGATGCCGCGCTCGATAAGAAATCGCCTATCGTCATCATTTTCAGTTGCGAGTACGGCGTTGGGATGACGCGTGGCAATGCGCAATGCGGAAAGAAACATTGGACGCAATGCGCGATAGATGGGGCGGTTCACTGTAAACAGTGTGCCCATTCCTGTAATCGCAAACAAGACGGCTGGAACTCTTGCTACGCGCGCCGCCAACCCGCATGGCAATGCGATCTTGAGAGTGACGAAGTGCGCGATATCGGGTCGAACTCTGCGCATTGCCCGATAACGTTGCAGCAAGGCGCGAAATTCTCCGACAAAATTCCAGAACCCTGAAGGGGCGGGCACGTGGATGACATGCATTCCTTCGCTGATAAGACGTTCCGCGCTGCAGTTGCAATCGGCGACGATCCAGACTTCCCATCCGGCGGACTGAATGGCCTCAACCATAGGGAAGAAATGGCTATAGACGAATTCCACGTTCTTGATGACGAAGAGGTAGCGCTTTTGCCGGCTCTCTTGCAATTCCGATGCTCTCATAGCGGAAGCCTCATCGCGTGAACTGGGAATCGGTGATAGGGGATGTGGAGAATCGCGTCCCATCCTTTGAAGGTTGAGTATGGATCAACGTATTGGAGGGACTTGCAATAGAGGCCGAAGCCCACGAAGATCAGCAGAGTGACATAGAGAATGCGGGCCTCTCCTTTGAGCTTTTCGAGTACCATCATCATAATCAGGAGCCAGTAAAGATCGAAGAGATAGAGAAAGCGCGTTGCCAAACCGGTGTTCCACCCGAAGAGCAGAAACAGTGTGAGACCGATGCCGCAAGCCAGCGTGGCCATACGTTGATGGAGGTTGAGATTTTTCCAAAGGATCAGGGCAGCGACGGCGAGTGTGAACAGGTGCGCCAGAGCGTACCAGGAAATCACTCTCAGATCGTTTTCTTCTGCTCCTCCATTGAGAAACTCAGAGAGACGATAAAGGCCGGAAATAAAGTCGATGATGCGTGTCATGGCGACGGCCGCTACTGCGCCTGCGACGACCAGCGAGAAGAGCCATGCGCGGGAGCGAAACCTGACACCCACAAGGATCATTACCAGCAACGGCAGCGCGACGATCACGGAGAAATGAAAGACCAATGCAATGAGATAAAGGCCAATAGCATGGCGACGGCGACCCTCACATGCGAGATAAAGGCTGCCGGCCATAAGCGGGATGGCAACAGCTGCGCGAATCTGCGTCATCTCGAGGACAATGTAGTATTGGCAAAAGAGGAGATAGAAGAAGAGCGTCGCCCAGCGTGGAACGAAAGCAGCGCGCGCAAATTTCCAGGTCGCGATGAGGCCGAGTGCAGCGTAGAAGAAAGCGACCGCTGAGTAAGGTAGGGCGAGCCTGGAGAAGATATACGAGATGATCGCAAATGCTGGGTCGCGCATCCAGGCCAGCGGCGGGGCTGCACCTGACTTGATAGCATTGAACCATAAGTCATATTCTTGAAAATCGCGATCGACAGCAGGCGACCGCATGCCGGCGAAGCCTGCGAGCGAAATGAGCACAACTACGAAATAGAAACTTTGCGCCGCGCGCCTGACCGGCGTGTCATCGAGAAAGCAGATGAAGATGCCGGCGGCCACGAGCGCATAGATAAGGAAATATGGCATCATATCGCGTGGTACTCCGTCATCTTTCCAAACAAACCTTGCCATATCGCATGCAGCATCTGCCTTAAGCTGACCCATCGACGGCGCGAAAACCACGCGTGAACGATGATATGTTTGGGAATGTTGATGATTGTCACCAGGCGCCAATTCCAGCCCATTCGGCGCTCGCGGAGTAAATAGGCGGCATTGCGAACAATGTAATAGTCACGTGCGGCGCTGTGGAGATTGATCTGGCAGCCAAAGAAGCGGACGGTGGCGTCTCCGATGCTATGCAGCATGACCACGCTCGGCACAATGTAGGTTTGATAACCGCAACTGCGTGCGCGAAAGCCCCACTCCGCATCAACCCAGTCGATGAAGAGTTCATCTCGCATCAATCCAACCTGATTGAGAACGCTCGAACGCATGAGCGATCCGGAAGAAATGAGGTAATCAGTTTCTACGGATTCATTTGCAGAACGATCGATTGGGATGCGTTGAACGCGAAACCATGAATGGCGCACACCGCAAGATGGGTGCCCGCTCTTTTCATCGATAAAGAGTGGGCCTACCGCGGCTACGTGCTTGCCCGCCCGCAGGAGTGACTGCTCCGCCGCGAGCAGGCTTTCAACAGCTCCTGGCGGCAGAGCACTGTCCTGATCCAGCAAAAGCACATGCGTGAAATGTTCCAGCATGGCGAGATGAATGCCGATGTTTTGCGCCGTGGCAACCCCTTTGTTAAGTCCGTTAGCTTGATAAGTGACCGGCCGTCCGCAGTTATTGAAGACAGCGGGAATGGTGTGGCCGTAACCGGGAGTGTTATCGACAACAAAAAGTTTATCTACTTGTGGCACGACGCTGTGGACGAGCCTGAAGAGCAAGTGAGGATCGGGATGAAAGAGAATCATGACAGCGGCCACAGAAGAATTGTCCGATTTACCAATCATCTCTGTGGCTCGTTGCGAACCTCCGCTCGCGCAATTTGCTTCTCGCGGTTCCATTTCATTTCTCCCTCGCGACAAGAGCCGGCAGCCGCCACGCAATCAACGAATTTGTCACGCCCAACGCTCCGTCGGTGGCCAGGCTAGCCCATGCGGCACCCTCCCAGTTGTAGCGCGGAATGAGCCAGAGATTCAGTCCAAAATTGAACGCAGATGCGGAGAATTGCGCTACGGTGCGGAAGCGCTGCAAACCGACACCGGTAATCGCGCTGCCAGTGATTTGATGCATTCCGCGAAACACGGGTATCAGGCACAGCCAGCGCACTGCGCGCACGCTATCTTCAAATCCCGGGCCGACAATATGCGGGATGAGCGGAGCGGCTGCAAACAAACATATCGCCGAAATGATTCCGAGCAAAGCGGCTCTTCCGGCGAGTTGCACCGACAGTCGCACGACGCTTGAGGAGCCGTCGCGACTCTGGCGAAAAAAGCGCGGAAGCGCCGCCGAATCCAGCGATGAGATCGGGATGGTCGCGACGTCGACAATGCGGTAGGCCATGGTATAGATTCCGTTGGCCATATTCATTCCGTAGTGGCTCAGCATCGTCTTATCGACGTCGTTGTAGATTGACTGAGTTGAGCTGGCAAAAGAGAAGTTAAGGCCTTCACCGAGCCTGGAGGCAAAGAGCGATAGCGAGAGTCGCGGAAGACCGAATCGCGCTGTGATAAGCGTGGTTGCAACAACGGCCGCAAGAATAGAAACGGCCAGTGACAACGCGGCCCACTGCCATGCGGTCGCGTGATGCAGAACCACCGCCATGATCACGATGGAGAGAAGGCGAAACAGGCTGATCAGCAATCCTATGATTGCGGTCATCCGCAGTTGTTCATAAGCTTGAAAGACCTGGCCGATCGAGATCACAAGTTGGCGGAAGATGCACTCTCCGATTGCAACCATGAGAGTGATCGATGCGCTGGCAGGATTGAGCAAGTGCGGGGCAAGGAGGCGAAGAAGCACCGTGAGCGCCAGACCAACCCCAAAAGCGGAGAGCAGGATATTTCCCCAATACTCGCGAAAGGCGCCGGCGCCGGAACCTACATAGCGCATGAATAGCAAGCCCGAACCAAGAGCGCTGAATGGAGTAACTAATGTTACAAAGGCCAGCGCCCCAACGAAGATTCCATACTGGATTACTCCAAGGAGTCGCGCCAGCAGCAGAAAATATCCGGCCTGCAGGATGAGGTTTATCCCCTGACCGACCAGCATCCATCCTGCATTACGCGCCAAGGAACTGGCTTTTATTCTGCGGATTTCGACAGCGAAATGAGTCATAAATGTCAACGTCGGTTTGTTGCCGTGGACCTGTTATGAACGGAGCGGCCTGAATGAGAGGACTCGTCGGATGTGACGAATCTTTTGAGCGGCCTCTGGATCATTTTTCATTCGCTCGTAAGCTGACATCGAGAACGCGATACAGACAGCAACGATGAAGCCCGCGAAGGTCGCGCCGAGAACGATCAGGGTGCGCATGGGGAAAGAGCGCTTATCTGGGGGCATTGCGGGATCGACAATCTGAATGATGGAGCCTTCTCTAGCTTCGTCGAGCTTGGCGAGCTCGAACTGGCGCGCCAGAATTTCAAAGATTGTTTCGTAATACTTTACATCGCGCAACTTTCTGACGTATTCAAGTCCGGCCTGCGGAACCAAACCCTTGGGTACGATGAGGCCGTCTGCCGAAGCTTCTGATCCGCCCAGCTTTGCGAGTTGCGAGCGCAGACTGTCGAGTTCCTGCTGCGCCTGCACCAACTGTGCATTTTGACCCGTGGCATATGTCTGCATACCTTGAATCATCATTTCGCGCGCGGCAATCTGCGCGCGTAGCGTGGCCACCGTTTGAATAAGTGCGCGCGCCTGGCTATCGAGCTCGATCAAGCCCGTCTTCTCTTCCGTCTCCTTCATTGCTTGTTCGGCATTCGCCAGGTTTTCCTTTGCCTGTTCGAGTTGGGATTCGAAGAAGGCACGGCGCTGTGAAGCCTCTGTAATGGCCAGACTCTGTGACAGCGTGCGGAACTGGTCGACATAGCCATTGGCTATCTGCGCGGCGCGGTTGGGATCACTGTCTACGACTGCAATATGAATCAGTCCGTCCTTGGCATTGCCGTCTACATCGGTTCGGCTCTCGAACTTTTTACGAGCGTCGGAGAGATACTTCTTGTGGTATTCCTGCATCAATCCGAAGCGCTGAATTACGGCGTCTTCTACAATCCGGCTCTTCAACATGCCAACGTAGCGGTCGTTGGGGTTCTTGAGGCCCAGACTGCCGCCGGCCAGAGCTGCTACTCCTTCAATACCGCCGAAAGAAGGCCCTCGTGTTCCGCTCATTCCCGAGAGCAACGCTGCGCCAAGTCCTGAGGGCTGTTGCGGAGGCAGCAGCGTTACCGTAGCAGTGTAATGATTGGGCAGAAGAAGAGAAACCACAATTGCAGTCAGCGCAAATGTCGCTGTGATGCGAACGATCAGTCGCTTGCGGTCGGCAAGAACCACCAGAATATCGAGCATGGACATGTCATCGCTTCTGCCTGGATTGCACGCCGCGGCGTCCGCGGTATAGGCCTGTTCATTCAACTCGGAATATGGTGTCTCAATCGCCATTTAGTTCCGTCTGAGTGAAGAGAGAAATGCGTGCTCGCTTTGGAGCCGGTCACGGCTCATCAAGGTGCGATGATGCTTAATGCCGCAGCGCCAAGTGCGAACTGCGAGAACAACGCGGTATAGTCAAAGACTCCGCGCAACAATGACGGCTTGAGCGTCTTGTCCGGGACGACAATCGTATCTCCCGGATTCATTGGCAGATTGTCGAAACCGGTGCCCCATGGTCCTCTGCTCATTTCGTAACTGACAACCCGCCCGTCCGCACGGATGACAAACGAGTGTCTGCGATCTGCGTCCTTGTTGGGCCCTCCCGCCAGGTGAAGATAGAAGCCGACCCGGCGTCCCGGCCTATAGAGGAAAGAGTTCTGGTCATACACGGCGCCTATCACATTAATGCCTGATGGCACAGAGGGAACCACGAAGCGATCGCCATCCTCCATAGCCATGCTTGGAACAGAATCCAGTGCTGTGCTGGCAGGCTTGAATTCGAGTACGATACGACCCGTGGCGCGAATCTGCTTCAGGCTCGCGATCAGATCGCGTTCCATGGCGCTTGCCGCGGCGCTGCTGGCCAGATCCTGCGGCGAGGCTGCTGGCGCAGCCACCAGTGCAAGAGCTCCGCGTTGAATACTCATGTTCATGCTTTGTACATATTCATCGATGCGAGCCTGTTGTACTGCGCGCGTGGAGTCGCGGGTAAATTCCGACCCGTAAAGGTAGGCGTTGGGTGTGAAACCGCCAGCACGTTTCACTAACTCGCGCAGAGTTTCTCCCGGTTGCACGGAATACATGCCGGCATGAGCAAATTCACCGTCGAGCCGTACCAGTTTGGTTTGATGCGCGATTGGAACGCGAATGTCAGCCTCGGAGAAAATGGAGACGACATCGTTGGGCTGCAGCTCAAGATCCTGCGACGAATCATGCTTCAGTACGAGTTTGCCAAGATCGAAGGGGACCAGCGCAGTCTTTAGTGTCTCCGCATCGATCCGCTCGATGACGGCATAATCCCAATCGATTTCTGGAGCTGGAAGTTGAACTTCGGTCCGTTGCGCTTTTGGGCGGTTTGAGGGTGTTGTCTCCTGCCCAGCGGCAAGGGAAGTGCTGCTGGCGCGTTGAGCAGCAGTTAGCGGCTGGCCCTGTCCGTATGCTTGTCGCAGTTGCGAATCGGCGGCTTGATTCTGCTGTGAATTGGTTTGATCCGATTGACCCGGCTGATGAGCAGCAAGCCGCACCCCGACCGCATAGTTATCCGCGGGCTGCGTCAATGTTGCCGGGCTCATCGGTTCAAATTCTGGCGTCGGCAATCCGAGTTGTGAGCGTCGCCACCAGTAGTTGCGCGTGAGGAGTGAGTCCTTATCCGGAATCAGTTCGCTGATGTGCATGCCATCATGCCAGGCGAATCGTCCCGGGTTCGCCGTGTTGCCGCGCAAAGTCACGGTTTTCTGATACACGGGCGTAACGGCCAGAACGCGAATGAGATCGCCGTCTGCCAAAGTCGTTGCACGCCCGGCTGCATCGTAAGCGACTTCCATCGCGCGCCGGTCATGATGGTCTGCGAGCCGCTCGACGGCAATGCGCGCATCCGACGCAAGGGACGATACACCGCCTGCGTCATGCAGCAGATCATCGAGCGTCTCACCTGCCCGTAACTCGTAAATGCCGGGGTTGCGCACGCTCCCTGTAGCTGCGACTTGCGAACTCGCCGGGGGAATAAAAATCACGTCGTCGTCCTGCAGTTTTATGTCCTTTGATTTGTCCCCGCCGATGAGCATGGCATACAGGTCGAAGTCTGTCAGGACTTTTCCGCCACGACGAAGTTCGATATTGCGCAATGATCCTTTGGCAGATGGTCCTCCGCTGGAGAAGAGCGTGTCAACCAATGTACTAAGAGAACTAACGGTATACACACCAGGCCGCCGCGCCTGCCCTGTGATGTAGACCTGAATGGCGCGAATCTGACCGACGTCAGCGGTGAGATCGAAGTTACGAAAGACACGACCGACCGCCTGACGCAGATGTGCATCCAGGTCGGAAGAGCTTAGTCCGGCGACATGGATTGGGCCTACTTGAGGAAGAAAAATATCACCTGACCGGTCGACACGCACATTGGCCTGCGTGTTGATTTGACCCCATACACGGACACGCAGCTCATCGCCGGGTCCGAGAACATAATCGGCCGGTACCGGGGTCATATTCAAAGGAGCGAACGTTGAGGGAATGCTGCGAAAGAGATTAGCGCCAAAAATGGGAAGAATTTCTCCGGTCGAGGATGCGATGAATTTTTGGAACTCGGTGAGCGGCTCGGGGGGAAGAGGCGTTTGCTGTGCTTGAATCTGAGCGGCGTCCTGCGGAGAAAGCTGCTCAATATCAGAATAATTGCGAATGGGATTGGCTGGTGCGGCGCCCGCTTGCGAAGACGTCGCTGCACCGGCTTGAGGCGGCGCGATGGTGCCTGATCCGCTCTGCAGCGTCCTGCATTCGGTTGAGGCGGCCATCAGCGGATCGGCGCAGTCTGGAGAACCCGGAGTTTGTATGCCCAGCGACTCCCCGCTCTGCGAAGAGTCGCTTCCCATGGAAGGGATCTGAGCGCGGAGCATGGTTGCAGACAGAATGAGCAACAGCCAGGTGAAAGATCTCGTCAAGCGGTTGCCCCATGCGGAGCGCAAATGGACACAGATACGGCGGTCGTCGAGGCTCTGAGGAATGTCTGGCATGGCGAAGTTGCTTACGTCCCTTTCAATGCCGAGGGCGGCTGGCGATCGGCTTCGCGCAAAGAAATACATGGCGATATGCAGGAGCCAGGCGGACCCTCGCTCCAATGCCCGTCAAAAATTAATGTACCCAGGTGCAAGCCTGTTTCGCAATTTTAGATGCCGCTATGGAGGCGAAGGTTGCATCGCTTTCATTGATCGTCTCGCTAGCGGACGGCAGGCGACCCGTTCGCCGCCGCTCGCATCTATGTGAGAGATGCCCGGCATCCACATGTGGATGCAAAGAGGAGAACCGTGGGTCGGCTGACTCGTACGCGCCCCGGAGACACTTAGAGATCTACAAAGACCTTGCCCGAGTTGCCTTGACAAACAGGTCGACAGAATCGATTGCCGCCGTGATCGCCAGTTCATCTTGTGGAGAGGTTGGTAATGAGCGTTGAGTCGTTTGTACCGAAAATTCTTGAATCCCAGAAACTTGTTCAACTTTCTGAAATAGGTAACAGCGAGGCGAGAGAAAAAGGCCGCAGCGCGGGCGCGAGACTATTCGAAATGGAGATGCCGACAGCACGCGTCGCTCTCCATCTTGTACAGGCAAGGGCGCCCAGGCGGCTGAGCCCATGGTCGGAGTCGGCCGGGAAGCGACTGTTTGATTGTGGATGCGTTTTGCTGGCTTTACCGCTGATCTTGCCGGTCTTATTGTTGACAGCCCTGGCCGTTTACCTTACATCCGAAGGGCCGGTCCTGTTCCTGCAAAGGCGAACAGGAAGCTGCGGACGCACCTTCACGATCTTCAAATTCCGCACGTTGATGCATGATACGGAAGCTGCGTACCATGCGGTGACGACAGCCTATAATCAGCCATTCACACCGATCGGTCCGTTTCTGCGGCGGTGGAAGCTGGATGAACTGCCGCAAATTGCAAACGTACTGATTGGGCAGATGAGCCTTGTGGGACCGCGCCCCAAAATGCCGCAACATGTAACGTTAACTCTGCCCTGCCGTCCCGGCATTACCGGCGCTGCCACAATAGCTTTTGCGCAGGAAGAAGAGATTCTGGACCGCGTACCAAAACACTATCTGGAAACTTACTATCACACTGTGGTTCTGCCAGCGAAGCGTAGGCTGGACGCGGAGTACATGGCCCGGGCGACATTTGCCTCAGACCTCAAGCTCATCGTCGATAGTGTGCTGCGTCGATGGGATAGCTCCGCCGTCAATGATCTTCTGGAAATGGAGCACTCCACGGCAAAAGAGCGCATGCCGGAACCGGGAATAGGGATGGCGGAGGTGGTTTCGATACGCGTGGGTATCCGGTAAGAGAAAGTAGATGCTTATCGAAATACATCCGACTTAGCCGTAAACCAATCTCGTACTGTTCGAGAAGCTACTCCCGCCGAAACCGATTCGCCTGTTCAAACTCATCCCGCAACCCCGGCGTGCGCAGGTTTTCGCGCAAGTGAGCCAGCCGCTGCTCCAGGGCGTGTAGAGCAGCCTGAACGGCCTCGGTATTCGTGGATGCAATATCGCGCCACATTAAGTAAGGACTTGCCCCCAGCCGCGTCATCTCGCGCAAGGCGCGCCCGCCAACGTCCTTCAACTCAGGCGCATCGCCCACCTCTTCTTCCAGCAGTGCACTCAGGGCCGTGGCGACAAACTGCGGCAGGTGGCTAACCCATGCGACTAACTCATCATGGCGCGTAGGGTCCAGATCGATGACCTTTGAACCCATCGCAGCGACCCACTCCCGCCAGCCCGCAATCAATTCCAAAGATCGCTCCGAGCGCTGCCACGTTGCGTTGTCGGTAAAGAGCCACACCGCGCCGCGAAAGAGCGTCGCGTCGCCCAAAGAAGCACCGCCGCGCTCCTTGCCCGCCATCGGATGCCCCGGCAAAAACGCCGCACGCTCCGGCGTGTTGAAGAGGCGTCCAGCCGCGACGGTAATCTGCGCCTTGGTGCTACCCACATCGGTAACCAGATGTTCAGGGCCGAGCACTCCAGCCAACTTCTCCATATAGTCGAGCGTAGCGTAAATGGGCACGGCCAGAACCACCACCTGGCTATCGCGCGCCGTCTGCAACGCGTCTGCCGCGATCGAATCGATGGCCCCAGCCTCCAGCGCCAGTCGCCCACCCTCCGCGCTTCGGTTCCAGCCCACAATCGAGCCGCGATAGTCCGCCGCACGCAGCGCCAATCCAACCGACGTGCCCAGCAACCCGGTACCTAGTATGGCGATGCGCTCGATCATGCGTGCCTTCTTCGCTTCACTACAGGCTCCGCCCAACCGCCGAAGCAATCACCCGCAGCTCGCCCATCAGCTTCTCAAACTGATCAAAGTAGAGAGTCTGCGCTGCATCCGATGCGGCCTTGTCGGCGTTGGGATGAATCTCCATCAGAATCGCATCCGCACCCGCGGCCAACGCGGCCTTGGCCATGGGAGCCACCATATCGCGCCGTCCCGTTCCGTGCGATGGGTCGCCGACAATGGGCAAGTGCGATAACTTGTGAATCACCGGGATCGCCGCGATATCCATGGTGTTACGCGTGGAGGTCTCATACGTACGAATCCCGCGTTCGCACAATATCACATCGTAGTTTCCACCGGACATGATGTACTCTGCGGAGAGGAGCAACTCCTCGATCGTTGCCGCGATGCCGCGCTTCAGCAGCACAGGCTTGCGCGCCTGGCCCAACTCGCGCAGCAGGTTGAAGTTCTGCATGTTGCGCGCGCCCACCTGAAAGCAATCGGTATAAGGCAGCATCGGTTCAATCTGCGAAATCTCCATCACCTCGGTAACCGTCAGCAGACCGTTTTCCTGGGCTGCCTCGTACATCAACTTCAGCCCCGGAATCCCCAGCCCCTGAAAAGCATAAGGAGAACTGCGCGGCTTGAAGGCGCCTCCGCGCAAGAATCCCGCGCCCGCGGCCTTCACGCATTTGGCAATCGTAAAAATCTGCTCGCGGTTCTCAATCGCGCAAGGTCCTGCGATGACCGCGACCTGCTTGCCGCCGATTGTCGCGCCGTTTGAAAACTCGACGACTGTGCCCTCCGGACGAAACGCGCGCCCAGCCAGTTTGTAAGGCGAGCTGATCCGAAGCACGTTCAGTACTCCCGGCAGCACTTCAAATTTGGTCAGATCGATATTGGCGGTTGGTCCGACGCCGGCAAGAATTGTCTGGACGGCTCCCGTGGTTCGGTGGACGTTGACCCCTGCTTCCTCCATCGCTTCGATGACGGAATAAATCTGCTCTTCGGTTGCTTTCTCCTGCATGGATACAATCATTGTTTCTTCCCTGTCTCGTGCGCTTCAGCGCCGGTGGCGTGGCCTGGCGTAACATCACCTCCGCGACGAAGACCTGTCGCCGGAGACCCCGATGCAACCGCCTGGGCATTTCTCTCCGATGCCAACTCGTCCCGCTGCAAGGCTCGCATCACGTCGATAATGCGCTCGTAGATATGCGTCAATTCGATGTCCGGCAACGGGCCTTTATTGGCCGCGCGCACGTTCGCGTAGACGATCTTTTCGCGGTCCGGCTCGTAGACCGGCAGCGCGGTAGCGGCCTTCAGGTGGCCCACCATCTTTGCGGCACGTGCCCGTTCGCTCAGCAACTCAACAAGCTGGCGATCCAGAACATCAATTTGATTTCGCAATTCTTCCAGCGTCATTTCATCCTCGTGTTGCCTCAGGCGCCCCGCCGTTGACATACAGCCGCGCCAGATGCATCGGTACAAGAGTTGAATCATTCTAAACGGCCAACCGTGCGAACAGCCGGGCCGCCTGCGAGGGTTACCGGGCCAGCGCCGCCTCATGCAGGCGAAGGCCCTTGATAAATCGAGCCACCGCGCCGGACGCCGTCTCGGGAGTTGATCTTTCAATCAGCTCCACAATCGCGCTGCCGATCACCGCGGCATCCGCAAACCGGCCCACCTGGGCAACATGTTCGCTGTTACTGATGCCGAACCCCACGGCTACCGGCAGCTTGCTCCATCGCCGGATGCGAGCGACCAATGTCTCGGCGTCAGAAGTCATGCTCTGCTGTGTGCCGGTAATTCCCACGCGAGAGATGGCGTAAATGAAACCCTTCGAGTGCGTCGCGATTGCCTCAAGCCGCTCATCGGGACTGGTCGGCGCGGCCAGAAATATCGGTGCGAGCCCCACGCGGCTCATCTCGGTCAGATACTCGCCAGCCTCTTCCACAATCAAGTCGGTCACTAGCACCCCATCCGCCCCAGCCGCAGCAGCATCATCGGCAAACGCGCGCAATCCGTAACGCAAAATCGGATTCAAATAGGTAAAAATCACTAGACCCGCCGCAGCCCGCTCCGCGCGAATTTCCGCAGCCAGCTTGAGCACATCCTTGAGGCTAACGCCTTGATGGTTTGCGTTGCTGACGAGAGCCCGCTCCATTGCCCGCTGAATTACGGGTCCATCTGCCAGCGGATCGCTGAATGGCACGCCTAACTCGATTACATCCGCGCCCGCGTCAATGGCCGCGATGGCGACGGCGCACGTAGCCCCGAGGCTGGGATCTCCAGCCGTCAAGTAAACCACCAGCCCCGGTTTGTGATTGAATCGTATCGTCATCGAAAATCCGCTAATTTGGTAACTTGCTATTACCGCGAAATAGTGGCTAACTCGCAGAAGTTGTCGAACACAACGACCACTCCCAACAACCGCAACGAACCTGTCGTCACGCCCCTTGAATCTTCAACTCACGCGCAAGAATACCCATATCCTTGTCGCCGCGTCCGGAGAGGTTCACCACCAGTATGTCACGAGAATCCATTGCGGGAGCAATCCGCAAAGCCTGGGCCACCGCGTGCGCGCTTTCAATCGCCGGCAATATCCCCTCAGTCCGCGCCAGCCTCACCACTGCGTCCAGAGCCGCCGCATCATCCTCCACTACGTACTCCGCGCGGCACGTATCATGCAACATCGCGTGTTCCGGTCCAATCGACGCATAGTCCAGCCCCGCTGAAACCGAATGCGTCAGTGCGATCTGCCCATTCTCGTCCTGCAAAACATAGGAATACGTCCCCTGCAACACCCCCGGTGATCCACCGCGAAAGCGCGCCGCGTGCTCGCCAAGCGCCGTCCCGCGTCCGCCTGCCTCTACGCCGATCAGCCGCACTTGCCGGTCACCGAGAAACGCATGGAAGGCTCCAATCGCATTCGACCCGCCGCCCACGCAGGCAACCACGGCATTAGGCAGCCGCCCCTCTTTTTCAAGAATCTGCTCCTTCATCTCGATGCCAATCACGCGCTGAAAATCGCGCACCATCGTCGGATAAGGATGCGCCCCCAGCGCCGAACCCAGCAAGTAATAAGTCGTCCGGACATTGGTCACCCAATCGCGCATCGCCTCGCTGATGGCATCTTTCAGCGTCTTCGATCCCGACGAAACCCCACGCACCTCCGCGCCCAGCAGCCGCATTCGCAACACATTCAGTTCCTGCCGTTCCATGTCCACATCGCCCATGTAGACCACGCACTCCAACCCCAGCAGCGCGCAAACGGTCGCGGTCGCCACGCCATGCTGACCCGCGCCGGTCTCGGCGATAATGCGCTTCTTGCCCATCCGCTTGGCCAGCAATCCCTGACCGAGCGCGTTGTTAATCTTGTGCGCCCCAGTATGCAGCAGGTCTTCGCGCTTCAAATAAATCTTTGCCCCGCCCAACTGCTCCGTCAGCCGCTTGCAATAGTAGAGCGGCGTCGGACGTCCCGCGTAGTCCTTCAGCAGCAAGGCCAGCTCCGCCTGAAAGGCCGCGTCCGCCCTCGCCAAATCGTACTCGCGCTCCAGTTCAACCAGCGCCGCCATCAGCGTCTCCGGCACATACCGCCCGCCATAAACGCCAAACCTTCCCGCCCGCGATTCAGACGGGACTGCCGGAATGATGATCGATGCCATCTGAGGGGCCTCCCCTGCGCTTTTAAAAAAGCTGCTAACACTCCAGTGTACAAGGCGTCCATCGTTATACACTGGCGCCAGCGCGACTTTGCGCGACCTTGCGCCGCCTCCGAAGTTAGCCATTCGCTTCCCCGAATCGCTGCAAATGGGTTATGATCTGCTATCCGATTGGCCCAGATTCATAGCTCTTCAACGTACAGCGGCTTTCTAATTCAACAAATCTGTGAAGTGTTTTTCAAACAAATCCGTAACAGTGATTTCTTCCAGAATCAAATCATGATTCTTTGGGAAATCGGCAACTGCGGAAACCATACAGAAAGATGAGGCCGAAAGACAATGAACATCAGGCAAGACAGCTTCAGCTATAAAGCAGTCATCGGAATCGCGGCCCTGCTCGCAATGCTGGGGCATTCGGATTCATTGTCCGCACAAACGGCCAGCCAACCGCTCCCCGACGCGCCGACCCCTAATTTGATCGCTTACTCCGGCCAGGCTCAGGAGCCCTCCCCAAACCAAACTCCTGCGCAACCGGCTTCCCCCGATGCACAGCAGCCTTCCTCGTCCAGTCAGGCGCCGCCCTCGCTCGGCGACCTCGGACTCACTCCAGAGCAGCTTCAAGGAAACGCCAAGGCTCAAGCGCTGCTCGACAAGCGCACGCACATGCTGAAAGATCACCAGCGGTGGGGCCTGTGGACCACCATTCCACTGACCGCGACATTGATTTCTTCCGGTGGAGCTCCCTGCAAAAAGAACTGCGGCAATAGCGTGGGAGAAGATTTACATGTCGCGCTCGGTGCGGTCTCGGGAGATATGTATGCCATCACGGCTTACTATGCCATTGCAGCGCCAAAAATTCCAGGAACCGAAAAGAAAGGCGCCATACGATTGCACGAAGCGCTGGCTTGGGTTCACGGACCCGGCATGATTCTCACACCAGTTTTGGGAGCTATCGCTTTCAAACAGCAACATGCAGGCGAAAAAGTGCACGGAATCGCCTCTGCCCATGCACCCGTCGCAATCACAACTGTTGCCGCGTATGACGCATCCATCCTCGCTGTCTCGTGGCCCATCAGAATCAAATTCTGGGAACACCTATGAAAAAATTAATTGTCATTCTCGCGCTCAGCGCGCTTCCCTGCATAGCTCAGTCTGACAGGCAATGGCTGCTCGATTCCTCCACGCTTACCTATCACGTTTCTCACCCGCTGCACCAGGTGGATGGAGTGAGTCATAAAGCGTTAGGCAAGGGCGCGTGCCACGCCGGAGAATGTGACTTTCTGATCGCCGTCGAGGTCAAGACCTTCGACTCAGGAGATAGCAATCGCGATCTTCATATGTTGCAGGTGACCAAAGGAGCGGAGTTTCCCTTCGTCAGTGTGCGCCTTCACCTGCCGGAATCGGCGCTCTCGTCCGCGGCCATCGTTTGCGATCTCGATATTCAGTTTTCCGGCCAGACGGCACACTTCCAGTATCTGACTTTTCAGCACACGATTGAAGGCAATGAGCATCACATCAGCGGGACTATTCCAGCCACACTGTCGGATTTCAAGATCACTCCGCCTTCCTTCTTTGCAGTTCCGCTCAGGAACGAAATGCCCGTGAAGGTGGATATGACATGGCATCCGCAATAAGCGAGGGCTGCGACGCCGCCACAATTATCGCCCGCGATTCGATAGGCGGCTCGGCGCAAGCGGCGGGGCGGTCATCGTTACGGCAGACTAGAATAGAGGGGGGGCTTCCCCGCAGAGAATCGAGTAGACGCCAATGTATGAAGTTACCGTGGAGGCAGGTTTTTCCTCCGGACACTACCTCCGCAATTACAAGGGCAAGTGCGAAAACCCGCACGGGCACAATTACAAGATCCGCGTGACACTGGCCGGGGCCGAGTTGGACCCAGCCGGGCTGCTGCTGGACTTCAAGCTGCTCAAGCAGGTGCTTCGCCCGGTCATCGACCGCATCGACCACCAGATGCTCAATGAATTGGAGCCATTCACCCAGCTGAACCCCTCGGCCGAGAATCTGGCCAAGTATTTTTATGACCAGACCAATGCGCAACTCGCCGCAATGACGGACGGCCGGGTGCGCGTGAAAGACGCGACCATTTGGGAGACGGACACCACCACAGCCACTTACTACGAGTAAGTGACGGTCGACGCCTCAGTTCATCTGGCTGGACTTCGACTTGAGGTATTTGTCGAAGGGAATTTCGAAATAGAAGAGCTCGTGGCCGTCGGCGTCGCGCAGCTTACGCAGATGGAGACTGGCGCCTTCAAGCGGATGGCCGAGTTCTGAGACGTCGTAAAACAGGAAGCCAGAACGCGTGGTGTGCGGCTCGACCTCGAGCGCGCTGTACTCGAAGGTGTTGAATTCCCGCTCGATCTCTTTATTGCTGGCTTTGGGCCTGAGCTTGATGTCGGGGATAGGGGCGGGCAGCGGTATCTTGCCGCCTTCGCGCTCCTTGCGAGTCATCAGCCGTTCCACGTCGGGCGGCTCGGCAGCCTGAATTTTGTCGCCGGCGGCGGTGAGGAACAAGATCCTTGCGTCGTGCAAGTTGATCGGCCGGTCGCCGTTATTGGTTACGATGAGCAGAATCGGCATGATGCCGTGGCTGAGATAATCTATGCGGAAGATGGCCTCTTTCTCGCGTGTATTGTAAGGTTCGACAGCGACAGCCACCTTCTCGTCGTCGTGTACCTCGACCGCCGCGAAGGTTGTGGCCGGCTGCACGGGAGGCGGAGTGCGGTCATTGGCTGCGGCCGACAGCGTTAGCCAAAGCAGAAACAGCGGAATGGTCCGCAGAATCCTCATCGCCCTCGACTGTATCATCTTAGGTTAGAACGCGGAAAGGCAAGTCTGGCCTTCATGATTCTTGTTTTCTATAATCTAGCTTTGCTGGCAGCCCTGATTCTGGGCGCGCCGTGGTGGTTGTGGCGCATAGCCACCACGCAAAAGTATCGCGAGGGGTTGCTGGAGCGGCTGGGCATGATGCGCGCGGAGGTAGCCCGATCAGGCCACGAGCGCTCGCTTGTTTGGGTCCACGCCGTTTCGGTGGGCGAGGTACTGGCCGTCAGCCGCCTGGTCAAGACACTCGACGCCGCGCTGCCAGATTTCCTGATCGTTATCTCGACCACTACCCGCACCGGCCAGACACTGGCTCGCGAACGTTTTGGAGCGGAGCGGGTCTTCTATTGCCCGCTGGATCTGCCCTGGGCCGTACACTCCTATTTGAATGCGCTCAAGCCACGCCTCCTGGTGCTGGCGGAAACAGAGTTCTGGCCCAACCTGCTCCGTGGTTGTTCTCGGCGGGGAATCCCCGTGGCCGTGGTCAATGCCCGCATCAGTGACCGCTCATGGCCACGCTATCGGCGGCTGCGCGGGCTGTGGCGGCCTTTCTTGAGCCGGCTCAGCCGGGTCCTGGCGCAGAGCCAAACCGATGCCGACCGGCTCAAGGCGATCGGTTGCCTGCCAGAGTGTGTCACGGTAACGGGCAACCTGAAATTCGACGTGCGCGCCGCCGAAGAGGCCGAGGCGACCCGTCTGCTGAAGATGCTCGCGAGCGGACTTCGGCTGGTGGTAGCGGGCAGCACACTCGACGGCGAAGAGGCCGCGCTTCTCGAAGCCTGGCCGCGCCTGCTCGAAGCTGAACCACAATTGGCATTGGTGCTCGCGCCCCGCCACCCCGAGCGCTTTGGCGCGGTTGCTGCATTGCTGGACAAGTCTGGCATTCCGTGGGTACGACGCTCTGACTGGCGCTCAACTCCTGCTGTCTCCATCGAGCCATTAAACTCCGGAGGCATGGTTCTGCTCGACACCATTGGCGAACTGGCTTCGGTCTACTCCATCGCGACGGTCGCTTTTGTCGGCGGCAGCCTGGTCCCCGCCGGCGGTCATAATCCGTTGGAACCGGCGCAGTTTGGCGTTCCTATCGTAATGGGCCCACACTATGCCAACTTCCGCGCCATTACTGAAGATTTGCTGGCCCATGAAGCTCTCCGCATTGCGACCAACGAGGAGTTGGCCGAGGCCCTGACCGACCTGCTGAAAGATCAGACCGCAGCCAAAGCTATGGGCGAACGCGCCAAACAGGTATTTGACCAGCAGGCCGGAGCGACTGACCGCTGCGTTGAGGCACTGAGAGAATTGCTTGCCGCGCAGGGCAAAACGGAGCGACCCGCATGAGCCTGTCCTTCAACGCGCGACGACTGTTACTTCCGCTGGTTCCGCTCTATCGGTTAGCGCTTGCCTTTCGCGAGTTCCGCCTATGCACCGGGCTGAAGCCGGTGCGTCGCTTGCGTCTTCCTGTGATCAGCATTGGTAACCTTTCTACCGGCGGTGCCGGCAAGACGCCGCTGACCGTCGCGCTGGCCAATGGGCTCAGTGCGCGCGGCTTTTATGTGGACGTGCTCTCTCGGGGCTATGGCCGGCAGAGCACGCTCGCTGCCCGCGTCGACCCCAACGGGCGTGCGGAGGAGTTTGGCGACGAGCCGTTGTTGATTGCCCGCGAGGCTGGCGTTCCGGTCTATGTGGCTCCCCAGCGCTACGACGCCGGTCTGATGGCCGAGCAAGCGCTGTCTGCCTCGACAAATCTCGCCGTTCACTTGCTCGATGACGGCTTCCAGCATCGCCAACTCGCGAGGGATGTGGACATTCTGCTATTGAATCTCCAGGATTGGCAGGACACTCCGCTGCCTGCCGGAAATCTGCGCGAATCGCTCACGGCTATTCGCCGGGCCAGTGTCATCGCCATTCCAGCCAACGAGCCGGAGCTGGTGGAAGAACTAAATGCCTGGGGCTGGCAAGGTCCCGTCTGGCGGCTGCGCCGCAACATGGAAGTTCCCGCCGTCGCTGGCCCCGTCGCGGCCTTCTGCGGCATTGCCCGCCCGGAGCAGTTTTTCGGCGGACTTGAAGCCGCCGGACTCACCGTCGCTTTCCGGCGCATCTTTTCGGACCATCACCAATATAATGTTGCCGACATCAACAGCCTTGGGTCTGCGGCCCGCGCCGCCGGGGCAACCGCGTTCATTACGACGGAAAAGGACCTGCTCCGGCTGGGAAAGCTAGCCACTGCTCTTCCCGCGTCCATGCCCATCGTCACTGCCCGCCTGACCATCGAGATCGAAGACGAAGGCGCGGCACTGAATTGGTTGATCAGCAGGCCAGGGCAAACGCATCTTGATATCCCTTGTGGCAAGCCACTGTTGCTCCACCGCTTTCAAATGATTTGCAGCCTGGTCGCGGATGGAATCTCGATCGGTTTGCCGAAGCTTAAGCCTTGTAAAAAATCGCCATTTGCCATCAAAATGCCCGTTTTTTTGATGGAAAACGCCGTTTTTCAGGCGAAATTCGCACGTGATTGACAAGCCATTTCTCACGTAGCGGTACAAAGCGTGCGTTTTCGCGCACATTGACGATTTTGCCTGAAGCTGCGTTCTGCTCAATAAAGACGCGGGGATTCATCGCTTTTGCGGTCTCGTTTTCTTCTCCGGCGGCGTAATAATCTGCACGGAAATCGGCTACAAATAAATATTTATAGGGGGGGT
>JBEKWJ010000040.1:0-39993 GCA_049513195.1 Occallatibacter sp.
CCATCTTCCAGAAAGAGCAAATCATCGGGCGCGCCCGCGAAGTTATTCAGAAGAATCTCAAGACCGTGCAGCAGATTGCCTATCTTCTCGGTGAGAATGCCGCCGATTCGGAAATTATTCTCAACTCGATCGTGCGCTCGTTTAGCCCCGAGGAAGTCGGCGACGACGATGCCGTAGGCGGCAGCGATGAGCGATGAGAGCTATATCGAGGTCGATTCCTGCCAGCGCGCCAAACACGGCCAATTGATTTCTGGAGATGTCTTTCTTTCGCAAAAAGTGAAAGAGGATAATCGCGTTGTCTCGGTTCTTACCGACGGTTTGGGAAGTGGAGTGAAGGCCAGTGTGCTGGCGACCATGACGGCGACCATGGCTTTGAAGTTCACTGCCAGCGCGATGGACATTCGCAGGTCGGCCGAGATCATCATGGATACTCTGCCCATCTGCAGCGTACGAAAGATCAGCTATTCGACATTCACCGTGGTTGATATGGCCAGCACCGGCGAAACCCGTATCATCGAGCATGGCAACCCGCCGTTTTTGCTGATCCGTCCGGAAGGCGAGTTGAGCATTGAGAAAACCGAGGTGCGTCCCAAACGCTGGGAGGAGCGCGTCATCAGCTTTTCGACCTTTGATGTGCAGCGCGAAGATCGCATCATTTTCTTTTCCGACGGCATTACACAAGCGGGGATGGGCGAGTATCGCACCCCACTTGGATGGGGATTGCCGAACGTTGACAAATATGTTCGCGAGAAGATCGAGAGACATCCTCATATCTCGGCCCGCGAGTTATCACGCCTTCTGGTCGCGAAAGCGGAAGAAGTCGACGGCCTCAGCGCGAAGGACGACATTACCTGCGGCGTGGTTTATTTTCGCAGCCCTCGCCAGTTGCTGGTGATGACCGGGGCCCCTTTCAATCGCGCTCACGATCATGATCTGGCAAAGATGGCCGAACGCACTTCTGGACGCAAAGTCATCTGCGGCGGAACGACGGCCAACATCATTTCGCGCATGCTGAATCGCCCAATTCAGATCGACATGCGCCAGCATTTCGATGCGAGAGTTCCGCCATCGGCCCGCATGGAGGGCTTCGACTTAGTGACCGAGGGCACACTTACACTGGGCGAAGTTCTACGCCTTCTCGAAGAGGGATTTGCACCAGAAGATATGAGATCAAATCCGGCAGTCAGGCTTGCGACCATGCTGCTCGATAGCGATATTGTGAAGTTCGCAGTGGGCACCAGAATCAACGAAGCACATCAGGACCCCAACATCCCGGTTGAGCTCGACTTGCGGCGTAATATTGTGAAGCGCATTGCGCAGCAATTGGAAAGCAAATACATGAAGCGGGTTCTCGTCCAATATCTCTGAAACTGGAACGAGCCAGACAAGACGACTTTCTCGAATCAGAGGTCGGTGCGATAGACTTTCTTCGGAGAAACAGGATGAAAATTGGTTGGGTCGCGCGATCAGGGATGATCGCAGTTTTTGCATTTACTTTCTTTTTATTCTTGCCGCAGATGCAAGCTCAGTTCGGGCCTGTTCCTTCGGCAAGTGCATTATCCATTTCCGAAACGCACTGGCTCAAACCGGAGGCCTTGCTTCGCCTTCAGCAGATCAAAGGAGCGGAAAAGCCCCTGATCTTGCAAGTGGGTTCGCATATGCTCTTTGCCCAGGCGCATATCCCGGGCTCGGAATATGCTGGCCCGGGCTCGCAGCCTGCTGGAATTCAGAAACTCCAAAATCGCGTGAACGCACTCTCGCGCAAAAAGCTCATTGTGCTCTATTGCGGATGTTGTCCCTTGAATCGGTGTCCAAACCTTGGACCTGCATTTGCGAAATTGAGTGAGATGGGTTTTACCAACGTGAAAGTACTGTATCTCGCCGAAAATTTCGGCGCGGATTGGGCCGATAAAGGCTACCCGGTTGAACAAGGCGATTAGTGTGTATACGCGACCCAGGGTATTGACCAATCCATCCGTGATCAGGTTTGCTTTGCGTGCGCGTCGCTGCTCATTCGCGATGAAATTGCTTTTGTTCCTTTGTGTCGGGGTGAGCGCGACGGAATCTCAGGTTGCGGTAACTTCGCTGCTTCACAATGAAGCGCCGCAGTTCACGCGCACTGATCTGGAGAACCGGAAACTCGATCTTCGCGCATTGAGGGGCAAGGTTGTGCTGCTCAATTTCTGGGCCACATGGTGTACCTCTTGCCAGCTTGAAATGCCTCGTTTTATAGTATGGCAATCTCAATATGGCCCGCGTGGTTTGCAGATCATCGGCATCTCCATGGATGACGACCCGGCGTTGGCGCGGAAACTTTACGGGAAGTTGAAGCTGAACTATCCGGTAGCGATGGGCGATGACAAACTTGGACAACTTTATGGAGGAGTGCTCGGGCTCCCATTAACTTTTCTGATCGATGCCCACGGAAAAGTTCAGGCTCAGTTTCGCGGCGAAACCGACTTGGATTTGATGGAGGAACAGCTCAAGCTTCTTCTTCGTCCTTGAGTAAGCCCCAGCGCGGTTGCATTCCCGACTCATAGAATGGATGTCACCGCCAAATGTCAGACGATGAGCCGACATCGAATGGAAAATCCTTCCCACAACCTTCCATAACTAATCAAAGTATTGAGATAATATTCTTGTGCAGTTGCCGAATTAGGCTTGCCGCTATCTTCAGCGTGCAAGGGTCGATGCAGACCGTGATATTCCTGGCATCTGTAGCAATGAGTTTTCCGTAATTACTGATGGCGAAGGCGATTGAGATTTTCGATTTCTGCCGTTGTCCAAAATTCTCACGCACAGCACCGGCCGCAGGCCCTTGTTCCCGAGTTCCCGTGACCCTGAGAATCTCTGACGTCGCATCGCTTGCCGATTCCTCCTCCGAAGCTCCGGTGTGGTTGCAGCCGTTTGTGCCGCGCCGCTGCCTAGCCAACGGCCACTTGCAGACGATTCTCGGCAATTTTCTTCCCAGGCCGCCACTTGGACTCGCGGTTGTTTCAGAAACGGTCGAGGTGGACCCGGCCGACGGCAGCCGCGTGCTGTGCCATTGCCATTGGCAGCCTGAACGGGATCGCGCCACGCGGTTGACCGTGGTGCTGGTTCACGGGCTTGAAGGCTCATCGGACTCGCGCTACATTCAGGGCATCACTGCCCGAGTCTGGAAGGCCGGCTGCAATGTGATTCGCATGAATATGCGCACCTGTGGGGGCACGGAGACGCTGACGCCCACGCTCTATCACTCCGGGCTCTCGGGTGACGTGGGCGTTGTAGTAGGCCATTATGCGGAGCGATTCGGGCTGGAGCGAGTGGCGCTGGTGGGTTATTCGATGGGCGGTAACCTGGTGCTGAAGCTCGCCGGGGAGTGGGGTGATCGGCCGCCTCTCTGCGCTGTGGCCGCGGTTTGTCCTGCGATCGACCTTGCTCCCGGCGCCGATGCTCTTCACGAGCCGCTCAACCGCGCCTATGAGTGGAGGTTTCTACGCAGCCTCATGACCCGCTACGCTCGCAAGGCGAAACTGTTTCCTGAAATCTATGCAACCCCCAAGGATATTGGGCCAGTGCGTTCTATTCGTCAATTCGACGACAAAATTGTGGCTCGCTACTGGGATTTTCGCAATGCCGACGATTACTACGAGCGCGCCGCCAGTGCTCGCGTTGTGGACAAGATCGCCGTTCCCACGCTGATTCTGCGCGCCCAGGACGATCCCTTCATTCGCCTGCTTCCGGAGACTCGCTTGAAGCTGCTTGCCAACCCGCACATCACCCTTGTGGAGACTCGCCATGGCGGCCATTGTGCGTACCTTTCCCGCGATTCACGAAACGAAATTCACTGGGCAGAGGCGACAGTGACTCGCTTTCTGATGGCTGCGACCGCCGAAGCTCATGGAAGCTGACTGGGAGTTTGAGGTGGGTGGCGATGCGCCGATCATCGACGCGTATTGGCGGGGATTTGTCGATCTGCGAAGCGCACCGGAACTAGCCTTGAAGTTGCCGGAGGCAGCTCAACTTCCCGCGTTGGCCGAGGCATTGGCAAAGATGAATGGCGTCGCCTCGCGAGTATGGACCTCAAAATGCGATTTCTGGCCGCACCTTGAGGCGGTGGAATTCGACCCTGACGAGTTGGATGCGCCTTTCGGTTGCCATGCCGAGGCTATGGGCTGTTACATCGACCTGCTTCCCAAAGACAGTCAGGGCTGGGCGCTTCCGGAGTTGGTTGTAGTCGAGTGCAAACGCATCTGCGGCCTGCTGCGCGCCATTCCGCTTGGTTGCTGCCGAGTCGATCTGGTCATCCGGCGGGCCTTCATCGCCGCAAATCGCGCGGCCCCTGAGTTGATGGACCTGGGCATCACCGCCTACGCCACCTCTTGCGGCGGGTCCAAGGCAGATGCGGCACAAACGCTTGGTACTGCTCTCGCGGCATTTGCAGATGCGCTTCGGGACCATTCAACGTTAGAATGAAGGTGCAGTGGGCGAGTAGCTCAATTGGATAGAGCACCGGCCTTCTAAGCCGGTTGTTGTGGGTTCGATCCCCGCCTCGCCCACCATAGAAAAAATAGGTCACTTACCGGAAGAAACTGAAGCCCTTCTTTTTTTCCGGGAGAGCGGATTGCTGACCGCAAACGGATCGAGTCATCTGCTGGATCGCTCGTGAAATGGGCGAGTCGTCCTGGGTAAGTGCTGTTGCCGTGTTCTGCATCTTCCGCACAGCTGCATAGTTATTGGGAATCTTCCACTGGGCGGGCCTGGTAAGAGCTTTGGTCACATGCTCTTCATCGATTTCCATGGTGCGAGGGTCGAAGCGGTTGATGACGATTTCGAGTTTGGGGTTGCCGGACCCGGCGAGCCTTGCAATCAGGCGATTCGAGTTACGCAACTCAGGAATACCAACCTGGGTGACGAGATAGATGGTGGCCGACGCATCGAAGAGATGTGTTCGCTGCAAGTCAAGTCTCGATCCCGCATCGACCACCACATAATCGAACTCCTGACGTGCCACATCGAACAGCGTGTCGAAAGCCTCATCGGGGACTTGGGTAGTGGCCAATTCAGTGGGCGCCGCGAGCACGAATAATCCGGAGCTATGCTGCACAAGCAAGGAAGAGAGAAAATTTGAATCAAGCCTGCTGGCATTCACCAGGGCGTCGACAATCGAATGCTGCGCCCTGATTCCGAGGTTGATGGCTGCATCTCCCAGGGGGAGATTGAGATCGATCAGCAGGGTCTTCTTCTTGGACTCCTCGGCCAGAGAGACTGCATAATTGGAGGCCACGGTAGTGACGCCGGAACCGCCTTTCGCGCCAAGAAAAACCAGCAGCTTGCCCTCCGGCTTCTTCACGGGGCGTTCTGTCGCGCGGAGAGACGAAGCCCGCACCAGAGCCTCGATCATGGCTCCGGGGACAAAGGGCAGAGAGAGAAACTCACGAGCCCCGGCACGCATGCAATTAAGCAGCAGATCCGGATCGGTCTTCGCGGAATAAACCATGACCGTGGCCAAGCCATTGATCGAAATGCTTTTTACCAGGTTGAGCGCGTACTCTGGGTCGCTATCCAGGTCAACCAGGATCACATCGAACTCGCGGTTGAGCGTGCGCGGCACATCTTCGAGATTGGGTGGATAGGTGACGTACTCGCGGATTGGGCCACTATGACATTTGTCCAAAGCGATGATCGCTGCAGTGCGGCGGTGAATGTCCGGGCTGATCACCGCGATCGACAAGACACTCGCTGCAAGCCTGGAGGGCTGGGCTTTGCCCTTGACTCTGGGTTTGAACTCGCGCTGAGACATGTCCATGGCCTCGGGCACGGCATGGTAAATGAACTCCGACGCCGCGTTATTTGAGCCTCCTGTCAGCGCCGGAGACCCGACCGACCGGCTTTCGTATGTGGGGTTGTCTATCTCGGTGGCAACGGACAACTCTTTCTTCACGGATGGATACGTCGGAGTCTCAACGCCCAACCGGATCTCGAGCGACCTATGCGGGTCGGCCACGATGTGCCTCTGCTCGACTTCTTCGCTCCGATCCATCTGAGCGCCGCTCCCCTCCGCGCCATCTTCAATCGGCAAGGGAGTCTCACTGATTGCCGCATCCCCGTTCGCCTCGGTCATGAGACGGATGCCTTGCGCCGCCAGCGAGCTATTCAGTGTGCTGAGTAACTGTCCGCAAAGATTGTGCTCTTCAAGCATGAGGCGAAAACTGCGAATTGACGCTTCGTTCGGCGCGGCAGCCAAGCCAAGATCGATTCCGGTGAAGCGGCGCAGCACCGGTGACTCAACCAGAGCCTCCTCCGCGCTACTATCCGAAAGATTGAACCACTGCTGGAGGAAGTAAGTCCGAAGCATGATGAATACTTCGGCCGATGACTGATTGTCTTCTTTCTTCAGACAATGCGGTTCCGCTAGCGCCATCAGTTCATCCCACGGCGCCGCCTCTTCCATCTTGTCGAGAAATTCTTCTCGTCTGCTCTTGCGGCTGAGTTTCCCCAAACTCGTCCGCGACACCAGTGATTGCCGCCGCATCAGCCCCCACCCCTGCACTCATTCTATCCAAGCAGCAGGCCGAATTGTGAGCTTTTTGCTACGCTTTCTGAGATGACTCCGACTTATCAGCGGAAGAGACTAAAGCCCCTCTTCTTCTCCGGAAGGGCGGGTTGGCCGCTCACAGACCTGGTCATCTGCCGAATTGCCCGTGCGATTTGTGAGTCATCGTGCATCAGCGAGACTGCTGTGTTTTGCATTTGCCGCACTGCGGCATAGTTGTTAGGAATCTTCCATTCGGCCGGCCTGGTGAGGGCCTTGGTAATATGCGCTTCATCGATCGCCACCGAGCGAGGGTCATACCGGTTGATTACAATCTCAAGTTTCGGGCTTCCTTCCGAGGAGAGCTTGGCAATCAGACGATTTGAGTTACGCAGTTCCGGAATACCGATTTGCGTCACCAGATAAAGGGAGACGGATTCATCGAAGAGTTGTGTATGCTGCAAGTCGAGTCTCGACCCGGCGTCGACCACTACATAATCGAATTCATGACAAGCGACTGCCAGCAGTTTGTCGATGGCGTCATCGGAGGTTTGCGCGCTGACTAATTCAGTAGGCGCCGCAAGTACGTATAACCCGGAGCTATGCCGCTCGAGCAAGCCGGCGAGAAAGTTTGAATCGAGTCTGCTGAAATTCTCAAGCGCATTAACAGTTGAGTATTGCGCCTTGATTCCGAGATTGATCGCCGCATCTCCCATGGGAAGATTGAGATCGATCAGCAGGGTCTTTTGTTTGGACTCTTCAGCCAGCGATACCGCATAATTGCATGCCAGGGTAGTTACGCCTGACCCGCCCTTTGCACCAAGAAATACAAGCAGCCGGCCGTTTGTCTTTTTCTGCGGGCGAACGGCCGAATGAAGAGCCGAGGCGCGCACCAGGGCTTCTTCCATCTCGCCCGGGTGGAAGGGCAGTATGAGAAACTCGCGCGCACCAGCACGCATGCAGCGGACCAGCAGGCTCGGATCGGCATTGGCCGAGTAGACAATCGCGGTCGCCCCGCCATGGGTACAGATGCTCTCCACCAGATCCAGTGCGTACTCCGGATCGCTGTCTAGATCTATAACGACGACGTCGAAGTCCTTGCCGAGCATCCGTGAAACATCTTCGATGCCGGGAGGATATGAGCTGAACTCCCGAATGTGCGCATTCTGGCACTCTCCCAGAGCGCTTGTCGCGGCATTGCGGCGTTGCTCGTCTGGGCTGATGATGGCAACAGACAAAAGATTTGCGCTAAAAGTAATGGGGTCGAGGGTTGGGCTAAGTGTGGCCATAACGAAATTGCACCTCAGGGCATTCAGCAACTTAAGAATTGCTTATTTTTGTTATCGGCAACTCATAACTCGGCATTAGCGATTCTTGAGAATAACTTTGCAGATGGTGAGTGGCCGGATCGAGACGAAATGGCGCCTTGTTCTATACGCTGTTTCCCCCTTTCCCACAAAGGGGAATCGCGTATCAGAACTTGACATGACGTCCCAATTTCAGCAAAACTGATATAGGAATCATTAGGCGGAATTGAGGACCAACATGCGAGACGCAGCCCCGCAAGGAACCTACAAAGTTCAAGCTCTGGACCGTGCCTTCGCTGTTTTGGATTTGTTGGGAGAAAGCGATACGCCGCTGGGATTGGCTCAGGTTGCTTTGTCTTTGCAGTTGCACAAAAGCACCGCGCACCGCTTTCTGATGGTACTCGAGCGGCACCGGATGGTAGAGCGGACGGCCGGCGGCAAGTTCCGTCTGGGGCTGAGGCTCTTTGATTTAGGCAATCGCGCCATCGAGCAATATGATTTGCGCGACCGCGCGCAGCCGCACCTGCGCCGACTAGTCACCGAGACTGAGGAGACCGCGCACCTTTGCATTCTCGAGGGAGCGCATGTGATCTACATCGACAAGATTGAGCCGGCGCGATCGGTGCGTATGATTACGCGCATTGGCGCCAGCAACCCGGTATATTGCACCGCGGTGGGTAAGGCGATCCTGGCATTTCTGCCCGAGGAACGGATTGCGGAGGTGATGCGCCGCACCCGCTTCGAGCACTTTACCCACCGCACCATCGCCACAGCCGAGGCTCTGCGCGTGGAGATCGAGAAGACGCGTCGGCGTGGCTATGCAGTGGACGACGAGGAGTTTGAAGAGGGGCTGCGCTGCATCGCAGTGCCGGTGCTGGATGCGCAGCGGCTTCCGGTGGCAGCGGTGAGCGTTTCGGGGCCATCATTCCGCGTAACGGCACAGAAGCTGCCATCGATCGCCAACCACTTGCTGCAGTGCGTACGTGCCATTTCGGTCGACATGGGATTTGTTCCGAGCGGCCGCGTTAATCGAGCGATCTGGTCGGCCTAGAATCTCGCATGGCGCACCCAATCTGATACACTCATTTATGTTGCTAAAGCGAAGATTGCATCCCGCCCGCCTAGTCAAGATGATGACGGGCAGTAGCAAACCTGAGGGAAGCGCGAGCCTTCGAAGAGAAAAGAATCCTCTCTCCGAATAGGCTTGACCCTCGGATGCAGGCTTTTTAGGGGACGTAGCTCAGTTGGTTAGAGCGCTGCCCTGTCACGGCAGAGGTCGCGGGTTCGAGCCCCGTCGTCCCCGCCATTCACTCCAAAGTACTTAGGAGCGAATGGCAACAATAGTGACAATCCACAATCCGATCCACAATTCACTCCACTAAGCGACTTCCAAGTCCTACGGCGTCTAAAAAGGCGCCTTGCGCTGCCTGCTTCTCATCCTGGTCGTCTTGGGAATACAGGTTCATGGTGGTGCGGATGTCTCTGTGCCTCAACATGCCCTGTATGGTCTTTGGATCGATCTTCCCTTTGTTCACCAGCCAGGTCGACAGACTGTGCCTCAGATTGTGAAATCCGAAGCGCTGCCCCTTTGCTAAGACCACCCCGGCCCCCTTCGCCGCAGGCCGCAAATGATCAGCAACGAATATGGACGCCGATATCGGAACCCTCCCAAACTTCGAGAGCGACGGAAAGACAAAATCGCTTACCTTCGAGTGCGGCGTTTGTGCTCGCCAATCTTTCAGGTATTTCGCCAGTATCGGATGCAGGGTACATAGCCGTTGCTGGCTGCGGTCTTCGTATCGCCACCCTTGCAATTTCTTGTTGCTTAGATGCCGGCTCTTAGCGCAAGATGTTTCGGAACTCTTTATATCCATTTTTGGGTATTGTCGCACCGATCACTCGATCGGTGCTAGGAGAACCTCTTAGGCGGGTTTGATCGTTAATCGTTCAATGGAGTTGTATATGTCAAGTAATCAGCCAACCGTGGCGCCGCAAGAACCAAGAGCGTGGTTGTTCCATCAAGTCAACCGACTTTACACTACCTTGATTCCACATAAGGTACGTGACTTCTTCGCACTTCTGCTCTTTAGAATTTCTCCCGATGTTCCGGAATCGCTTTCAAGCGCCTGTAACAACGCCAATCTTAGCGCCGTCTTTGTGATTGCCTATTCCCTCACTTTCATCATGTGCTTCCTCGTGGTGATCATCTGGTGTGCAATGAATGGGACACTCAGAGGCGGCGATCCATCACGCCTCTATTTCCTCAAAGACTGGGTTAATCTTCTCAACTATACCTTGCTGTGTCCGCTATACGTCGGATTTGGCGCGGTGCTCATCACCACTACAGTCAAGGGGTGGGCAGACCTAAGCAATATGACCCATACTGAAGAGACGCATGCGCGTCCCTTTCGCCAATACGGCGCTGCTTTTCTGCTTCTTCTTCTCATCGTGATGGTTGCGTTGTTTGGAAACGCGCGATTCATGGCAGAAAACATGAATCCAGCTATCTATCCCCTCAACTATTGGTTTATTGATCACACTAATCTCGATGGCAGCAGGGTAATCGGAGCCCTTGGCTTTTATTATGGCTTACTAAACTTCTGTCTGCTCTTCTTCACCCTATTGGTCACGGCGGCGTTTGTCTCGGAGTTTCGTCTTCTTTTTCAGGTTGCAGAATCCCTCGACCGTCTGTGCTTAAAGCAACCCGTTTCAACCGAGTTGCTACGAAATCGTCTAAATTCGTTTACGCAGGCATATCTCGCTGGGAAGCTCGCGGTAGCATCCTATATGGCAAATGCGCTAGTTTGGAAGACATCTCAAGCACAGCATTCCACAAATCTTCTATTCTTAGGGGCAGCGCTGACATTGTTTGGCGTAGTGTTTCTATCCATTCCAAGATATTATATCGAGCTCCAATGGTTTCGGCTGCGAGCAGCAAGCGCGGCGGATGCAACGACAATTGGATACGAAGACCTACGACCGTGGGAGATTAATTTCGTTGGTGGTTCTTGGAAGCCGAGAGTCATGGCGAACGTTATCGACACCCTAATAATCGGTGGATTTGTTACAAGTTTCTGGCGATAAACGTCTACTGCTGACCTGTTCTCCTTGAATCGTCCACGTCGGGCTGCGATTTGGACGAGCCATTCCCTGGCGGGGCCGCTATATCCGTAGCAGATTGTTTCCTTCCATTCCACTACGCGCCCTCGGGTGGACGGCCCAGCGCTCGATCTTTTCGCTGCTTACCAATTCCATCGGGTCCGACCTCTCGCCACCGAAACATCCAAACATCGGGCCACACCGCCGCTTTTCGCGTTGCACGCTTCCCCTTCGCACCCTCGAGCCGACAATTGCCGAAGCATTTTTTTGCTGCCTTCGTTCGTGTCAACTCGCACACAGTGTGTGTGGGCTGACACGTTTCTCCTCGTCCATCCAGACGGTAACCCCTTTTTTTTCAATCGATAAAGTTTGGCGGACGGTTTGCATTTTGTCTGGGCGCAGGCAAATTGGAAACGAAATCGGGGGACGCGATGAAGGCTCTGATGCTCAGCAAGTTGGCGATGGTAGCAATAGCGGCGATGGTTCTGGCAGTGCAGGCTCTGGCGCAACAGGTTCACACACGCGTCATCGTGGTGAGTCTTGAAGACCGCAAGCTGGCGCTGGTCGAGGATGGGCAGCTCAAGAAGGTCTACACCGTCGCAGTGGGCAAGCCATCGACGCCTAGCCCGGTAGGCAGCTTCACCATTGAGCGGCGCGCGGCAAACCCAACCTATCACCACAATGGCAAGACTGTTCTGCCGGGACCGGGCAATCCGGTAGGCACACGCTGGATGGGGTTGAGCAAGCAGGGCTACGGAATTCACGGAACCAATGAGCCCAACTCCATTGGCAAGGCCGCTTCCCATGGATGCATCCGCATGGCCCAGACCGACCTCGAGGAGTTTTATGCGCTGGTAGATGTGGGCGACACAGTGGAGATTGTCGGCGAGCGCAATGAGCAGACGGCGCAACTGTTTGGCGACAACGAGAAGCCTGCCTCCACCGAAGCCGCGCAGCCAGTTGAGACGGCAACCGCTGTGCCGGTTACAGCGCCTGCGCAAGTCAACGAAGCAACGCAGGCGAATCAAGTCCTGCTGGCCTTGCGCTAGAGGAGGTCCGAAGATGAATCTGCTCAACGAAGCAATGAGAGGTTTGGGTGCGATGCTGCTGCCGGTGGCTGCGGGGCTGATGTTCGAGGAACTGACGTTTGGGGGACTGGTCCGGCTGCTGCTTGCTCCACGGCCGGGAGCTAGAAAACTATCTGAGCGCAATCACAAACAAGGAGAAGGAAAATGATCGCATTGAAGTTGTTGTTGACGATTGCGGGAGTGCTGTTGCTGGCTGCCGCTGTGGCAATTCCACTCTACGGACTCTGGCTTCGCATTCGCGTAGCGCGCAGCAAAGCCAGGGGAGAAGATATAACTTCTGACCCGGAAGAAATTGCGTGGCGTGGCTCCGTAGCATTGACGCTCGTGGCTTGCCTTCCGCTTCTCGTGTCGTCGAGCATCGTGGTGGTGCCCAGCGGCATGGGTGGCGTGCGAGTGAGCCAACTCAGCGGCACATTGCCGGGAACGCTCTATCCCGGTGTGCACTTTGTAACTCCGCTGGTAGAACGCGTCGAGAGCTTCGATCTGCGCGATCACCTCTTCACCACCGGCTCTGTAGACGAAGGCGGAAAGGTATCGGCACAGAAGAACGGTCTGAGCGTGCAGTCGCTTGAGGGTCTCAACATTGGCCTGGCCGTTACGGTGCGCTATCGCCTTGACGCCAACAAACTCGATAGCGTGCAAGCCCACATGCCTCAGCCGGTGGACAAGGAACTGGTGCCTCCGGTAGTGGCCAGCGCATGGCGTGAGTTAGCGCCGGAGTACACAGTGCGCGAGATATTCTCGACCAAACGCGAAGAGGTGCGTTCCAAAGCCGCGGCCATCATCACCCGCAAGCTGGGCGCTGATGGCATCGTCGTCGAAGAGGTCATGCTCTCTGACATTCAACTGCCCGCCCAATACGCTCAGGGTTTGGAGGGGCTCTTGCTCAAAGAACAGGAAGACGATCAGCTCGGCGTCGTGACAGACATTCAACAGAAGCAGGTGCGCATCGCCGAGTTACAAGCCGAGGCTGACGCGGTGCAGAAAGTGAAGCAGGCCGAAGGTGAGGCGCAGTCGCGCGTCGTCGAGGCAAAGGGCGAGGCCGACGCCATGCAATACACCCTGCCGCTCAAGGAGAAGCAGATTGAGCAGAGCAAGCTGGAGGCCGAGGCGCACAAGGAAACAACCATCCAGAACGCGGAGGCCGAAGCCGAGGCCAAGGTCATCGACAGCAAGGCCGAGTTGCAGCGGCGCAACCTGATGGCCGACGCCGAAGCCAGCCGGGTACGTCTGATGGCCGCGGCCAACGCCGAGCGCATGACCAGTGAGGCGGCATTGCTCAATAAGTCGCCGCTACTCATCAACAAGATCGTGGCCGAGCGTCTCTCGGACAAGATACAAGTGCTCATGGTGCCATCGGACGGTAAATTCTTCTTCGCGAACGATGTCTTCAAGAGCATGGCTGCGAGCCCGGTGGTGAAGCAGGAGATGGACAGCGAAGCAGAGCCGGAGCCCGGGCCTGCGCCCGGTCACTGAGGAACAGTTTCTCGTTGGTGAATCATGACAGAGACAGGCTTTATAAACAGCGTAAACAATCGTGAGAGTCGAGGGCATTTCTGATTCGAAACAGTAGGGCTAGAAGTGTTGGGTTCCCCGGTCTCGATTTTGAGACCGGAGAATCCACGAACCTCATCTGGTTCTTATGATGAAGCAGCCTCGAACGATATAATCCGCGCATAGGAAAAACTGACAGAAAGATGAAGCCAATGAAGCCGATCTGGCTGATTGTAGCGGTAGCAATGGGATTGACGGCGAGCGCCGCGCCCGCACCCAGCCCCTGGGCCGAGCCCGCGGCGGCCTTGGCAGGGCAAATCGCCGAGATACTCGGTCCCGGCCAGGCGCGACTGACCATTCATAATCTCTCCGCAATCTCCAACGATGAAATCCCATCCATCCGGCAACTTCTGGAACAGGATTTGAAAGCGGACGGTGTACTCGCTTCAGGTGCGGAGAGCGCTAACACCGTTCGCCTGACCTTAAGCGAAAATCAGCGCGAGCGGTTATGGGTAGCCGAGGTGATCGAGGGCAATGAGACGCGCGTGGCAATGGTATCCATTCACTATGACGCGACGGCCGCATCTCCTGGTCAAGACCGCATCGTACTTCGCAAAGAGCGATACGTCAGAAATGCGGCCCTGTCTCGTTCGCCCGGCATTCCCTCCGATGAACCTGTTTTGGCCATCGTCGCCACGAACCCCGGTCTTGTCGTGTTGAAGCAAGATAAGATCGTTGTTCTTTCCATGATGGCGGCGGGTTGGATGGCGCAGGCGAGCTTCGACCTAAACAGCAGAGCCCAACTTACCAGAGATCCACACGGAATCCTGCTGCCCACGCCCGACGGAAATGGCTTCACAGCTTTCGCCGCTGGAACTGAATGTACAGGAAGTTATCTTCCTCCTGAGAATGTAACTCGTCCCGCAAACGGGTGGTCAGTCAACTGCCATGAAAGCGACGATCCCTGGCCCATTCTGCAATCGGAAACAGAAAACGGTTCTATCTCCATCAAGGCCTTTTATAACGCCGCGCGCAATTACTTTACGGGAACAGTTTCTCTCGGCTCGCTCGCGAATTTCCCCCCGTTCTATTCGGCAGCCGTGCTTGTACGTCCCGCCGAGGGGGCCGCGTTGTTAATCAATGGCATCGACGGCAAGGTGCAACTTGAAGAGAATGGCGCGCTCAAGCCGGTCAGCGGCGCGCGCGACTGGGGCAGCGACTTTGCCCTATTGCGCACAGCCTGCGGAGCTGGCACCGAGATCGTTGCTTCCGGCTCAGGCGAGGCGGTCAGCGATAGTCTGCGCGCCTATGAGTTACCCGCCCTGGAAGTTGTTCCTGCAAGCGCTCCTCTGGCCATGGATGGAACAGTAACAGCATTGTGGCCCGCGCCCGATGGCAAGAGCGTCTTTGCGGTAGTGCGCAGCATAACAAATCAATATGAGGTGGATCGTGTTACGGCAAGTTGCAATTAGCTGTCTGATTGTTGCGATGGCGCTGCCTGCCGCGGCGCGCACACGCCCCCACTACGGCGGCACACTGCGCGTTGATATCGAGGGTGAAGTCTGGCAGCGACCCGGCGGACTTGCGCGTCGGCTGGTGCTCGATGGACTTACACGCATGGAGGCCGACGGAGCCGTGCATCCGGCCCTCGCCGTGCGTTGGGAATCAGAGAATCAAGATCATCGCTGGCAGTTTTGGCTCCGCCCCGGCGTACACTTTCATGACGGCTCGGTTCTCACTGCGGTCGTTGTGCTGAATGCGCTGAATTCCGCTTGCGGCGCAAACTGTCCATGGGCGGCTGTCCATATCGTGGGCTTGTCTGTGGTCTTTACCTGCGACTCGCCGATGCCGAACTTGCCTGCGCTGCTGGCTGGCGATCAGTATCTGATATCCACCGATGCAACCGGCAGCATCGGCACCGGACCATTTCAATTGAATGGTTTTAATAACGCCGTGATGACGCTGAGTGCCAACGAAAATTGTTGGCAGGGCCGGCCATTCGTCGACGCAGTCGAAATTCGCGTGCATCGCGCCATCCGCGATCAATGGCTCGATCTCAGCATAGGCCGCGCTGATCTGGTCGAGGTCCCAGCCGAGCAGTTGCGTCAAGCCCATGAGCAGCGGCTCACGGTGCTTCAGTCGCCACCGGTCTCGCTGCTGGCGCTCTCTGTTGCAAGCTCCGGCGTTCTCGGCAACCCAGACCTGCGCGCGGCCATTGCGCTGGCCGTTGATCGCGGTGCGCTTTCCAATGTGATTTTTCAAAAGCAGGGTGAGGTCACGGCCAGTTTGTTGCCCTCGGCCCTCAGCGGTTACTCGTTTCTCTTTCCCACTGAGCGCGACCTCAACAAGTCTCATGAGAAACATGGCGGCTTCACGCCTCCTCCGCTGACGATGGCTGAACCAGGTGGCAGTGCGATGCAATTAGCGGCGCAGCGCATTGCGCTCAATCTGCATGATGCTGGATTCAATGTGCAGGTCGTTGCGGAAGGTGGAACGCGCCCTGCTGACCTTGCTTTGCTTCGGCTGCCGCTTGCTTCAAACCAGCCGCAGGCCGCGCTGGAGGCGATGCTGCGCAGCACGGGCATTCAATCTCCAGTACTCGAACAGAGTCCTGCGGCCCTCTACAAAGTTGAGCGAGATTTTTTGGAAACCCATACGCTGATCCCTCTGCTCTATCTTCCGCGCGCCTATGCCATCGGCAGTCGCGTGCGCGATCTGCGCTTGAGTCCGGACGGCACTCCGCTGCTCGCCGGCGCGTCGCTTGAGGATGCGCCATGAACCTGCGGCAAAAGCTTCTGTTGCTGCTTTCGCTCACCGTGGCGGCCGTTGTGGCCGCGGTCTCGTGGACCGTGCTGGTGCGCATCAGGCAGGTCTTTGAGCAGCGCGATCAGCAGGAGACGGCGCTTTTCGTCAGCCAGTTTCAGCGTGAGTTTCAGCATCGCTCGGCTGAAGTGGCCGCTGCTGTAGACCACATGGCCGCAAGCGAACGTGTGCGCGCCATGGCATTCGAGCTAGCGCAATCGGGCGACTCATCGCAGTACGTGACCGAGGCGCAGACGCTCGCGCAGGAGTCGCAACTCGACTTCCTTGAGATCGTCGGACTGGATGGAAAAATCGTCAGCTCTGCGCAGTGGCCCGCGCGCTTCGGTTACCCGGAGCCTGCTGCAACCGAGACCGCGGTAACCTTTCTCAAGCGCGAAGAACTGCCAGACGGCAGCGTCGCGTTGGGTCTCTTCGCCGTCCGCGCGGTCCGCTCAAGCGCTGAATCGGAACTCCGGCTGGTGGGCGGCAAGCGCCTGGACCAAAGCTTTCTGGCTGATCTGCCCATCGCGCCGGGAATGCAGATTGGTCTCTACAACAATACCAACTCGTCGCAACTAACAGCATTTCAGCAAACACTTGCTCCGTTCGATCCGGCGAGTCTTATTGATCAGGCCGGCCCAGTTGCCAATGCAGGCCGCTATGAGTCGTTGATCCGCTCTGCGATAAACTCAGGCCAACAGACCAGCGCAATTCTTTATCTCACAAGCCAACGGGAAGACAGCGTGAACGCCACGGCAATTCCACTCAAGAATGACGCGGGCAATGTGCTGGCTGTGCTCACAGTAGCCATCTCGCGCGGCGGCATGATCGATGCGCAACAGCACATCCGGGCCATCGCTTATGGAGTTGCCGCCGGTGGAATTCTGCTCGCGATTCTAGCGTCTCTCTGGATCGCCGCGCGCGTCTCGCGGCCCATCGAGCAGTTGGCGCGTGCCGCTGAACAGGTCGCCAGTGGCAACTGGGAGACGACTGTACCGGAACGCAAACGGCGTCGTGGCCGCGATGAGATCGACGTGCTGGCGAGCGGCTTCAATCATATGACCGGCCAACTGGCTTCGCAGCGCGAGCGCCTCGTGCAGAGCGAGCGCGTGGCTGCGTGGCGCGAACTGGCCCGGAGGCTAGCGCATGAACTCAAGAATCCGCTCTTTCCGCTGCAACTGACGGTTGAGAATCTTGTGCGCGCGCGCCAATTGCCTGAAGCCGAGTTCGACGAGGTCTTTCGCGAAAGCACGCAAACCTTGAGCGCAGAGATCGCCAATCTCAAAACCATCATTGGCCGCTTCAGCGACTTCAGTAAGATGCCTAAGCCGCAGTTGGAGCGCATTGACGCGAAAGATGCCATCGAGCGCGTGCGTTCGCTCTACGAATTGGCGGCCGCACAAAATAATGCGAATATTAGATTTGAAGTTGAACTCGCCCCTCAATCCATGCCGCTCGACGCCGATCCGGAACTGCTGCACCGCGCACTATCGAATCTGGTCCTTAACGCGATGGACGCCATGCCGGAGGGCGGCACGCTAACTTTATCCGCCAAGCCGCGCGGCGATCAGGTGGAGATTCGAATTGCCGATACCGGCGAGGGCCTAACGCCCGAAGAGTGCGAGCGCCTTTTTACCCCTTACTACACAACCAAACAGCATGGCACCGGATTGGGATTGGCGATTGTGCAATCGGTGGTAGCCGACCACGAGGGAACCATCGCAGTGGAAAGCCGGCCCGGTGGTGGCTCGGTCTTTCTGATAACACTGCCTAAGTCAGCTTCTAGCTCTTAGCTACTAGCTCCCTGCAGTTTCAATTCGTATTGTTGTACCAACCGCTTGTTTTCAGATCAAAGTTCGCCTAACTCGGAAAGGTTTGCAGTTAGGAGCTAAAAGCTAGGAGCTAACAGCTAGAAGCTGACTTTATGACCGTCAAAGCAAATATTCTCATTGTCGATGACGAGGCCAACACGCTGGCTTCACTCTCCCGAGCCTTCCGCCTTGCCGGCCATGAGGCTGTCGTCTGCGACAATGCTGCTCGCGCTCTCGAACTGGCCCGCACTCAGCCTTTCGACCTGATCCTGAGCGACGTGGTGATGCCCCGCCGCGATGGGCTAGCGCTGCTTGAAGATCTGAAGACCGCCGGCGTCACGGCGCCGGTGGTGATGATGAGCGGACAGGCTCATATCGAAATGGCGGTGAAGGCCACGCGCCTGGGCGCATTGGACTTTCTCGAAAAGCCTTTGACCACTGAGAAGTTATTAGTCACCGTCGAGAATGCGCTTAAAATCACTCGACTCGAAACTGAAAATCAAGACCTGCGCGCTCGCGTCGGCAAACATACGATGGTATGGACCGGCGACACCATGCGCCGAGTTATGGCGCAGATTGAGCGCGTGGCCGCCAGCGAGGCGCGCATCTGCATCTACGGTGAAACCGGAACCGGTAAGGAGTTGGTCGCACGCACTCTGCACGAAATGAGTAATCGCGCCGCTGGCCCATTTGTCACGTTGAACTGCGCGGCCATTCCCGCCGAACTGATCGAGAGCGAACTCTTTGGTCACGAGAAAGGCTCCTTCACCGGCGCGGCGCAGCGTCACACAGGAAAATTTGAGCAGGCGCATCGCGGCACTCTCTTTCTCGACGAGATTGGCGACATGCCGCCCGCCATGCAGGCCAAGCTATTGCGTGTGTTGGAAGAAGGAGAAGTCGAGCGCGTCGGCGCCGGTAAACCCACCACTGTCGACGTGCGCGTCCTCGTGGCCACGCATCGCAATCTTGAGCAACTGGTTGAGTCCGGCGACTTCCGGCGCGATCTCTATCATCGCGTCGTTGTCTTTCCCGTCGAGCTTCCTCCTCTGCGTCAACGTTCCGAAGACCTTCCCGCGCTGGTCGAGCACTTTGCCCGCCAAGTCAGCGCGCAGAACGGCTGGAAGCCAATTCCGTTCAGCGATGAGGCGATCGACGTGCTCACGCAGTATCAGTGGCCGGGTAATATTCGAGAGCTGCGCAACGTTGTCGAGCGGCTTCTGTTATTGGCCGGAGCCGTGGTCGATGCAGAGGCCGTGCAACTCGCGCTGCCTGCCGCTCACTTTACGCGAAAGCCTGTCAACGCATCGGCGCTTAACGCTTCAGGACCACTCTCCGAGCGCGTTTCGGCCTTTGAGCGCGCCCAGGTGCTGATGGAATTGGAGCGGCACAACCGTCATATTACCCAAACGGCCAAGGCACTCGGACTCGAACGGAGCCACCTCTACAAAAAATGTCAGCAGTTGGAGATCGATCTCAAAAGCCTTGACGAGCGGGAGTGATCGGTCAAGGAAAACATCGGCTGAAAAATCGGTTGCGGTAGGGACGAGTTTTGCGGCCCGCCCCCCGCGCAGATCCGTACGGGCACTGCTAGTGCGTGCGGCTCTTACCTGGGATAAGAACGGCAAAGCGCTGTTCAGGCCAGGGGTGCAGGATGCGGGCGGGTGGCAGCCATCGTTCAACTACACGCTGAAACGCTGGGCGGAGCTGACGCGCTTCCTCGACCATCCCGTTCATCGAGCTATCCACGAACTGGGCGGAGAATTCGATGAGGCCAATTGCGATTGGAAGGCGAAATTGGTTGCATTTGGGAAGCAAGGAAGCCGGCCCCAAGATCGCGGCCATCTTCAGCATCGTTGAGAGCTTCCGCAAACTCGGCCTGCCCATTCGCCAGAACCTGACCGACGTGCTGCCCGGCCTCGCCGATCGCTCCATCCACTCCCTGGCCGAACTCACTCCTTCGGCTTACACTGCCAAGATGGCAGAATAGCCTATCCCGCATGCCCAAAACCGTCAACCACGGTGTTGCCCGGTGTTGCCCGAACGGATACGGTGAAGTGAGAGAGGGCATCTATGCCGAGACGCCCTTCGGTGGCCCTGCCATGTGCTAAGCCATCTGGGTCGCTATACCTGTCTCATTGTGATGCTGATGACCGGGCCATCTGCCTGGGCGCCCGGCCGGCTTTAGGTGACCTGTTGCTTCGAGACGATAGAATCTCCGAAGCAAAGGATTGAACCATGAAATCGCTAGTTACAGGAATCGCGGTCGTTGCGTTGTTGGGAGCGGCGCTGACGCTGCAGTTCTGGCAGCCGAAGCACGGCGGTATTGGCAGGCAGAGCGCAGAGGCGCAAACGACGCCACCTGTTACGGAGCGGAGCAAGCCTCAGGACACCAGGCCCGAGGTCATCCATCTATGGGAGAACGGCGCGCCGGGATTCGAGGGCCGCAAAGACGTCCCTGAAGTGGCGAAAGACTATTGGGTGCGCAATGTGAACAATCCCTCGATTACGGTGTATTTGCCGCCCAAAGAGAAGGCCACGGGGGCGGGCGTGGTGATCGCGCCTGGCGGAGGATTTCGCCTTCTGGTAGCAACAGAGGGAGATGAGACGGCGAGATTCCTAAACAGCATCGGTGTGGCTGCGTTTGTGCTCAAGTACCGGCTGCCGAATGACCACAACTCACCATACACGATGGAGAATGTTCGCCAGGATGCGTATAGGGCGATGAGGCTGGTGCGCAGCCGCGCGAAGGAGTGGAATATCGATCCGCACCGGGTGGGGATGATGGGCTTTTCTGTCGGAGGGTACGTGATTTCGCTGATTGCCTACGCGCCGGGACAGGGCGACCCGATGGCGCCAGATCCCGTTGACCGGCTGAACGGCAGGCCGGATTTTCAGATTCAAGTGTCTGGGGACGGCGATCTCCCGGATCGCCTTCCACCTGACTCGCCTCCGGCATTCCTGATCGTAGCCAATGACGACGAGACCGATAGCAGTCAGGCGACACTCGAACTGCTGACAAAGCTGCGCGCAGCTGGGGTTCGCGTAGAAGCCGTCTTTCTGGCCTGGGGCAAACACTCGTTCAGTATGGGCGGGCAAACCAAACTGGTGACCGTGAAATCCTGGCCGCAGCGAATAGCCGACTGGATGAAAGACAGCGGTTACCTGACGCCGCGGGCGGCAGGTGGTCCGGTCACCAGCCACAAAGAACGGCCCTGAGCCACGAGAAGCCGTGGCCCGTTCATCGCGGTTTTTTTGTCACGATGAGCGGGTCGTGGGTTCAGACTTACGTAAGCGTTGCCTCCTGGAGTGCGAGAGCAACCAGCGCCCGGTAGACGCGCATGAGCCGACTCCACATCGACGAATCGCGAAGAACCAACAAATTGATAGAAGCATCGCGATTCGACCGTACGTCCGCAGTCGAATCGCATCGGCTCAAAGCAGATCGCTTATTGGCGGAAACGTCAGCAATAGGCTCAGGCCAAGCAGTCCCAGCGCGACGACGTTGATGCGCCGCAGAGAAACCGTTCTCTTGCGCCAACGCCAATCGAGTATCGCCCACGTGGCGAGCCAGAGAAAAACAGCTACAGTGGTTTCGCCAGAGAGAGCGCCGGTTGGCTTGTAAAAGACAAACAAGTTCTTCACGAATGCAGACTTGTCTGCCGCAATCGCGAAGGATGCAACCGCGAACGAGCCGATACCTGTTGAGAGAATAGCTGCCCCGCCGGAGCCATTGGGCACGACAGTCGAGTTGTCAAGAGTGGCTTCAGTTTGTATGCTCATCCCTATTCTCCCTTAACCAACTGAATTGTTTGTCCGCCATCAACAGGGGCATTTTTGTCTAGCATGGCGCCAAAAAAGCCGGCGATGCCGCCTGCGAAGAGTGAGATCGCCGTGAATCCCAGCAGCGCAGCGCGAAGTTGCGGATGGTGTTTGAGATCGCGGCCATAGCGTATGGCGACCACCGCCGCCGCCGTGATCGCAAGCGGCACAAGCCAAGCGACGTGCTCTTTCCACTCCATGCCGATCAAGTGCCATTGCCTGGTTGCGGGATGGGAGAGCAGAAGCGAGCGCGGATATGCTGCTAGATTGACGGTGCCATTGGGAGGCGCGGCGCGATACCACGGATAGATGATGTACGTGCCGGTCAGTACCGTGAGCCATGCCAGCGCGGACATAACGGTGAGATAGATGCCGAGGAAGCGATCTCCTTGGGGCGAAGCACTGGCCGGCGCATGGGCAGAAAAACGCAGGTAGAGCAGCGCGATTGCTCCAGAACCGGCGAGCAGATAGAGAGCACCGAAGCCCATGCCATGGACGAGTGTCCAAAGACTGCGGGTAGTGATTTCCATTGTGAATGACCTCCGATGTGAATTTGCAATGTGTGCGTATGCATGGGGAGATGCATTGATGCTTTGCTGTTCTTTGGCGGCGCTCGCTTGAACGCCGCCGGTTATGGTTAGAATGTGATCTTCGCGGCAAACTGAATCTGACGCTCAGTACGCTGAAAGGTTGATTCAGCAGCAGCCGAGGAAACGGTTCCAAAGCCATTGCTCCACTTTTCGGTTGTTGGGTTGTAGGTTCCTACGGTAGCGGCCGGATTGTTAAACTGCGGCGTGTTGGCGAGGTTGAAGGCCTCCGCACGCAGTTGCAGAACCTTCGATCCGGTCAGGTGAGTATCCTTGAAGAGCGAAAAGTCCACGGTCTTTGTACCCGGACCCTGAAGGATATTGCGTCCCGAGTTTCCCCACGTTCCCGCGGTGGGGACCGCAAAGGCCTGAGTGTTGAACCACTGCGAAAGCGTGCGCTGTCCTTTTGGCAGCGATCCGTTGCCGACGCCGGGAAGCAGTTGTGCGCGGGGCGACAGTCCATCGCCCAATGCGACGCCCGACCCTACCGAGAACGGCAAGCCATCGAAGAACTGCGCAATGGCGTTCACCTGCCATCCACGCTCAAACCCTCTCAGCACCCCGCTGCCCTTAAAGGGCAACTGATAATTCGCGCTGGCGACAAAGCGATTCGGGACATTGTAGTCCGCATTTCCGTAGTCATAACGGATGTTATAGGGATTGGTGACGCTGCCCGCATTAGCCGAACTATTGTCCAGAGCGTGGCTGTAGGTGTAGGAAGCGAGAAAGTTCAGTCCATGCGCGCGACGCTCGGCCGTAACTTGCAACGCGTTGTAACTGGATTCCTGCCTGGTTTCAAGCTCACTGATTTGAGCAAAGAACGGATAGGGGCGCAATGTTGAAACTTTGGTCGCTCCATTCAATCCCAACTGGCCCGCATTGATGTCGCGCAGATTGTCCAGGTGAGTGCCTTTGGTTCCCACGTAGGCAAACTTGAGGACCGTCGAGAAGTGGATCTGCTGCTCGATAGCCGCATGCCACTGCTCGGTGTAAGGAGTTTTGGCATTTGGATCCTGTGCAAAGGCGGGTGTATTGGGGTTCAACGCACTACCCGACGCAACAACGGTATGAACGTATCCATTTCTCGCGTAGTTGAATGGAGTACCGTTGGTGGCCGCTCCAAATGTGGTCGAGTTATTGAATGCCCAATAATCATCCACGGGAACATTGGCTGACAAGCTAGACGAATTGCCTAAGTCGGGCGCTGAATAGTAGATACCAAAGCCTGCGTGAAAGACTGTCTTGTTGGTGACTTTGTAGGCAACGCCAACGCGCGGCGCAAAGTTGAGATTGTTGCCGCTCAGGCCGCTGCGTGCAATACCGTTGGTTCCCACTTGCTCCAGGGCCGTCGTCGAGATAGCGGGAACGAAGTCGTACTCTTTGTTGTGAACTTCGGTCCAAGGCCAGCCGAGGAAGTTCTCATAATGCACGCCCAGGTTCAACGTCAGCTTGCTATTGACCTTGTAGTTGTCCTGCACATAGAAGGACAAATCGCTCTGCCGCAAGCCGACCTCGCTGGGAAAGGAGTAGCTGCCGCTCGCCGGGCCGCCGTAGAGCAGATCGCTCCAGGGCAGATTGGTGTACGAGGATGTACCTGAGGAAAAACCTTCTGAGCCATGTTCCGCGCCGGTTTGGAACATATTGTATTCGAGGCGGATAAGATCGAAGCCAAAGTCCAGCGAGTGCTTTCCGTGTACGAGGTTGACGTCGTCGTCCCACTGATAGTTGTTGGTTCCGATATTGGTGGGGCTGTTGCCCGCATCACCGATCGGCGCGTAGCCCGTGAAGGTCATCACTGGCAGTCCGTCGCTCAGGGGATTGTTTGGATTAATTACGCCGGGGATGTTGAGGTTCGAGGGTGAGGCAAGTTGCAGCCCCGCATCCCAGTTCTTGGCGTAGACAAAAAAGCGATTCCAGCCGTAGCGCGCCGTGTTGACGGTGGTCGAGGAGAAGACGTGCGTCTCGCTCAGCACAGCCTGATGTGCAGGGTCCGATGCGGGCCCGCAGATGACGTCGCCTACCAGAGGTGTGGGCAGGACGCCGGGCTGGGAGAAGATGTCATGGCCCTGACTATAGCGGATGAAGGCGCTATCTTTCTCGGAAAACTTGCGGTCGATCTTCACGTCGAAGTCGTCTTCGTTGATGATCAACAACGGGCTGTAGATGAAATTGCTGGCTATCGCATTCGCACTTCCATAATTCGGCTGCGCATATTTCTGATAAAAACCCAGGATATTTGCGCCGGTTTGATCGATCAGCGGATCGTTTGTGGCGACGAGATTGCCGGGGATGTTCGTTCCCGCTGGATTCGCAGTGGTTTTAGATCCAGGAACCACGATTTGCGGATAAAGCGAGAAGTCGTAAAAACCGGGGTGCGTCGTCATCGAGACAACCGGTATGCTTTCCACATTCGTCTGGCCCTGAGCGAAGCGCTTTCCGGCATAGTCGGCAAAGAAGAAGGTCTTGGGGTTGGCCTGCTTGTAAAATACCGGTCCGCCGAAGGTGACGCCAAACTCGTTTTGCCGCAGAGGTGCTTTCTCTCCTGTCGGTCCTGCTTTGGGAATGTTGAAATAGTTTCTGGCGTCCAGAGCGGTGTTGCGCAAAAACTCGAAGATGTCGCCGTGATAGTGGTCGGTGCCGGACTTGATGACCACGTTGATGGTGCCGCCGTTGCCGCGCCCATAGCGGGCGTCGGCGTCGTCGGTCTCTTCTGAGAACTCCTGAATGGCGTCGATGGGCGGGAAGAGTGCCGTCATGCTGTTATGGTTCTCCTGGTCGCCAATGCCATCCAAAAGCGTGCGATTCTCCTGAGGGCGAGAGCCGTTGATGGCGAAGTACGAGGGGCCGCGCTGCTGCGTATAGGGAATGCTGACGGCCTGGGTTGTCGTCGGTATAACGCCCGCGCCCAGGCTAAACAGCTCATTGAAGTTGCGGCCGTTCAGGGGCAAATCCCTGACGGCTTCTTCGGTGCGGAGATTGCCGACGCTGGAGCTTTCGGTCTCGAGCAACTCGCCGGAGGCCTGGACTTCGACGGTCTCGGCCGTAGTACCCACGGCCAGGTTTGCATCCGCATCCACACGCTGACCAACTTCCAGTCGGACTTTTTCAACGACTTTGCTGAATCCAGGCACCTCGATCTGAACCGTGTAGTCACCCGGATGCAGTGGCGGCGATACATAAATGCCCTGGGCATCGGTGGATGTATTGGTGGTCAATCCGGTTCCGGTGTTGCGCACCGTCACGTGAGCGCCGGGGATCACAGCACCGGTGTTGTCGTTAACTACGCCGGTGATGATGCCGGTTTCGACAATCTGTGCATGCAGCGTCGAGGCGCCTGCAAGGACGAACAGGGCCGTTAAGATGAGCGATAGATTTCGCTTTGCAAGAATTCGCAACGAGAAAAATGCGACAGACATACTTGTCTCCAAGAATGCGATCAGCACGATCGCACAGAAAAATGGCCCACGATCTGCTCGTGGGCCATGGCATTGCGCTTAGCGCGCACTGCCGTCAGACGGGAACGATGCACTTGCCCACGATGCAAGGCGCATCCGCTTCGGGGAGTTGAGTGAAGCGACAACAACTTCTTGCCTTGCGGGCAATCTGCTTTTGAATGCTCATTTTCTTTCCCTTTTCGTGAATTTATCTGAATGAAAGCGCTTCGATTCGCACAAAAATCCTGGTGCAAAGCAAAGAATTCAATTGTTCGTGATGATTCTGATTCCCGTCCAAGGCCGTCTAGCGAACTCAAGCCCTAACGCAGAGCTATGCTCACGGCGCAACTAGAGCGCAAGAACAACGATGGATTGGATGAGAGGGTATGCGGGCGTCAACAACAACACGAGCGACGGGGCGTCGGCTCGGAGGCGGGCAAGATGGCTGCCTGGTTGTTGATTCGCACCTGCATGTTTTGTATTGGGCCATAAAGTCGAAATCGTGTCAAGGGCGACCAAATGAGTTTCTCAGAAAACGCAAAAAATTTTTCTGTTCGCTTGACAGCGTTCCAATCCCCGTGCATCATCGAAACAGTTGCAGTTGCAGGACTGGTCATCCAAGTTCTGTGAAAGGATCCAACCTTTAGTGCTTCTTCGCCGCGCATCCCGCTGTTGTTGTTGCCCTGTCGCCTCTCCGACAGTCGAGCAGCCTCGTGGGAATGCCGCGCGGATGCGATCCTAGACGCGATCACGGTCGCGATCTTAGCTGATTCGCATCGCCTGAGTCTTCGCAATTCCGGCCCACGAGCCTCTGTCTCGTGGGCTTTCTCATTGGGCGCACGCCCACATTGCGATTCAGGAAAAGAGCTGTATTCCGATGAAGCCGTTTCACATCATGGCCAAGCCCCATGGCGCAATCTGCAATCTCAATTGCACCTATTGCTATTACCTGGAGAAAGAAAATCTCTACCCGGGCAGCGGGCGCGAATTTCGTATGGCCGACGATGTACTGGAAACGTACATTCGTCAGTACATTCAATCGCAGCCTGAGCAGCACGTCAGCTTCGCGTGGCAGGGCGGCGAGCCGACGCTGCTTGGAATTCCGTTCTTCGAGCGCGTCGTCGAACTGCAGAAACAATATGCGAACGGAAAGATCATCGACAACGCATTCCAAACCAACGGCACGCTGCTTGACGACGCATGGGGCGAGTTCCTGGCGCGCAACAAGTTTCTCATTGGACTTTCCGTCGATGGGCCCGAGGAGATTCATGATGCGTATCGCGTGGACAAGGGCGGCAAGCCGACGCATGCGCGCGTGATGCGCGGCCTCAACATTCTCAAGAAACATGGCGTCGAGTTCAATACGCTCACCGTTATTAATCGCTTGAACTCCTATCTCGCTCGCGATGTTTATCGCTTTCTGAAGGAGATCGGCAGCAAGTATCTGCAATTCATTCCCATCGTCGAGCAGGTTGCCAAAGAGCCGGACCCCAATGGCCTGGTTCTATTGAAGCCGTATTCACGTCAGGAGTCGGCGGTCTCGGAATGGTCTGTTGAGCCGTTGCAATTCGGCAAGTTCCTGCAACAGGTCTTTGACGATTGGGTGATTCAGGATGTGGGCCGCGTCTATGTGCAGGTCTTCGATGTTGCGCTGGAGTCGTGGTACGGCGTGCCGCAGACGCTCTGCGTCTTTTCGCCCAAGTGCGGCAGCGCGCTGGCCGTCGAGCATAATGGCGATGTGTATTCCTGCGATCACTTTGTTTATCCCGACAACAAGCTGGGCAATATTATGCAGAAAAACTTGTCGAGTCTGGTGAGCTCACCGCAGCAAACGCGTTTTGGCAATGCAAAGGAGATTGGACTTCCTTCCGATTGCCGTTCATGCGATGTGCGTTTTGCCTGCAATGGTGAGTGCCCTAAGCACCGCTTTACGCAGACTGCATCCGGCGAGTATGGGCTGAACTATCTCTGCGCGGGCTACAAGCATTTCTTCCATCACATCGATCCGTATATGCGCTTCATGGCGGAAGAGCTGAAGCAGAATCGAGCGCCGGCGCGAGTAATGGAGTGGGCGCGGAAACGCAGAGCGCAGCACTTGACTGTGGCCAATAGGGAGGGCATCCATGCTTTCTCTCGTGCTTGAGTTTCGCTGTTGTTGACCCCTCACCCTTTGCTTTGATCTGAATTGCCGCACTCGTCCTGCGCGCTTATCCCTGCGCAGACACACAGCTTTCCGCATCCACCCGAATTTCGATTAAACGGAGACAGGTTATGAGAATCTCGCAACAAATTGCATTGCTTCTGAGCGGAACGATGGCGCTCGGCTCCTCGTCCCAACTCTGGGCGGAAGAAAAGGACGGGCCCAAACCCGCCTGGCCTACCGCACCGCTGCATGAGGTGAAACCACAGGGTTGGCCCGAACAGCCAAAGGCTGCGGCGGGTTCGCCGAACGTCGTGCTGATTCTGCTTGACGATGTAGGCTTCGGCGCCTCCAGCGCCTTGGGCGGACCGGTTCAAACGCCTACCTTCGACCGACTTGCCGCGAGCGGCCTGCGTTACAACTCGTTCCACATGAATGCGCTCTGCTCGCCAACACGCGCCGCTCTGCTGACTGGGCGCAATAACCATCAGGTCGGCTTTGGTTCCATCGCCGAGTGGTCGGCGCCCTATCCCGGTTACAGCACGGTGATCCCCAAGAGTGCGGCCACCATTGCCGAAGTCCTGAAAGAGAACGGCTATAGTACCTCGGCCTACGGCAAGTGGCACAACACGCCAATGTGGGAGGTCAGTCCCGCCGGTCCATTCAATCACTGGCCCACCGGACTCGGCTTTGAGCATTTCTACGGCTTCAATCAGGCTGCCGACAGCCAATACTATCCGCGCATCTTCAACGACACAACGCCTGTCGAACCCTCGAAGCTGCCGCAAGAGGGTTATCACTTCACTACTGATATGACCGATCACGCCATTCAGTGGCTGCATCAGCACGACGCCGTCGCCAAGGATAAGCCCTTCTTCATCTACTACGCCACGGGCGCGACGCATACGCCGCATCATGTGGACAAGAAGTGGGTCGAGAAGTACAAGGGCAAGTTCGATCAAGGCTGGGATGCGATCCGCAAGGAAGCCTTCGAGCATCAGAAGAAACTGGGCGTGATTCCGGCCAACGCCGAGTTCACGCCGCGCCCCGACAGCTTGCCCTCATGGGATTCGCTCACGCCTAGGCAGAAGAGGCTGCTGGCACACGAGGCCGAGGTTTACGCCGGATTCCTGGAGCAGACTGATTACGAAATCGGCCGGCTGCTCGACGCCATACAGGAAGAGGGCAAGGCCGACAACACCATCGTGCTTACAATCATCGGCGACAACGGGGCCAGCGCCGAGGGCGGCCTGGAAGGAACCGATGCCCGCGATACAAACGGCAACAAAAAGTCGATCGAAGACCGCGAGAATGTCTACGATCTGCTGGGCAGTGAACTCTACTACAACCACTATGCGACTTCCTGGGCCTGGGCGCTCAACTCGCCCTTTGTGGGCACCAAGCAGGACGCTTCGCACTTGGGCGGCACAACTGATCCGCTGATTATCAACTGGCCGGGACACATCAAGGACGCGGGCGGCGTGCGCAGCCAGTTCTCGCACGTCAACGACATCGCGCCCACCATCTACGAACTGACCGGCGCCAAGTTTCCGGATGCAGTCGACGGCGTAAAGCAGATTCCGCTCGAAGGCAAGAGCCTGGTCTACACCTTCGACGATCCCAATGCACCCACGAAACACACCTTGCAGTACTTCACCACTAGTGGCAACCGTGCGATTTACAAAGACGGATGGTGGGCCGGAGACCGCTATCAATGGACCTGGGAGCAGAGTTACAGCCTCAACGGGACGGACAAATTTGATATTCGTCCATGGGAGCTTTACAACCTCAACGACGACTTCAGTCAGGCGCATAACCTTGCCGACAAATACCCGGAGAAACTGAAGGAACTGATTAACGTCTTCGACGAAGAGGCGACGCGCAACCACGCTTATCCTATTCTGCCCGGCCGCCAGTTAAATCCGGTGAGTCCGGTTGCAAATCAAACCGTCTTTACCTATCGCAGCGGAGTCGATCGACTCAACTCCAACGCCGCACCCGCGTTGAGCGGGCGGCCCTACACAATCAGCGCGGACGTGGAAGTCCCAGTGAACGATAAAGTCAACGGCGTGATTCTCGCGCAAGGCGGCGAGTTGGGCGGCGTTTCGCTTTTTGTCAGAGACAACGTCGTCTACTACGAGATCAACGCTTACGCCAACCGTTCGGGACAGTTGGTAGCGAGTGAGCCACTCAAGCCCGGCAGATCGCATCTCGAATTGGCCGTTACGCCGAGCGCGTCAAACGTCGCAGCGGATATTGCTTTCACCTCGCGGAAAGCCTCCGAAGGCGATGCGGTACTCAAAGTGAATGGTTTGGCCGCTGGCCAGGCCCACTTCGCCAACGTCAACGTCACGGCCAACGAGACCTTCGACATTGGAAGCGATCTCGGCTCGCCGGTATCAAGCGAATATAAATCGCCCAACCGCTTCACCGGCAAAATCGATCTTGTCACCGTGGAGTTGAAGTAGTGCTCAGAATTTCCTCGGGTGCTGGCGCAGTTTTCAATGCGCCGGACGCGTTTAAGCACATTTGAAGAAGAAACGAAGAACCGGGTCATCACTGAATGACTGCAACCAACAGGAGATTTTATGAACGAGAAAAGCGTATTGAATGCGTTGACATCGACGCTAGTACTTGCGGCGGGCGCAAGTCTCCCACTGCACGCACAGACGGCACAACTATACCAAGGCGTCGTGGGCAGAACTCTCGCCGAGTCGAAGGAATGGTGGCCGGAGCCTGTGAAAGCGCCTGCAGGTGCCCCCAACGTAGTTTGGATATTGATCGATGACGTGGGCTACGGCGCTGCCGGCACATTCGGCGGACTGGTCCAAACTCCCACCTTCGACAACCTCTCCGAAAATGGTTTGCGCTATACGAACTTCCATACCACCGCGATCTGCGCACCGACCCGCTCCGCTCTGCTGACGGGCCGTAACAGCGCATCTGTGCATGTTTCGGGATTTTCTCACACGGTCTTGTCTGCCGGATTCCCCGGCTGGGATGGTCGCGTGCCTGCGACGGCAGGCACCATAGCTGAGATTCTGCGTGACAATGGCTACAACACCTTTGCGGTCGGTAAGTATGGCGTAACGCCGGACGAAGAGGCGACCGATGCCGGCCCCTTCGATCATTGGCCGACCGGCAAGGGCTTCGATCATTTCTTCGGTTTCCTAGGCTCGCAGACCGATCAGTACAAGCCAGACCTGGTAGAAGATCAGGCTCACGTCCGTCCCGATGGACGCCACCTGAGCGACCAGATCACCGACAAGGCCATCTTCTATATTGACCGCCAGAAGAAGGCCGCGCCGGACAAGCCCTTCTTCCTCTACTACGCGCCCGGCGCAACGCACGCTCCTCATCAAGTGGATAGATATTGGAGCGATCAATACAAGGGCAAATTCGACAAGGGTTGGGATGCGTATCGCGAAGAGGTCTTCGAGCGTCAGAAGAAACTTGGCGTGATTCCCGCCAATGCGGTTCTTCCCGAGCGTAACCCGGACATCAAGGCCTGGGACAAACTGACCCCGGAAGAGCAGAAGCTCTATGCGCGCTTCATGGAAGTCTACGCGGGCTATCTGACCTACACAGACTTTGAGATCGGCCGCTTGGTCAATCACCTGAAAGAGACCGGGCAGCTCGACAACACGCTGATCTTCATCTCCATCGGCGATAACGGAGCCAGCAAAGAGGGCACGCTGAACGGCGATATCGATCGCTCTTTGTGGAATAAGCCACTAACCGAACAAGAAAACATCAACTACAACCTGAACAAGATTGGCGAGATCGGCACTCCTGCCGCCACCGAGGGAAATTATCCGCTCGGCTGGGCGCAGGCCGCCAACACGCCTTTCAAATTCTGGAAGCAGGATGCGAACAGCGAAGGCGGCACGCACAATCCGCTCATCGTCTATTGGCCCAAAGGTATCAAGGACAAGGGCGGAATTCGCACCCAGTACAGCCACGTCATTGATCTTCTTCCGACAACGCTCGATCTTGTGGGTTTGAAAGCCCCCGAAGAGATTCGCGGCATCAAGCAGCAGCCAATCGAAGGCACATCTCTGGCTTACTCGATTGACGATGCCAATGCACCCACTCGTCACACGCTGCAGTACTACTACATCTTCGGTTCGAGGTCGATTTATGACAACGGATGGAAGGCCGAATTGGCGTATCCCAGCAGCTTTATTACGGGTAATCTGCAAAGCACACAGCCGTTTGATGAAAATGCCTGGGAGCTTTACAACCTGAACGATGATCCGACCGAGCGCATCGATCTGGCCAAGAAGTATCCGGAGAAGTTGGCAGCGCTGAAAGCTGAATTTGAAGATCAGGCCAAAGCGCACAATCTCTATCCGTACATCACTTGGGACGATGTGCTGAACGGGCGCATTCACCGCAACAAGGACACACAATCGCTGCTCGATGCCTTCAAGAAAGTTACCAAGGCAGGCGATAACCAGTAGCCCTGCATCCATTCACGGGCGAGATCATAACCATCATGGTCTCGCCTGTGAAAAAACATATTGAAACTATTACGAAATATTTCTGCGGACGGCGCGGCCATGTTTTACAAGATTCCGGACAATCTTCCTGCTGAACTCGATGAGTTGGATTCCTACATCACTCGCTATCAACGCCGCGACATAGATGCTGCAACACTGAATGTGCGCCGCGTTCCCTTCGGCTGCTATGAGCAGCGCGAGGACGGCACCTACATGGTGCGGATTCGAACCACAGGAGGCGCGCTCACGCCGCTCCAGTTGCGAGCGATTGCGGAGATGTCCGCGCGCTACGGAAGCGACGCGATTCACATTACCACGCGCCAGGATTTCAGATCCATCACGTCGCTCTGGAAAATGTGCTGCTGGTCATGCGTGAGTTGCTGCAGGCTGGCTTGGTGGCGCGCGGAGGCGGCGGCAACACGGTTCGCAATGTGCTTGTCTCTCCGGACGCGGGCGTTGGCATCGATGAAGTCTTCGATCCAAGCCCCTACGCTTTTGCGCTGACCAGCCGGCTGATTGCCGACTCCGATTCATGGCTGCTGCCGCGCAAATTTAAGATTGCCTTCTCCAATTCGCCTGCGGATAGCGCCTATGCTGAGTTCAACGATCTCGGATTCGTGGCTCAACATCGCGGAGGGTAAATGGGATTCAGCGTTTATGTCGCTGGCGGCCTGGGCACCAAGCCCGAAGTTGGTCACCTGCTTCACGAATTCATTCCTGCCGAGGATGTGTATCTTGTGACCGGCGCCGTCAAGCACTTATTTGATAAGCACGGCAACCGCAAAAATCGCCATGCGGCACTGGGTGCGGCTTACGGTATTCCGATTACGTTGTGTATGCCGTCGAATGTTTCGAAAGAGCGCAAGCGGATTCTCAGCGCCTACGGCGCAACGGTCATCTATACCGATCCCGGTGAAGGTTCTGACGGCGCCATACGCAAGGCGCAGAAGGTCGCGGCTGCCGAGCCGGAGAAGTATTTTTATGCCGATCAGTATTCCAACGAAAATAACTGGCGCGCGCATTAAGACCACGGAACAGCGGATGAAATCTGGATGCAGACGGTGGGGCGCGTCACGCATTTTGTCGCCATCCTTGGCACCAGTGGAACCTTCGTGGGGACATCGCGGCGCTTGAAGGAACTGAATCCGGCAATCTGTTGCATCTCGCTTCAGCCCGACTCTCCCTTTCACCGCATCGAGGGAACCGAGCATATGGAGACCTCGATTGTTCCGAAGATTTACGATGCCAGCATCGCGGACGCGGAGCTGGGCATCGAAACAGAAGCGGCTTACGTGATGGCCCGGCGAGTTGCTAGGGAAGAGGGACTGCTAATTGGTGTCTCAGCAGCGGCGGCGCTGGTGGGCGCGTTAATCGTCGCAAAAGACGCGCATGCGGATTCCGTCGTCGTCACCATCTTTCCCGACTCGGGCGACAAGTATTTAAGCGAGCATTTTTGGGATGAGACCGCATAAGGTAAGGGAGCAGGCATGGCGTTGAAAATACCGATCGAACTCTACAATCAGTTGCGGCAGCATGGCGAAGCCACCTATCCGCATGAGTGCTGCGGCGCGCTTGTAGGCGAGTTCGATGAGGCTGGCGAGAAGACTGTCAAAGCTGCGGTGCAGTGCGGCAACACACGTACAGATTCGCTCGCCAATCGTTACCACATCAGTCCGTCCGAGCTGGTACGCATTCAGCGCGAGGCGCTGCTGGCTGGCCAGGACATCGTCGGCTTCTATCACTCGCATCCCGATCATCCCGCGCGCTGGTCGGCGACCGACCTTGCAGAGGCGCATTGGACCGGCTGTTCCTATCTCATCACCTGTGTTGAAAAAGGCCGCGCTGTGCTTACGAATTCATTCTTGTTATTGGATCAGGAAGATGCGAAGAATTTTGAAGATGAACCACTAGAAATAGTCGTAGATTAGCCGTTGCATTGCTGATCAAAACCTTTTTGAAAGGAAAAAATGTCCATCAAAGTCTTGATTCCCACGCCTCTTCGGCCTTATGCCGGCAAACAATCCGTCATTGAAGTCAGTGCCCAAACTGTTGGTGAGGCGCTTAGCGATCTCGTCACCAAGTACCCGGATTTGCGCAAGCATCTTTTTTCGGAGGATGGCAAGTTGCGCTCCTTTGTCAACGTCTATCTGAACGATGAAGACATTCGCTACCTGAGCAAGGACACCACGCCAGTGAAGGAAACCGACACCATCACCACCGTTCCCTCGGTTGCCGGCGGACGATAGAATGCCGCGATCACGAAGGATGAATTTACAAGATTATTTGGAGAAATGAACAGTGGCTGAATTGATTGATGGTAGTCGAGCAACATTGAGCAACGAAGAGATTCTGCGCTACTCGCGTCACCTCATCATGCCGGAAGTGACGCTCGAGGGCCAGAAGAAGCTGAAGGCCGCGCGCGTGTTATGCGTAGGCACAGGAGGGCTTGGATCGCCGCTGGCTTTATATCTGGCTGCTGCGGGCGTTGGTACTCTCGGCCTGGTGGATTTCGACGTGGTCGATTACACCAACTTGCAGCGCCAGGTTCTGCATCACACCAGCGATGTGGGCCGTCTCAAGCTGGACTCGGCCATCGACAAGCTGACTGCGATCAATCCGTTTGTCGAAATCAAGCGCTTTGACACGTATCTTAATAGTCAGAACGCCTTGCAGATATTCAGCGGCTTCGACATTATCGCCGACGGCACGGATAACTTTGCCACCCGCTATCTGGTCAACGACGCGTGTGTGTTGAGTGGCAAGCCTAACGTCTATGCGTCGATCTTTCGCTTTGAAGGTCAGGCTAGCATCTTCGCCACTGAGGCTGGTCCCTGCTATCGCTGCCTTTATCCCGAGCCGCCACCGCCGGGACTGGTTCCTTCCTGCGCTGAGGGCGGAGTGCTGGGCGTGCTTCCGGGATTGCTCGGCGTGATTCAGGCGACCGAGGTCATCAAACTGATTCTCGGCGCTGGCGAACCCTTGATTGGCCGCCTGGTGCTGGTGGATGCGCTGGCCATGCGCTTTCGCGAGTTGCGCGTGCGCAAGAATCCCCAGTGCCCGGTCTGCGGAGCGAAGCCAATTGTCAAGGAACTGATCGACTACAACCAGTTCTGTGGCATTCGCGGAGAAGAGTCCGAGACCAGCCCGAGTGCGAAGATTCCAGAAATTCAGCCTGAGGAACTCAAGCACCGTCTCGACGCCAAGGAAGATATATTTGTGCTCGATGTTCGCGAGCCGCATGAATATCAAATCGTCAACATCAAGGGACATTTGATTCCTTTGGGCGATCTGCCAACACGCGTGCATGAATTAGACTCAAGCCGTGAAATTGTAGTGCATTGCAAGAGCGGAATGCGCAGCGCCAAGGCTGTCGATTTTCTGCGAAAATCCGGTTTCAAACGCGCAACCAATCTGACCGGCGGCATTCTGGCTTGGGCTGAGCGGATTGACACGACGCTACCAAAGTACTGACCAGCCGCGGTGGGCGGAGCGCGATCGGCGGCAAAGATGGAAATGGCTGCGGCCTAAACTGAAACAGCGAGGTGATAGGGAACATAGAAGGCGAGCCAAAGGACGAGTAGATTTCTTTCGGTGGACATTGCCTCGTGACTAGAGGTATAGTTCTGGGTCAGTGAACGTTTACGGGATTTGAGCGTATCGCCGACAGAGATGGAATCATGCTGAGGACCCGCCTGCTGCTCGTTCGATGTTGTCGCCTCTTGCGATGTTGTCTCCCTCCCCGGTCTCTCTTCCTACTGCTCGCGATTACCCTGCCTGGAGTGATGGCGGCGCAAATGCTGCGATCAAATGACATAGTAAAGTTTCGTCTTCAGGACAAATACCTGATCGTTGTGCAAACAATGGTTAATGGAGTCGGTCCGTTTAATTTCCTGTTAGACACAGGCGCGACACACACCGTCATCGATCCTGACCTCGCACGGCAGTTACAACTTCCAGTTATCGGCGAGGCCTCTCTTACAACGGTCTTAGATGTGCGGCACGACAGGCTGGTGCGTTTGAAGTCTGTTCGTATGGGCAACTCCGAGGTCTCTGAACTGGGTGCTGTGATCGATAAACTAGACCAGGTACGACTCAAGGCTCCCGGCATTCGGGGTGTACTTGGCGAGGATTATCTCTCCAATTTCGACTTTCTCATCGACTATAAAGAGCATATATTGCACTTTGGCGAAGATGTTCCAGCAGGGGACAGATGTCGATTCGAGACAATGGGCCACTATCATGGCTTGCCGACAACCAATCGTCTACTGATCAATGCGGAATTTATGGATGTAAGTGGCGGCAAAGTGCAGTTGCAATTGGACACTGCGGCGAAGATGCCGGAGTTGTTTCCAGTCCGGCCGGGCTCTGTCTCATCCCAGCCATGGGCCGGGTCGATGGCCTTCAGCAGCGGACCGAATGGAACCGTCATTCACTCGCACACCACGATCAAAATCGGCACGACAATTGTGAACGACTTGGACGTGGTGAAATCCCGTCACGGGGTTGCCTTCGATGCAGTTGGCCTTTTGCCCGCATCGATCTTTCATCGAATCTATATCAGCCACTCGGGTGGATTCGTGGTGCTGAATCCTGTCGACTGAAGCCTTCGCCGCTGATGCGCTATACGATTCCAGTTGAGCGTCCCTGCCTGAGATCCCACAACGCCGCAACCAGCGCGTCGACTTCTTCACAGGTATTGTAAAGCGCGAACGTAGCGCGGACGGTGCTCTCCAGACCGAAGAGGCGCAGGATCGGCTGCGCACAGTGATGTCCGCCGCGCACCGCGATTCCCTTGCGGTTGAGATAATCGCCAATCTCCTCCGTACGCAAACCCGAACTAGAGAAGATTGGCCGCGCATCCTCCATAAAGGAAAATGCCGGAACGGCCGACGAATCGACCACGCCCAATGCGCCGGGAATAATTGGCGGCGGCGGCTGAATTCCCGGCGGCGCTGGAAGATCAGGCGAGAGCGAAGCAGGAATCGATGCAAATCCCTCATCGCTCGGCGCAGGCCTTCCGCCGGTCTGCGTGGTTAACCAACACAAGAAAACGCCGAACGAGCAGATGGAAGATTCGGAGATCCTTCAGTTTCCATAATGCATCTGATATGTGAGTAGAATGAACGCTTCCGCTCTGGAAAGAAAGGAACGCCACATGGAATTGGACATGATTGAACTCCGCCGAATTGGGACTAGCATGGTGTTGCGCCCTCCGCGGGTTGGCCAGCAAAGCGTCGTCTGTGATCTCCATTCGGAAGCCGAGCAGGCCATTGTTAGCGAGAGCGAAAAGGCCGCAGCCGACAAGGCAGACGCCTGATGGCCAAATCTAAGTCAGACGCGCTGGTGATCTTCGGTGTAACGGGCGACCTGGTCCACAAAATGATTTTTCCTGCGCTCTATGCGATGGTAAAGCGAGGCGCATTAAAGGTTCCGGTCATCGGCGTCGCTTTCCCGAAGTGGAGCATCGAGCATGTGCACAGGCGTGTAGCAGACAGCATCAAGAGAGCGGGCGGAATCGATAACAAGCGGGCTTTTCGACAGCTTCTATCCTTGATTAAGTATGTGAGTGGAGACTATAAAGATCCTGCCACATTCACGGCAATCAAAGAAGCGCTAAGTAATGCGCGCCGACCTGCATACTATCTGGCGATCCCGCCTTCGCTCTTTGAAACCGCGATCAGAGCGCTTGGCGCCGCGAAGTTGGCAGACCATGCGCGTGTGATTGTCGAAAAGCCTTTCGGACGCGACCTGGCTTCCGCAAAGGAACTCAACCGGGTCGCACACGAAGTCTTCCCCGAAGATTCAATCTTCCGTATTGATCACTTCCTCGGAAAAGAAGCGATCATGAATATTCTCTATTTCAGATTTGCGAATTCTTTCTTGGAGCCGATCTGGAACCGCAATTATGTGGCCAGCGTGCAGATCACCTTATCTGAAGATTTCGGCGTTGGGAATCGCGGCGCATTTTACGAAACAGCCGGTTGCTTGAGGGACGTGATCCAGAACCACCTCTTCCAGATTGTCGCGCTACTGGCCATGGAGCCACCCACGGGCAGGGACTTCGGAGCCGTGCACAACGAGAAGGCCAAAGTCTTCAAGGCCATGCGCCCGCTCAGGCCCGATGACCTGGTGCGCGGTCAGTATGTTGGCTACCGCCAGGAGCCGAATGTGGCGAAGCGCTCCGATGTTGAGACCTTCTGCGCACTGCGGCTGTTTATCGATTCGTGGCGCTGGGATGGAGTGCCTTGGTATTTGCGCTCAGGCAAATATCTGCCAGACACCGCGACCGAGATTCTCGTGGAACTGAAGCCTCCGCCGCAGAAGCTTTTTGCTGACGCGGAATCGGTGACCGGCCGGCCCAACTACATTCGCTTCCGTCTCTCGCCCAACTCAGCCCTCGCTCTTGCGGCCCGCGTCAAGCTTGCGGGAAAGGAATTTGTTGGAGAGCAGCGAGAACTTTATTTGTCAGAAGAAATGCCCGGTGAAGAAGCTCCTTACGAAAGGCTCTTGGGAGACGCCATGGCCGGCAACGGCGCACTCTTCACGCGAGAAGACGCTGTGGAAGCCGCTTGGGCTGCGGTCGATCCAGTGCTCAAAAGTCACCACCGGGTCCACCCTTACAAGCGAAACACGTGGGGTCCGAAAGCGGCTAATGCGATCGTTGCTGCGCACGGCGGGTGGCATAACCCCTAGCACCAGAGCCTTATCAAAATAGGGGTCTGGCATTGAAGAGTGTGCCATGGTGATGCGGATCAATCAACACTGTCCGGTTTGGGACGGATTTTTGGTTCTCCATCGTGCGAAGCTGACATCATGCAAGGGTGCGGCCAGAAGGAGATTGGAAGACAATACACAGCGAGTTGATGGAATGACAAACCATGACTTTAATGGATGCACCAAAGTACGACGCAGTCCGCCGATTGCGTCTTTTACTTGCACAAGGGGCGCGTGAAGATCACCGTTGTTTCCGCAGCCGGAAACGAAGCCACGATCCGGTTGGTTGCTGCCGAGAGTTTTTTCGGTGAAAAGGCGATGGAGTCCACGCAAGGAAATCGCGTAACGACAGCGACTGCGATCACCGCCTGTACTGCGCTCAGGATTGCGCGACAAGAGTTTCGCCGGGTCATGCACGAGGAACGTCAGTTCTCCCATCTATTTTCGTCGTTTCTGCTGGAATGCAGCTTGCGGACTCAGTCCGACCTGGTCGATCAACTCTTCAATTCCGCAGAAAGGCGATTGGCCCGCCTGCTCTTGCTCTTAGCAGAGATGGCTCAGTCAGAGGGTGATGTCACGCTGATTCCGCCGATCTCACAAGAGGCGCTGGCGAGCATGATCGGCAGTACCCGGCCCCGCATCAACCTTTTCATGAACCGCTTTCGCAAGCTGGGTTTTG
>JBEKWJ010000041.1:0-39653 GCA_049513195.1 Occallatibacter sp.
AGAGACAATTTTGCAAGTGGCTCTCTTGCTGTTAATTATCTGGAATAAGTTCTACGCGAAGCATTTTCGGGACGCCCCAGCTCCCGATTCTGGGAACCTGACAAACCACGAATCTCATGCGATCGAGAAGCGAGCCGCTGGCCCCACCGCAGGTGGCTGCTGGCCCCACCGCAGGTGGCTACTCGTCGTAGTGCAACAGGCTGAAGACATCGTAATCTGGAAAGCGGTTGCGGCCCTTCAGAAAATCCAGTTCGACAGCAAACGCCAGCCCGGCAATATTACCGCCAAGCTCCTTCACCAGCTTCACCGTGGCCTCCATCGTGCCGCCTGTGGCCAGCAGATCGTCCACCAGCACCACCCGCTGGCCGGGCTGAATCGCATCGAGGTGAATCTCCAAAGTATCCGACCCATACTCCAGGTCATAGGTAACCCGCGCCACGGGGGCGGGCAATTTCCGCGGCTTGCGCACCGGCACAAAGCCCGCGTTGAGCCGATAGGCCAGGGCAGGCCCGAAAATGAATCCCCGCGCCTCAATGCCCAGCACCAGGTCGATCTTCTCCGCCAGATAATGCGCCGCCATGGCGTCAATCATCTTGGCAAAGCCGGTCTTGTCCTTGAGCAGCGTGGTGATGTCATAAAACAGAATCCCAGGCTTCGGAAAATCAGGCACCGTGCGCACCAGTGCCTTCAGGGCTTCCACGTTAATAGGCTTGATGCTTTCAGGCATAAAATCAGGTTCCTCGATGTCAGCTAAGATTGGCCGGTTTGGTTCAATTATAAGGGACGAGCTTTTAGCAGCTAGCTTTGCCCCACCGCGCGTGCCAGGTGATTGCAGATCATTACTGCCTGTTGTTGCACAATGGAAGAAGCGTGAAGAGCCGGCTTTCGCTGATTCTTGTCCCACGTTACGGGAAAACCCCTTCGACCCCCACCCCCCCTACCCTGCCGCAGCATTCTTTTTGGGTTTAATCTGTATGTAACTACCATAAAATCAATATGTTAACTTTTTTGATAAGGAATTAAATGCCAACGAAAACCCCGGATTTCGGCCATGATTTGGCCCAAAACGTCTCGTATTTGTCTGTTTTTTGGCAGAATTAAGCGGTTTCACACATCGGGTTGCACGGCGGCGGCGCATCTGTAAAACTCACTAACGATGGTTCTTCACTTTCTGATTCAGGGGCGCGTGCAGGGCGTTGGCTTCCGCTGGTTTGTGCAGCGGGAAGCTGGCCAACTTGATCTGCGCGGTTGGGTCCGCAACACCGAAGAGGGCGAGGTCGAAGTGGTGGCTTCAGGCTCGGCTGAAGATCTGGCCGAGTTGAGGGCCAGCCTGCGCCGTGGACCGCGCGGCAGTCGCGTGGATCGGCTCATCGAGCACCACATGGACGACAAAGAGGCTGACGAGCTGAGTTCATTCAGGATTGATGGGGCGTGGTAGAAAAGCAGCTTCCAGCTCTTCGCCTTTAGCTGACGGCTAGGGTGAGATCGTCGTCACGCGATACACTGGATTTCACCATGGTTTTTGTCCTCGACAACTACGATTCCTTCACCTACAACCTTGTCCAGTATCTCGGCGAACTGGGCGCGAAGGTTGAGGTCTATCGCAACGACGAGCTGACCGTCGAAGAAGTCGAGGCGCTTCATCCCGACCGCATTCTGCTCTCGCCCGGCCCGTGCACGCCGTCCGATGCCGGAATCCTGGTCCCGCTCATCCGCCACATGGCCGGCAAAGCGCCCATTCTTGGCGTCTGCCTGGGCCATCAGGCCATCGGCGAGGCCTTCGGCGGCCAGGTCATCCGCGCCAGCCACCTGATGCACGGCAAGACCAGCCCGGTCGAGCACGATGGCAAGGGCATCTTTGCCTCGCTCAACTCGCCACTCACATGCACCCGCTACCATTCGCTGATCGTTGCTGAAGAATCGCTGCCCGCCGAATTGATGGTCACCGCCCGCACGCCAGGAAACACTGGCGGCTCGGTCATCATGGGTCTGCGCCATCGCACGCTGCCCATCGAAGGCGTGCAGTTTCACCCGGAGAGCGTTTTGACCGAGGGCGGCCACCAGATGATCCGCAACTTTTTGGAGATGTAAGTCGCCATCAGCAGGCGAGAAGAATGTAGCGACTATGCAACCAACCGCAAATCGAATTGCCGAGATGAAGGACACGGGCTTTAGCTCGCATATCAACCACGCAATATTGAAGCGGGCGTTAGCCCCTGAGGGAATTCTTTCGGTTGTTCTCCTCCTGATGCTCGCCGCGCCGATCCTCCACGCGCAAAATGCTCCCATCGTGCAAGCCGGACCCATAGCCATCGTCCCGCTCGACAGCAAAAACCCTGACAGCGCCGCAGTCACCGGAGCCCTTGAAGTCTCGCATGGCAAGGCCATCATTGTAGCCAGCGGGTCGATCACATCCGGCAGCCAGACCACTGAAGTCATCCTGCCTCATCGCGGCGTGTTGCGCGTCTGCGCCTCCACCACCGTTAAGCTGGCCGCCGACGCCAGCGTTCCCGCCGGAGAAACGCCCGGCCTGATGATGGCCATGGATCACGGCGCAGTCGAGGCCAGCTTCGCCACCGGCCGCAACTCCGACATCCTGCTGACGCCAGATTTCCGCATCCTCATCGGCGGTCCCGGCGCGGCAGATGTCAAGGTGCGCCTCGGCCAGCATGGAGATACGTGCGTGGATAACTCTTTGGTTCCCAGCAGCGAGTCTTCGTTGCCGGCCTCGATGGCCGCGGTTAACTCACCCTATGTGTTGGTGACCAGCGTCTTTGATGGCAGCGATTACCGCGTGCAATCCGGCCAGCGCGTGATGTTTGAGCATGGCAACCTGCGTGAGGTCGTGGACAACGAAAAGGAACCTTGCGGCTGCCCGCCAACTACGCCCAAGGGCAATGAGTTTCCGCTGGCCCAAAGTGAAGGGCTAGCGCCTCTGCCCAAGCCCAAGCCAAGCGCGGCGAATCCGCGCGGCGTGCCCGCTCCCATTGAGCCTCTGGTGTACCCGAGCGCCGACCACGCCGCTCAGTCCGCCGCGGAGGCTCAATCCGTCGCGGAAGCGCTCACTGCCGCCGCAGTTGAGGCCGCACCCGCGGCAGGGGCAGAGCCGCCGGCAGACAACTCCAAAGCCAAGAAGAAGCCCGGTGTCTTCCACAAAGTAGGCCATTTCTTCCACCGCATCTTCGGCGCGGAGTAAGCAGCCACACTCCGGTCATCACTGCGGAGCGTCGGTGATGAGTCGCATCGTCGATCCGAAACGGTGATATTCAGAGAAGCTCACCTCGTTGATGCTGAGGATCGTCTTCTCGTTCATGCTTCCACTCCTCCCGGTTCCTCCCAGATAGCTCCGAGCCAACATGATTGCGATGCTATGAACCGGCAAGATGAAGTTCTTGCCGCCGATCTCTACGGGGCCGTATTCTACCGACATGCCGACGCGCTTAATCGGGTCGGAGGCCTTCAGCTCGGTGTCCATGGTAATCCGCAAGATGGCTCCGGTCGCTGGATCGAGATAGACATTCCCGTGGTAACCGGGCGTTCCTCTGTACGAATCGGTGTTACTGGCCAGCTCCGTCCCTGCCGCAAAGCCAAAGGCCAGGGCGCCAGACGCTGGGTTCTGCACACAACAGAAATCGACCGAGTAGTGTGAGGCCGCTTGTGGCACCGCGTAATGAAAAACAGCAACCTGGCCTGATGCAGTTTGTTCCCAATGGCTCCATGTCACCTTGCCCTTGGACGTGTCCACCAGGATCGTTGCCAGTATCGGACCAAACTCGCCCTTCGAAGTGTACCCTGTAAATCCCGATGAAGATGACTCAAGTGTGGGCTTGGATGCTGCGACCTCTTCTCCATCGCGATAGGCTATTTGCTGGCTGAATGTTTGCGTTAAATGCAGATCGAGGTACGGGCCTAATCCGTTGGTGATCGACATCAGCGGGCTGTCATCATACCTTTGCGTGAGCCGCGTCGCCAGAAAATTTGGCATATGCCGCAAAGTCACTCCCACATAATTTGTTGCACCATTCCACATGGATCGCTGCTCAGCGGCTGTCGGGGGGGCCCGGTCGGGCAACTCGCTGGCCGGAGGCTCAAGAAACACTGAAAGGTCGGCCAATAATTTCAGGGCCAAGAGAGTCTTCGGCCCGGGCTTCAACTCTGCCGTGATTCGGGCATATGTATGCTCGGTCAGTTGCTCCGTCAGCTCAAGTTTGCCGAGTTGCTCCGCCGTGTAGCCATCGCTCTTGTCGGCGGCCCGCTGCGCTGCCAGTGTTTGCTGCAACTGCTCGACTGTCACACGCTGCGTCGCCATACAGGGAAGCGCGAGTGCTGCTAACATCGCCGGAACAATCAATCTCACCGGACATTTCATTGCAGCCTCCGTTCAGCAGTCTACATCTCCCGAGCCCGCTCAATCGCCCGAATCACCGCCGAAGCCTTGTTGATCGCCTCCTGGTGCTCCAGTTCCGGCACAGAATCGGCCACAATCCCCGCGCCGGACTGCACGTAGCCCTTGCCGCCGACAGCCAGCATCGATCGAATCGCAATGCACGAATCGAGATTGCCGCTGAAATCCGCGTAGAGCACCGCGCCGCCATAGGTCCCGCGCCGCGCCGGCTCCAGCTCCTCGATAATCTCCATCGCCCGCACCTTGGGAGCGCCGCTCAGCGTGCCCGCAGGGAAGCAGGCCCGCAGGGCATCCACAGCGGTCAGTTCCGGCTTGAGTTTGCCCTCGATGCTGCTCACAATATGCATCACATGCGAATAGCGTTCGACGAACATCAGCCGGTCCACCTTCACCGAGCCAAATTCGCTCACGCGGCCCACGTCGTTGCGGCCCAGGTCCACCAGCATCACGTGCTCGGCGCGCTCCTTCTCGTCGTGAATCATCTCGTCGCCCAGCGCCTGATCTTCTTCCTCGGTCGCCCCGCGCGGCCGGGTTCCGGCAATCGGCCGATACTCCACGTTGCCCTGATGCACGCGCACCAGCAGCTCTGGCGACGACCCAGCCAACTCAACCGTCTGCGACCGCTTCGACTTCTTTGTGTCCTCCGGCCGTCCGCCCAGAACACCCTCCGGATCAAAGCGCAGGAAAAACATATACGGGCTGGGGTTCACCGTGCGCAGAGCGCGATAGACCTGAAAGCTATCCGCCTCCGGCTCCACGTCAAAGCGCTGCGACAGGACGGCCTGAAAAATATCGCCCGCCGCAATGTACTCCTTGGTGCGGCGAATGGCGGTCAGAAAATCTTTTTTCTCGGTGCGGTGTTTCACCTTGAGCTTGCCCATGCCGTGCGGCGAGGCAATCTTGGGCAGCGGCTGCAAGAGCCGTTTTTCCAGCTTGTCGAGCCGCTCCACTGCCTTGTAGTAGGTTGCTCCGGGCGAGGCGGCTGCCTTGCCGCGCGTCACGTCGGCGGTTACCACCAGCCAAATCTCTTTGCGCACATGGTCGAACGCCAACACCTCATCGAAGAAGAGCAGGCAGGCGTCAGGAACGCCCAGTTCGTCCTTGGCCAACTCCGGCAGCCGCTCAATCTGGCGCACCGCATCGTAGGAGAAAAAGCCCACCGCTCCGGCGGTAAACGGCGGCAGACCGGGCAGCCGCGCAGGCTTGTGTCCGGCGAGTGCGCGGCGCAACACGGCAAAAATATCGCCGTCGATCTGGACCACCTTCTTGCCTTCCGTAATGGTGATTTCGCTGCCCCGCGCCACAATCCGCTTGAATGGCGCCAGGCCAATGAAGGTGTAGCGGCCCACCTGCTCGCCGTTCTCAACCGACTCCAGCATGAAACACTCCCGCTCTGGCCACGCCGCGCGCAGAAAGGCCGAGACCGGCGTTTCGAGGTCGGCTGAAAGCGTGCGACAGACGGGAACAAGCGTATGCTCTTTGGCGAGCGCAAGAAACTCTTTACGGCCAGGCTGGACGGATTGCGCAGAGGTTTTCACAGACTTAGTGTAATTGCTGGCCTCGCCGCGCGGCTGCGAGCCTCGGGGTATGGACGACCGGCGAAGCCAGGTCACAAGAATTTTTGGCGAGACCCTTTGCATGAAGCTTGCATCCAATGAGCTATGGTCCAGAACCGTCGGTGAGGCTCATGCGGCCAATCCAAATTCCTCAGGAGACCTTTTCTCCCCATGAACCCTGTGTCGAGCAGTCTGACTTGCATCTATCTCCCTGCCCGTAAACGCCGGTCCTCGCGCATCCTTCACACCTGCCGGTTTTTCGCCGCAAGCGCGGCCTTGGTTTGTGGAATCGCAGTGTTTGCCGCAGGCCAATCGCCAGTGCCGTCTGATCCAAAAGGAAAGCCAGCCAAACCCGTCCCGCCTGACGTGATCGTGTTCGCCAACGGAGACCAGTTGACGGGTAAATTTCTGCGCTCGGCCGGCGGCAACGCTGTATTTCACAGCGACGTTGCTGGAGATGTTACGGTGAGCTGGGACAAGGTCAAAGAGATTCACTCGGCGTCCAAATTTGTTGTCCTGCAAAAGGGATTTCAGCCGGGGCGCAAGGCGTTGCCCGAGCACTTGCCAGAAGGCAGCCTGACCGTCGAAAACAAGCAGATTGAGCTATCACCCACCGAGGGCGTTCCGATGCAGCAGATCCCGCTGGCAAACGTGGATTACGTGATCGACCAGCCCACGTTTGATAGGGAACTGCATCAGATCCCGGGGCTCCTCTCCTCGTGGACGGGAAGTGCGACCGCCGGCGCAACCCTTGTGGAAGCGACCCAGAACACGGAAACATTCAACGGAGGCTTTGCTCTTGTCCGTGTAACGCCGCCGGTGGGCTGGCTCAGCCCGAGCAACCGCACCCTGCTCGGTTTGCAGGGTTCCTATGGAAAAATCACGGAGCCCGGTACGCCGACCGAAAAGACCGCAATTTACCACGCGTATGCCGAGCGCGACCAATACTTTTCTCCGCGTTTTTATGGGCTCGGCCAAGTGGCGTTCGACCACAACTTCTCGCAGAGCCTCGACCTGCAGCAAATTTACGGGGGCGGCCTCGGCTGGACAATCGTCAAGCAGCCAAAGCAAACCCTCGACCTCAAAGCCACCCTGCAATATGAGCGGCAAAGTTTTCTGAACGCGATCTCGGGCGAAAACCAGGACCTGATCGGTTCTACTTTTGCGGCCAGTTATGTGCGCAAGCTGCCCAAAGGCATGGTCTTCAATCAAGTGCTGGAATATCTGCCCGCGTGGAACAATATGCACGCCTACTCCGCCAATGAGACAGACTCGCTCAACCTGCCGGTTTATAAGCGCCTGAGCTTATCGCTGGGAACGGTTGATACTTACATCAACAATCCACCGGTGACCACTCCTCCAACCAAGGCAAATTCCTTCCAATTCATCTTTGGGGCAGCCTACACGCTGCCTCCGCCCGGTTAGGTTAGACGGCTAATTCTTTTGACCGCTTGTTTTTTTACAAACTCCATGCACCAACCTGTCATTCTGAGCGGAGGACAGCGGAGTCGAAGAACCTGCTTCTTGCCTTTTCTGCCGGTGGGGAGCCACCAATCTCAAAAGTGCGAAATCACGCAGTGAGACAACTAAGGCGATAAAGATTTACTCGCGACGCGCGCAAGGCATTAACACCCGAACTGTCATCCAGCCGATGAACGTGCCCAGAACCGTTCCGGCGATCACATCTCCCACCCAGTGGAAGTTGGTTACGACAACCGCAACGGACAGCAATCCGACAATCAATGTCCCAGGCACCCGCCAGCGCGGCTGAAGAATCCAAAGTGCCGATACGATCGCAGCAGAGATCGCCGCCGTTCCCGAGGGGAACGATTGCCAGTGCGGAGCGCTATCTAGTGGGCGGAATCCATAGATGTGATTCTGAATAAATACTGGATCGGGACACGCGCGGCCAAAGATGCGTTTTAAGACAAAGCTGGCCACAGTCGCCCACACAGCGGCCCAAGCGCAGAGCAGAGGCGTTCGCGTCCACGATGGAAGCAAGTGGCCAGACGTGGCCCAAATCCAGCATCCGAACACGAAGAGCAACGCAATCGCGACAGTAAGATCAAGGGGAGCAAGCGCTCGATCTATCCAGGCCCATGCCGTCGCGTGTCGCAGATATTGGTCGAAGAATTCAGCCGCTGGGCGATCGACGTATTCGATGCACACCACCACTATGATCGCCGCGACCGCGAACGCGAGAAGCCAGTTTCTCGTTGCTGTTTTGCCGCTCATGTTCCGCCCGTATTTAGCCAACTACCAAATTAGCAGGTTCGTATGGTTACTCTTGCCGGCTCGGCGACGGAGAAATCACCCTCTCGTCTATTATTTGAGAAGCAGTGCGTTTCCGCGAACCTTCGTCGGAAGGGCAGACCACTGGAATTGGAGAGATGAATGGAATCGATATCCCTAGAGCAGGAAATCAACCCCTGGGAAGCCCAGGAAGCTCGATTTGACTTTGCGGCGCGCAAGCTCAACCTCGAAGACGGTTTGTGGAAGATGCTGCGCATGCCGGGGCGCGAAATCATCGTGCACTTTCCCGTCACCATGGATAACGGCAAGATCGAGATGTTCACCGGCTTCCGCGTTCAGCACTCGATTGCCCGCGGTCCGGGCAAGGGCGGCGTTCGCTACTCGCCCGAGGTGACTCTGGACGAAGTGCGCGCCCTGGCCAGTTGGATGACCTGGAAGTGCGCGGTCGTCAATATTCCCTTCGGCGGAGCCAAGGGCGGCGTCATCTGCGATCCCAAAAAAATGAGCCAGGGCGAACTCGAGCGCATGACCCGCCGCTACACCTCCGAGATCATTGACTCCATCGGCCCTGAGAAGGACGTTCTGGCGCCGGACATGAACACCAACGAGCAAACCATGGCCTGGATCATGGACACTTACTCCATGCACGTGGGCCACACGGTTACCAGCGTGGTCACCGGCAAGCCCTTGAATATTGGCGGATCGCACGGCCGGGTTGAGGCCACTGGGCGCGGTGTGCAGGTCATTTGCGACGAGAGCATGCGCTATCTGCAAATGCCCATCGACGGCTGCCGTGTGATTATCCAGGGCTTCGGCAATGTGGGGTCGAATGCGGCTCGCCTGATGATGGAGCGCGGCTACAAAATTGTTGGCGTCGCCGAGCAGGATGGCGGCCTGGCCAACCCCAACGGCATCGATATTCACCAGTTGCTGGAGTATAAGCGCCGCAACAATACAACCCTGGGCTTCCGTGGCGCAGAGGCCACGCCCAGTGAAGAGTTGCTCGTTTCAGAGTGCGAGATTCTTATTCCCGCGGCCACGGAGAATGTGATCACCAGCCGCAACGCCGATCAGATTCAAGCCAAGGTAATCGTCGAAGGCGCCAACGGCCCCACCACAGCCGTGGCCGACGATATCCTCGCCGAGAAACGCATCTTCATCATGCCCGATATTCTGGCCAATGCCGGCGGCGTGACAGCTAGTTATTTTGAGTGGGTGCAAGATCGCCAAGGCTACTTCTGGAAGGAAGCCATCGTCAACGAGCAAATGGAGACCATTCTGCACGACAGCTTCGACGATGTCGTGCGCTACGCCGAGGCGCATAACGTCAACAACCGCATCGCCGCATACATGCTGGCCATCGACCGTGTGGCCATCACCATGCGCCAGCGCGGCATCTACGCATAGCCACCTGCGGTGGGGCCAACTATTGGCTATTTGCTTGCATCGATAATCATTGAACCAATCAACTGGGGATAATGATCGAAGCGGGATGGGCTTTAAGCTCATCCCGTTTTTTATTGTGCGCAAGCCGCAACTATTCTTGAGGGTTGCTGGTCTTACTGTGTAAAGAGTCAGGAATCGCCGAGGGAAAATCATGAAAATTGGTCTCATCGCATTGCTCTTTGCCGCATCCGCATGGGCTCAGGATCCCGCTGCCATCGCCAGCGCAGCCTGTGGTCGCGAGAATGTAACATTCAAAGTGGAACTGGACGAAAGCCGACATATTCCGGCGCAGCCTGCGCCGGGCAAAGCTCTAGTTTATGTGATCCACGACGCCGGTACATCGTCGCTCTTTGCCTATCCAACCACAAAGCTCGGGGTGGATGGCAAATGGGTGGGCGCCAACCACGGTAACTCCTATCTCGTCTTCCCCGTTGAGCCGGGAGAGCATCATCTGTGCACGACCTTGCAATCCTCAATCATCGAAGACCGCGAAGAGTTGGCGCATTTCACGGCTGAAGCTGGAAAGGTCTATTACTTCCGCACTCGGCTCGTTTTGTCCCGAAGCGTGGACTTACTGGAGTTACAGCCGGTCGACAGCGATCAAGGCAAGTTTCTCGTCGCCGTCTATCCGCTGAGTATCTCGACGCCGAAGAAATAGGCATGCCCGCGATCACCAACCCGTTTGGCTCATCCGCTTGAGGATGATCGCGCTATAGCTGTTCATGCGCTCGGGCCGTCGCTTCAGCGGAGCCGGCAAAACCGCGGCGAGTCGTGCGGCTTGTTCCCGCCCAATATTCCGGGCCGCGGCTTTGTCATAGGTTCGACACGCTGACTCCGCGCCATAAATACCAGGGCCCCATTCGACCACGTTGAGATAGAGTTCCAGAATGCGCTGCTTGCCAAGTACGAATTCCGCCACCGGAACCAATGTGGTCTCCGCGCCCTTGCGAATGAAAGAGCGGCTCGTTCCAAAGAACAGGTTCTTGACGAGTTGCTGCGTAATGGTAGACGCCCCGCGCATGCGTTCGCCTTCCATATCTTCTTTGGCATCGATTTCGATGGCGTGCCAATCGAAGCCGTGGTGCTGGTAGAAGCGCGCGTCTTCCGCCGAGATGACAGCGTGCTGCAGATTCGGCGAAATTTGACTGAGCGGAATGAATTTGTAGCGTTCGTGATACGGCGTGCGATGTATCCACGACTGTAAGCGTCGCTCCATGTGCACCGCGGTTGTTGGTGGGTCGATCCACCGTGCGGCCACAAGCATTAGCGCGGCAAGCAGCCAAAGAAGCACTACGCCGACGGCAAGCCATTGAATAAAGGATCGGAGCAAACTCTTCCAAAGCGGGGTCTCAGCGGGAACGGGAGGGATGTAAGTTGTTGTAGTCACACTTTAGAATAATGGTCCGAGCTGGGTTGTTGCTTTTAGCTTCATGGAGCGCGCGAACGCGGAGAAGGGAAGTAATCTCTCTGGAGGCCGTGCTCCGGCCTCCAGAGATAAAAGCGACAAGCCCAGATGTGTTCATTTCAAGCGCATGTCGCAACTGTTTCACCCATACGCAATGCCCCTACGGGATGATCACTACGTTCATGCTCCAGGGAGCAAGAGTTAAGACCAGCGGCAAGGTAGGCGAACTGATCGTGGTGGTTGTTGGCGCAGCCCAAGTGCTTGTCCCCGATGGGTCCGGGAAAACACCCGTCGGCGAACCCGACAAGTTGTAGATGGCTTCGGTGTAGGATATTTCGGTGACGGTCGAAGCCGTTGTCTGCGCCGACAGCGCAATCGAAACCGTCTTGCTAGTGGTTTCGTTGCGGTTGAACACCATCAACGCCGTGCCGCCGCTATGTGTCGCGGCATACGCAACCACATCCGTCGTATCGCCGGATACGCTCGCAGTCAGAACGCTTTCGCCAGTGACGGCCAGGTTGCTGAAGAGGTCGAACGCAACCGCCGTCGGAGACATGGTGCCAATGGCGCCCCAAGTCGGGGCAATGCTGCCCGTGGCACAGGTAGGATCGTTAGGACCATCGGAGAAAACATTGTAGGCTCCGAAATCCTGCCATCCATAGAGTGAAGCGCTGAGGTTTCCGGCTTGTGCGTTACAATTGCCGAAGCCAATCCACCAGGTCGCGCGCGAAACTCCGTCGTTCATCATCTCGCCCAATTCCTGGCCGGCAAACAAGCCCTGGCTAATCGACCAGCTCTGTTTGCCCGGATCGCTGTAGACCGAACCCATCTCGCCCACATAGATCGGTGTACCTGCGGTGCCCCACTTCGTCAGTTCTGACTTGATGGTGTTGATATCAGTGGTCAGCGCCTGCGCATCCGTCTGCACCAGCGTAGTGTCGTTTTCAGATCCTGGTGCCTGAGGATAGTTGTGATACTCGACGAAGTCATACGAGCCCTTCGCATTGGCGAGTACCGTATTGTCCCATCCGCCGCTAGCGTTATCCGCATCTACGACCACGCCGACCAGCGTATTTGGAGAGGACGCCTTGATCAACTTATAGTAGCCGCTGGTTCCAATGACCGCGGCAGCATACGTCGCGGCGTTGTTTGCCGGGGAGTGCAGGTCTTCCTCCCATGTACTTCCATAAACTTCGTTGCCTACGGTCATATGGCTTACCGTGATGCCGTCCGTAAGCGCGGCAGCGGCCCATGCAGCAGCCTCGCTTGGCGCTCCGCCTCCGGTGCACGCTGCGTTGGTGCCGTAGTTTGCCGTCAATGCCACATCGAGCCCAGCCGGAATCGCAATGTCATTGACAAAATTCACGAACACGTCGTCGGCAAGCGGCTGACCCGCACTCGTCCCAAACGGAGCAACGTCGCAATTGGTATTGGTCTGCCAATGATACAAATCAGACCACGATCCACCCGGCCAGCGCACCGCCTTGATGCCAGCGGCCTTGAATGCGTCGACAATGGCTGTTTTATTGGTGACGATGTCGTACCACGCAGGCAAGTTCATTCCCAGAAGCATATCGCTAATGGCCACGCCGGTACCCGCCTGGTTCACCGTCACCGTGGCATTCGCCGTTACGGGGGCAGTAATCGTGATTGGGAATGTGATGGACTTGGTGACTGTACCGGAGGTTGCCGTGATTGTTATGGTAGACGTTCCAACTGGGGCCGAGCTGCTGGCCGTGAAGGTCAGAACGCTGGTCGTTTCGGTTGGATTCGTGCCGAACCCGACAGTTACACCGGACGGCAGGCCCGATGCCGTGAGAGTTACTTCGCCAGTGGCTCCCGTCAATGTGATCGTGCAAGTTGCGGAGCCGCCTTGTTGTAAAGTTATTCCACTGCCGCACGACACTGACAACGAGAAGCCTGACGTCACAGTAAGCGCAATGCTAGTGGTTGCGGTCAACGTGCCAGAAGTTCCAGTCACGGTTATGGTGCTGGTGGCGGCAACGGCCGTGCTGGCAACTGTGAACGTAATCACGCTCGTCGAAGTTGCGGGGTTGGTGCCGATCACGGCAGTTACGCCAGTCGGCAAGCCCGAGACAGCGAGAGTTACATTGCCGGTAAACGGACTTACATCCGTAATCGTGATGGTATCGGTGCCGCTTGCGCCTTGAGCAATCGACAGAGTAGCTGCCGACGGTTTAAGCGTGAAGCTTCCCGTCGACGAAAGAACCGTAAGTGCGATGGTGGTGGAGGCCGTTGTCGTCCCGGAAGTCCCCGTGATGGTCACTGTGGAGGTTCCAACCGTAGCAGTAGCGCTGGCTGTACAAGTCAGCACGCTCGTCGTCGTTGTCGGGTTCGTGCCGAATGTGCAAGTGACTCCGGAACCCGGGCTTGGGACGGTCAGAGTTACGCTGCCAGTGAATCCGCCAGTATCAGTTACCGTGATGGTATCGGTTGCGGTCTTGCCCTGAGTAATAGAAAGGGCGGCCGAAGAAGCCGAAAGAGTGAAGCCTGGCTTGGCCGTGATAGTCAGTGCGATGGTGGTGGTCGCGGTCAGGCTCCCGGAAGTCCCGGTAATGGTGACCGTAGACGTTCCAACCGTGGCTGCGGCCGTGGCCGTAAATGTCAGCACGCTGGTAGTGGATGTGGGGTTAGTTCCATAGGCAACAGTAACTCCTGTTGGCAAACCAGTGGCAGCCAGAGTTACGCTGCCGGCAAACGGACTCACATCAGTCACCGTAATCGTGTCGGTGCCGCTGGCGCCCTGAGCAATCGACAGAGTAGACGGCGAAGGCTTGAGCGTAAAGCTTCCGGCGGGAGCGCCGCATGTTACGCCGTTGACTGCGAACGACGTGGGTACGGCGTTAGTAGTGCCATTCCAAGTACCGTTGAATCCTATGCCCGAAACGGAGCCGCCGGCAGCGACACTGCCGTTATAAGGCTCGTTATTGACGGTCACGTTTGCGCCGCTCTGGGTTTCAATGCCGTTCCAAAGTTGCGACACTGTCTGCCCGTTGGCGAACGCCCAGGTCAGCGTCCAGCTGGTCCAGGCCGTCGTTCCCGTGTTTTGGATCGTGATCGCTCCGCCAAAGGCGGTCGAATTCTGTGGTGAAATTGTGTAGACAACGTTGCATGCCGCTGCGCCAAAGGCGCTGGGCGCAACAAAGGTTAGCAACAGTGCTGCGAGTACTGCGAAGTACCCGCTCAATCGGCGAGTCAATGACCGCCCATAGGGGGGATTCAACTTCTGGAACATGATTTCTCCTTTACATCACATAGCCACTCACAACACATATATCCTGCGTGCTTTTTGCAACATGATGCCGCTATGAAAGTCGCAACTTGCGCGTCGATCCGATCGTCAATTAACTCGTGGCATCGAATCATGCGAATTGGAAAATGGTACAGAAATGCAGAAAGGAGAAAAGGAAATAAGAATCCGGGTCCGCATAAGGCGTGAAAGAACACGGGCTGTTTGGAACTAATGCCGCACTCTCACTGGGAATGCGGTTTCATAAGACAGATACTTGCACGCAAGGAATCTATCAGACAGTAACCAGAAGCGGCAGCCAAAGCCGTCGGCATGCAGTGCTCACGTCTAAGGCGATACTTCTCGCCAAGCTTGCCTTGTTCAACTACCGAACCTAGCTAAAACGTTTTAGCTGTGACAAGTCAAGTTACTTTAATCTACACTAAGGTAACGTTGCCTTAACTCTCCGCGTTCTCATCGGCCGCTGCTTTTTAACTCGATCAACTTTAGGCTATATAAAAGGATCTACAGCACTTCCCGATCATTCGGCATACGTCTTTACATGTACGCGACCGGAATTGGCAGCCCATTTCGGATTCTATGGGCGTCTTTCCGGACCCGATCCCGCGAAGGTTTCGGCAAAGGACTCGTCTGGCGATGTTGTTGGCCAACCGATCATCACCAAAAACACATCCAGGACAAAGAGGGCAATCGCGATATCGTTGAAAAGTGTCGCAAGCCGTATCGTTGGCAGCAGTTGGTTCGCAGCCCAGAAAAGAAATGCAAACGCCAGCATGATTGCCTTTGCGAGTTCCATGCGCGCAGGACGTCGCGCCAACTGATAGACCATGTATGCGAGCGCGATCATGGCAAGTGGAAACGAAGCAAGAGTGTCATGCGCATTGGCGGGAAATAGTTGCGGAAATGCATCCCAAAAAAACAGCACTCCAACGCTTGCGAGTGTGACTCCGCCAAGAATCACCGGCAAAGCCCTGCTGGTTTTGTTCAGACGACTGTACATAATTCAGTATTAATTATGTTATGAAAAGAATTCATAAGGGTCCCTCAAGCAAAGATCGCGTATTGAAACGCTCGCGCAATTCAACAATCTGCCGGGCGCAGCTCAAGTCCCTTGCGCCAGTTCATTAAATCGATATCCAACGTATGCATCTGTCAACAAATACTGCGGATTACGCGGGTCGTCTTCAATCTTCTTGCGTAGTTGACGAACAAACGTTCGCAGGTATTCCAATTCATTTCCGTACTCTGGTCCCCAGACAGACTTAAGAAGACGCGCGTGCGGAATAGGCTCGCCTGCATGCATCATTAAATAGTGGAGAACCTCAAATTCCTTTGGCGTCAGATGAATCGAGCGCCCACCCTTCAGCACCCGATATTTCACCGGGTCCAGCTCTAGTTGCCCATGGCGAATAGGTGAATCCCGATTGGTATCCTGAGCATTTCTTCTGCGCACTGCCGAGCGCAATCGCGCGGTTAGCTCCCGCACTTGGAACGGCTTGGTGATATAGTCGTCTGCGCCCGCATCCAGCGCCAGCACCTTGTCATCTTCGCTATCCATCACCGTCAACATCAGGATCGGCAGGCGCGCAACCGCACGCCGAATACTTCGGCAGGCTTCCACTCCGCCCATCCCCGGCATATCCACGTCCATCAAAACCGCATCGAACCATGTCATGCGAGCCAGCGATAGTGCTTCCTCGCCGCGAGCAGCTTCAACAACCGTGAACCCCATTCCGGTCAAAGTCACCCGCAATGCCCGTCGCGTGGAACTGTCGTCATCGACCACCAGGATGGTCCCCTGCCCACCACTTGACTGCTCCGTGTTCAATGCGTCCTCCTTGCGTCCACGGGAAGGGATAGATAAAATGTGGTACCTTCCTTCTCATCACTGATCACCCACACATGCCCATGGTGAGCCTCAGCTGCTTTCCTAACTACTGAAAGCCCGATGCCTGTTCCCGGTACAGCATCTTTCGAATCCTTTGAGCGGTAAAAGCGCTCAAATATTCTCTCTCTATCTTCAATCCGAATCATCGATCCGAAGTTATGTACGGAAACAAGAATTGCGGAATGATCCGCTCGCGCACCAATCACAATCGGCGTCCCACTCGTCGAGTACTTCCGTGCATTGTCGATATACTGCGTCAGAATCATTGCCAACAACTCACGATCCGCGCGCACGGTCAATGAAGGATCCTCCATCGCAACCTGAATACTGTTCTTTTCCCCATTCACTGGGTGGCTCGCCAACAACTCTGTCACTAAGTCGAACAAATTCACGTCGGCTGTCTGCAGGCCCACCTGATTTGCCTCAAGCTTGGACGCTTTCAAAAGCTGTGTGCACAGCTTGTTCAACCGCACGGCTTCTCCGTCAATCAGGGTCACTAGATCATGTTGGGGCTCGCTCAATCCTCCCAGTTCAAGCAAACCCGAGCTCGCAGTCTGAACCGCTGTCAGCGGAGTCTTGAACTCATGCGCAAGTGCGTCCATCACCGTCGCCCGCAACTGCTCACCCCTCTTGGTCGTCTCAGCTCTTTCTTCCTTGTCAACCCAACGGTGCCTGTCAATCGCAATTGCGGCAAGAGACGCAAGCGCGTCAACCACTAGCGGACTCAATTTCCCCCGCACCACCAAAGCGCCAACAGGCCCAGATCCCGCTCGCAGAATTCGCTGCCAGGTCTGCGTGCTCGCGTCATCCTGCGAAGCATCGCGCAAATAGCATTCCCTCGCCAGATCCTCTTCGCCCGCGTCCCAATCACCCATCCGGTCCTGGCGACTCAAATTCACGTCAAACAAAGCCACCGCCCTCGCATTGAATATGCGATAAATCAAAACAGCAAGCTGCGCTCCCTGGGGCTGCCGCAAATCCAGCAAAAGCGAACTGCGGCTCAACTCGTACAAGTGCTCCATCTCGGTGCGAAAGATCGCCGCCTCCCTCGCGATCCGCAGTTCTCTGCCGTGCAATCTGCCGATTGCGAGCGCCGTTGCCTCGAATGTTACAAGGGCAACAAATATCCCAGAATTCTCAACTTCAAAACTGAATAGAGGCGGCTCAAAAAAATAGTCAAGCAGGAGTACTGCCGCGACCGAAGTGAATGACGCCTGCCAGAATCCGAATAGGGCCGCTGCAGCCACGACGATCAACAAATAGGCGAGACTGATCGTCAGCAGGTTGATCTGAACTACATACCCCGCATAAGTCATCAGGGCGAGAACGGCGCTAACCGCCACGTACTGCGTCAGTATCCGAAGTCTTTGCTGTAGTTGCGTTGATTTCAAGCCGACTGGATTTGCCATCTGACTTGCACCTTGCTCAATTGGATTTCCAGGCAAGCTTGCTAAAGCTTAACTGGAGTGGCGTGAAGATAATATAAGGAATTCATTTGCAGGATATATAGACAGAGGAGGGAGCGGGTGGGTGGACCCGGCTCCCTTCCGGAAATCGTCAGCCAGATTGCTCGTCCGGCATGATGCGGATGCGTGATGTGTCAGTCAGCGTTCACCGGGGCATTGGTAGTCGCCATCTGATGAAACTTTGCTTCAAGCGTTCCTGCCTCAGATGCCTTGTACATGTAGTACTCGTAAAGATTCCGTGCCGAGTCTACAGGCCGTGGGTATTTCGCCAGGACGCCCGTGACGTTTTGGCTCCGCCGCTCCCACTCCTTCTTCTCTTCTGCGGCCTGGCGGAGATAGTCCGACTGACGCTCGCCGTAGTAACCGGCGAGAATCGCATATTGCGCCGGCGCGTGTGCGTTCATCGCCAGCTCTTTTACTTGCGCCTGCGTGTAATGGGCGCCAGTTTCCGCCGAAGAGGCCGCGCCCTGCGCGCTAGCGGCGCCCGCAAAAGCGAGAGCCAGAATGCATGTTGCAAATAGGTTGCGAGTCATGTTCTTAATACCTCCAATGCTTAAATATTAAAGAGATAACATGAGGGGCGCATGAAGAGAATGATAGGAATGAAGTTGTTTTTTATGCTCTATTTCCGATCAGAATACGCCATCCGAGTCATTCCTAGTAATAGGTCTCTCGCAGCGCCCGCGCATCTCTAACCAAGCCAAGGAATCTGCTCGCTAACTCCCGAATACGATCTTCCTGGCGAAAGTGCAACGCCTCTTTCGGTAGCAATTCTCCGCCTAATCCAATCGCAGTCGCACCGGCCTGAATAAAGTCGAAAGCCGTCAACTGATTCACTCCGCCTGTAGCAAGCAGTGGGATTTGCGGAAGCGGTACCTTGAGAGCGCGCACGTAATTCACGCCGCCTATCTGCCCCGTAGGAAAAATCTTGATAAGGTCCGAACCCGCCTTCCACGCCGCGATGATTTCCGTCGGTGTCAAAGCTCCCGGAAGCACCACGACACTTACCGAGTTTGCATAGGCCACCACCTCGGGAATAAATCCGGGGCTCGTCAAGAACCTCGCGCCGGCTTCTATGCAGTGCTCTGCAGCATCCTCATCAAGCACGGTTCCAGCGCCCACCGCCATATCTGGATATCGTTTCGCAAGGTCGTCGATTACGTCCAGCGCGCCGGGGGTAGTCATTGTGATCTCGACGGCCGGAATCCCCGCCGAGTAAACAGTCTCTGCCGCAAACCGCGCAAGTTCTCGCGAATTCACGCGTACCGAAGGCAGTATCCCAGCCTCCTCGATGCGAGTTCGAACTTCGTGTCTTTTCATTGATTCGACCTCTCCGTACAGCTACCCGAATATTCAACGAGGATCAAGCTTATCGCGGCAGACATATTCATCATTGGATCGCGTCTTTCCCTACGGCAAGATTCATTTGGCCAGCCGCCGTCATGTAGGCGCCGATCAACTGCAGATAGGCAAGCTGAACGACGCGGTAGTCGCTCTGTGCATTGAGAAAGTCCATCAGCGATGCGCCTCCGTGCTCATAGGCAAACGTAACTGTGTCACGCACATAAACTGATTGATCCAGATACTTCGCTTTGTACGGCTTAATCAAAGCAATATTGCTGCGCACCAATTCGTAGGCATCGTCTACGTCGCTGAAGACCTGCGCCCTGGCCGCCTCGGCCGCTTGCTGGCTTTTGTCGATGTCGATCAGCGTTCGCTTTTTCTCGCCTTGGTTCTTGTCAAATATCCGCAGTGGGATGCTGACACTGACGCCAAGTGTCTGGGGGCCATTTGGGTTATTGGTCGATGAGTTATACGTATACCACGTGCCGAAAGTCGGATCGGTCGACCCATTGGAGACGGCGAGTTTGTGATTGGTTTGCGATTGCTCGATTGTCTGGATCGCGGCCCGCAGATCCGGCCTGTTGTCCAATGCAATCTGGTGGTAATCGCCAAGCGGTTGGAGTCCTGGACCCAGATCGAATGGGCCGGTTACATCAAATTGATCGACCGGTGTGCGGTCGTCGAGCAAGAGCAGAAGCTGAATCTTCTGCTGACGCAAATTGACGATTGCCGATTCAATTTCAGACTCGTATTGCACACGCTGAAGCTCAATTCGGGCCAAGTCAATCTTGGCCAGATCGCCGGCCTTGAAGCGAGCGCTGCTGATGTCGATGATCTTGTCGTAGTACTCCAGGTCGGCCTTGGCTAACTCCAGCACGGCCTTGGCCTGAAGAGTCTGCACAAACGCCGAGCGTAGGCCGAAGACCAGGTTGCGTTCCAGGTCGACGTGTTGGGATTCGGTAATCTGTGTGCCTTCTTGAGCGCTCTGCAAACGCAGTTCGCGCTTGTGCTCGCGCTCGTGCAGGTAACTGAAGTTAGGCTGCTCGTACGTGCCCTTGAACGGTTGCCACACCCCATTGTGCGGTGCGATCTGCGTGCCATCCGCCAATATGGTGAACTGCGGATTGGGGCGGAGAAAAGCTGTGATCTCCTCAGCCTTCATCTCCTCCACATTGGCAGCGTCCGCTTTCAACGTAGGGTTGACCGCCTCGAACTTAGCCTTTACCTGATCCCACGTAAGCGCCTGCTGCGCGCTCGCGCAATGAGCAAGAAAAGCAATGCCCAGGACATAACTGCCCATGCTTCGTATAAAAACAAGGTTCAGGTTAGACGGCTTCAATTGACACCTCCGGTTTCGGCAGCTTGTCCCCTTCTCGCGCGACCCACACATAAAGCGTCGGCAAAAGGAAGATGCTCAAGAGCAGGTCGGAGATAAGACCTCCCACGATGACAATGGCAAACGGTCGCTGCGAGTCGGAGCCAATGGCGTGCGACATGGCAGCGGGAAGCAATCCCAAGGTAGCCACCAGCATCGTCATCATGATGGGGCGAAGCCGCAAGACGGCGCCTTCGATCGCAGCGCCTTCCGGAGTGTAACCTCGAGCTCTTAGTTGATTGATATATTCAAGCATGATGACGCCTGTTTGAACCGAAACTCCAAAGAGCGCCAGGAAGCCGACTCCCGACGACACGCTGAAATATGTCCCGGTCACAAGCAATGCAAGCAGGCCGCCAACGCGAGCCATGGCCACGTTCGCGAGAATCAGCAGCGCCCATTTGAAAGAACGAAACATGGTGTAGAGAATGATGAAGATCAAAAAGATCGTCAGCGGCACGATGAGAAGCAGCCTTTCTTCGGCTCGTTTTTCGCTATCGTATTCTCCCGACCATTCAAGGTGATAACCATGCGGTAATTGCACATTCTTCGCGATCTTGTCGATGGATTCCTTGACCGTGGTGCCCAGATCGCGCCCGCGAACTTCAAAGCGGATAGCCAGATAGCGGGAGCCGTCTTCCCGGTAAATGTCGTAGGCATCATCGCGAATTTGGACCTTGGTCAACTGAGCCAGCGAGACGCGTTCTCCCGAAGGAGAAAGCAGTCGAATATTCTGGATAGCCTCTTTGCTATCTCGATATTGTTTCTGATACCGCACAACCACGTTGTAGACTGCTTCTCCCTGCAAGACCTGGCTGACGGGATTACCGCCGATGGCGGTCTGGACGGCATCTTGTATGTCGGCAACATTGATGCCGAAACGCGCAGCCGCCAGACGATCGACAGTTAAATCGACATTCGGCTGGCCCGTATTGCGCTGCACTCCCAAGTCCTTGACCCCGTCAATCTTGCCCATAACATCTTTGATCTCTTCGCCCTTTTCCTCCAGAACATCCAGGTCAGGTCCGTACAACTTGGCGCAAAGTCCGCCTTTGGTGCCAGTCATCGTTTCATCCACGTTATCCTCAATGGGTTGCGAAAAATTCCAGAAAGCCCCTGGTTGTTTCTCCAGTTCGCGATCCATTGCCGCGATCAACTCCTCTTTCTTCTCATGAAAGATGGGGCGCCACTGGTCCTTCGGTTTTAAGTCGACGAAGTATTCCGTGTTGCCAAACCCGCCCGTGTCGGTTCCATCGTCGGGCGCTCCAGATTGCGAAACGACCTTGGTGACCTCGGGAAACGATGCTAAGATATACCGCGATTGCTGGGCGAAGCGCGTGCCTTCCGTCTCGCCTATGCTGTTAGCCATCTCGCCACGCGCCCAAATGGCGCCCTCGTCCAAATGGGGCAGGAATTCCGAGCCAATGATTCCACTGAACGTTAGGAAGAGAGCGCCAGCCAGCGAAGCCGCGCCAACTCCAACCGTGATCCATCGATTTTCAATTGCCCACTTGACCCCGTTCCGGTAACGATTCTTCAGGAATTCCATCACCGGGTTGCGCCATTCCCTGACACCATGCGGAAATAGAATGGCGGCGAGCACTGGCACAATGAAAATAGAGAACACGATGGCGCCGAGTAGCGCAAACGCAACCGTCCAGGCCATCGGCCGGAACAAACGCCCTTCCACTCGTTGAAGCGTGAAGATCGGCATGTACGCGGTGATGATGATGGCGATGGCATAGAAGACCGGCCGCTGAACCTCGTGAGAAGCGTCACGGATCATCTCGACCGGCGTCTTGATGGTCATGGTAATGCGGCCCGCCTCGGGTGAGCCGTTCTTTCGGTGGTGACTCAAATGCCGCATGATGTTTTCCATCATGACAACTGCGCCGTCCACAACCATTCCAAAGTCGAGCGCGCCAAGTGAAATCAAGTTTGCGGGAATATTGCTCAAATTCAAAAAGATTGAGGCGAACAACAGGGAGAATGGAATCGTCACCGCAACGATCAAGGCCCCGCGAACATTACCGAGAAACAGAAGCAGGATGACCGTAACCAGGATCATCCCCTCGCCCAGGTTGTGCAGCACCGTGTGCAACGTGTAATGAAGCAGGTCGCTGCGGTCAAGCATGGGAATGACCTTCACACCATCGGGCAGGATGCGATTGTTCAGCTCTTCCACCTTCTTGTGAATTCCATCGAGCGTGGGGCCCTCTTCGGCTCCCTTGCGCATCAGCACGCCGCCTTGAATCACGTCGGGCTCGTCCACAATCACGCCGTCCGGACGATGATCGGCTCTGGCCATGTGCCCCAGCCGAATTCTCGGGCCCCAGTCCACTTCCGCAACGTCTTTTACGCGAACGGGAGCTCCATGCGCGGTCGTCAACACGGTATTCTCAATATCCTGCACGTCGCGGTAAAGTCCGAGTGCGCGGACGTTCATTTGTTGCAAGCCCTCTTCGACAAAGCTGCCACCTGCGTTCACGTTGTTAATGGCCAGTTGCTGCTCTACCTGGCTGATGCTCAAGCCATAAGAGATCAGCTTATTCGGGTCGACACGCACCTGATATTCGCGCGCCGTGCCGCCGAAGTCGCTCACGTCCACTACGTTCCCAACTTTCCTGAATTCCTTGTAAAGAACCCAGTCTTCAATGCTCCTCAAATTCATCAGGTCATACGCCGGATTCGTGCTCCGGATCGTATACCAATAAATCTGGCCGGTCTGACTCCAGTCCGTACCGATTTGAGGCAACACGCCCGACGGCATATTGACCTGTGTGAGCCGTTCAAGCACCTTCTGGCGGTTCCATTCATTCACCGATTGGTCGTCAAAAATCAACGTGACGAGAGAAAGACCAAAGATCGATTCCGACCGCACTGTCGTCAGATGCGGAATCCCAAACATCTGAATTTCGACGGGAACCGATACTTGCTGCTCCATCTCTTCAGCCGAACGCCCTGACCACTGGCTGATGATTTGCACATAATTGTCGGCGATGTCCGGATAGACCTCGACCGGCATGTTGTGAAACGACACCGCGCCCCAGCCCAGCAATAGCAACCCAATCGCCAGCACCACGTACCGATTATTGAGAGCAAAATCTACGAGCGTGCGAATCATGCTTTCTTCCCCCAGGCCCAGAGTCGAGCGTCATTCATTGTCGATTGCATTTTGCAGATTGATCGCGTTGGTCACGACCTGTTGGCCTGATTTCAACCCGGATAAAACCTCCTGCATCTTGTTCGGCAACTGTTCGCCACTGACTACCTGAATCCGCTTGAACTTCTCCTGCGCGGGGATGAAGACCCAATCGCGGTCATGCAGATGCACAATCGCGGACGACGGCACAGCCGTGTAAGACTGCTTCCCTTTGCCGAACAAAGTGGCCGTGGCGTACATACCCGGCCGCATCATCTCGCCCGGATTCGCCACTTCAACCCGGACCTTCGCCGTGCGGATATTCGGATCAAGAATCGATCCAATGTTACTGATCGTGCCTCTTAAAACTTTGTCCGGATAGGCATTCAGCTTGATCTCGGCTGGTTCTCCCACGCGTACGTTGGCCATGTCGCTTTCGTACACGTCACACACGATCCACACCGTAGTTAAGTCAGAAATCGTGAATGGATTCGGCGTGGAGTACGCCTGAACGAACGCCGCATTCGTCACTTCCTGATCGGTAATCACGCCGGAAACCGGGGCAAGAATATCCACAATTCCCTTTGGATCGTTGGGATCAGTGCCGAGCAGGCGAAGATGTTCTGTCGCGGTATCGAGCGTGGTCTTGGCGTCGTCTTCCGCGTCTTGCGCCACCTCCAGATCTCCTAGCGCTATGGCTCCGTGCTCGTACAGCACTTTCGCTCGATCGAATTGTTTGCGCGCAAGCAACTCATCAGAGATGGCCTTGCGATACGCGTCGAACCCTCCCGAAATATCGTCGCTGCGAACACGCAACAACACTTCGCCCTTCCTGACTGTGTCGCCCAGCCGTGCGCGGATGTCCACAATGCGGCCGGATGCAAGCGAGATCACCGGAACAGTTCGAGCGATGTCCGGAAATACTGTGCCGGTCACGAACAATTGCGACGGGGCTTGGTATTCGGCCGCTGTTGCAATCGGGTACAACTCCGGATGATCGACCGCGAAAAAGGAAACGTCCACTCCTGAAACCACCTTGGCCGGCGGCGGCGCCTCTGCATCCGCATTGACCTTATCGCTCTTGCAGCCACTCACGGCCAGCAATGCGGCAATTGCCATCAGCGTTGTTGTTGGACCAAGTGCATATCTTGTGTTTTTCATAAGATTCTCGCACCCCGTTCATTGTTTCTCTCTTGATCCAAGCGCGCTCCAATGACTTGGCTGCAGCGAACTGCCAGCTCAATGAACATTGTGCACTGCAGCTGTGTCCTTTCATGCAGCACCGAAATTGACAACAACTTCGGTGCTGCATGTTAGTGAACGCGTCGAGCCGCACTGACCGATCTCGACCTATTCAACATGGCGGTCAAAATCTGACCATCAGGGCCAGCGTAGTCACGGTTTGGTTGGTGCGCAGGTCAGGCCACCAGATAGCGGCGTTGCCTCCCACCAGACTGTTCCCAGCTCCGACGCAGTTCGATATCGCCTGAGCGAGACCGGAATTGAACTCCGCTGGGTTGCTGGTTACATAACCTATCCCGGAGGGAGCGCCGTTGGCGCATGCATACTGAGCCGGTGAGCCGTTGTTGCCGCCCGGAGGCGTGATGCCACCGTGGCCGGTCCAGTAGGGCGTGTCGGAATAGCGATAGCCAGTTTCCGCGCGGAACGTGATGTACTGGCTCGGCATGTAATCGAAGGTGATCGTGCCGTCGTGCATCTGAGCGCGATCACCCGCGTTCTCGGTGTAGTACGGGGTGCCCGAAATAGCATTGGCGCCATTGATAGGCGGCAGCAGAGTGAGATAACGGCCAGGGTTGTTCATTTGGCCGCCGCCCAGTGTTATTGCATACCGGTCCTTCTTGAACCAATAGCGGTTGTACATCATCCAGCCGGCAAACATCTGCTTGGGCAATCCGTTCTTGCTGTTGTGGCAGTTCACGCCGCCGTTATAGGTATCTGTGGTGCCTGTCTCTGGTGAGAAGCCCTTCTGGTTCAGCAGGCCATTCGTGCTGGCGAATGAGACACCTCCGCCGCCCGATTCGCAACCAAGGTCGCCGGTGATGGTAAAGGCAATCTTGTCCAACCACTTCGTCGGCCTGTCGTACACCTTGAACTGTCCGCTGTAGTCGGCATGAAAGCGCGAGCGGGTGCGAGAGCCGGACTGTTGTTCTCCGGCGTCGTCTTCGCCCAGACCGTAGTTGTTAAATACAAAGTCCAGGTACGGCTTGGGGCGCCACAATATCTGACCGCCCAACCCTGGCTTGCTGTTATACCGCGCATACGATTGCCAGCCGTTGATGAACCATGGCTCGATCTTCAGGTTTTTCGTGGGGAACCACTGCACGCGAATGCCATTGAAAAACCACGGCGTGTTCGAGGAGACGAACGAAGGCTGATACGTCCAGTTATCGGCGTTGTAGTAACTGAAAAGCCCGATGTACGAAACGAAGATGCCCGCGTCCAGGTTGAGCCCGTGGTTCACATCCCAGTGATACCCGCCCCATGCCTCTGATACGTACTTGTAAGCGTCGGCCAGATCCCACTGGCCGCGATTGGGACTGCCGTCGTTGCGCGGGGTTGTGGTTGCGAACATGCCATACATGGTTAAGAATCTGCCGCGAACATTGTCGAGCCGAAAGTCGCCGCCAAAGCTCAACTGCTCGACCTGAACCTCATCGGAGCGAAAGGTCTCCGTCGACCCGCCCAGTGTATCGTCTTCAGGATGGTTATAGTCCAGTGTGTAGTTAATGTCGGCTCTGAACTCCGGCGTAAAGTACTTGGTCGCCATTGGTGTGTCCACCACGCGCCCATTGCTGTTCAGCCAGGTCCAGTCTCCCGGAAACGGCGCTTCTTTCGTGAGTCTTTCCGCGCTGATCTCCGGGGGCGCAGGCGCAGCCGCTGGAGCTGAAGCACCCATCGGAGCTGGAGGTTCCGTCGCTTGGACATAGGCCATCGAACTGCTTTCACCTGATGCCGCCTTGCGCAACGCATTCGCGTCCTGCTCCGCTTTTGCAGCATCGCTGGTTACGTGCTGCGCCTTTAGTTCCGCTTCCAGCAGAGCAATGCGAGTTTTCATTTCGGTGATCTCTTTTATGACTGCATCTTCTTTGAGCGGCGTAACAGATGCGGAAGAATCGGGCGCGGTCGTGGTGGTTGCGTCCGTCTCTGCGCTTGAATCTGCGGGCTGCTCCGCATGGGCAGATGCCAGCAATTCCGTGGCGGACCCCGCATTCGGCGATGAGTTGGCGTTTAAAGCGTTGCTCTGGGAATAACTCTCAAGCTGCACAACAAGACCACAAATTGCGAATCCCAACGTTACGGCGGTTTTGAAGTTCTTAGTCATCGGTAGCAGACCTCCTCGACGTCGTGCGTCGCCGGTTAAAATGCTTTGGCTCTCAATGAAGTATGGCAAGCCTGTCGCTTCCGCCTACTTCACCCCAATTGTTATGCGAGGCGACGTAAAGGAGTCGCAAAGAATATGCAGTTTTTTCGAAAAGGCTAAGTCAGGATAGCGTCTAGTTAGGGGCGCTTTCCCAGGGCAGCCTGCATCACTCTAACCTCGAGTGGAAGCAGCTTAAATAGACGCTAAAGCAGACAATATAAAGAGTTCGTATGTGTTTCGCAGAAAGTTATAAGCATTGCATGAGACTTAGATAATGAAGCCGTGAAAATAGACATTTTCGGCTAATTAAAGACCTATTTAATTTAGATTCAAGTTAGTTCTAAATTGAAAATAGCAGGCCTTCCTGGCAGTTAGATGTCTTTATCTTTTCATTATCTGTTCGTTTCTAACATAAGGTTAGTCGCCGCGGCAGCTAGCCGAATAATTCAGTAATCAATACAGACAGATCGGAGATTCAGGTGATGCAAACCAAATGTGCATGGGCTCTACTGGCGCTGGCAACCTTCGCCGTTCAAGCGCAAGATACAATCTCTCTCAGTCGTCCGCTCCACCAGCTCCCTGATAAAGATGGCGTCTACTACGCGGGCCCTGAGGTCATGCCGCCCCGGCTTTTGAGTACCGTATATGTTCCATACCCCGCTGGCGTATCCCCGAAGGAGACTCAAGGCATGACCGTGCTGGCCATGGTCATTGACGTCAACGGCATTCCACAGCATATTCAGGTGCTTCACTCGCACGGCGAAGCATTCGATCAGACCGCCATCGCGGCGGTAAAGCAGTCGAGGTTTGAACCAGGCAAGTTGGCGGATAAACCTGTGCCTGTCTGGATCGACATTCGAGTTATCTTTCGCGCCAATCGCAGCCAGACCGTCCCTGAAGTACTTATCACGGAGAGAGACCTGCCTTTGCCGGATGCATCGAAGTTAGAAGATAAGCATCACAAGCCTCTGTCGTATACACCGCCCATCGCGATTCATACCGTCGATGCTGACTTTACCGATCCCTTTGCCGCGCATCCCTATGTGCAGGTGGCCGACGTCACGGTGCTTGTAGGAGAAGATGGCTTGCCAAAAGAAGTGCGCGTTCGACGTGGGTTAGGTTTTGGACTGGACAAAAAGGCCGTCGCCGCTGTCTGGCAATATAGGTTCTTTCCCGCCACCAGCAAGGGCAAGCCAATAGCCGCAAGCAAAGAAGTCATGGTTGACTTCGCCAAGTTCTGATCGCCAAAAACTCTCGCGTTCGGTCGGCCATAGATCGACGACGCTGGAACAAGGGGTTTCGGATCATCAACCCCGCAATTCTGCCTGCGGTCCCTTACCGGCCACGTGCCACAATTTCTCCATCTGCTCGAGCGAACGGCCCTTGGTTTCCGGCACAAATCTCCACATGAACAAGGCGGCAAGAATGCTCATCACACCATAGATCCAATAGGCGAACCCATGCTTGAAATGCGCCACCAGGTAGGGATTGTCATCGAGAATGGGAAATGACCAACTAACAAGATAGTTGGCGATCCATTGCGCCGCTACAGCCACGGCCATAGCCTTGCCGCGAATCTGATTGGGGAAGATCTCACTTAGCAAAACCCATGTAACTGGTCCCCATGAAACGGCAAAACCGGCAGTGTAGACCAGCATGGCTACCAGCGCGATCATGCCCTTGCCGCCGAGCCAAAAGCTCGCGCCCAATGTAATCATACTCACCGCCATCACCAGCGCTCCGATGATTTGCAGCGGCTTGCGGCCGAAGTGATCCACGCTCAATACGGCAACCACGGTGAAAATCAGATTGACCGCGCCCACAATAATCGTTTGCAGCAGCGAGGCATTGGTCGACATGCCCATGCCTTTGAAAATATCCGTCGCATAATACAGCACGACATTGATGCCGACGAATTGCTGAAACACCGACAGCGTGATGCCGATCAAAATCAGCATCGCGCCAAAGGATAGCATTTTGCCGGAGTGATGCTCGCTAAGCGATGCGCGGATTTCGGAAAGTTCCTGCTCGCATTCTTTCGGTGTCACCAGCTTGGACAGCACGGCGCGCGCGCCACTTTCATTTCCCTTCAGCATCAGGAAGCGCGGGGTCTCAGGGACAAAGAACAGCAGCAGCAGAAAGAGGGCCGCGGGGATGGTGCCAGAGAGAAACATGTAGCGCCAGCCAATGGTGTTGAGCCAGGCATCGCCGCTCCCCGTTTTTGAGATTCCGAAGTTGACGAAGTAGATCACCAGCATGCCGAAGATGATCGCGAATTGGTTCCATGCCACCAGATTTCCCCGAACCTTGGGCGGCGCAATCTCCGCGATATACATCGGGGACAACATAGAAGCCAGTCCCACGCCAATGCCGCCAAGGATACGGTAAATGACGAAGCTCGCCATGTATCCGGGTCCGCCATGGCCGATGGGCGCAAACGGAAACTCCGGCGCGGCGGCGCCCAGCGCGGAGAGCAGAAAGAGCACGGCTGCAATCACCAATCCGCGCTTTCGCCCGATGTGTGTGCTTACCCAGCCGCCAACCAGTCCGCCGAAGATGCAGCCGATCAGCGCGCTCGAAACCACAAATCCAAGCAGCGAATTCGCGGCATTGGCTTGGGTGGCGTTGGTCAGATCCGTGAACCGCGGATCAATGAAATAAGCCTTCAGACTGCCCACTGCTCCGTTGATTACGGCCGTGTCATATCCAAAAAGCAATCCCCCCAGCGTGGCGATGAGGGTGAGTAAAACGACGTACGGATTCAGTCGCGACATAAAGTTCCTAAATACTACGGGTGGACTTACGTTGACACATGCCAATCGTTGTTCAGTGCGCCAGGGCAACACGAACATCTCTCTCCCGCACTGACAGAATAGTAGAGAAGTCTTTGTCGCTCCCGATTGCGGAAAATCGCTTTACTGGAATAATAGCCTATCCGATCAATGGTCGAACAATACTAGTCCGGCGACAGACCGTTGACCCGCACCCCGATGGCTCATCTTCGACAGCTGTGAATGAAGGAAATAACCTGATCGCTGATTTTTCGTGAGCTGACCAGACGCCCAGGCGCTTCATTCTTGACGGTAATCGAGTCACTTTATCTCGTGGCGCATCGCAAAGCGCAGGGTCCTCCAGCAATGCGATAATGGTGGCAGGACCCAGGAAATAGAACGGCGCGCAACGCAAGTATGAATCTACCCAACTCCATCACGATGAGCCGCATAGTCATGATTCCGCTCCTGCTGTGGATCTTGACGCCGCACTTTCCCTGGCATGCCTATGGTGCGCAGGAGATTACGGCCTCGGTGCTCTTCGTGTTAGCCTCCATCACCGATGGCCTGGACGGCTACCTGGCCCGCAGTCGCCACCAGATTACGACCATGGGCATGTTGCTTGACCCCCTGGCCGATAAGATCATGGTGACCAGCGCACTGGTTGCCTTGGTGGTGTATAGCCCGCAGGTGGTCAAGGTTTGGATGGTGGTGGTCATCATCGGACGCGAGTTCCTCATTAGCGGCCTGCGTTCCATCGCGTCTTCCGAAGGCTTCACCATCGAGGCGAGCGATCTGGGAAAACTAAAGACCGTCATCCAGATTATCTGCGTGGTCTCTGCCATTTTGGCGCATCAGTGGTACCAGTGGCAGTTCGGCTTTCTCATTGTACCGGTCAAGTGGATCGCCGTAGCCGCCATCTATTTCACGCTGCTGGTCTCTACTATTTCGGCGATCGATTATTTTGTCGGCTTTTGGAAGAAGATTGACCACGCCAGCAAGGATAGCCGCAAAAAGTCCTTTGTCCTCACCCGCCGCAAGAAAGCAAGCGTTCCCACCGGCACACAGTGAACGCGGCGCACCGCAACTCGCACCCGAGCCCGTGTGCGACAATCCTCAACAGACCGCTTTTTCCTATGCGACTCTCTCCAAATCTTTTACTCGGCGCTGTTGGATTGGTTTTGGCTTCTATGGCCGGGGCGCACGCGCAGTCGCAGTTCGGCCCCCGGCTCTCGCCCACGGTTCCGCTGGTACTCGCTGGCGGCACACTGCTCGACGTGACCGACTGGGGCGGCTCGGCGAAGGACCTTCCTGATGCCGTCGTCATTGTGCGCGACGGCCGCATTACCGATGTTGGCTCGCGCATGGCGGTCTCTATCCCCAAAGGTGCGCGCGTCATCGATTGCACTGGCAAGTTTCTTATTCCAGGATTGATCGACGGCTTTGCCGGGGTGAATTCACAGGGCCAGGCCGACGCGTATCTGTATATGGGTGTTACAACCGTTGTGGCCGTCAGCGATGCCCGCCGCGGAGTCATCGACCTTGCCGCCTCGCCCGCGCCCCACCTCTACCTGATGGATTCGATCGGCTCGACTGACAACTGGAGCCTCTTAGCCAAACGCCCGGAGTGGGCTCTGAAGCTTCGGGAAGGCCCTCATCGCGCCGAACTGAGCCCAGACGATACCCTCCGCCAACTCGCCGACACCGCCCGGCTGGGAACACGCGCCGTCTGGCTCGGCCACAACATTACCGCCGCCAATGCTCAGTGGATGATGGCCCGCGCCCGCCAGATGGGCCTCGCCACCTATGGCGAGTTCGTCGCCACCCCCTACCGCGTGGGCATCGAGGCTGGCGTGGATGTGCTGGTCCACATGGGCCGCTATGAACTGGGCTTCGTTCCCGACGAGCTACAGCGCCCGCTCGTCGAAGACCCCGAAGGCCCACCTGCAACCACAGCCTACGACTATGCCGAGCGCTTGCCTACCACTGATCTCCATGTGCGCAGTTACGCTCACTTCGTGGCCAGCCACCACGCCGCGCTCATGCCCACTTTCAGCATTTACTACGCGCAACTGCCTTCACATCGTAATCTGTGGAAGGAGCCTGTGGCCAGGTTGCTCGACCCCAACCGCGTATTCGACCACGCCGATACCGCCACCGGCGAGATGGACTATCCGCTCACCCTCTCCTACTGGACGCGCCACCTGCCCGCTCCCACCCAGCGCTGGATGGAGGAGAGCCTGCGCAAAAAGGCGGACCAGTCCGCCCTGCGGCTGTGGCATATCAATGAGATTCTGTTTTCTGCCAATCCACACTATTTGGCCGCTTCAGGCGCGCCGTTGCGTGGTTCCTTGCCCGGCATTTCCATGCACACCGAGCTGGAACTGATGGTTCGCCTGGGCCTTTCCCCCCGCGAGGCCCTGGCCGCAGCCACCAACAACTACAGCCTTCAGTTCGGATGGACCGAACTCGGCCAAATCGCTCCGGGCCGCCGCGCTGACATCCTGGTCCTCGACGCCGATCCCACCCAGAACATTTGGAACGCCCGCCGCATCTCCGGCCTCGTCATGGATGGCAATGTGATCGATCGCGAAAAACTGCTGAATGGCAGGCACTGAGACTGTCCCGTCCAGCCAAGTGGCCGCTCCGCAAGCAAAACTCCTCCATATCGGTTAACGTAGGAGATAGCAGGCGGTTTCATGCAGGTTCTTTCACGACCATGAACGATCACCCATCTCAGTCGCTCTCCAAGCCGCCGCAGCGCAATCAATGGCTCATTCTTATTGCGGCATTCAAATTCGTTCAGGCCCTCCTGTTTGTAGCCGTCGGTGTCGGCGCCTTTAGGCTGCTCCATAAAGATGCTGGCGATGAGCTGACCAAAATAGCCGAACATCTGCGATTCAACCCCGAATCGCATTTCGTCAACCTCATCCTGAAGTACGCGCCGCTCGTCAACGATCGTATGCTCATGCGGATTGGCGCGGTAGTCTTCATCTACGCAGGCCTCGACCTGATTGAAGGAACCGGCCTCTATCTTGAAAAGGCCTGGGCCGAGTGGTTCACCCTGGCTATCACCGCATCGTTCTTGCCCTTGGAAATATTCGAGGTCATGCGCCGCGTGACCCCCATGCGCGTTAGCTTGCTGCTGATCAATGCATTGGTCGTCGTCTATCTCTTGAAGCTCGTGATCGATCGCAGGCGGTGGAAAAAGCAGCTGTCTGCGAACAAGAAACAATAAATTCGCCTTCTATTCGCCTTATATCATGAGAAGAGTTCACGCAAGGCCAAAATTAATTTCGAGAATCAAGAAAGTAAACTACCTCTATTACTAGTGGTTTCAGTTATACAAGTCGCAATATAGTGTGGTTTTGCTCGTCTATAGACTCCCTCCAACCGATTCCGATCCACAAACTTCTCAAAAACAACGTTTTCCACCTATCGCGCAGGCGCATTTTGCGCGATACTGGGTCAGGAAGGGGCAAAAAGGGCCAGTACGGGCCAATTCTTTGGGCCGACTGAAACCTTCCACCCGGATGAAAGCAGCAAATGACAGATGGTCCTGAATTCAACCCGAACGGCGAACCAGATGCCTCCATGGAGGTTGCTGGCGGAACCGTGGGAGTTTGGGACGATCTGCAAGTTGGGTTTAGCGGCAACCCAAAAGCAAAGTTGGATGACCGCGGTCGTCTGAAATTGCCTGCCGAGTTCAAGGCCTTTGTCGAAAAAAAGTATGGCAAAGACTTCAATGCATTCTACATCGTCAGCCGCGAGGGCGAGGACGCTGAAATTTATCCCATGCCGGAGTGGCAGCAGCACCTGGCCAAGGTCTTCCAGATGCCCAAGAGCCTTCCGGCGCGCAAAAAGCTGCTCGAGCGGTACTCGCTCTACGGCGACCGGGCCGACATGGACCCTCAGGGCCGCCTGCTCATGCCTGAGGAACTCCGCAACGCTGGCATGGTGAATGTGGACGTGAAGGTCTCCGGCGAGGGAACTCTGCTGAGAGTGAAGAGTCTGATTCGTTTGCGGGAGAGCGTGAAGGCGAGCCAGTTTAGCGCCGAGGAAGTGGATTCACTCACCGAGCACGATGTGTAACTCGTGCTCACAAACACCCCCCAGGGGGAGCGCATGACAAATCCAAGACATGCGCCAGTTCTTTTTCAAGAAGCGATTGATCTTCTTCGGGTACGCGCCGGCGGAACGTATGTGGATTGCACACTCGGGCTTGCCGGGCACGCAGTCGGGATAGCAAAGCTGCTGGGTGCCGAAGGGCACCTCATCGGTTTTGACCGGGATCCTGAAGCGTTGGCCCTGGCGAAGGAAAAGTTGGACGAAGTGAGCCGGGAGTTAGGCAGTCAGGCGCCGCGAGTTACTTTGATCGGCGAGGCTTTCAGCTCGGCAGCAAAGCATTTGCAGCCCGCTTCGGTGGATGGATTGCTGGCCGACTTTGGAGTCAGCAGCCTGCAACTGGACGAGGCGCAAAGAGGATTTAGTTTCATGGCGGATGGGCCGTTGGATATGCGCATGGATACGCGCTCCGGAACTACCGCCGCACAAGTGGTGAATGAGGCGAGCGAACGTGAGTTGGCGGATCTCATTTACGAATACGGAGAAGAAAGGAGGTCGCGGAGAATCGCCAGAGCCATTGTTCGCGGGCGGCCAGTCACAACCACCGGGCAGTTATCCCGGATTGTAGCTTCAGCCGCCCCGGCAATGAAACAGGCGCACATTCATCCGGCAACCAGAACTTTTCAGGCGCTTCGTATTTATGTCAATCGCGAGTTGGATGAGATCAAGGCATTGCTAGAGGCCGCCCCAAAATTGCTTAAGCCCTCCGCAAGACTTGTAGTCATCAGTTTTCACTCGTTGGAAGATCGCATCGTGAAAGACAGCCTGCGCGAAGGCGCGCGGCAGGGAATCTGGGAAATTCTCACAAAGAAACCGGCAACGGCCGGAGAAGAAGAGTTGGATCGCAACCCGCGTTCGCGGAGCGCAAAGTTGAGAGCGGCAGAAAGAGTAGCTTCCAGTCGCTAGTTTGATTTTTTCGGTACGGGCATTTACGGCTATCATCGATTTTTTTGTTTTGCAAAGAAGGAATCAATCAATTGAGCGCGGCTAGAAGCTAGACGCTAGCAGCTAGTAGCACGGGGAGGACAACATGGCGGCATGTGCAACCACATATTTCGAAGCGGGCAGAAGCTGGAGCGCGCGGGTCGATGAGCGCAACGCTGAGTTGATGGCGCAGCAGGCCTCGCGCCGCCGTGGCACTCGCACGCCTGAGTTTTACTTTCCCAAAAGCTTTGACAACAGCCGCCTGGTGAAGGCGCCCGATCCGGCGCGTGCCCGGCAGATTCGCCTTTTCTCCGCGGCCATGACCATCCTCTTTTCGTTGACCATGATGTATGGCTTGCAGCACTTCAGCGCCATCGAGAGCGGTTACCGCGTCGAGTCAGAGAAGCAGGTCCGCGAGCAGTTGCGCGAAGAGAATCGTCAATTGCGGCTCTCCGAGGCGCAGCTCACTCAGCCTGATCGCATCGATAGAATGGCTCGCGAACTGGGCCTGGCCGAGCCGCAGCCCGGACAAATGGTTCATCCCGCCGCCGCTTCCGACGCCTCAGCTCCGGCGCTTGCGCAAGCGGTTCCTCCAAAAAGTAGCTTCTAGCTTCTAGCCTCCGCGAGCGGAATGCGGCAGGGATCCCCAAGCAAGTAGCTAAAAGCTAGAAGCTAGTAGCTAGCAGCTAAATGCGGAGCCAGTGCCCATGCCGTCCACCGTTCGACCCAGTTGGAACCACAACACCGCGCCGCGCGTCATGCCTCTCAAGCTCGGGCGCTTCTGGCTTATCTGTTTCTTCTTTCTCGGCTGGGCCATCCTGATTGCCTCTCGCCTCTTCTGGCTTCAGGTGGTGCGCCACGGCGAATTTGTTGAGCGCGCGCAAAAGCAACAGCAGCGCACATTCGAAGTAGCTCCTCGTCGCGGCATTCTCTATGACCGCAAACTGCGCGAGCTTGCAATTACCGTTCAGGTCGATTCGATCTTTGCAGTCCCTACCGAAATCGACAATAAGCAGGCAGCCGCAAGTGCCCTCGCCGCTATCGTCCATACCGACCCTGACGACGCGCAGACCACCGAAGATCAAATTGCCGCGCGCATCGTAGCCGGCCACAGCTTTGCCTGGATCGCGCGGCGCGTCACAACAGAGACTGCGGCCCGCGTCAAAGAGCTGATCGCGTCCGGCGCACTCAAAGGCATTTACTTTCAAAAAGAGTTTCAGCGCTTCTATCCAGACAACCAGATCGCCGCGCAGGTGTTGGGCTACGTCGGTCTGGACGACAATGGCCTGGGTGGCCTGGAGCAGAAGTTCGAGCCGCGGCTGCACGGCGTTCCGGGGCGCATGTATACCGCCATGGATGCGCGCCGCCACGTGCTCGGCTCTACTGAAAGCGAACCCCAGCCGGGTCAGAACCTGGTGCTCACCATCGACGAGAATATTCAGTTTCTTGCCGAGCGCGCGCTCGATCACGCCATGCAGAAAACCCATGCAGCCAACGGCACCGTCGTCGTGCAGGACGTGCATACCGGCCAGATTCTCGCGCTTGCCATTCGTCCCACCTTCAATCCGAACCAGTTTCGCCGCACCACGCCAGAGCTCTTGCGCAATCACGCCGTCAGCGATGTGTACGAGCCCGGCTCGGTCTTCAAGCTGGTCACCTACTCAGCGGCGCTCGAGCAGCACCAGACCACACCTGATGACATGATCGACTGCCAGGGCGGGCAAATCACACTCGCCGGCCGCGTGATTCACGACAATCAAGGCGAACACATGGGAGTGGTTACAGTCCACAAGGCGCTCGAAGAATCAAGCGACGTGGCAGCGGTCAAGCTGGCGCTCAAAGTAGGTCCGGACCGCTTCTATCAATACATCCGCGACTTCGGTTTTGGCTCCCGATCAGGCGCGGAGATGCCCGGCGAGACGCGCGGTTTGCTCCGCCCGGTAAGCAAATGGAACGGCTCGTCCATCGGCTCCATCGCCATCGGGCAGGAGGTCGGCGTCACTCCAATTCAGCTTGTCACCATGGTTTCGACGATTGCCAACGGCGGAGTCTATCTCCCGCCGCGCGTGCTCATGCCGGGTCAGGTTGACGGCGGCGCCAATGGAAAAGCATTGGTCGGTCCGGCACCGCTGAGCAGCGAACTGCCCAACCCGCTGCCTGCCGGCGCGCATCGCGTTCTCTCCACCATGACTGCGGCCCAGATGCGCAAAATGATGGAGGGCGTGGTCCTCTACGGCACTGGCAAAGAGGCGCAACTCAACGGCTACTCCTCCGGCGGCAAAACCGGCACGGCGCAAAAGATCGACCCGGCCACGCATCTCTACTCGAAAACCATGCACATCGCCTCGTTTGCCGGCATCGCTCCGGTCAATAATCCGGTGATCGCCGTAGCCGTCATTCTGGACGACCCTAAGGGCAGTTACTATGGCGCTGCTGTCTCCGCCCCAGTCTTTGCCGAAGCAGCACAGCAGATCCTCGAATATCTCGCCGTGCCGCACGACATCGATGTGCGCCAGCCCCGCGCTCCATCCAAAGCCGACCTGCACATGGCAGAAGACGATGCACCCGAACATACAGGCGACATCAGCGCACTCTACGCCGCGGTCAACGATCTACCCAGCGACGATCCCCTGCGCACGCCCCCGCCCGTCGCCGCAAGTCCTTCGCACACCAATGCTCAACCCGCGAGTATGAATGCTCAGCCGCCGCCCTCCGCAAGTCAGCCGCAAATCGCCGCGCAGCCAGCCACCAGAACAGTCGTCGTGGCCGATGGAAAAACCTTGCGCGTTCCCTCGCTCATCGGCTTGCCGATACGCAAGGTCATCGAGCAGGCCGCCGCCGCCGGACTTGAAGTGCAAATCACCGGCAGCGGCACCGTGCGCGAACAAGCACCCGCCGCCGGTACCATGGTCGCGCCCGGAACAAAAATTGTCGTGCGTTGCGGACGCTCATAAAAGCCGCCACCCGAACACCCCAAAGAGTTTGCCATATTGAGCGCCCAAAACAAGTTTGTCCACCTGAGCGAGCCCAAAATAAGCCTGTCATCCTGAGCGAGCGTAGCGAGTCGAAGGACCTGCTTTTGCTTCTCTTCTTCTGTCACATTCCCTTCGGCGAGTGACGCGTCATTTCGATCGACTCGCCCGTCTCCAGAAGGCTCTTCAAGCTCGAAAGAATTATCGGCCATCCGTTCGACACGGCCTTGATAAACTTTGAATCGCTCTTGTCCATCTCATGCGTGAGCGCGAGCCTGACCACCTCGCCCTGTTGTTCAAGTTCATAGGTCAGCCGCGAATAGCCTTCGGCGGTTAGCTCAGGAGAGAGTTCATGCCGCCACTTCAAGACCAGGCGCCGCGGCGGATCAACCTCCACAACTTCACCGCTGTCGGCTACGCGTCCGTCGGCAAAAAGAATCTTCCACGACGCGCCCGGCTCCCATTCCGATTCCTGTATCGTCGCCATCCAGTACTGGCGCGTGAACTCCGGTTCCGTTAGCGCCCGCCACAGTTTCTCCGCCGTAGTGCGAATGTAGGTCACATAAACAAAATGAGAATTAGCCATTGTTTTCTCCCTCCAACTTGACTTGAATTCACTATGAAATGAATTGTTGATCGGAGCCAGGATCGTCCGGCACAGGAAGCGCAATCGCTCCGGAATTCAGATTTGGACGAGGCCGGATCGGTGCGCCAATCGGCGCGTCTGGACCGCTGAGGTCTCCTGGTTCACTGCGTTTTGTGGCATCGCCTGTCAGGAGTTCTTCCAGTTTCCTGATGGTTTCCAAGTCCGCTTCCAGGTACGCTTTCGCATAAGCTCGCACGTAATCGTCCACTGGAAACCCACGCAGATCGCGCTTCAGATCGTCATAGATATTTTTACGTTCTGCGCCCATGAAAGCATATTACATCCGTTTCCAGTGGATTCAAGCCAAACAATCTACAATAAAACCCGTGATGAATTGGAAAGAATTGATCGAAGAAGTAACGGCGGTCGGCTCCGGTGGCGACTCACACGAACCAATCACCGGCGTCGAATATGACTCGCGCAAGGTCCAGTCCGGCTCTGTTTTTGTTGCGATGAAGGGCGGCTCAACCGACGGCAATCGCTACGTCGAAAAGGCCATCACCGCTGGCGCGCTCGGCATTATCACTGACTCCGCGCCCAAGTTTGATCACCTGCTGGTCTTCGAGGCGGGCCTGCCAATTCTCGAGGTCGAGCATGGACGGCGCGCCTTGGCCCAAGCCTCCGCCGCTTTCTTCGGCCATCCCGAGCGCAAGCTCGCCGCTACCGGAATCACTGGCACCAACGGCAAAACTACTACGGCTTATCTCATCGAGGCGCTGCTCAATGCCGCCGCGCGAAAAACAGTGCTGGTGGGCACCATTGAATACCACGTTGCAGGTGAGGTGCGCCCGTCCGTGCATACCACACCCGAGTCGCGCGACCTCTTCGAACTCATGGCCGAGGGCGTTGCCCTCGGAGCCACCGAGCTGGTCACAGAAGTTTCCAGTCACGCGCTCGATCAAGGCCGTGCGGCGGGCGTGAACTTCGACGTGGCCGTCTTCACCAATCTCACTCGCGACCACCTCGACTACCACGGCACTATGGAGAATTATTTTGCGGCCAAGCGTCTGCTCTTCGACGGCACAGTCTATCCCGCTCCGCGCGTTGCCGTGATCAATGCGAACGATCCGCACAGCAAGCAATTGGCTGCAGCCGCGCGCAGGGCTGGAGCCGAAGTGCGCACCTATGGCATCGGCCAGGGCGATTGGCGCGCGGCGGGCTTCACGCTCACGCCATCAGGTGCGGCCATCGATCTCGAAACTCCGGCAGGCTCAGCCAAAATAGTTTCGCGCCTGGCGGGCGAGGTGAACATCCTCAATTTGCTGGCAGCCTTCACCGCGGC
>JBEKWJ010000042.1:0-38845 GCA_049513195.1 Occallatibacter sp.
ACAGTGACCTTGGTTCCGTTGCCCACGGAACTGGAGATTTGTACGTCGCCTCCGCAGAACTGCGCTCGTTCTTTCATGCCCAGGAGACCCAATGACCCCAGAGCATTCGATGCGCCTGTTTCGTGGAATCCTATACCGTCGTCCTCCACAACCAGCAGAATGTTCTCATCTTCCTGACTCAAGTCAACAAACACCGTGGTTGCCTGGGCGTGCCGAATCACGTTGGTAAGACACTCTTGAAAAATCCGGAAGGTCGCAGTGGCTCGGTCACCGTCCATGTGCAGATCAATAAGTGGAACAGAGACCTTGCATTGGATATTATTGCGAGAAGAAAACTCGCCTGCTTGCCATTCAATTGCGGCCGCCAGGCCAAGGTCATCCAACACACCGGGACGCAAGCCGCTGCATATTGCGCGCACCGCCTTTACTCCGTCATTGATCGACTGAGTCGATTCCCGTAGTCGAGCGAGCACCTCGCCTTCCGACTCCGGCAGATGGCGGATCATCCAGGTCATGTCCATTTTGATCGCGGTCAAAATCTGCCCGATCTGATCGTGCAGGTCGCGAGCAACCTTTTTCCGATCCTCTTCGCGGACCAATTGCAAGCGCTCGGCCAGCGCCCGCAGTTGTTCCTTTTGCAAAATGAGCGACTCTTCTGCGCGCTTGCGTTCGGTAATGTCGCTGTTGACTACCAGCACGCGGGGCGCCTCGCCACGCTTGCCCCATTGCAATGCCCAGCGGCCGGCCACCACTACGCGACTTCCATCCCGCGCGGTTTTGATGAGGTCGCCCTCCCAGTGCCCCACGCGCAGCAATTGAGCGGTAATTTCAGCGAACGGCTGGGGGAACTCGGTGCAAAGCAGATCGTGAGCGATTTTGCCGATGGCCTGGGCTTTTGTGTACCCCAACATTGCCTCCGCTCCGCGGCTCCAAAACAGGACCGCCCCCTCCATATCGATCACAAAGACGGAGTCCTGAGTGAGTTCGAGGAGAGCAGCCTGCTCGGCGGTTGCAATCTGCTCCTGCCGCCGCTCGGCAACATCACGGAAAACCAGTACTACGCCTATGACTTTCCCTTTGGCTGCGAGGATTGGCGCGGCACTGTGCTCGACCGCTATCTCACGGCCATCTCTTGTAACCAGGTCCACGTGGTTGGCGACGGCCAGAACCTTTTTCTCTTTGAGTACGCGGAGCACTTCATTGTCCGCGGTCATGCCGGAGGTTTCATTGATGAGCTTGAGCACATTTCCGATCGGTTGGTTGATGGCTTCCTCTGGTTGCCATCCGGTGAGAGCGGCGGCGATGGGGTTGAGGAAGGTGATTCGCGCCTCGCTGTCGGTTGCGATAACAGCCTCGCCAATGCTGCCCAGTGTCGCAGTCCAACGCTCTTCGCTTTGCAACAGCCTGGTGCCCAGTTTCTCGACGTGATATCGAGTGAAGAAGGCGAGAAAGACCCCAGATCCCAATCCCAGGAGAAGGCAACTTGTGACCATCAAAGTCCATCGGTGGTGCGCAGCTTCGACCCGCTCGACGCGCACTGCTTCTTCCAGGCTTTGAAACGCTGCGATCTGGTCTCGCAGCGAGTCCAATTTGTATTTTCTCTGCTGGTTCTCAAGAAGGGTGGGGTCAGATTTCCCCGCACGGCGAAGGGCAATGATGCGGCTGTCGTATTCCTCCGACTCCTGATAGCCGTTATGAACTTGCATAAGCCGTTGCTGCTGGGAAGGACTGTCATCGACCAACAGGTACAAGGCCTGGAATTCGGAATCGAATCGTTTGGTGCCCTCGAGGTAAGGGCGAAGAAAGTTCTCGTCGCCAGTTTCGATGTACCCCCGCTTCGCGGATTCCATGTCTACCAGCAGCTTGAGAAGGTGCCCCGACTGGTCGAGAACCCGATCGGTGTGATCGACCTGCTGTATAGATTTGTTCAAGTCGAAGGTTTCCCACAAGAGCAATCCAGCAAGGGCCGCCGTGACCACGACAGGAACCACGATGACTCGGCGGAGCAACGATTTGAATTTCAAGTACTCCATTGTAACGAAAGACTCCCGTGTGGAAATCGAACTGAGCTGGTTTCGTGTATTTCTCGCAACTGGAACGACTTCATTACACAGTCGCATGCGGTGGACAGGTTTCAACCATGAACGCCCGGTGTCTATCAGCTAGTGAATGAGTTGATTAACGTAATTGGTTTGTCGGAATTCGATTGCACTCGCGTAATGTCGATGCGCGCTCAGCGATTCTTCTCCAACAAACTCCCCCGCGGAAAGGGCCGTGATTGTGGCCTCCCTGCCATTTTTCGCAAAGACGGTCAGCTTTGCTTGGCCACTCTGGAGATAGAGGACGGAGTCAGGGGCTTCTCCCTGCAAAAGGACGGTTTGCTGTTCGCAAAGCTTGACGGTTGTGCGTCCAAGCCCAGCGCTAGTTAAAAACTCTTCTGTGTCGGATGCGGGCTTCTGTTGTTCAAGCATTGAGGTCATTCCCCCGAAAAATGATCCTGAAACTCAGCAAAACGTTTGCGCACAATCGCTTCTGCCAGCTTTATTGGGAGACGCCGCAACCAGAAGAGGTTCAAGAGCGGGTAACGAGCCTTTATTGTGTAGATCAAAGCCGGTCCAGACTCACTTCTGAGTATCCGGCTCAATCAACCTACAACAACGTTTGCTCTAGCATCGCACAAACGAGAGCAAAGAAGAGAGCAATACTGCTCACCAATTCGAACAAGTTCTATGTTTAAGAGAGGTAGACTCTCATCCACTGACGGCCTTGTTCGAGATGAATGAGCCGAACACCTCGGCGACACTGGCAGTGAGAGTTCGAGAGTTCCCCTCCATGAACGCACCGAAACGGCAGACAAAAACTTCGATTTCAACTACAGGACTGTTCACCACTGAACCTCATACGACTGGCAGGTGTGCAGTTGGTTGGATATCGCATACCCCGAAGAGCGTGCAGAGGGGCAACGTCGATCCGTAGCGCGCTACGGTCCCAGCATTCTGGGGAGATTCCGGATAAGGACTGGCTGCGCAAGATGACAACCTACCCTGCAAGTGCAATGTAACCCTGTGGTGGTACCATGCTTCGGAGTCCCTCTATCAGCAATTAAGGAGCGTCTACCATGAGTGTGAGTCTACTTGCCGGTGTAGTCATCGGAGTTGCCGCATGGTTCATCGTGCGTTGCATCGCCGGTGGGATCTACACCGTTGACCAGAATGAGCGAGCGGTAATGACCACCTTCGGGCGCGCCGAGCGGGTTGGCACGGCGACTACGCTCGACGATCCCATCTCCGCCAAGCTCGACGACGAAGAGAAGCAGCGCTACAAGTATCCGCAGGTGCGGGTCATCATGCCTGGCGGACCGTACTTCAAGCTGCCGTGGCAGAAGGTGTACAAGGTCTCGATCGCCACGCAGACGGTGAACATGGCGTTCGATCCGGAGCTTTCCGACGCGAACCAGGGTGGCACGGTGGTGGAGGCTGTGACCAAGGACCAGCTCAATACCGGCCTCACCGGACAAATTCGCTATCACATCTCGGAGCGGAATCTGTACGCGTATCTGTTCGGCGTGGACAAACCGATTGCGCACGTGATGGGATACTTTGTCTCCGTGCTGCGCGAGCGCATTGCCACGTTCGAGGCGCCGCCCGATCCGGACAATGCGGCTGCGGCAGGCATTTCGATCAACGATCTGCGCAAGAACTTGCGCGACCTGAACGAGCACATGGACCGAGAGTGCAGCTCCTCGGACGCGCGCTACGGCATTGTGCTGGATGCGTCGCTGATTACCGGCATCGATCCGCCGCCGGAGGTGGAGTCGGCGCTGGCGGCCATCAACACGGCGCACAACATGGTCTCGTCCGACATCAGCTTGGCGCAGGCGACGGCCGATCAGCGCATCGAGCAATCCAAACGCGCGGCGGAGATCGAGACCCTGAAGGCGCAGGCCGAGGTGCAGCCGCTGGTTGCGCTGGCCGGCCAACTGGCGGAGTTGAAGCAGACTGGCGCAGGCGCGTTGCAGGCTTATGTGCGCAACGTGCGCCTCAGCCTTTTTGGACAGACGCAGCAGGTGGTGATGGAGGCGAAGCGATGACAACCGATCTCAATCCCATCTTTGTTGCATTGATCTCATTCGTTGCATGTTTCGTTGCGGTGCCGATTCTGCTTGGCTTGCTGCGCATGTTTGGCGTCTACACCATCGTAGAAGAAGGGCGTTGCCATGTTTACGTTCTCTTCGGCAAAGTGGTGGCCACCATCAGCGAGCCGGGATTGCACATTCTGCTCTTCAAACTCGGCCCGCAAGCGCCGATCGTGCGCTGGCTGGGCAAGCTCTACGTGCTGGACATGCGCATAGATCAGCAGTACCTGCGCAGCCAGTCGGTGAACTCCGAAGAGGGCGCGCCGATGGGCATTGGTATCTGGTATGAGATGTTCATCAGCGATGCGGTAGCGTTCCTCTTCAAGAATGCCGACCCGCGCGGCTCGCTGGCAGCCAACGTCAGCAACAGCACCGTGCGCTGCCTGAGCAACATGAAGTTGGCGGACATGCTGCAAAACCGGCACACCATGAGCCAGACGGTGCGCGCCGAGGTCTCTCCGCAATCGCACGAATGGGGATACAAGTTGGGCTCGGTGTACATCCGCAAAGTGCACTTCCGCGACAAGGAGATGATCCAGCAGATCGAGGAGAAGGTGGTGAACCGGTTGCGGCAGGTGACCTCGTCGATCAAGCAGAGCGGCGCCAACCAGGTAAGCGTGATCACCAGCACGGCCGAGCGCCAGGCCGCGGTGGAGTTTGCCAAGGCGGCGGCGATGCGTCCTCGAATTGTAGGCGACGCGCTGAACCAGGTGGCCGCCGATCCGGATGTGGAGGCCGCAATGTTCGAGATACTGGAGACTCAGAAGCTGGTGGAAAGCAAGGCGAAGATCACGCTGGTGCCGGAGCGCTCCGGGTTGCTGCCAGAGTTGTTGGTGGCTGGCGCGAAGGATTCATCAAGCGCGGCGGTGAAGCCTCCTGATGCGAAGAAGGCCGCTGGCGCGTAGGGTGAAGGTTGTTGGATGGAATGCGAGAACCCGGCCGCAGGTGGCCGGGTTCTTTGCGCGGGTGTGATCAAGATTTCGCTGGACGAATGCGTCGATCGGGTCAACTAGACGTATGTAAAAGAAACATTCCTCTTCCGTAAAGACGGATTGGTTGGTGCCCCATTCGCGCCACCGATTCATGTTGCCCGGATACAATTTGTTCTTGAAGGCTACCAATCACTTTGAGGTTCAAATCGATGGTTCGGCTGGTGCGATTGTTTTGTCTGCTGCTTCTTTCATGCACACAACTATTAGCGCAAGGTGTCGCTGTTCCGGGCGATCCGTGCAAGCCGTCAAGTGCGCGAACGCAAGAGATTGGGTGCTGGATACTGGCTGACAATCCCGTAGGTCAGCTCACAAAACCACAAGTATTCTGGCATCTCGATGCGTATCCAACACGCCTCGCGGCACAAGCAGATAAGGGCCCGCGAGGCACGGTTATCGAGTCGTTTGGCAAAGTGTGGTTGATGACCATCGAAGACGAGAACTGGAGATCGGCCCACGGTAATCGTGTTGCCGAAATTGGACCGCTTCCGATCATTGCAGGAAAAAACTACTCGGCGCAGTTTATGGAAGCGGACTTCACACCGGGAATGACTGCGCCTTCACACATCCACTCTGGCCCGGAGGCGTGGTACGCAATCGGCGGCGAAACATGCCTGGAGACCTCCGATGGCCGCATGCAGATCAGCCGAGCGGGGGACCCTGCGGTAACCGTTCCGATGGGATTATCGATGCACCTAACCGCTATCGGCACCGAGCGGCGTCGTTCTATCGTGCTCATCCTCCATCAGTCATCGCAGCCTCCGACCACCATGATCCATGATTGGATGCCAAAGGGTTTGTGTAAGGCAAACAACTGAATGGACGCGTCCGCAGCGCAGGCTCGATAGCCGCATTGTCCAAATTGCAGCTTCCGATCATGTTATCGGCGACTCGGTAGTGACGTGAGCTAAGTCACATCGGCGAAGAGCAGGCGACCAACCGGGCGGAGGATGATCGAGACTTCCCTTATATCTCGATCAGAGGCATCAGCCCTCCGCCCGGACGATTCGCAATTGGGAACCTACTGCACCCGTTTGAAATCCATATGGCCATGCACAAGCTTGCCGCCGGGCTTCGTGAACGTCCAGTCTTCAATGTGATGGTTCGCGTCGATGATGGTGAACACGCCGTGGCTTACATGCCCCATCTGGTCGCTGCCGGGGGCATCGACAAGATCGAACTCCAACACCTTCCCATCCGCCGAGGGCCGGGCCACCATGTGCGGCCTGTTGCCGAAATCGCAGTAGTGAATCATGCTCAGGCGATCGCTGTCGAGATAGAAAACGGTGACCTCTGGACCGCCGGTATCTAGCTCGTGAATCACCGCGTTTCCATGCGATGCAACGCGGATGGAAAGGGACATCGGGATCCCATTGGACTTAGACCATTCAGGATCGTCAGTCATGATGGGAGCTTGCCAAGTTCCCGCCAGAGTCTTTATCAGGTCGAAAGACTTCTGCGCATCGGAACCGGTAACGGGCTTGGCTGAAGACTGTCCGTGTGCCAAAACACACGCACTCACAATGGCAATTGAGACAAAACGAAGTATTTTCAAAGTTCCCTCCTGCGGTCCATACGCAGGCCAGCGCAGGGAAGTTCCCACCTGGCGACGATTCGCCAATGAGGTGAACACGAGCATGAGAGGTTTAAAGCCTGATGGATGAAATTGCGAAATTCACTGGAACTTTCTGGTTGAGGGTTGCGTACTTGCTCCAGTAGCCACCAAAATTCCTGGTATCGTTTCAAGCAGTTCCCCATAAGGAGACGCCTTGACCCAGACGACGAACGCTCGCATCGCGGGAATCGCATTTCTCACGTACATCGCGGCCTATATGGCCGGTATGGCCCTCGATTCCCAAGCAGTGGCTGATGGGGCCATTGTTGCGAAACTCGCGAATATCGGGCACCATGTGCTCCAGATGCAGTTGCTATTCGTATGCGAACTCATCGAGGCTGTTTGCGCGATTGTGCTGGCGGTCACTCTCTTTAGCATCACCAGAGACGAAGACGAGGAACTGGCTCTGCTGGGACTACTCTTCCGCTTTGGCGAAGGACTGCTGATTGGCGCGTTTGCCTGCCGCGGCACATTGCAATCGCTATGGCTGTCCACGCCCAGTTCTACGGGGAACCCAAGTCCTGCGACGGCCGAAACTCTGGGCACATACCTGTTACAGGCGCCCGATGGAGGCATAGCCGCGATCTTGTTCGCTTTTGGAAGCACGCTGTTCTCGTTCCTCCTACTGCGCGGCAGAAAGATTCCAGTTTTCCTAGCGTGGATCGGTGTTGGCTCCTCCGTATTGCTTGCGGTTACATTGCCGATGCAATTCGCAGGGTTTCTTAGCGGGCGCATCGTGAGTTTCTTTTGGGACTCCATGGCCCTGTATGAGGTCTTGCTTGCGCTATGGCTGGTGATCAAAGGTGTGCCATCACCAAAAATGCGACAGCGGCAAGTTGGAGCATAAATACTCAAGTGCCTGGCAATTTTTCCATGATGAGCGCTTGACCGGCCATCCTCCGCGGCGCAGAACGATAGCCGCGGAAGCAAACTCTGGCGCGTCTTACGACCCTTTCCTCGACCTGGTTAACGGCAAAAGAAATAGAACAACGATAGCTCCCAATCCCATCAATAAAAAACTGTACTCAGGAACTTTTCCCCAGAAAGCATCTACCGCAATTTTGACCGCAAGGGCGAGACCTATTACGACAATTGCGGATAGGGCAACCTGCTTTGACGTGAGCACTTGTGGTAACCCTTGATCCTGCCCCAGCTTAAACCACGGATGAACAAATAGCACCAAGAGAACCGCTACCGCTAAAGCCAAGGCAGGGATATTTTGCTTTGTTCCTGAACCGAACAATCCTGACGCCTTGCCCAATAGGATCAAACCTGTTCCCACCAGGGCTACGACAACGCGCTGTTGGGCAGATTGTGGGTCCCTCATGTTCTATTCCTCTCTGAATGAACGATAATAATCCCCCATGCGCGCGGGCACTGCGCGCTCAGTTGAATTCACTTTTATTGCGGGCAAAGCTGGTGAGCTCCAATTTGGACCTCATCAATCACAAGGCTATAGAGCTCCGCCGACATTGCAACCGCGCCAGCCGTGGTTCCTCCACTCTCTGCCATTTCGTCGAGTTCGTTCTGTGCATTGTAGGCAGCGTTTGCCAGAGAAGCACCTTCCCCAAGATTGGCATTCTGGCTAAATAGAGCAGTCAGAATCCCCATTGGTGTTGAAATTGAATTGTACATAGCGGCTTTTTCTTCTGCGTCTGCAAGACTCATTGAGCTGTTGCCAGTTTGCGCGGCAAGCAACGTTTGATTAGAAATTATCAGCATCGCTGAACGCCACGCGCCGGCTTCGTTTCCGTCCAAAACATCAAGCGGCAGGATTAGAGATTGCGCCGCTAACTGCGCCATTTCTGCTATTTCCTGCGGTGACGGCCCAGCGCCAGCGGTCGTGCAACTGCAGATGCCGGATGTCTCCGTCGATGACGCGGATACGGTGAGCGTCGGAACGCCGAATAGTCCCATAAAGGGGGTAGCTATTGTTTCGGACAGCGTAATTGTATATTTTTGTTCGTACGATCCATCCGGCGTCAGCCCCATCGGATCCATCAGATTGACCGGATCGTTTCCCGCGTAGGCGTAGAGGTTCATTCCGCCGCGGAAGCCGACCGGATCAGCCTGCACAAACCGCCCCAGCGCCGGCGAGTAGTAGCGCGCCGGCATGTAATAGAGGCCGGTCTCGGAGTCATAGCGGTAGCCGGCGTACTCGTAGGCCATCCACGAGCCGCTCTGAGGTTGCCCGTATTCCGAGTAGGTATAGGTATCGGCGGCGCCGCTTGAGCCCGGCACGGTCAAAGCTACCGTCGAACCCTTCACGTCGTGGTGCACGTAGACGATCTCTTCGCTCCCGCCGCCCGCAGCCGGTACGACCGTCACCAGCGGCAGACCGCCCGCGCCGCGCACCGTGAGCCGCCAGGTCGCCGAGGTCTCGTAGTAGTCGGCAATCTCCTGGCCCCCGGCCAGTACGAAGTCGGTCGCCACTGAAGTGGCCGTATTGACACCCACCACCTTCTGTTTGCGATGGCCCAGCGGGTCGTAGAGATAAGTGCTTGTGCCCCACACACCATTCTCGGCCTGGACTATCCGGTTCTCCACGTCGTAGCCGAGCGTATTAAAGCCGTCGTAGGTCAAGTTGTGGTTGCCATCGTAGGTCATGGTGGCGCTGCCCAAGCTTGCTGTCATTGTTGTGAGTTCGTTGTCCGCGTTTGCCGTGCCGTAGCTGACCGTGCCCGCCTGCGGCAGGTACTGAAAGAGCGGATTGTTGACGCCTGCCAAGTTGAGCTGGTGGTTCATCAGCCAGGTGTAGTTGAAGGTTACGCTGCTATTGGATCCGTTGTAGGTCTGGGTCAGCGTTCGCAGGTTGTCGCCGGCGTCGTATTGCGAGTAGGCATCGCTTGTCCCGTCGCCGTAGGCAATCGACTGCGTGCGCGAGAGCGCGTCCCAACTATATTGCGCCAGCAGATGGTTGGTCCCGCCCTCGTTCACATACTGCATGCGGTTCATTGCGTCGTACTTGTAGTTGACCGAATATGAGCCGGTGCCGCTGGTTCCCGCTGGCCAAACGACCTCAGTCTGGTTGCCGGCTCCATCGTGCGCCACCTGCGTATTTTGGCCAAGTTGGTCGGTGAAGCTATTGGCGCGCCCTGCCGTGTCGTAGCCGATTTGAGAGGGCGTCGAGTTGGACCCATCCGAAGCCTGCAACATCCGGCCGGAATAATCATAGCCATAGGTAACGGTTCCTGCCGCTTCGCCCTGCGGGGTCTTGGTCTGCACCCGGTTGAGAGCGTCATAACTTGAGCTGATAGTCTGGCCGGAGCGCGTGGTCTTCTGTGTGACGTTGTTGTTGGCGTCATACTGGAACTGCTCGGTGGTCGAGTCGGGATAGATGGTGCTGCTCAGGCGGTCGAAGCCGTCGTACGTCATACCGGTGAGGTTGTTGTTGGCGTCGGTAATGCTCTTCTGCCTGCCGTTGAGCGTATAGGCGGACGTCGCCTGCACCGCAGCTGAGGCCACCGCCGCCGACGTGCTTGCCCCGGTGCCCACGCTGATCTGATAGGGGCGGCTGAGAGCATCGTATGTGCTGACACTCACCCGGTATTGTGAGGACGATACCGGCTTCGTGACCGTATAGACCCGGTCGTCTCCGTCATACGCCGTGGTCGTCGTGTTGCCCAGAGGATCGGTGATCTGATAGACCTTATTGGTCGGCGTGTAGGTATAGGTGGTCGTCTCCCAGACTGGAGAAGTTTCTGTCGAATTCGTGTTGCAGGTCGCCGGGGAAGAAACGCTGGGCGTGTTCTGTTCCCGATACACATCCTTGACCTGCCCGTTGGGATAATAGTCATACTTGGTGATGCTGAGCGCATTCGGAGCATCTTCCTCCGTCACGCGTCCCAGCGCATCGTGTACGGTGGTGGTAACATTGCCATTCGGGTCGGTCACCATACATACGTTTCCGTAGTTGTCGTAGGTGTATTGTGTAATGTAGTTGAGACGTCCGTAGTCGACGGTCATCTTCTGCACCTGGTCCGCATTGCCGGAAAAGTAGTCGTAGCGGGTGACACGGCCTTCGGGATCGGTTGCCGTCTGCATCATGCCGATGGACGTGTAGGTGAAGAGCGAAGTGGGCTGCGCGGCGGGAGCGCCTGGCTTTGGTACAGCAGGCTGATCGATCTCTATGACGTTCCCATAGCTGTCGTATTTGTAGGTCGTGACGTTCCCCTTCGCATCCGTTACCTGGTATGGGGCTTCGAAATTCGGCAGCGCCGACACGGGCTGGATATAGGTGATCGTTTGCTGCACCGCGGAGAGTCCGGATCCAGGTTTTGGATATTGAGTGATGGTCGTTGGATTGAACAGCGAGTCGTAGGTGTATGTAGTGGAGTTGCCCTCAGGCATGGTTTTTGAAACCAGCAAGCTCTGCGCGTTGTAGACATTGACCGTGGTGGCATTCAGGTGAGAGGCATTGCCGTAATCCTGAATTTCTTCGAGCACGTTGCCGAGCGGATCGTTGATGTAGACGTGCCGGTTCCCGGCCGCATCGTCGATTTCCATGCGCGATCCGGAGGCGAACACCTGAGACGTATTCTTGTTGGCATCCTGCTGCTTCCACACGTGTCCCAGGCCATCATAGTAATTAGTGAGGAAGGCATTCGTGGGATTCGACGGATAGAAAATCTGGGTGAGGTGCCCCGCAGTATCGTACGCGCCGGAGGTATCGTAGGAATAGGTCGTGGAATTCTGCTGGGCGTCGGTAAACTGGGTGAGGTTGCCGCCCGATATCGTGTACGAAACCGACCGTCCCGTGCCGTCCCACACGGATGAAATCTGGCTGCCGCTATAGTTGATTGAGAGCGAGTGCCCAGTCGCCGAATTCGATACGCCGATCAGGTTCCCGCCCGCGTAGCTGAAATTCACCGAAGCGCCTCCGGCGGTCGTCAAGCTCGCAATATATACAGGGCCGCTGGTGGCCGTAGGATTGCCGTTAAAGGTCATGGTCACGCCGGATTTCGTCCGGTAGCGCAGGTTACCTCCGTTGACATCGAGAATCGACGCCGATCCGACCGGGGACGAATAACTTCCGTTCGGCATCAGCACGAATTCTTCGCTATTCCAGCCTTGCTGCACGGTGACAATGTTGCTGGTGACCTGGTCAGTAAACCAACGGTTCACAATCGCTTCGACCACGTAGTTTTCCAGGTTCGTCTGGCCATTGAGCGCCTGGCCGTTCATGAGGTCGGAGGATACATACAGCGCCGCAATCGACCTGGCTGAGTTGAGTGGCGCTCCCTGGCCCATACCCGTGAATCCGTCGCTGTTAACCGATGCCGAAACCGCATAGTTATGCGTCCAGCCATTTCCTAGAGGCCCTGCGGTTCCTTGAGCGTTCGAGTCATAAATTCTTTGAAAATTAAGGCCGTATGGGAATCCTCTCGTTCCTACATCTAGATCGTCGTGTTGGTATTGAGCGGATCCCTTTTGCAGACTGATCGGATCGCCACCGGTAGCTCCTGAGCCTGGGTTTGCGTAGGCAACGCTTACGTTAACATTGGAAAGTCCTTGTGCTTGTAACATGTTTTCAACCAACTGTTGAACCTGATCAAGGGTTCCAGAGAAGCCGCCGCTATTCTGGCCTGAAATAAGTTCCCCGTAGCTGGTTGAGTAGCCCGAAGAATACATGGTTTTGTATCCCACGCCGGTCCAATCTCCGATAGCGATCTTCCCGTTGCTGGGCGCGATCACACGGTACCCGCCGCTGACATAACTGCCGATCGCAGTGATATCTGCGGAGTTGTAGTTCGGCGCCAAGATCGCCTGTACGGTGCTCCAATTGTTGCCCGTGGCACTGTTGTTGATGTCATAGATCGTGTCGCCGCTTTGTACAGCAGTATCCAAGAGTTTTATGGTCGACGCAGCGACAAAGCCCGGAATCGAAGCCTGGGTCTGCTCCATCGAAGCCGATTCGAACGAACTGGCGACTCCCGATGCGTCGGCAAAGGCCGCTAGCGAGTTTGCGGTTTGTGTGCTTGCTCCATTGATTCGCGCGGGCGTATTGACAAAGTTCAGTGGCAAATCCACATAAGGTCCGACGCTGGAAGCGCTGACCCCCTCCCCGACAATTCCGCCCCCGTAGAAGTACTGCGTAGTTGTGCCTAGAAGTCGATCCGCGATTTGCTGCTGCGAGGCGCATTCCGCCAGCCAAGTCAGGCCCAGCATTTCAAGACCCTCGCCCAGCACTAATTCCGAGTTGGAAGCCGCACCGCTCGCAATCGCCTGCTTGAGCAGGCTGCGATGCTTCTCGATCATGCCACGCCCGACTTGGTCCCAACCGGTTTGAATAACATATCCGCCGCTGCCGCCATTCTGATTAGTTTGAGCGCTGATATATTGAGTAACAGATTGATCCGCCCAGTAATATGGTGAAACAGGTGTTGCTGTGCACGGGGTACCGAGAAATGAGTCCTCACATGCCCAGGAAATATGTATGCTGAATTGAATGCCTACTTGTGCGCCCTGGCTCGACGCTGAGCCGCTGGTGACCGCAGTTCCATCCAGATAAAGCGTAGGGATAAAGGCCGAGCTAAAAAAGACTGACAACCGATGCCCGTAGATGTCGCTGGAATTGTAAGTTTGAGCCGTTGCGCCCGGAAGAGTGATAGAGATTGTCGCATCGTATTGGCTCGGGATCGCAGTCCACTCGGTTGGCGTGGTGGATTGATTGGGATTTGAAGTCTGGCGCAGAGTCTGCCCGTTGGAGATCGGAGTTGGAACGATGACGCCTCCACCGATGATGTCGCTTACCCCGGCGGTCGGATAGTTGCTTTGAATATAAGATGTGAGGTTATTTGCGTACGCCGTCAGATCGCTCCGCAACTGCGTTCGGTTTATTCCCTGTATTGACGTAGATGTGAGTGAAGTAGGATTGGCGTCCGCGAGAAACTGCGAGCTGGAGTAGCCCATAGCGGATGCCAGGCTTCCCACAACTCCCGGTTTCCACGAGTGCGCCTTAAAGGCGGGATCGAATACATACGGGCTACCGTTAATGCTGACTTTCACCCACACATGCCCGATTCCTAAGACGTTGCCACTTGAGTCAACCGATGTATAAGGGATACCCCCGGAACTTAGAACGCCCATGACTGAATACGAGTTACTGTCAACGCCCAACCACGCTTGAAGTTGAGCATTGGTCAGATCCAGCGTGCCGAACTCGAACAGCACGTTCGAGATCGACGGATTGCTCAGGCTAGCCTGATTCAGCAACGCAACCATCAATGCCGCTTGATCGAAGGAATCGCCTCGCCCGTCGAGGAGCGTGCCGACAGGGCCCTTGAGGGCGCCGAAGAGTGGGCTGAACTCAATATTGTCGTGAACGTACTGATAGATAAGATCTGGATCGTTATTCAGGCCATTAGCAAGCGCCACGATCTCAGGAGCTGCGATCACCCCGTTGCTTTCCGTAGCCATCGCGCGAACGGCGTTTGCTTTTGGACGATTTGTTGAGGATTCGACGCTCTGACGCATCTGCTCGAAAGGTACGGGCGTCGTGGTGAAATGAGAGCGAACATTCGGCTTCAAAGACGGGGTCGCTGAGTCCACCTGGGAAGATGGCTTGCTCTGTCCTCTGGCAAGGAAACAGGTGCACTGCATCGCTGCAAAGAGAACAAATACGCCAAACTGTGCCGCGCTTCGATCAAACTTCATCGTCTTCTTCATAAGTCTTCTCCGGCGGGAAAAATCATCTCAGGCTCGCCTGCTGTCTGGTCTGTTCATTGCGTAACGACACTGGTTCGGTTTCCAGCGCTGTCATAGGAATAGGTGACAGTGATTGTGCCGCTTGACGTTGAATATTGGGCTTGATACACGCGCCCCAGGTTATCGTAGGTGTAGGTCACGTTAGTTGATGAAGCCGGTGACCCGATCGGGTCTACGGTGACCTCCGCCGATCCGGTAACGCTGCTGTAATCTGTCGTATCGGATGGCGTGAACGTCACACTTTCTGTGGCGGCGCCTACGGGCGCAACGGTACCGGGCGCGGTCCACGCGAAGGTTCCGCTCACCGCTGCGGAGCCGCCAATCAACTGGGAAGAGGCCAGTGTTTGGCCGAAGGTAATGTTGCTCGCCCAAGGCCAGGAGTAGACTGCCGGCGTGTTCTGGATCTTTTGCAAAACAGGGCTGGAAGTGATTGGAGGGTACGTTGAGTTTCCCGGCCACGATGCGGTGATTGAATGTGTGCCGACCGCCAGGCTGCTGGTCTTATAGGTCGCTGTCGTCCCTGTGATTGTGCCTGCTCCAATTTGAGTACCGCTGTCCATGAAAGTCACCGAGCCAGCAAGCCCACTAACAGAGAATGTGGCCGTGAAGGTGATAGAACTCCCATAGCTCGAGGGGTTCGACGAACTAGTTAGCGTGACCGTCAGGACCGTGAAGGGCGCGCCGTTTGATGCGTTGCCGTTTACCGTGACCACCACGTTGCCCGAAGTCGCGCCTGACGGCACCACGGCTGCGATCGATGTTGCACTCCAATTCGAAATCGTGGCTGCCGTCCCGTTGAATGTGACCGTGCTCGTACCCTGCGACGCACCGAAGTTTATGCCCGCGATAGTCACCGGTGTGCCCACCACGCCCGATGTTGGCGACAGGCTGTAGACTGCCGGCGTGCTCTGGATCTTTTGCAAAACAGGGCTGGAAGTGATCTGAGGGTATGTTGAGTTTCCCGGCCACGACGCGGTGATTGAATGTGTGCCGACCGCCAGGCTGCTGGTCGTATAGGTCGCTGTCGTCCCTGTGATTGTGCCTGCTCCAATTTGAGTACCGCTGTCCATGAAAGTCACCGAGCCAGCAAGCCCACTAATAGAGAATGTGGCCGTGAAGGTGATAGAAGTCCCATAGCTCGAGGGGTTCGACGAACTAGTTAGCGTGACCGTCAAGACCGTGAAGGGTGCGCCGTTGGATGCGTTGCCGTTTACCGTGACCACCACGTTGCCCGAAGTCGCGCCTGACGGCACCACGGCCGCGATCGATGTTGCACTCCAATTCGAAATCGTGGCTGCCGTCCCGTTGAATGTGACCGTGCTCGTACCCTGCGACGCACCGAAGTTTAAGCCCGCGATCGTCACTGGTGTGCCCACCACACCCGATGTTGGCGACAGGCTGCTGATGGTCGGCGGCACAGGTACCGTGAAGGGTACGCCGTTGGATGCGACGCTATTCACCGTGACCACTACGCTGCCCGTGATTGCGCCTGGCGGAACTACCGCCATAATCGATGTTGTGCTCCAGTACGAGATCGAGGTGGCCGTCGTCCCATTGAAAGTGACCGTGCTCGTGCCCTGGGTCGCGCCGAAGTTCGTGCCAGTGATACTTACAGGAGTTCCGGGAAGCCCAGAGGAAGGCGTGATGACCGTAATCCCTGGTGTTACGGTAAAGGTGCCACTTGTAGATTGGCCTGCGACAGTCACCACTACGCTCTGAGGACCAATTCCAAGACCGTTGGGGACTAGCGCTTGAAGTTGTGTGTCACTCCATGCAGTCGGAACCGCAGCTAACCCGCCGACGGTGATGCTGCTGGTTTCCTGAGCAGTACCAAAGCCACTTCCTAAGATCGTGAATAGGGATCCCACGGGTCCGAGAACCGGCAAAGTTTCGATTCCCGCTGTTACAAGAGGTACAGCAATGGATGTGCTGGCGGCAAATGTTCCGTTGCCGCCGTAACGGGCTTCGGCGTTATGAAAACCGAAACCCAATGGCGAAATGCCGTTGATCGTTACCGTCGCGGTTTCTCCCGCGCTGGGTTGCAGAATGGTTATTGTACCGTTCACTGCCGTCCAAGTGCTCATATTAAAGCCTTGGTTGGCAACGGCCAAGTCTGAAACGCCGTCTCCGTTAAAGTCGCCCGCGGCCACCGAGTAACTGGGGGCTGAACCTATGTTGAAGGGAATGGTGTAGGTTGAAAAAGTCCCATCACCGTTCCCCAGCAGGGCCGCCACTGTGTTAGAGGAATGGGCGGAGATGGCAAGGTCTGGAATGCCGTCTCCGTTAAAATCGCCGACCGCAATAGCGTCGGCCGCAATAGGGGTGGCAATCGTAGTCAGTGGCTTAAAGGTTCCATCTCCGTTGCCCATCATGGTCACGACGCTGTAGACCTCATCATTGGCAATAGCCAGATCTAAATTCCCGTCGCCGTCTAAGTCAGCCACCGCAATCGTGTAAGGACCGCTGCCCGCAGTGATCGGACTACCGCTGGCGGGGGCGAAAGTTCCGTCGCCGTTACCCAGCAAGATCGTCACTGTGTTATCCGCCCAGTTGGAGACAGCCAGATCTGACGTTCCGTCGCCATTAAAGTCGCCGATTGCAATGGAAATAGGATTGCTACCGACTTTAACTGGACTACCACTGGCAGCGGTGAAAGTTCCGTCACCGTTTCCGAGCAGCACTGTCACAGTGCCCGCTGTATCGCTGTTGGGGTCATTGGTGACAGCCAGATCCAGATGTCCGTCGCCATTGAAATCTCCCACCACCATGGAGCCGGGGAAGTTACCAACGGAAATGGGGCCCTGGGGCGATGCTGTAAATGTACCGTCTCCATTGCCTTGAAGGATAGTTATTGTGCCATTTCCATAGTTCGCCACCGCCAAATCTAATGAACCGCTTCCTCTGAAGTCTCCCACAGCGACGAAGCATGGCTCGGAGCCCACGGTGATTGGACTACCGCTGGCAGCCGTGAAAGTACCGTCGCCATTGCCAAGCAGGACCGTAACGGTTCCATCCGCACAGTTTGGAACGGCCATATCTAACCTTCCGTCCCCATTGAAGTCCCCTACTGCGATGTCACCTGGATTGATGCCCGTTCCAGGGGTTGAGACAATTGAGAAATTGAGTCCGGTGCTGGCACCGGACAGGGATCCTGTGCCCAAGACGGCATTTGCGTTGCTTGTGTCCAAAATCGACACTGTTCCTGTCGGTGCCGCGGAGTTGTTGAGAACACCTGTCACAGTGGCTGTCAGGGTGTAGTTGCCCGCAACTCCACTCGACCCAATCGTCGTTAAAGTAGGATCGCCGCCCGTCACAGTCAACTGCGCATTACTCGACGAACTTTTCATGTAAGTCGATGTTCCGACGAAGATCGCCTTGTAACTGTGGCTGCCGACACTCGGCCAAAACTTAATCGCAGCCGTACCCGCACTAGTTAACTGTGCTGTGCCTAGCCGATGAATGTCTGTACAGTGCGTAGCGGTGGCGTCGCAGAAGTTTACAGTGCCTGTTGTGACTGGAGTGGTACCCGACGCGACGGTCGCTGTCAGCGTCACCAGACTCGGCGAAACGACTGTTGTCACGGAGTTTCCACCGGAGGTTATCGCGAGAGTTGTTGAAGCTGCGACAAGTACCGTGAAGGTGGGGCCGGTAACCGATGTTCCGCCCGCAGTTACCACCACATAGCCGGTGGTTGCGCCTGTGGGTACTGACGTCTGAATCGATGTGTTGGTCCAATTGGTGATCGTCGCCGAGGTACCGTTAAACGTCACCGTGCCCGTCGTAGTACCGAAGCCCGTGCCCGTGATCGTGACCGGGGCCCCAATGATACCGCTATTCGGCGAGAGCCCGATTTTCGGCGTTGCCGTTAGCGGAATTGTTCCGGAGCTGCTGCCTGTATAGTTGCTGTCACCGCCATAGCTGGCATCGATGTTATGTGTGCCAAAGCCCAGGGGTATAACACCGGCAATCGTAGCAGTCGCGATTTCGCCAGCGCTAGTCTGCAGGATGGTCACGGAGCTGTTAGTGGTAGTCACAGCCAGGTCCGGTATACCGCTTCCGTAAAAGTCGCCGACCGCAACGAATTCTGGGGCTGCGCTTAGGCTGATCGGGTAGACGAACTCTCCAAACGATCCGTTACCGAATCCCTTCAAGATCGATATGGTGCTGTCGTAGTTGTTGACGACGGCCAGGTCTGGGATTCCATCCTGGTCGAAATCGGCTACAGCGACAGATTCGGGTCCGTTGCCGACCGAGGCCGAATACCATTGCGTAAAGGTGCCATCGCCGTTGCCCAGAAGGATGTACGCCACGGAATAGTAATAGCTGACCACGGCCAGGTCCAGCTTGCCGTCCCCGTTGAAGTCGCCCACTGCGACGGACTCAAACTCCAAGGAGTTTATTGTGATTGGACTGCCAGGCGCTTGCGTAAATGTTCCGTCGCCGTTCCCCAGCAGAATTGATACGCCGTCGTTCCAATCTATAACAGCTAGATCCGAAAATCCGTCCCCGTTGAAGTCGCCTGCCGCTATGGAGGAAGTGGAGTTGCTGACAGCGATAGGGCTCCCGCTGGCTTGCGTAAATGTTCCGTCACCGTTACCGAGCAGGATCGTGACGGTACCACTTCCTCCAAACCACGTTGCAGCGCACGACACCGCCAAGTCCAGTTCGCCGTCTCTGTTGAAATCACTTGTTGCGACTGAGACGGGGCCAGGACACACACTGGCCGCACTGTTACCCGCTACAAATGTTCCGTCGCCGTTCCCCCTTAGGAAAGTGAGATCGCCATCATTGTCAAAAACTACCAGGTCCAGTATGCCGTCCCCGTTGAAATCGCCCGCAACGCCTATGCCCCCATAAACTGCAATTGGACTACCGTTTGCTTGCGTAAATGTTCCGTTACCGTTGCTCAGCAGAATGGTGACTGTGTTGCCGTTCATCACGGCCATGTCCTGCATGCCGTTTCCCTTGAAGTCGCCCACGACGATAACATTCGAATTATTGTTAAAAATCTGAGGGAACGGCAGAGTCGACGCATTTGTAAACTCTATTCCAGTGCCCGAAGGCGACAACGACCCCGTGCCCAAAACGGCGTTCCCGTTGCTAGTGTCCAGGATCGACACCGTTCCCGTCGGGGCGACGGTGTAGTTGCCTAGACCTACTACCTGGGCTGATGCCGTGTAACCGTTTGGTGGGCTGATCATTGCCGTAATGCCGGTCGCGGTTGCATGGCCGCCCGCCGTTATTATTGTCAATTGAGCAGAGCTTGAAGAACTGGTTGAGTAACTCGATGTCCCAACGAAGATCGCTTTGTAGCTATGGACGCCGACGCCGGGAAGGAGATTGATCGCTGCCGTGCCAGCGCTGGTCAACTGCGCCGTGCCCAGTAGATGGATATCCGTGCAGTAAGTTGCCGTGGCATCGCAGAAGTTTACAGTGCCGGTTGTGACCTTTGTCGTACCCGATGCCACAGTCGCTGTCAGCGTTACCGCACTGCCCAAGGCCAGGTTAGACACCGGGCTTCCACCAGAGGTCATCGCCAGCGTGGTTGTGGAAGCCGCAATTGCCGGGAGCGTATAAGTAGCCGTCGCGACCGAGGACGAAGTGTATCCCGGCACCACTGCGATAGCTTCCAGCGTCTCGGTTGAGTTAATCGAGATTACGCCGCCGGTGGTATAGACGTCGGATGAGGTCGTCGGCATTGTACCCGTGGTGCCGCTCGTAAGGGTGTAGTAGACGGTTGCATTCAAAGACGGTTCATTGATGGTCACGAATTGTGCTCGGGGGAAGGAGCCCGACGAAGGAGAGATGACTGGCGTGGCCACGACAGAGGTAATCGTATAGGGTGCGGAGGCGACGGGGCTCTTCGAGTAGGAATGAGAAGCGGCGATCGCATTAATCGTCTCCGAAGAGTTCACCACGATAGGAGTGCCGTTGATGAATTGCGTGGACGAAGTCGTCGGCGTACTCCCGTCGGTTGTGTAGTAGATATTCGTGTAGTTCGAGTAATCAATGAGTGACACCGACTGTGGGCCGACGTAGCTGCCTGCCACGGGAGAAAAGATCGGCATCTGCGCTTGTATTAAGTAGGCAGCCGTTGCCACCGGAGAATTCGCGTAGGCCGGGTCAACAGCGATCGCTTTCAAGGTCGTATTCATGTACACGGTTACCGGATACATGTTGGAGTATTCGGTTGTTGTGCCGGTAATGGGATAAGTTGGTGTACTTCCGTCTTGGGTGTAATAGACCGTCGCGGCGGGGTCCGTGTCGTTGATACTCACTGTTTGTTGGCTGGCGTAGGTTCCGGCGACTGGACTGAAAGTCGGTGTGGAGGTGGCTGGAACGATTGTGTATGCGGCTGTGGCCACAGCGGAGTTAGTATCGCTGCTGTAGGTGCAGAGTGCCTCAAGGACCGAATTGACTGTCACCGAGATAGCGCCGCTGTATTTGGTCGATGAGGTCGTTGGCGTACTGCCCGTAGTGCCGGCGGTGAGGGTGTAATAGCAGGTCGCGCCATAGGTGGCATCGCTGATGGTGATCGACTGTGTGCCTCCATAGGTTCCGGTGCCCTCGCTAAAGGTTGGCGTGGGCACAGTAATCGTGTAAATGCCCGAGGTGACGGGGGAGCTGGTGTCGCCGGTATAGACAGCGATTGCCTCAATGGTCTCCGACCTGGAGACCGAGATGGGAGCGGTGTATTTGGTCGAGCTGGTCGTCGGGTTGGTTCCATTGGTGGTGTAGTAGATGGTCGCGCCCGAGAGAGCATCGCTGATCGTCACCGACTGTGTGCCAATGTAGTTTCCTGGAGGAGGGTTAAAGGTCGGCGAAGGCACGACGATCGTATACGTTGCTGAAGCCACTGCGGAGTTACTTTCACCAGTGACTTCGGCAATCGCCTCAACCACCGATGTAACCGATACCGTGAAGGCGCCAGTATACTTGGTTGAACTGCTGGTCGGAGTCGTGCCCGTGGTGCCGGCAGTAATGGTGTAGTAGATCGTCGCTCCGCTCGTTGTGTCTGAGATGCTCACCGACTGCGAGCCGGTGTAGCTACCCGCGACCGGACTGAAGGTCGGTGTGGCCACTGCAGGTGCGGTAATCGTGTACGTTGCTGAATTTATGGCTGAGTTAGTGTCACCCGTGTAGGTACAGAGCGCCTCAAGAACCGAGGACGCTGTTACCGAGATGGCTGCGGTGTACTTGGTCGAGGATGTCGTCGGCGTGGTGCCCGTGGTGCCGGCGGTGAGGGTGTAATAGCACGTCGCACCCGCGGTCGCATCGCTGATGGTCACCGACTGTGTGCCGGAGTAGCTTCCGGCAATCGGACTGAACGTCGGCGTGGGCACGGTGATCGTATACGCGGCCGAAGCTACGGAAGAGTTGGTGTCGCCAGTGAGTTCGGCAATCGCTTCAACGACCGATGTCGCCGATACCGTAAAGGCGCCAGTATACTTGGTCGAACTGCTGGTCGGAGTCGTGCCCGTGGTGCCGGCAGTGACGGTGTAGTAGATCGTCGCTCCGCTCGTCGTGTCCGAGAGGGTCACCGACTGAGAGCCGGTGTAGCTTCCGGCAACCGGACTGAAAGTCGGCGTTGGCACGGTGATCGTATACGCGGCCGAGGCCACGGAAGAGTTGGTGTCGCCAGTGAGTTCGGCAATCGCTTCAACGACCGATGTCGCCGATGCCGTAAAGGCGCCGGTGTACTTGGTCGAACTGCTCGTCGGAGTCGTGCCCGTGGTGCCGGCAGTAACGGTGTAGTAGATCGTCGCTCCGCTCGTCGTGTCTGTGATGCTCACCGACTGCGAGCCGGTGTAGCTGCCGGCAACCGGACTTATGGTCGGCGTGGCTACTACCGGCGCGGTGATCGTATATTTGGCCGAGGCCACGGCAGAGTTAGTGTCACCCGTGTAGGTACAGAGCGACTCAAGGACCGAGGACGCTGTTACCGAGATGGCCGCGGTGTACTTGGTCGAGGAGGTCGTCGGCGTGGTGCCTGTTGTACCGGCGGTCAGCGTGTAGTAGCAGGTCGCGCCCGAAGTGGCGTCGGCGATGGTTACCGACTGTGTGCCGGTGTAGCTTCCGGCGGCCGGCGAGAAGGTCGGCGTAGGCACGGTGATCGTATATGCGGCCGAGGCCACGGAAGAGTTGGTGTCACCGCTGAGTTCGGCAATCGCTTCAACGACCGAGGTCGCCGATACCGTAAAGGCGCCAGTGTATTTGGTCGAACTGCTGGTCGGAGTCGTGCCCGTGGTGCCGGCAGTAATGGTGTAGTAGATCGTCGCTCCGCTCGTTGTGTCCGAGAGGGTCACCGACTGCGCGCCGGTGTAGCTACCGGCAACCGGACTGAAAGTCGGTGTGGCCACCGTCGCTGCTCGACCAACAATGGGCGCGCAAGCAATTGCAAGTAAAACCGGAGTTTGGGACAGCAAGGAAGTGAGGCGCGATCTGCGATTCATCTGAAAGCCCTTTCTACGCAGACAGTAAGTGCGGTATAAACACACCACTCCTGCGAACAGCAGTAAACACACCCCGCCTGTAGCGGTCGTTCACCACTTTTCTGAAGTCCGTCAACTCTTGAAGAGAATGTGCCCTTATGAAAGCAATTCAGCTTCCCTGCGTAGCGTTCTTGTGAACCCAGGCTCTCCAGATCGCGTGCGTCGCAATGGCCGAATGAAGGGACGATGCGCTATCTGAGGATAAAAGTTACCATGGTACCCTATGCAATCATGACCCACGCCTTATTTCCAGCGCTGTAAGATTACAAAAGAAACGTATCCGTATATAAATCAAAACCACTGCTCTGTGTCAAGAGCATTTGTATGAAAATCTCATTTTCCGATTGAGATTTCGATGATATTGTGATCAGCATCACAATCCAGATCGTTATTGCTGGGCGTCGAGCGGCGGTTCACCCGGTTATGAAAGAACGTAATCGACAATTTCTATGTTCAGCAATATCGTGCCATTTCCGAAGTTGCCCGTGAGTGACGCAACATCCGCAGTTCATTTGGCAGGATCGGCATCGGGGATCATCTTGCCATTCTCGACTTATTCGCCGCGCACATTTTCCCGCCCCGGCTCATGTCACCGTGTTCAAATGCCCTTCCATCATTCGAAGAATGGTCGCTGGATTTGCCGATTCGCCGAAGATGACCTTCAGCACCGATTCGAGGTCCAATTGGCAGTGTGGGTAAAGTCTCGCCGCTCCCGAGTCAACGATAGGAAGCTTTCTGGATTCATCCCGAGACGGCTCAAAACTCGTCGTCATGGTCCGAGGAGAGAGCATGTAAGTTTGGCTCACAGGGTGTGTAGCTCGGTAGCATAGTTGATTGACTTGCCTTTGCAACAGACCGCTCCTCAACCGCGGCTGGAGTAATCCATGCCCGCCAGAACTCCCCGCATATAGGCAAAGCTGCTCAAGACGCCGGGCATGGGATCGTCGGCATGCACTTCATATTCGAGATCGACGAAACCTCTATACTTGATGGCGATGAGCGCCGCAAACATCTCCCGCACCGGCATGATGCCGTCGCCGACAGGAACCTGGCTTTCCTTGCTGTGGAAGTCCGTCAGATCCTTCATGTGAACATTGAAAAGCCGGGGCCCCACCTCGTGAATCGCTTGGACGAGATCTGTACCGGCGCGCACTGTGTGGCCGACATCAATGCAGCAGCCGATGCGCGGGTCGGAATGTTTCAACGACTTCAGCACATCAAGCGGCGAGGGCCAGAGCTTATCTTCCGGGCCGTGGTTGTGGATGGCGACGCGAATGTCGTACTCACGCACGAAAGCTTCGATGCGGGGCAGCATTTCTGTGGTTGGGTCGCCAGCGACGATGACTGCGATGCCGGCCCGCTTGCAATAGTCAAATTTGGCGCGAATATCGGCGTCCTCGTTATTGCGAAAGTAGATGGCGCCGGCAGCGTGCAGCTTGATCTTCGCCGCGGCATAGTCAGCTAATGCTTCGGCCTCCTCCCGCAGGTCCATGGGGAGATGATCCTTGACATCCTTGACGTTCAGATCGGAGACGTTGAGCTGCTTCATGAATCCAATCAACTGGGCGCGGGTAAAGTTCCGGAAGGTGTAACTGGCCAGCCCGAGATGAATGGGCGACGGCTTTTGGGAGGCATGTCCAGGCTCGGCAAAGGAGGGTGTAGCGTTGGAGGCGGCGCAAGCTGCGGCAAGCAGCGCGCCGGATTGAACGAATTTGCGACGTGAGAAAGTCTGTTTCATGGGCTGAATAACTCCTCGTGTACTCTAGAATTTTACGTCTCAGAGATGCGGCTCCCAGCCCTTCTCATATTCTCGCCCCCAGGAATTCATGGCCAGCGGATCGTGGAGGATCTTGCCATCGTTGGTGTCGATCTGCAATTCCCGTTTGACTTCCCAGGCGATGTTGGAGAGTTGCAGCATGGTGACAGCCACATTGCCAATGGCGACGGGCGCGTTGAGCTTTTCGCCCTTGCGAATGGCGGCGATGAAGTTGGCAAAGTGAGCGTCAGTCATGGAGTCGCCACCGATGAGGTCGGAGGATGCGGCGGCGACTCCAGCCTTGACTTCGCTGACCTTATTTCCTTTCAGATCGTAGATTTCATAGCCACCGCGATCGATCACTACAGAGCCTTCTGTCCCCATGATCGCCGACCCGCGATCGCGTCCGTAGAACCTCATCCCCTGGCAGCTCTTAGACTCCCACGAGATCATCTTGTCAGGGTATTCGTAACTGGTGACGAGGGTGTCGTAAAACTGCCAATCGTCCTTGAAGTGGTATCTTCCGCCGGAGGAAGTGATGCGCTGGGGATAATCGACGCCTAAAGCCCAGCGGCAGACGTCTACTTCATGGGTGCCATTGTTGAGGGCTTCGCCAGTGCCGTAAATCCTGAACCAGTGCCAGTTATACGGCTGAATATTATCTGTGTAAGCTCTGCGCGGCGCGGGACCCTGCCAGAGATCCCAATCGAGTTGCGGCGGAACGGGCGCGGGCTTGCCGATGCCGATGGACTTTCTGGTGTTGCTATACCAGGCCTTGGCATAGCAGGCATTGCCGATCAGGCCGTCGTGAATCTTGGCAACAATCTCGATGGTGTGGGGAGATGAGCGCTGTTGTGTTCCCATTTGCACCAGCTTTCCATACTTGCGCTGTGCCTCAATGAGCAGCGCGCCCTCGGCGGGATTGTGGCTGCACGGCTTCTCAACGTAGACATGCTTGACCGCCTGCAAGCCGGCGATGGCCATGGGGGCGTGCCAATGATCTGGCGTGGCGATGGTGATGGCGTCTACGTCCTTCGACTGAAGTATTCGGCGAAAGTCCTTGTCAGTTTCGGGGGCATAGCCTAACTGCTGCTTGGCGTCGCCGGCAAACTTTTTCAGAATGGCGCCGTCAACGTCGCAAATATGCGAGACCCGAGCGGTATTCTGATTTGCCTTGAGAGAGTTGAGATGAGCATAGGCGCGGCCATTCAGACCGATGATTGCAAAATTGACGCGATCATTGGAGCCGAGAATCTGGCCATAGCTTTTGGCGGTTGAAGCAACCGCCAATCCCGCAGCGCCGACCGCCAGCGTGTCGAGAAATTCACGTCGAGTTACCATTTTGCTCTCCATCGATCAAATAAATGTTGGGCTTTCAATAACGGTTGCCACTGGAAAGTACAGTTCTGGATTACTGAAGAACGCGCGGAGCATAGAGTTGCCATGCACCCACATGTCGGTCATCCGTGCGTCTGTAGCCGTGCAGAATTTCGGCAATGATCTCTACAGTCTCAACGATAGTGGTTCCAGAGCGATTGAAATACAGATTGCCGTCCGCCAATGCGACCGTTCCGGCCCGTACAGATTTGAGCTGCCACCACCCCGGCAATGCCTCGAGCAGCGGCAGTTCGCGCACCGTTCTGCCCAAGTCGTAGCCGCAGGGAGCAATGATGAGAAAGTCCGGGTCCGCATCGCAAACATCCTTCCAGGAAATCGCACGGGAGAATTGCCCCTTTTCACCGAGCAACACCTTGCCATTCGCAGCTTCCACCAATTCCGGTCCCCAGTTGCCCATCGAAAAAATGGGGTCTGTCCATTCCAGCATTACAACCGTCGGCGTGGGCCTATCTCGCACCGCGTCAGTGACTGCGCGGATGTCAGAGCGCATCCTGGCAACAACGTCTTCGCCTGCCGGCAATCGCTCCATAGCCCGGGCGATGCTCATCACGCCGTCAAAGATACCTTCAACAGTTCCGGCGCTGAGAGCCAGCACCTGTGAACTCAATATGCCGCAACCTACTCTGTCGACGTCGTCCGGCGTCACAGCACATACCTCGCAGTGCGCCTGTGTGATCAGCAGGTCCGGACGCAGGTCGCGGATCAACTCCGCATCGACATGGTAAAGGGGTTCGTGCAGCTTGAGCCGGCGCCTCACTTCGGCGTCGATCTTTCCGCTGGACATGCTCGTATCGAATGCCGGGCGGGTACATGCAGGCAATTTCCGCACCCACTCGGGATTGTCGCATTCATGAGAGCGACCCACCAGCGCATCGCCCGCGCCAAGCGCACAGACAATCTCCGTTCCACTGGCGAGGAGAGAAATAACGCGCATGAAAGGTCTCCTACACAGTCGCTGTCTTTCGTTTCTCTTGGCTGGAGATCACGATGTTTTCGAGCAATGCAAAGCCTCCAAAGAGTGTCGCGGTAAACGCCATATCTCCGATCAGGCTATTACGGAAGAACGTTGTTACCACCGCACTAGAACATGACAACTGTTGTTTTCATTCGTCAATCGCCTGAATGCATTCTGTCGCATTCACCCCAGGTCGCACCATGAATCAATACTGGCCAGACAAGCGGGACAGAGGCAATTCTCATAGTGCAGCTTAAGCCACTTGAGCTTGGCGTCGCTTAGCTGAATATTGTTACACCAGCAGCCATTGCTCTGACACTCGAAAGTCGCTTTGCACCGCGGACAAGTCTTTTCGATTATGCGGGCGGCGCCTTGGTCGCTCATCGATTCGGCCCTCGTGTATGGACAGTTACGACATCCGTTGCCGCAGCAGGAGCCGCGAGCGACCAGGAAGTCTTTTGAGATCGCACCGTTCTCGTCGAGCAACGGCAGAAGCTCGCCACCGCAAGCGCCGCAGAATTGGCCGGTGACCGCGTTCTGGCTCATGAGGCAGTTGCGACAGAATCTCAGAACACTGAGCGCCATTCCTATTCATTTTAACCTCCTACCGCCGCATGATAGAGCCAGCAAGAAAGGCCACTGAAGGGGAAATAGTGCATACCGGAATGCGGCGCACGAGAAGCAGATGTTGACGCGCCATCGCGCGTGACCCGCATCCTCCCGCCGCGCGCTGCATCCAAGCTGTCATGGACTATCGATTGCTGGGAGGCTCCGGCCTCAAGGTTTCTGCATTGAGTTTTGGGACTGCGACGTTCGGCGGTACCAACGAGTTCTTCAAGGCCTGGGGTTCCACGGAAGTGGATGAGGCGAAGCGGTTGATCGACATCTGCTTCGAGGCAGGCGTCAATTTATTCGATACGGCCGATGGCTACTCCGATGGCCGCTCGGAAGAGGTGCTGGGAGCAGCCTTGAAGGGCAAGCGCGACAAGGCGCTGATTTCGACGAAATCGGGTTTCCCTACTGCGAGCGGCCCAAACGATCAGGGTTCTTCGCGGTACCATTTGCGCCGCGCGTTGGAAGCAAGTTTGCGGCGCCTGGGCACGGACTACGTTGACATCTGCCACCTGCACGGGTTTGACGCCCTGACGCCGATCGAAGAGGTGCAGCATACCCTCAATGATTTTGTAAGCGAGGGCAAGGTGCGTTACATCGCCGCGTCAAACTTCTCTGGCTGGCACCTGATGAAGTCTCTTGCGGTCGCCGAGCATTTTGGGTTGACGCGGTTTGTTGCGCACCAGGTGTACTACTCGTTGATCGGCCGGGAATATGAGTGGGAACTGATGCCGCTCGGAATCGATCAGAAGGTGGGCGCGCTGGTGTGGAGTCCGCTGGGATGGGGAAGGCTGACGGGCAAGTTGCGGCGTGGACAGTCGCTGCCGGAACGGAGCCGGCTGCATAAGACCGCGGAAGCTGGGCCGCAGGTTGCGGACGAGTATCTTTACACGGTGGTGGACGCCTTGGACAAGGTCGCCGCGGAGAGAGGGAAGACGGTTCCGCAGGTGGCGCTGAACTGGCTGCTGCAGAGGCCCACCGTGTCGTCGGTGATTGTGGGCGCGCGCGATGAGGAGCAACTGCGGCAGAACCTGGGCGCCGCGGGGTGGAACCTCACAGCGGAACAGGTGTCGGTCCTCGATAAAGCGAGCGAACAGCCAGCGGTCTATCCGTATTGGCACCAGCGGAAGTTCTTTCAGGAGAGGAATCCGCAACCGGTGTGAGAAAGGCGAGCCGATTTTTTTGAAGGCTCAGTGCAAATTTCGTGACCTGTAGGCAGACCTGCAAATCCATCGGTGGCCGAGGCCGACCTGACGGAACGCTTGGTGAATGGAGAAGCGGCAGCGCCGCGAGGAGACGCTTGGCGCCGAGAAAAGACCCCTATTGCACGATGACTTGAAAGTTGCTATTTTGCGTAATGCTGCCGGAAGTAGCGGTGACCGCGACATGGTAGATTCCCGCCGGTGTAGGCGAACCGGCAATGGCCGCTGCTGTCGTGATGCTTACCGCGGAACTGGAAGCCGAGACACCAAATGCGTCGTTTGCCGCAATCGTGAAACTATATGTCGTTGAAGGCGACAAGCCGGTAACCGCATAGGAGTTGCTGGCGGTTGTGGCAATGAGAACACTGTTTTGATAAACCGAGTATCCGGTCACTGCGCAGTTTGTGTTCTGGCTGGATGCTGTCCAGGTAAGTGTCGTTCCTGAACTGGTTGTGGACGATGCAGCCAGCCCCGCCGGAGCGCTGGGTGCACCAGAACAGAAACTTCCATTTTGATTGACGGGGATAACTCCTTGACAAGCAACGATCAGAAGCAGACCGATGGAAACGATCCCCGGCAGGAGCAAGATCGTTGGCTTTCTCACGCGCGGTCCTTTGAGAACAAAAAAGACTACGAGTGCAAGTCCAAAGATGGGCAGAAAAGTTGCGGATAAAACGGGCAGCCAGTGATAGATCTCATTCGATGATTGTTGCTTAGCGGATTTCCCGGCAATCGCAACTGCTCTTCCGCCGGCTGCGGACCCATGCCGCAAAGCCGCTGTCGATGGCGCTGTAGTCGTAATCACAAGCGACGCAACTGCGCCGACTGTGCCGTTGATTTCGGCACTTGCGGACGAGCAGGTTGCTCCGGTCATAGCTGCGGGTAATGCGCAATTGACCATTACTTTTCCAGTAAAACCTCCGGTCGGTACTAATGCGATAAGAGCCGCTCCGGATTGACCTCGGGATGTTATGGTCACGTTCTGTATAGGGTAGGCGATGTTGAAGCCGGAAGTTACTGCGCCGGGCGATGAGAGAACGATGTGGTCGAGGTCAGGAGCATAGGCAGTTGGATTTGAAAACTGGATGGTGTTGGATCCGGCGTTCAATTGCACCCTCAAGCCGCTGGTGGATGGAACGGAGAAGCTGGTGCCCGTAACGCTGACCGGTGTAGCCGCGCTACCGTTAACGCTCACGTCAAAGAGGCGGGTTCCGCTCACGGCAGCGTAGATTGTCATGTTATAGGTTTCGGAAGTTGCCACATTCACGTCGTTGATGGTGACGGAATTGGAAGCACCGTTGCCAATCCAGCCGACATCGTTTCCATCAAGGCAGGAATATCCAAAAGTTCCGGGGCAGGGATGCGCTACGGCCGCGCCGCTTAGCGTATTACCGCCGGCATCGGCCTCGTAAACAGTTTGAGTTGGCGTCGTTCCGCTGGCGCCAATCTTGATCAGCATGACTCCGTGGGAAGGAACCGCAGTTGAAAAGCTATTGGAAAACGCGCCTAAGTCGGCGTGCGCCCACAGGTCGCGCACGGTAGCTGTCTGAGCAGGATCGAGTCCTATGTCGCTCCAATTCACAGTGAGGATCGAGGAGAGGCCGGACTGATTGAGCAATGCAACAACCGTGTTCCCGGTGATCTGTTTGGACCACACTTGCAGCCCGGAACCATTGTCAGATAACAGGATTCCTTGCTTGCCAAGTGCGTCCTGATCGATTGCAATAACTTCAGGGTTGGTAAGAGTTGAGAGAGTGTTAGCGGTCATGTTAGTCAGGTCGTTGCCAGAGATCAATGGCGCGGCCAGCATGGCCCACATGGAAAAATGCGCCCGATACTCAGTATCGGTCATGCCGCCGTTGCCGACTTCAAGCATATCCGGATCGTTCCAGGCGCCTGGTCCGGCGGACGCGGCAAAGGCGCTGGTTGCTTCGAGGTTATTAATCATGGAGAGCCAGTTATCGGAGATATCCGGCGTCGTGCGCCACGAGTTACCCAATGCGGGTGCCCATATCCAAGGCATCTTCATTCCCCAGTCGCAGATACTGAAGACGGTATTTCCCTTTGCCGCGGTCAGAGCCTGCGCGAATTGCGCGTATTGCGTTGCGGGATCGAGGCCGGTGTTGTTGCACCAATCCATTTTGATGTAGTCGATACCCCAGGAGGCGAATGTATTTGCATCTTGCTGGTAATGGCCGTAACTGCCGGGACGACCCTGGCAAGTCGCAGTTCCCACATCTTCGTACAAGCCAATTTTGAGACCCAGGTTATGCACATAACTTACCAAGGCAGGCATTCCACCAGGGAAGCTGGCGGGATCGGGAATCAGGTTGCCGTTCGCGTCACGGCTGGAAGCCATCCAGCAGTCGTCGAGGTTGACATAGACGTAGCCAGCCGTCTTCATGCCGTTCGTGGCCATGGCAGAAGCGGTCTGCTCAATAACCGCTTCGTTAAGACCGCTGCAACCGAAGTGATTCCAGCTATTCCATCCCATCGGCGGTGTGGAAGCCAAGCCGTTGTTTAGGGCGCTAGCATGGATTGGAAATAGCAGCGCGATGCTGACTAGCAGCAGCCACGCAGAATGTCTTGCTGGCGTCAAAGAAGACAGGAAGCCCTTGTCGAGATTACCTATAGTGGTTATAAGTAATGTTGGGTAACCTGCCGCCCTATGTCTAGAGATATCCGATGGAGTTCTTCCGCTTTCATTCTTGCGCGATAACATTGACTCTCCTTGATTCATCCGATGCATCGTTGCGCCGCGAGGATATGAGAATCCTTGAAGCACATAACTGCCTCTGGCCTTGTCTCAATGATGTTTTGACGGCCTTGCAGAGGCGCATGGAGACGCCCCTGCAAGGAGCCAATCAAGCTTAGTTCGAGGTCAGATACGGCCAGCCATCCGAGGTGAATTTGATGGTGTTGATGCCCAGTGTGGGCGTTCCGCTGTTATTGGAGTCGTAGTAGTGATAGACGAAGGTGACAGCGTTGCTGTTATGGGAATCGATAAATACACTGCCACCGCCCGGTCCAACAACGTTGTCGTGCGTGCTGATCAAGATCGTTCCGCCGCCGGACGTCAACGCCAGTCCACCACGGTCCACGTAGGGACCAGTGACGGAACTCGATCGACCGTAGATGGTCCGGTAGTCGCTGGTCGCGCTGCAGCAGGCATTAATCGGAGCGAAGTAGTAGTAGTATCCATTGGTATAGATGATGACCGGGCCTTCTTCACCCGCTCCGCGATAGGCGACGGAATACATTGTCGAGTTGGCGCGCAATCCGGTGGGATTGGTCAACTGGAACAGGTGAGTACCGTCGTACCACGAACCAAAGACCATCCACCAGTTACCGGAAGCATCGGTAAATGGTTGGCCGTCGATGGCGTTATAGGTGGTTCCCTTGACGAAATTCCATCCATAACTGCCTGTGATCGGAGTATTTGTGGTATTGCTCCACGAGGCAATATCCCAGCCGCTATAGTTCCACGGTCCGTATGGGTAATTGCTCCAGGCCATGCCGATGATCGCCTCGCCGCCCACGGTATCGGGTTCGACGGGGATCGAATAAGCCTGGTAGAAGACGCCGCTGACTTCCATCAGGGCGGGCGCCCAGATGTCAGTATTTCCGCCGCCATTATCGGATTTCGGAACTTGCAGCCCGGTCCACTGCGTAAAGTCGGGTCCGATAATGGGGCAGCGTCCGTATTCGCTGAGCCAGTCGCCGCCCTCCGTGGTCGCGCAGCCTGTGTAATAGGTCCAAGTGGTTCGGTCGGTGGAATAGGCCAGCGTCTGGTGAGTTCCATAGAGCCAATACTTTGCGCTCACCGTGTCGTACAGCATATACGGGTCATGAACGTAGATACCATTGCCGGTGACCGTTCGGGGCTTTGGATAGGGATCCGTTCCGGTGTTGGTAAACGTCCATTCCTGGCCCTTGGTGCCAGTGGCGGACCACTGACCGATTGTGGCCGTGTCGAGCAGGCTGTCACCTGTCACCTCCAGATACAAACCGCTGTTAACGTTCTTGATCAGGTAGTTGCCGTCGGAGGCCTGGATCACCTCCCATTGGTTATTGGTGGTTCCGCTGTCGGACCATTGCACTGCCAGTGCGCCATTGGACGTAGATGCGCCGGAGATGGTCATTATTTGATGACTATTCATGTTCTCGATGTTGTAGATGTTGGTGCCTATGGGCATGAAGTGCCATAGGTGATCAGCGGTGCCATTGTCGGCCCACTGCACCAGATCCGCTCCCACGGTCTGGCTCGCACCAGAGACGCCCAGGACTAATCCGCTGTTGACGTTTTTGATCTTGTACTCGACGCTGTAATTCATTGTTACCTGAGCGTGAACGGTCACCGTTAATGGGACCCAAATAGCAAGACACGCGAATATCTGTTTCATCGATGCCTCCTTTGGCTTCGGGTTAGAGGTGGAAGTTGGAACGAGCCCTGGAATGCGGCGGATCAGCGAGCTTTCCTGCATCAGCAAGAACAAGCGTTAGCCCGCACGCGCTGGAGCACGTCAGGAGAAAGACGCAGACACTGGAAAAAATCCAACCGAGGATATCTTCAAAAAGTGATAACTCCAGATTGGCGCTGGCATGTTCGTTCATTCCACATAAGGCCATCCGTCGGAGGTGAAGGCAATGCGGCTGAGGCCCAGCGTTGGCGTCCCATTGTTATTGCTGTCGTAGTAGTGATAGACAAGCGTGGGCAGTGTCTTGCTGCCGTCGGAACCGGTGTCGGTGAATACACTCTGCCCGCCCGGCCCCACGATATTGCCGTGCGTACTTAACAGGACGGTGCCGCCATTTTCTTTCAAGTCCACGCCGCCGCGATCCAGATAGGGTCCGCCGGGACTGGTCGCACGCCCATAGATGATCCGGTAAGGACTGGTTGAACTGCAGCAAGCGTTGATCGGCGCAAAGTAGTAGTAATACTGCGTACCGTTGACAACGTACGGATAGATGAAAGGGCCTTCCTCACCCCAATAACGATAGGCAACACTAGTCATCGTCGTATTGCTGCTCAATTGCAGACCGGTGGTGGGGTCAAGTTGAATGAGGTGCGTGCCGTCAAACCAGGAGCCGAAAACCAGCCACCAGTCCCCATTGGCATCAACAAACGGAGCCGGATCGATTGCGTTATAAGTTGTGGTGTTTTTGAATCCAAATCCACTGATCGTGGGGGTCGAGCTATTGCTCCACGAGGAGATCATCACGCCCTTATCCGTCCATGTACCTGCGGGATTTCCGCTGGGACTGGAACTCGTGGCCAGAGCGATCACTGCCTCGCCACCCAGGCTGTCGGGTTCAACCGGCACCGCATAGTACTGGTAGTAAGTGCTGTTGGCGTGGAGCACGCTGGGAGCCCACATATCCGGGCTGCCAGACGCTGGCGCGTAGATCGTGGTCCACCACGAAGGCTCGGCGCTGGTGCTGAAGTCCGGACTAACACTGGTGAAGATCGCAAGATCGGTCGATTTTGCCAACGTGTTATGCGTGCCGTAAAGCCAATAAACGTGCGCGGCATCCTGAATCATATCTGGATCATGAACGTAAATGCCTGAGCCGCTGACGGTGAGGGGAGCGGAATAGGACGCGGCAGTTGACTGCGTCAAAGTCCACTCCTGGCAGGTGCACCCGGTGCTGCCACTGGACCGCGCGCCCTGCGAAATGGTTGCCGAGGAGGATGTGCTGGAGTTTTCGTCTTCGAGATAAAGTCCGCTGTAATGGTTCTTAATTAAATAATTACCATCCGTTAGAAGATAGAGCTGCCAATTCTGATCGTCTGTACCGGTGTCGCTGTATTGCAGCGCTTGCGCTCCACTGCTGGAAGCGCTGCTGGTCGATGGCCCTCCAGAGCTGGTGGGCGCGGTCGCAGAAAATCCCAGCACCTGGTGAGTCAGCATGTTTTCAATGTTGACTATGTCCGACGAATACACATTGGGCATGAAGTGCCACATCGAGTCCGTCGAGTTGGTGTTCGCCTCCTGCACCACGCTGGTTCCGGCGGTCTGACTCTGTCCGCTAATGCCCAGCACCATGCTGCTGGCGGCGTTTTTCAACTGGTATTGATAGGTAGTACTTGGCATCGTCAGTGTACCCATGTCGGTGCCCGTGTTCGTGCCGCCTCCATTATTAGTGGAGCCGCCGCTCCCGTTGCAGCCAGTCAGAAGAACCGTGACAAACAGCGCTACAGCCAGCCGGATTCTGCGCCGCGTCTGAATTGTTTGGCTTAAGTTGTGTTTCATTGAAGTTTCTCCTGGCATAGCGCCGTCGAGTTTGGTTGGTGCGTCGATTGAAGTTAAAGGGAATTTTATTGGCGAGGTTCGATTGCTAAAAGAAGGAGGCGTCGTTTAGACGCCTCCTTTAGTTCAAACAGGAGGAATTCCTTGCTTACCAGGTGACCTTGGCGGAAAGCTGAACCTGCCGAGGAGCATTGGTTTGATTGTTGTAGGTCATGTTGATGGTGCCGAAGTTTGGATCCCACGGCGCCCACCAATAGCCCTCTCCATCCCAGCTCGGATGATTCAAGACGTCGTAACCTTCGAAGCGAACTTCCAGCTTGGTCTGCTGCCACACCGGGAAGGATTTGCTCATGCTCATATCGAGCTGCTGCCCTCGCGGATTGTAGACGCCTGAATCGCTGACGTTCTGAAAGGCCTCCCAGTTCGCAGGGCGCTGGATGAAGTCGAAGTCTTCGCGCGCAGTTGGAGTAGCCTTCGGGCAGACTGCGTATCCTTCCGGCTGAAGGTTTCCGTTGCCGTCGTAGTAGCCGACGCAAGTGCTGGAGCCGGCAATAAGGGAGGTTCCATTTCTTACTACGCGATGCACGCCGTAGTGCTGCGGATGCACCACCTCTACCCAGTTACAGAATGCTTCACCGCAGATACTCGGATTCTGATACGGAAAACCGACATTGGAATGTGTGCCCGCCTGGTAGTAGTAGATGGCGCCTATCACCCAGTTGCCCACGGCTCCATCCAAGATGCGATTCGAGTTGCCCAGCAGCTTGCGATTCTTGCCTACCGGAATATGCCAGACGGCATTGGCGGTATAACGCCACTTGCGATTTCCGAAATCGACATAGTGCGCGCGGATGCGGTAGACGGGATCAATGATTCCGCCCGAGTCCATCGTCTTGGCCCACACAAAGCTGCCGTGCGCGGTCAGCGCATCGCTCCAGCGATGAGTTACCACCGCCTGCAGCGAGTCGAATTCGGTTTTTCCGTCGTTGTTTTGGTTTTGGTAGATTTCGCCAAACTGCGGCAGCGGACGGGTAAAGTTGCCGGCAGAGAGCAGACTGTTTGTGTAATAGCCGTTGCCATTTCCGGTATGGACGGTCGAGAACCCGTCGACGCCCTGGAAGGGGTTGGCGACCCACTCTGGGTTTGCTCCCTGATTATTGCAATTATTGAAGGTTGTGATTGACGCGCCCATCTCAAGATTGCAATGAGAGACAAAGTCCGCGTTCATGTGGTTAATGTCGTCCCAGGAGTCCTGATGATATCCCGTGCTGCCGACGTAGCTCAGGTCCACCGTCGTGTGGGCGCTAAGCTGGCGCTCGGCGCCGAGAGAGTAGTTGACCACGCCGGGAATTTTGAAGTTCCGGTTGGAAATGGAGACCGTGTCGCCAAGTTGCGACATCAGGCCCAAGGCAGAACCGACTGGCTTGGCGATGGTAGGAATGGGATTGGTCAGAGTATTCCCATTAGGCGTATACCCTCCATTGGTGCTGCCGACATAGTTCGTCGACTGGCTGAATCCATTGTTGTATCCCTGGCCGGCAAATTGCATAAAGGTGCTGCCGATGCCGCCACGGATTACCGTCTTCTTGTCGAGCGAATAGGCAAATCCCACACGCGGCTGAACGGCGGCGAAGTCCCAGTTGAAAAGTGTGCGCGGCTGGCCGTTGATGCCGGCAAAAGTCAAGCCTCCGGCTAGCCCAGTTCCATTGGGCAGGGTTGCTGTGATCTCAGACATCACCGGATTTGGAGTGGTAGTGTCCAGGTCGCCGAGCATCTTGTTGTTGGCCTCGGAGGGCGGTCCCTGCAAATCCCAGCGAACACCCAGGTTGACGGTCAGCTTGTGACTGACCTTCCAGTCATCCTGTATGAATGGGGCAAAGTAGGGATAGCTGAAATAGGAGTTGGCGTTAATATCGATGTGACCGCCATCCATGGTGCCGAGCAGGAACGATGCAAGGCCAAGGCCCTGCGTATTCTCGGTTTGCGAATCGAACGCGTTCATTCGCGTCCAGTCATTGCCCACATTAAAGGCCCCCGAGGAGGCTCCCTGGGTAAAGTTGCTGGCACGCATCCAGCGGTAATCCAAACCGGCCTTGATAGTGTGCGCCCCCAGCACGTAAGTCCACATCGGCATAGCCGCAACGGTATTGGAGATCGACAACTTGTTGCCGCCGTTGCTAGCGTTGTTGCCGAATGTGGTGACGCCGGAGATGCCGATCTGCGGGAATGACGGCGTGATGCCCGCTACTGACAGGCCGCTCAACCCAACCTGGGAGAGGTCGAAGGGCGTCGGCCCCTGGTTCTGGTTGTAGGCGTAGCGCGTGTAGGATGCATGGACGTCGAATAGCGAATTGGGGCTGAAGGTGTGCTGCCAGTCGGCAGTGAAGAAGTGGTTCTGACGCGTAAGCGGGAAGACGCCCGATGCCGCGGCTCCGGGTATGCCGTTGTAATCGTCGCCGACATTCTGGAAGCGCTTGTTCCACGCAAATCGCAGGTAGGTCCGGTCGTTCGCGCCAAAGTTGTGGTCCAGTCGCGCAACCACATTATCGAACCGATCCGTCTCCGTGCGTTGCCATGCGTAGTTGTCGATGCCCCAGGATTCGTTGGACGGCGATGCGCGATTCGGTAGAGGCAGATAGCTCAGCAGCTTCTGCGCGTTGGCGTTCATCCCGGTGAGCTTGTTTCCGGCAAATTGCGTGCGTGTGCCATTGGCGCCGGTCGCCGTGGTCGGATCATAGAAGTTGATCTGTTGTTCCGCGTTTCCATTCCAGTAGTAAGCTCCGCTGAAATCGCCAGTCTGCGCCACCGTCTGAGTAGTCGATCCGGGACTCAGAGGAGGAACATCGTCGACACCGGACCACGGAGTATTTTGGTTATACAGTTCGAGCTGCATTTCAAAGAACGTCTTGTCGCGCCCATTGTAAAGATGGGGAATGATGACAGGACCATCGACTTCAAATCCGCGCTGGTCGCGTTGATCGCTAGTCTTGGGCAGGTTAAGAGCATCGTTGGTATGTGTGTTGGCATCAAGCCAGGTGCGGCGGGCATTCTCGTAGACTTGTCCGTGAAGCGTGTTGGTACCGTACTTGGTAACAATGTCGAAGATACCGCCGCCGGTGTGACCATACTGCGCGTCATAGGGGTTGGAAACGAATTTCATCTCCTGTACGCTGGCCGTGGGAGGAACATAGCCAATGTCCCGGCTGCCAAAGGAGTTGGCGTTGTTCGGCGAGCCGTCAAGCTGGAAGTCATTCGTGTCGGAGCCTTGGCCGTTGGTGGAAAACTGGTTGATGGCACCGTTATCGAAAGGACGAACCCATCCGCAGGAGACGCAACCATTGAAATAAACGCCCGGCTCGGTATTGATGATGAGCATGGGATTTCCGCTGTTGAGCGGCGCATTTTCGATTTCGTCCGTTGAATACACCTCGCCTCGGTCGGCGTGGGTCTGATCGAGCTGAACTTCGTTGGCATGTACGGTGACACTCTCGGTCGCCTGGCCCGGTCTCAAAACCAAGCGCACGGTAACCGTGGCTTCCAACTGCAGGTGAATCGCGGTTTCATTTGTGGTGTCAAATCCGGCCGCGGAGGCCGAAACGTCGTAGATGCCGGGGCGAAGATTGGTAAAAGTGAAGTCGCCGGTTGAGGTAGTGACCGTCTTGAGGTCCTGGTTGGTCAGCTCGTTATGGGCTGTGACGCTGGCCTTCAGGATGACGGCGCCGGCTTGATCCGT
>JBEKWJ010000043.1:0-38714 GCA_049513195.1 Occallatibacter sp.
CCCCCACCCCCCCTATAAATATTTATTTGTAGCCGATTTCCGTGCAGATTATTACGCCGCCGGAGAAGAAAACGAGACCGCAAAAGCGATGAATCCCCGCGTCTTTATTGAGCAGAACGCAGTTTCAGGCAAAATCTTCAATGTGCGCGAAAACGCACGCTTTGTACCGCTACGTGAGAAATGGCTTGTCAATCACGTGCGAATTTCGCCTGAAAAACGGCGTTTTCCCTCAGAAAAATGGGCATTTTGATGGCAAATGGCCGATTTTTTACAAGGTTTAAGCTTCGGCAAACCGATCGGAGATTCCATCCGCGACCAGGCTGCAAACCTTTTGAAAGCGCTGGAGCAAGAGTTGCTTGCCACAAGGGACAGCAAGATGCGTTTGCCCTGGACCAACGTCTGCCGAAGACTCAAATCTCGCTCTCAAACTGCTGGGCCAGCCTGCTCTTGCCTGATGGCTTCCCCCGCGAGAATCAGCAAAATTCCGGCGATCCACAGGAAGTGCCCAACCAGCGGGACCAACGGATAAAGGGCAAAAAAGACCCATGTTGAGGCAATGAAGACTACGATGACTCCGGCCACGATGCGGCGCGGCAAGCGAAACTTTGGAAGAAGCAAAAAGATTAAGTAGAGCAGGATCAGCGGATTGATCCAGCCGCTGAGCACGGCCAGAAAATACTTGGAGTGCCACATCTCCGGGCTCAAGGAGTTCACTAGGGTAATCCATGCGCATCGGCTGCCGCGCAACATCTCTGGAGCACCAAAACCGGGGGTGGCAACCTCTCTGACGGCTGGGAGGAAAAACGCCGTGACATAGACAAAGCAGCCCAGTATTCGGGCGATCAATACCGCGCGTGTAACTGTCGCACTGCGGGCGCTCTGCGCCATGGAAGCCTCCTGGACATCTTCACTCATGCTCGATCCTGGCCGCTCATCCTCCGTGATGTTCTGCGAACGGCCAGAGGCTGGCAAAGCCGGAACTACCCATCATAGCTCACTACTACCGGCCAGCACAGCATCGGCGATGCGCGCCGCCTCTACCGCCGCTCGCACCGCATGAACGCGTACCATCGATGCCCCATGCAAAATGGTCGCTACCAGCGCCGCCACGCTGGCGATCTCGCGTGCCTCGACCGGCGCGTCGCTCCCGCCATGCAGCGGCGCAAGCGTGCGGCCAAGAAACGACTTGCGCGAGAGTCCGGCCATGAGCGGCCTGCCCAATGCCAGCAACTCCGCCTGCCGAGCCAGCAACCCGTAATTCTCCTCAAAGCGCTTGCCGAAGCCGTAACCGGGATCAAGTACGATAGCCTCCAGCGGAATTCCCGCCGCTGCCGCCGCCGCCAGGCTCCCTTCGAGCCCCGCGAGCACGGTGGCCAGCAACTCGTCTGCCCCCAGCCGAGGCTGCGCCCGCCACATCTCGGGCCGGCCCCGGGTATGCATCAGGACGACGCCGCAGCCAGCCTCTGCGCAAACCTCTGCCAATCCAGAATCCCAGGCAAAGCCGCTGACGTCGTTCACAATCTCGGCGCCCGCTTGCAAAGCCGCCTGTGCAGTTGCCGCTTTGTAAGTATCCAAAGAGAGAATCGTGCCAGGCCGCGCGTGCAGAATTCCTTCCAGCACCGGCAACAGTCGCGCCTGCTCCTGCTCCGCACTCACCGTCGGAATCTGTCCGCCCGCGTTCGATCCGGGCCGCGTGCTCTCCGCTCCCAGATCAAGCAAATCCGCCCCCTCGTCGAGCAATTGGATGGAGCGAGCCACCGCGGCCTCAGGGTCGAAAAAGTGGCCGCCGTCACTGAATGAATCTGGCGTGATGTTGACGATGCCCATCACCAGCGTGCGCACCCCCAGTTCGAGCGTGCGGGTGCGCAGTCGCCACGGCGTTACTTTCCGTGTGGGCAGATTCATTAGATTCCCCGGCGCATCCGGGCAGCGCGCACGGTGTTCGCCATCAGCATGGCGATAGTCAGTTTGCCCACGCCGCCGGGCACTGGCGTATATGCGCCAGCTACCTTAAAGGCCTCGGGATGCACATCGCCCACGATCGTCGAGCCGCGCTTGGCGAAAGTGGCTTCACGCTTGGCCTCCCCGGCAAAGAAGCGGGCAAATTCTGCCGGGTCTGTGATGCGATTCATGCCAACGTCGATGATGGTCGCTCCTGGTTTGACCATCTCGGGCGTGATGAATCCGGCGCGGCCAATGGCGGCCACCAGAATGTCGGCCTGACGAGTGATCGCACCCAGGTCGCGGGTCTTCGAATGGCAAATCGTCACCGTGGCGTTTTGATGCAGCAGTAGCATCGCCGCCGGTTTGCCTACAATGTCGCTCCGCCCCACCACCACTGCGTGCTGGCCGCTGATGGGGATCTCGCTGCGCTTGAGAATTTCAATGATCCCCGCCGGAGTGCAGGGCGCGAGCGTCGGTCTACCCGCCAGCAGGCGACCCCCGTTGATCGGGTGAAAGCCGTCCACGTCCTTTGCGGGCGAGACCGCATCCAGCAGCGCCTTGGTATCGACGTGCGCAGGCAGCGGCAACTGGATGAGAATGCCGTCGAGATCGTCGCGGGCGTTGAGACTGGTCACGAGCTTCAGCATCTCTTCCGTAGTGACGGTTTCAGGCGGCTTGATGAGTTCACTGAAAATGCCTAATTCCCCGCAACTCTGCACCTTGCTGCGAACGTAAATCTCCGAGGCAGCCACGTTGCCGACCAGCACCGCCGCCAGCCCAGGCCGAATCCCCAGTTTCGTTAGGGCCCTGACCTCCTCGGCCACTTCCTGATTGATTGCTGCGGCAATCGCCACTCCGTCCAGAATTCTTGGCATCACTCGCTCCAAGATTCATCGTATCGCTTTGTGCTCCTGCGAGGCGCTCATGCGTTTCTCAATTCGAGATCAGGAAACGCGGATCGAACGCGCTCTGCGCTTACGATCATCGAGGCTTTCCGCTTGGGGCGCGTGGGGCAGGGTGCATAAGCCAGAGCTCAGGAGTTTATCTCACAGCCAATCTCTTCATTAAAACTCACTCATTCTACTTGACTTACTCATGAAATCCTCGCCTTTGCCGAAAAAGCAATTAGCGATCATTTCCTCTGCCCCGCGTGCCTTGCGCAAGATCGGTACGACCCCCGCCGGCAGGTGCAGGTCGTCTGGACGAAAGGAGACTCGAATGTTGCTCAATGAGAGGCGAAGAGAAGAGGCAGTCGCTCCGTCCTGGGCTCACCTACGCATTCCTCCCTTTCCCCAGGTTGCCTTGCAGGTATTGCAACTGGCGAATAATGAAAATGTACAACTGCACGAGTTAAGCGACCTGATCTCTTCCGATCCGGCTTTTGCCAGCGAGGTTCTCACCGTCGCGAACTCGCTCTTGTATGCCCCGCGCTTTCCCGCCAAGAGCATTCTGCAGGCCATCGCCGTGCTGGGCGCTAACAACCTCCATGGCCTGTGCATGACAGTCGGCGTGCGCGGGTACATGGGCAAAGCCCTCAACCAGCCTTCCATGCGGACCATCTGGCGTCATAATCTGGCGTGTGCCCTTATAGCGGATCAAGTTGCTTCGGTGGGCTTTATGGATAGGGACGTTGCCTATACCTCAGGCATCATGCATGACATCGGGCGATTGGCGCTGGCCGTAATCCGGCCCAAGGAGTACAGTCTCCCACTAGGCGCTCATAGCGGTACTCCCACGAGCATTCTCCGGGCAGAGCGGGAGCTGTTTGGCTGGGATCATTGCGAGGCTGGAAGGCAGTTGATAGCCGATTGGAAGCTGCCGCCGGAGTTTGAAGCCATTGTCGCCGATCATCACCAACCACGCGACGTGAATGGCTCCTGGGACATGGCTGCCTTGATCAACGTCAGTTGCCGCATGGCCGACACGGCCGGCTTCCCCGCATTTCCCGGCTGCGAGGTCACGCCATATCCCGAACTGCTGGAGGAGTTACCCGAGCGAGAGCGCAGGCTCTTCCACACCACGATTGAACCCCTGGCCTTCGAGATCGGCAAAAAGATCAATGCCGTCGAGACGGCTTGACGCGGGCTTCGGACAACCTAGCTACGAAGCTATCGGCCATCGATAATGGCCCGCCGCACGCTCAGCATGAAACTCTTCGAGTGGACTCTCTTCCACTCCGCGGCCGATGTTGTGCACCACTCGCCTCCGCCCGTCAGCGCTCACTACAATGCCGACGTGGGGAAGCCGCGCGTCAAGCAGCCAAGTGAGAATGTCGCCCACCTCAATGAGCTTGGGGAAGGAGTCACCGGGTATCGGCGCATTCGCGGCCCATAGCCGAGCTGCGGCTCTAGTCCAATACGCCTCCAGATTCAGAACTCGGCGATGGTCTATGTTCGTATCAGGATTCTTTGCGCCCCACGCTTTGCGCGCCGGATAAGCATCGAAGTCTTTCAGCATGTCCTCATGCACCAGCTTTTGCAGGTCGAGGCCAAGCCCATCGCGAGCCGCACGAATTACAACGTCCGCGCAGACCCCGGTCGAGCGCGGCACATCGCCGCCAGGGTAGTTAAGCTTCGTCCAGGTTGGGTCGTAGCCTGTCGTTACGCCCAGTTGTGTCCGCGCTGCCTCTGCCAGCCGCTGGCCGTTGGTTGGGGCGGCGAGCGCAAATCTTCCCGCCTCGATCCAAACTGCCGCTAATCCGCCAAGAACGCTTCGTCGCTGCACCCGAAACCTACGCCTATCGAATCTCATAGAGAGTGCTGCCGTGAGCTGGCAAGGTCACACTTACTTCCTTCGAATCCTTGAAGCCGCCCTCGCTCCAGGCATTCTGAACCAGATGCTTCCCGGCCTCCAAGCCAAGCTGCTTCCAACTCGCGCGCAGCGTCACCGGCTTCTCGCCAAGATTGAAAAACGCAAAGAACTCCGCGTAGTTGCCGGCTCCCGGAGCATTGATCGTCGCTCGCCACACCCGCGTGTCTGCGAATCCGGCAGGCAGGCTCGCGGTCTCGATGGGGCGGCTGTAGGTCACATTCTGGTTCATGAAGAGGACCGTCTGGTTAGAGACGAGCGACCGCGAAAAATCATCCAGCTTGGTAAGATTTCCGCCGAAGATCAGAGGCGAGCGCGCAATCGCCCACAGCGTGAATTCGGTCTGCTGCTCGTCGTGGGTCAGCCGCGACTGTCTCGGCTCGCCCCATCCCGGATGCGGTGTGAGAGAACCTTCGGGCAGCATATCCGCATCCGGCCAGTTGCCTTCCTTCACATACGGAAACCATTTGGCCAGCCGGTCAAACTCGTCGCGCACGCCAAAGGGAAACTCTCCGTCGCCCGGCTTGTGAGGAAAGGTCCAGCCGTCCCAATGATCGTCCGATATGCGCCACATCTGGGCGTATTCAGCCACCTCGGCCCCATGCTCCAGCTGCGTCGGCCCCGGCGAAAGGCTCAGCACAATTGGCCGTCCCGTCTTTTTGATTGCCGCGGCAATCTGGCGAATCTCCGTGGGGCGATAAGGATGATCGCTGATGCAATCTACCTTGATATAGTCCAGCCCCCAGCCCGCATAAAGCTTCAGCATTGAGTCGTAATAAGCTTGCCCCGCCGCGTTGTCGGCGACGCCAAAGTTGCCGTCGTCCCAGGGGCAGGTCGCGGCTCGGTCGGCGGCGTCAGCGGCGCGAAAGCTCGTCTCCGCAATGGGCAGATTCTCCTTCACCGCTTGCCGAGGAATTCCGCGCACGATGTGGATGCCGAACTTCAGTCCCTGCTTGTGAATCCAATCGGCCAGCGGCTTGAATCCTGCTCCGTCCGCCGCCGAGGGAAAGCGGTTGGTCACCGGGATCAGAATCCCGTTGCCGTCAAGCAAGTACCTCCTCTCGGCCAGATTGGCGCCGAAGGGATTCTCCATGTACCAGCCTTCGTCGATCACGGCATACTGCCACCCAAACTGCCTGAACCCGGCCAGCACAGTGGCATTCGCCTTGAAGTCGGCTTCGTCGATGGTCAGCCCATAGGCGTCCCAACTGTTCCATCCCATCGGCGGTGTGGGCGCGGGGTTCTGCGCATGGCTGAGGGTTGCGGCGGCGCAAATAACGATAAGAGCGGAAATAAACCAATGTCTGCGTTCCATGCGGGAACGATAACACAATGGGCGGGGGTTACGGGGTGGGAATCGGGGCCGGTCAGCCGATACCTGCAGATAGAAAACGTCGCCGGCATTTCTCACTCGAACTCAATGCCGCCCGTGCACAAAGACAAACATCCGCAACAGCAGCAGCACGACAGCAAACGCCACCACGCACGCCAGCAGAAAGCGCTTTGAGCGGTAGTTTGCTGGGCGAGGTTTTGCTTTGCGTCTCATGCGTTGGGCTGAAAGCAGCCGAGACCCATCTTATCGCGAAAAGGGCGCATTCTCCCTTGCTGATACAATGTAGCTTGCCGCAGTGTGCGGTAAGTTGCCTCATTCTGTCCCCAACCCCATGGCCTCGTCGGCCGAACCAAAAAGAAGGAAAAGCCTCCCTGTGACCCAGACGATACGTAATATCGCCATCATTGCCCATGTTGACCACGGTAAGACAACGTTAGTTGACGCCATGCTGCGGCAGTCCGGTACCTTCCGCGCCAACGAGCAGGTTGCCGAGCGAGTAATGGATTCGAATGAACTGGAGCGGGAGCGCGGCATCACCATCCTGGCCAAAAACACCGCCATCGTCTTCGAAGGCGGCAAGATCAACATTGTGGACACGCCCGGCCACGCCGATTTTGGCGGCGAGGTGGAGCGCGCGCTCAAGATGGTGGATGGAGTGATGCTGCTGGTGGATGCGGCCGAGGGCCCGTTGCCGCAGACCCGCTACGTTCTTGCCAAGGCGCTGGAAGCGAAACTCAAGCCCATCGTCGTGATCAATAAGATCGACCGCCCTGACGCTCGTCCCCAGGAAGTCTTGAACGAAATTTACGACCTTTTCATCGATCTTGATGCGGACGAAACGCAGCTGGATTTTCCGGTACTCTACGCAGTGGCCAAACTGGGCCAGGCGACTCTCGATCCAGCCAAGCCTGGCACGGATCTGCAGCCTCTCTTTGAGTCCATCGTCTCGACGATTCCGCCCGCCACCGGCGACGCCGAGGGCACGCTGCAGATTCTGGTCACCAATCTCGATTATTCCGATTACTTTGGCCGCATAGCCATTTGCCGCGTCTTTCAGGGCACACTGCACGTCGGCGACGATGTAACAATCTCTAAACGCGATGGCTCGCTGATGAAGACTCGTATCACGAAGCTGTTTACGTTTAGTGGTCTCAAGCGAATTGAAACGACAGAAACTGCGATGGGCGATATTGTCGCCGTGGCTGGGATTGAAGGCATCACGATCGGCGAGACCATCACCAGCGTCGAAAATCCTACGCCGCTGCCGCTTATCGTTATCGACGAGCCAACGATCGCCATTCAATTCAGCGTGAACAACTCTCCATTTGCCGGACGCGAAGGCCAGTATGTCACCAGCCGCAACCTGCGCGAGCGTTTGGAAAAAGAGCTGCTCACCAATGTTTCGATTCGGGTGGAAGACACAGGCTCGCCCGATACTTTCAAGGTGTTGGGCCGCGGTGAACTGCAACTGGCAATTCTGATTGAAATGATGCGCCGCGAGGGCTTTGAGCTTTCCGCCGGACGCCCGGAGATCGTCACCAAGATGGTGGACGGAACGCGCATGGAGCCGGTCGAGCACCTGACCATCGACGTGCCCGAGGCTTACACCGGCACGGTGATCGAGAAGCTCGGCCCGCGCAAAGGCGAAATGACCAAGATGCATAATCACGGCTCAGGCCGCGTGCGCATGGAGTTTCGCGTACCTAGCCGCGGCATCATCGGCCTGCGCAGCGAGATGCTCACCGACACTCGCGGAACCATTGTGATGAATGCGCTCTTCGATGGCTACATTCCCTATCAGGGCGAGATTCCGCAGCGTCCTACTGGCGCATTGATCTCTGACCGCCAGGGGTTGACCACAACCTATTCGCTCAATGGATTGCAAGAGCGCGGAATGTTGTTTGTAGGCGCGGGCGTTGAGGTTTACGAGGGAATGATCGTCGGCGAGCACTCGCGCGACAACGATCTCGACGTGAATGTAGTGCGCGAAAAACACATGACCAACATGCGCGCATCGAGTGCCGATGAGGCTATCCGTCTGGTGCCTTACAGGGCTTTGAATTTGGAACAGGCCATTGAATTTATCGCCGAAGATGAAGTCGTAGAAGTTACACCTAAATCGCTCCGCCTGCGGAAGAGAGTCTTGCAGCAGAATCGCCGGCCCAAGCGGTGGGAAAAGAGCGCCGAATAACTCGGAGATAAATTATTTTGTGTCTAGATGGTACGAAAGCAGTTCAACCGTTTGTATAGTGTGCTCTGCTTTCGTATTTTTCTTGTAATATTCGTATCGGATTGGTCCAACGCCCTTCGCGTACGTTGTTATAGTGCGAAAGCTAACTGCATCATCTTCGTCTTCGACCGTGAGGCAATCTTCAGATGCAATGCTTCCCACATGACACGGTTGACCGACCGAGAGAACGCGGAATGTCCGGCGAGCAGATCTGGCTGAAGTCCATTTTTCTCCGACTATGATCGGCGATTTAGGAATAAGGACACCGAGAGAGATCTCCTCAAGCCCCAGGGGAGAAATACGCAATGTCATTGCCTCATCGTCGCTGTCACTCGGAAAAGGCCAAACCTGATAGGTGATCCCATTTTTGAATTATCAGCACTTGTCACACGCCATTCAACTGTTGATTTCTTTACATTCGCTATAGTGCTTACCTGGTATTTCCAAATGTTTCCTTTTGCCAGAGGATAGTACTCGGAGGTATGAAACGAATGCGATTCTTGTGAAAAGGTAACAGCGCCGACCATGAACAGCAGAAAAGCAGCTATTTCTGCGCATCGAGTCATTTGCCCTCCAACTGAATCCATAGAGTAGCACGCGCTCAGATCTTCCTCCATTGTGAAGCGTCGAAAAGGGCACACAATCAGGCGCTTCGAATTCGGCACTTCCTGTGCCTACGTCGCGCGGCGGGTGGCCGAAGTCACCCTCTGAAGTGTAGAATCCCGCCATTGCAAGGTTTTGGAGGGATTCGATGTCAAGTGATTTCCTGATTAAATTGATCGAAGCGGTCTGTGTGGCCGCAGTGACAGCTGCGGTGCCCCCGGCTTTCACGGCATTGTCGAATCGTCGCACCCAGCATCTGTCCGCAAGACGAGATGCGTTCCTAGGCCGGTGGGAAGGGGAGGGAAGCGACTTCTATATCAAGGATTCCTCGCAGCCGAAGACAACTTTTACATTATCCCTGACCTTCACTTCGGTGGGCCGAACCATCAAGGCAGATGGAATTCTGCAGGAGGCTGGCGCTGCTACCCCAGACCAACTGTCTTTTTCCGGAACGTTCTATAACGATGACTATATACAACTCTCTTACGCCAATAAAAGCTTGGCGAGAAAACAACTCGGAGTTGTTGTCGCAGGATTGAGCCCTGATGGATTGACTCAGACCGGCTATTACGCGGGGTTCTCTTCAGGACGAGCAGCCGTCGTTGCTGGTGAGATCACTATAAAAAAGAAGGCCTGAGTCGAACACTCACTATTTGTCCGCTCCGGCTGCTTCAAATCCAGCACTTCCTGAACCCGCGCGGCGCGCCAAGTAACCTGACGCTCGAGCAACGGTTCCCGGTTCACAACTGCGTCACGCTGGTGTATCAACCATGTCTCCGCACTTGACACTCAAGATTGAGACTCGGGATTTGGCTACAATGCCGCTCTTTTGTAAGTCTTCACTGCATGGGTGGAAAGGCACCAGCACACAGCCCCAGCTTGGTGACTGGGTCTATCGTGATCAGCGATGCGCCTGGAGCATTACTAATCGCCGACTGCGGCGCGACAGGGGTTACCACTACCGCCGTCCCCTTCAATTCAAAATTCACATGAGCCACGGCCGCTTTCGTGAACTGCGAATGTACCTGCTCCGGCTTGATGTCTTTGATGGTGACAGTGTCGAGCGTAACCTCTGACACATGCGCGGCATCCTTGCCAGCAATCAGCACATCCCCTGGCGTGAGGGAAACGATGTTGCGCAGCGTGATTCCTTTATAGTCGGGTATTCGGTCGCCCAGAACGCCGGGGTCCACAAATCCTTCCACCGTGCCGTTGTTGTAAAACGGGCTGATGGCGATCGGCATTCCGACATTTTTCATGCAGATATTTTCATAGGTCAAGTCATGCACAAGACCGCCGCGCGCCGCATTGCTCTTGATCCGAATGCCGCTGGTAGTGCTATCCTCCGTTAGCCCGGCCACAAGCAGAAAGCTGTCGCCGGTAAAGGTGTCACTGCCAATGGACATTCCATGTCCGTCGTAAAAATGATTGTTGAGCACGCTCATGTGAGTTACGCCGGTCTTGATGGCAATGTTATCGTCGCCATTGTCAATCCAACTATTGGCGATGGTAATGTTCGTCGAGCTTCCCGGATCGATGCCGTCGGTGTTGCGCGCATCGGTGCCGCGGATTGTCGGCGTCAGCAGATGCACGCCCCATGCCGTGAATCCGTCTGTGTTGTTCACCGTGACATGATAATTCGGCGAATTGTGCAACGTGATGCGGTACAGAACAAAACCGTCCGCATGGTTTGCCGTAATCAGACGGCCGCTGAAATAGCGCAACTGCTTTGGCTCCGCCGCTCGCGCCATCTGCCACCAGGTGTAATCGTGCCCAATCACCTTTGCGTCGCCGCGTCCATCGATCACTCCATCGCCCATAATCGCGGCATTCTTCACGTTCACGGTGATCAGCGACTTGCACGGCCTGCCTCGCAGCGGCGGCGGCATCGCGGGGCGCTTGGCAGCATCCGCGGCCGTGATGTACGGCGCGCTCACATCGCTCAGTGTTCCGCAAAGCAGCGGACCTTCTCCAGAAGAGTCAGGATCGTAGTCCTTCGGATCCCTCGATCCATAGAGTGTCACGCCCTTGTCAATCAGCAGCGTCACTCCCTCTCTCATCTCCAGTGAACCCGAAAGAAACGCGTCTCCCTTGCTGCTCGCGGCCAGTTCCACAGCCATCCCCGGCTTACATGAATTCATTGCCTTCTGAATGCGGGCTGTGTCGGTCGTCTTCTCAAAGGCTTCAGCCAGCTTCTCTCTGTCTCCCGACTTCTCCGCGAGTAGCGTCGTACATGCCGCTGGCAGCACAGGCTCGGTGACGACCCGCGTATCTTGCGCCAACCCAGAAAAAGTCGCCGTCAATCCCATCGTGATACTTAACACCAAAATGCCAAAACTCCGTCTCATTGCCTGCCTCATCCTTTTTTTCTGAACTATTGGGAATTATAGCTGGCGACAATCTCCGTTATCCGCCTTCAGCCCAAAACTGATTTAATAGTGAGATGGGCTCATCCATGCGGACGGCAATCATTGGCGGGGGAATCGCGGGGCTGGCGGCGGCCTATGAATTGGAGCAGGGTCGCAGGTCGGGCTTGAAGGTCGACTACACGCTCTTTGAGTCGCGCGAGCGGTTAGGCGGTTCTTTGTCTTCGCAGATTGTGAACGGCGCGGTGCTCGAGCGCGGGCCGGATTCCTTTCTGACTGAGAAGCCCGCCGCCGCTGAGCTGTGCCGTGAGTTGGGGCTTGGCGCTGAACTCACCCCTTCGAACGACGCCGACCGCAAGACCTATATTGTGGTGCGCAACCGTCTGGTGCCGCTGCCCGACGGTCTGATGTTTCTGGTGCCCACCAAGCTGATTCCAACTGCTCTAACCCGCCTCTTTAGCCTGCCTACCAAGGTGCGCATGGGCCTTGAACTGCTGTTGCCGCCGCGCCCCAGCGGCCTTCCGGACGAGTCGGTGGCCACGCTTGTCGAACGCCACTATGGCCGCGAGGCCGTGGACCGTCTAGCCGATCCGTTGTTATCTGGGATCTTTGGCGGCGATGCCTCGCAACTCAGTGCACGCACAGTGCTGCCGCGCCTTGTGGAGATGGAGACCGAATATGGGTCGCTTACTCGCGGTATGTTGGCCGCGCATCGCAAGATGCGCGCGCGAGCCAAACTTGCCAGCGCCGGGGACGGAACCAACTCTGGAAGCAGGCCCGCGACTCGTGGCGTCTTCACTGCATTGCGAGGCGGAATGCAGCAATTAGTCGACGCCCTCACCGCGCGTCTTGATCCAGCCTTAGTGCGCTTGTCGACGCAAGTCTGCAGCATCGAGAAGATGGCTGACGGTTGGATGATCGATGCTGGTGGCGTGGCGGAGCTGTACGATGCGGTCATTATGGCCTCGCCAGCCTGGGCTTCCGGTGCGCTGCTCCGTGGGGTAGACGCGGCGCTGAGCGAGGAGCTATGCGGCATTCCTTACTCCTCGTCGATCACCGTTAATCTGCTCTATGATGAAACTCAACTGGGCCGCCTGCCTGATGGCTTCGGCTTCCTGGTGCCTGCAGTCGAAGGCCGAGTGATGCTGGCCTGCACCTTTGTGCATAGAAAGTTTCTAGGCCGCGCGCCGCAGGGCAAAGCGGTGCTCCGCGCGTTTTTGGGCGGCATGAAAAACGAGGCTCTGATCTCCGCGTCGAACGCCGAGTTAGTAACCACCGTGCGCCGAGAACTCAGCGAGATTCTTGGCAATAGGATTCTACCGATTGCTGCCGAGCCGGAGCATACACAAGTTTCGCGCTGGAGCCGCGCCATGGCGCAGTACGCCGTCGGCCACCAGGAGCGCAAGCAGCGCATCGCCGCCCGCGTTGCCCTTCTGCCGGGATTAAAACTGGCCGGCAACGCGTACGATGGCATCGGCATTCCTGACTGCATCCGGCTGGGAAGACAGGCGGCGCGCGAACTGATTGCCGCTAACTCATAGCTCGCTTTCCCGGTAATCTGGGAAATTGTTCATCTTATCTTGGCACCATGGGCAGAAGCAGCGCCGACGGATGCGCGAGGTCGTGAAAGATGGTATTAGTCGCCTTCACGAATATTGATTCCGTATTCGCAGACTTACCCGTATTCAGGTTACGGTCGAAGCGCGGGAAGTTGCTGCTGCTCACTTCCAGACGGATTTGGTGTCCCTTTAGAAAGACATTGCTCGTGGACCACATGTCGATCTTGTACTCGTAGACCTTGCCGGGCACTATGGGCTTGGCTACAACTGTCGATTCGCGGTAACTCGCGCGCAGAATGCCTTCAGTAAGATTCTGGGCAAAGCCATTGGGCCACACATCGACCAACTTCGCGGTAAAGTCCGTGTCCACGGCCGAGGAACTCGCGTATAAGTCGAGAGTTACCGGGCCAGTAACCTCCAGATCCTCTTTCAACGGATCGGTGGAATAGACGAGCACATCGGGGCGGCTCTCTACATCTTTCTGGTCGCGAGGGCCGCCGGGCAGGTGATTGCCGTCGCAGCAGAGCGGCCCGCCTACGGTGGGCACTGGATTACCTGGGTCATAGACAAACTTGTCTGACGATTGAGTTTGCTTGGCGGTGGTAGAAAGCGCGCCATCGCCGGAGGCGCTATTGGCCTTGCCGCCGGATTGGAGAAAATAACTCGTGGTCACGGCCCGTTTGAGCGGCCAGGCTTCTTCATCGCGCCACTTGTTCTCACCCATCACGAAGATTCTCACCGGCGTGGCCTTGGCGAATTGATTCTGCTTTCCCTGGAACAGGTATTCGTACCAATCGAGTGTGATGCCGTCTTCCTCATACTCGGTGGCAGCCGTGCCGAAGTCTACGGTGCCGATGGTTCTGCCGGCGCCCGCATGACCGCCGATGGTGACGAAAAGCCTTTGACCGGCGCGAGCCGCATCATTGCCGGCGTGCGCCTGCAGGCCCATAAAGTTGCGCAGCGAACCGCCCTGGAAGATGTCGTACCAAGCCGTAACGGTCAGCGCCGGGACCTGGATGTTCGCGTAGTTCTCTTCAATCGACCACTGCTTCCAGTAGCTGTCATAGGTCGAATGATCGAGCCAATCGAGGAAGTAAGGCGCCAGTTTGCGTGCATAGCCGGCCGAGCCAGGGCCCAGGTCAGCGTTGAACAGCGGATACTGCTGAAGAGGCAGAACCTTGCTGCCGATGAGGGCGTTTGTGCCTTCATGGAGGCTGCGATTGAAGGTGTCCGCCGCAAGGCTGCTGGTCCATGACTCATTGAACCACTGCTCGAATGCGCCGCCCTGGTACGTCCAGTTTTCGTGATAGTTGCTGGCCGTTACGACTGGGCAGATTCCGGCCAGATGCGGCGGATGACTGATAGCGGCAAGCATTTGGGTCGCGCCGACATATGAGCCGCCGAACATGCCTACTTTGCCGTTCGAGTGCGGCAACGCGGCCGCCCACTCCACGGCATCATAGCCGTCGTCGCTCTCGTGCTTGAAGGTGTACCACTCGCCCTCTGAGGTAAACCGTCCACGCACGTCCTGCGTAACCACCATGAAGCCGCGCGCTGCCGCCCTGCGTCCAAACACCGCAGTGTATTCCTTGCTATACGGCGTTCGCTGCAAGAGCACGGGAAAGTTCCCGTCTCCCGCAGGCCTATAGATATCGGCGCGGAGCGTTACGCCATCGCGCGTTTTCATGGCGACATTGCGCTCGACCACGACGTCGGAAGCGGTTTGTGCGGCGACAGAAATGCATGGAAGCAGTGTTAGAGCGAAAGTGAGCAGGAAAAGCTTCTTTTTGAGCATGAGATTCCCTCGGGCGAATGCCGAGTTCATTGTATCGGTTTGCCCCTGGTTCGATCTCCAGGACTGTTCGGATGGAGTTTACAGGTTACCGATTTTAGGTTGCGATTGGGATTATATTTGGAATCTTATAGATAGAAGTGGTTATGTTGTCGAATTAATTACCTGCATGTTTTTGAAAATAAATATAGGGGGGGTGGGGGTCTCAGAGCAGGGATCAGGGAATAGGGAATAGGGAACAGGGAACAGGAACGGCACGCGGCTCTGGTGATTGTTCATGCTTTGATTGTGCGCCGGCGGAGGGTTATTATCTGCAACGAGGACAGTCTGCATCCTCCACGACAGACACCTCACCGTTCCGTCAGAACTCGGCGCTCAGGCCTGCGTAGATTGACCTTCCCCGTCCTGTCAGCGGCATGATCTGGCTCATCCACATGCTGGCCATGAAGTCATCGAAGTTCACTCCCCCCAGTGGCAGTTCATAGTTCTTGTTGAAGAGATTGTCGGCAACGGCGCTTGCGTGCAGATGCCCACGCCGATATCGGGCGTGCAGATTGAAGAGTGTGTAGCCCGGCGTAGCCTGCTCAAAGCGATGCGAGTCCACGTTGGATTTCCGATTCACGGCCTGGACGCCGAAGCCTGCCGTCCATCTCCTGAGCTCCTCGTCGAAAGCTACACGCGCATTGAGCGGCATCATCTGGTAGAGACCGGTTTGCGTATCGAGCCTCTCGCCGTGCAACCAGCCAGCAACGCCGCTGATCGTGCCCACTCCGAAGCTGGAGTGATTCCAGATCGCAGCGTCGCCGGAGAGATCGGCCCCATAGATTCTGGCGTTGTGATTTGCGAATTGCAGTTGGGCAAAGGTGCTCATCCCGTACATGGTGGCGCCCAGCGTGTCCACATCGACGTAATCCTGGATATGGGTCTCATAGGGCGTGAGTTTGATCTCCCACTTTTTGCGCGCCCGGTCATGAAAGGCTACCGTGCCGCTCAAGGTGTTGGCGATCTCCGGCTTGAGGCTTACGTTGCCCACATAGTAATTGCCGTCTCCAAACCAGCCGATCATGCCGCTGGCCATCATATTGGTTGACCACGCGTAACGTTCGTAAAGGTTGGGTGCGCGGGTCTTGCGCGCGTAGCCGATCTCGTAGGTACTGAAGCCATTCGGCTGGTAGCGAGTTAATGCGGTGGCATCGAGGTCCGGGTCTGTGTGGGCGCGGTTCAATGCGTTGAAGGCGTCTGCGTCGGTGGCATACATATCCGAGTAGCCCTGCACCGGGCCGGTATTGGTCCAGACGGTATCGTTGCGCAGACCGACGAGGGTGATCCACTGCGCGTTCCACTTGCTGGCCAACTCGGCGAAGGTGCCCAGCCGGATACGGCGGCCATCGTTGATGCTGACGAAGGTGTTTGGCCCCATCATGGGAGCCGTGCCAGGAACAGCGGGCCATCTGTCGTCGAGAACAAAGCGATGCAGCTCGCTGCCAAGCCGAAGAGTGTGGCGATCGGTCAACGGGAAATCGAGCTGGACGGAGTAGCCCAGATCCTTTCCGTGGGTGTTCATCGGCATATTCATTGGCATCGGAAAAGTGGATTTGTCGTGGCCGATGTTCATCGAGTGCCAGGTGTTTTGCCAGAACACATCCGTGTCGAGCACACCGCGCTTGAAGTTTCTGCGGTAATGCAGGTTGAGCGATTCCGCAAAGTTGCGCACCATGTCCATCTGCGCGCTGACAAAGCCCTCGTATGGAGTGTGATGCAGACTGGCCTGAATGACTACGAGGTTGCCCGCGCCTTGTGCCGCCAGGGTCATGGTGTGGTCGGTACTCTGGGCGTAAGTGGATGTGACCTTGTGGCCGCTGCCGTCGGTGTAATCGTCGTTTGTGGCCCACGATCCCGTATAACCGATGCCAAGGTTTCGTCCGGCGATCCAATCGGTCAGCGAGGCGCCATAATTTTGGCCGTTGCTGCGATAAAAGCCCGAGAACGCGCCTTCCTCGTGCAGCTTTTCAACAGCACTGGCAAAGACGGGCTGACGGGATTTGATGGAGACCGTTCCGCCCAGACTATCGCCGCCCAGGCTGACCGGTGTGATTCCGGCCATGACGGTGACCTCGGCCGCATGGGACGGGGCGATGTTGGAGAAGGGCGGGTTCATATGGTTCGGGCAGGCGGAAGAAACTGTCATGCCGTCCACCACCAGCTTAGTACGTTCATCTGCCAGCCCGTGAAGAATTGGAATGCTGGCAAGCTGACCGTTTTCTCGCAGGCTAACGCCGGGCGCATCTCCCACCAACTCTGCCGAGTTGTGGCTTCGCGCTTGGTCGCCGTCGTCCACGTTGTGCATGGTTGCAGCAGCGGATTCGATAGCGGAATCGCTTACTTCGACACTGGCGTGTACTGGGGCGATTCTCAGCGTTACATTGGCGGACGTTTCAGCACCAGCGATAACTGTCAGGTCACGAAGAACTGCAATCTCGAAGCCGCTGGCGGTGACGGCGACCTGATAGCGTCCTAACGGAAGATCACTGAAGACAAAGCGTCCCTTCTGGTCTGTCTCCATCGATCTCTTGAACCGTGGGGTAAGACGGCTGAGTTCAATCTTTGCATTTGGAACGACCGCGCCGGCTGGATCCTTCAGGACGCCGGCGATCCGGCCAGTGTCGACGGGGATTGCGGCAGTATTCAGGCTGTGCTGAGCATGGATAGTGTTTGTTTGGCAGCATAGGCAGACGGCTGGCAATAACGCCAGCAATAGCTTGCTTTTCATAGATCCTCCTCTCGCTTCAAGAAAGCGCAAAGAAACAGGATGGGATAGGCAGAACCGATCCCTTCCTTTGGGCCCTATAAGTTGTTAGGCGAGAGGAGTTGGAGGGCCGCGCTTTTGATGACTGCGGAGCGAGAACACGCGGCAAAGCGCCTCAGTTTGCGGGGCGCACGAAGGATGCCGGAAAACCTCTGCGTAGAACCGCTTTCCAGCTTCAGGCTTATAAGTTGGAGGATGAACGGCGCAGGAGTTTGTTGGGAAGCGGGGACATTTCTTCGAGACCGACGTGACGCCGGTCTGATTGCCTCTGAGCCGCTCCATCATGCTCATCATGCAGTGATGTTTGCCGTTCCTGCGGCAGCATTGGGAAAGATTCGCGTCGGCGTCAGGGCCAAAGATGGGCGCGATCAGCATCCAACTGAACAGTATCGTCAACGAAAGTGCGATCGTCCGACGCATAGCTAAGCCAAAGTCAACGCGACGGACGGTGAAGAACGACATCTTTGGCACCCTGGATGGAACTCCTCTATTACCGCCCCAACTCTCCGAGGACATTCCCGTTTTACCTCAAACTAGATCGAGGAGCGGTAGCCGCTACTCATCAGCCAAGGCCTGTTATGCCGCCCGAATCGATCAGAGCTATCATAAGCCGGATTCTTCCCGTGTCACCTGCAATTCTAAAGCTGGCCTCTGGGTCCACGAATACGTACCGACAAACGCCGTTCGCGACTGTGACCACTCGCATGGGTGTTCGCCTCGTGATTCCAGCCGAGCTGCCGACCTTTATAGGCCGTCCAAGTCGGTGCCTGGTTGTTGGAGTTCGGCGCGGCTAAGGCCAGAAAGTCAAAGCGAAGGCGGGCAAGCTAGCTGCGCTGGCTTTATCGGATAGCGATATCGGGGAGTAAGACCGGCTGGGCGTTGCGCGCGGCAAGGGCGATCACCAGGCCCGAACCAATAATCAGCAATCCACCGGCCAGTATGGGAAGGCCCGGTTTGTCGTGCCAGACGAGATAGGAGATCAACGCGCCGGTGAGCAGCTGGGTGTAGTGGTACTGCGAGACATTGCTGGCAGATGTGTGCTTGACGGCGACATAGAAGCTGAGCGTGCCTGCTGCGCAGAAGACGCCCATCATTCCCAGGGCCAGCCAGAGCTTGGGCATGAGTGGCTGAGGGTGGAAGCTGGTGAGCGCCAAACCAGCCATGGCCGTCACCAGGCCAGAGCAGAAAGCAAGGCTCTCGGGCGTTTCAGAGCGCGTAAGCACGCGGGACCAGACCATGTTGACCGAAAAGCAGATGACGCACACAAGACAACTGACGAGGCCGATCAGATCGATGTGCTGAGAATGGCTCCAGGGAGCGACCGCGATGACCACGCCGCAGAATCCCACCAACAGGGCGAGCGCCTTCTTGGGGGTGATGCGTTCGCCAATAAAAACGGCAGAGAGCAGGGAGATGACCAGCGGCGAAGTGAAGACAAGGATGTAGAACAGGGTGAGCGAGAGATGACGGAGGGCAATGACGACGCAGACGTTGTTCGTCATGTCTAGAAGGGCGCGCAGTACCTGGCGCACCACCGAGTGGGGACGCAGATTGCCGAAGTTGCGGCGCACAGCCGCGTGCAGCGTGAGCGTGAGCGCCATGAACAGGCCCATGAAGGCAACGATCTCTTCGGGCGGCAGGCCGAATTGCCCAATCCACTTGATGCAACTGTCGCCGAGAACCCAACAGGTGAAGCCGAAGACAGCAAAAAAGATCGCGGTCAGGTCGGAGACACGCGCTTTCATCGGGCCCCTTCGCATAGAGAGTGGGGATAGGGAAAAGATCCAATCAGCCATCACGTAGATTGAGGATAGACGATAGGGGCGAGAGGGAAAAGGATGATCAGATTTTAGTCGCGATGGCGACTAGCGGAAACCTATCTGCCCGTCGACGAGCGCATCGGCGATTTGGCGTCAATGCAGAATTTTTTCCGGCTTCATCGGCGCTCGAGGACTTATCCCGTGAAACACGCTGCTTCCTACTTCGGTGAAGTAGATGTTGCGATTGCCGTCAACCGCGATGCTTGCAGGTTCGCTCAACCCGCTCCCTAGCGCGCTTTGGATTCCTGGTTTAAAGATGATCTGTGGCCCCACTCCCGCTCCTTGCAAAAGGCCAGTAATATATGACCTTGCAATGGCGCTGCGGACTCATCAGAGTGAAACCCGCCATTCTCGACTCATTCCGGATAACACGGACATGGGTTTTCTTGACGAACAGCCCCTACTCAAAAACTGCGGGCTGAGAGGTCGTCAAGTGTTTAGAAATGTGATTAATGGGCCGTGTTCTCAACTGGCGAGATCACCCAGTGTGCACACAGCACTTCTTTCGGCGATAGGTAACTGTCGGTGAGTTCGATGACCATTTCACGAACGGCTGCCGCAAATGATGGAGTTTGCAGGTTACCGATTTTAGGCTGCGATTGGGATTATATTTGGAATCTTATAGATAGAAGTGGTTATGTTGTCGAATTAATTACCTGCATGTTTTTGAAAATAAATATAGGGGGGGTGGGGGTCTCAGAGCAGGGATCAGGGAACAGGGAACAGGAACAGCACGCGGCTCTGGTGATTGTTCATGCTTTGATTGTGCGCCGGCGAGCGGTTATTATCTGCAACGAGGATGGGTGGAAATGCCGGGGACCTCGAGGCGCTGTTTGAGTAGCACATTGACCCAAATCTGAAGGAGTAAGCAGTTTGCCCGTTTGCTTCCGCCATGGCAACTTTCCAGGAGTAATCGTCGTCAGTGAGTGACTCGGCGATTTATCGTAAACGGAGATCCTACTGAGACTGCATTTCAGGCGCTGACCCGATTTGCGAGTCCCGATGCCCGTTTCCCGATACCGATCCTCCGAGACGTCATTAAGCCACTTAGAAAAAAAAGAATGGCTCACACCTGCCAAATCGGAGCAGAGCATGTCACTGTCGATCCCGCATAGAGCTTTAGTGTGGTTTAGTAAACAACTAACGCGGTTTCGGAATCCGTCATGAGTGCTTCATTTCTTCCGCGGGACGGCAACGCCGCCTTTGCGAAGAATCTTGGCTTCAACACGGAAGATGTCCGGGACATTGATCTTTCCATTTGGCCGGTCCTCCATGACGGCGATGCTGATCATGGCCTTCAAAAGGGCATCCGGAGTGCGCTCGGAGATGACGCCAATGGGTGCGAGCTTTCCACCCGTTTCGACCCAGTCAAGAATCCTCTCTACGACTTTGCTTGTCTCCCAAGATGCAAATAGTTGGCGCTTCTCGATGGGAACAAAATCATATTGCAAAGGCGCCAAAGCCCAACTGATCCATGGATAATCCTCGCCGAGTTCCCTCAACCGATCTGTAGACGCTTTCCGAACCCCCTCAATCAGGCCGCGAAAATCTACAGCCAGATTCGGAGACACAGGAGTATGTTCAGAGGCGCTTTTCCAGGCATTAAGGAAAGTGCGGGGAGAGCAGTTGTTGGCGGCGTCGCTGAGGTGAAGTGGTACCCAGGTGTAAACCCGCCCGCGTTTTTCGCTACTCCCCATGAATTCACCTGCAATAGCATTAACCAAGAGCGTTTGTTTCTCCGGGGAGGCGGCCAGCCTTCCACTCAAGGGCAGAGCCGATTCAGCATTGAGACGTTGCGCAAGTTCTTTCAGAACGGTAGCGGCGCTCGATTCTCGCAGCAATTCAAAGAAGAGAAGCCCGTAGAGTTCCTCGGGACGCCAAGCAAGATCGACGCTCTCGTTGCTGAGCTTCGAGCTGTCGGGAAAGTGAAAAATCTCGGTGTCGGCGAATTGATCGACGCGTATAAAGACCTTGGCGTGGATGTTGCGGAAAGAACGCAATCCAAGGACCACGATGAGAAGCCCTTTCGTCAAAGTCCGGATCGATTTCCAGTTGCCATGAAGGAGATCCAGCGCGTCGAAGATCAGCAGATAGTTCTCGTTCTCGCCTGACCGCGCGATGGTGTCATCGATGCGCGACAACTCTTCGGCGTACATGCGCGGTTTGTCACGCAACTGCTGTATGGCTTCTGCAAGACTGGGCAGATTCGCGCCTGAGATTTTATCTTGATAGAGCCACTGCACGGCACGCAGGATGGTGGCTTTCCAAATTAACTCAGGATCGCAGCCCTTCTCATGCGCTTCCTTGATGTCTTCCCTTGTAGGAGTTGGAGGAACATCCTTATCGGAACCATTGAACCCTATGACAGCTTTCGTCTTAGTGAGAGCTGGATAGGAGTAGTTTTCGGCAACTTTACGCCGAACATCGGGATTGGTTAGAGCATGAGTCCAAAAAGTTTTGCCCATGCCCCGGTTGCCAACGACAAGCTGCCGCCTTAAATCCAAGATGCCGCGATGACCTTGTGGAAATGCAACCTGATCGAGTTCAACGGGATCGTTTGGCCGCATATTCGGATTCTCAGGAAACCCAGCTATGGCCGCGCGGATGGGCGACAGATCGAGTTCGCCGGTCTGGCTCATTGTTCTTCTCCTGCACGGCCGACAATCTGATTGGCCGAGGCTAGGATCTTGTCAATACCATTCAAAAAAGGGCGGAAAGCTGATTCGTAGAAGCTCTGGCCGAGTTGGCTGGGAGCTTGCATGGGATCGAAATCGACAAAGCTCGGATCAAACCGAATGACGAGAGGCCAATGGGGTGCACCATCATCATCGATGCTGTAACTGAAAATTTCTGATGCGTTGTCGGTGGTCTCCTGATCGTATAGGTTCTCGGCGAAAAGATCGAACAGATCGTCTTTGTACCTAGCACCCTTGCCCTCTACATCGCCGGCTTTGGCAAGAACGGCTTTGAGTTTACTCCTCCATTCGGCGGGGCGGCTGTTCTGATAGTCCCGCTCGACGAGCATCTTTAAGCCCGCTAGCAATGGAGCGTAGCCATGGATGGTTTGCCGCTGGGCCGTTCCGAAAAGAAGGACCGTGGCTCCGAGGCCAAGAACAGCAGGAGCGGCGATCTCCGACAAACCGGCTCGGCTATCGATCAAAATCGCATCATAGTCTTGAAGGCGGGCGAACCGGTCGATCATGGACGCCATTTTTCTGGATAGAGGGACAGGCATCCCGTCCGGCGAAATGTCTTCAATCAAGGCGCGTGCGAGCTTCGGAAGTGTGTTTTCTGGATGTTGGTCGGACTGCTTGCCGAAGGCAGGAAGCACATCGACGCGCCCACCGCTGGGGGTCGTCAGCGAGCTAGTACCGATGTAGTCTGCCAGACTTCCCTCGGCGACGGCGACCAAGCCATTTTCGACAAGGTAGTCGAGCACGCCGAAGCTCGGCAGGCGATCTTGGTCGAGGAGCATGTCCCCGATGCCGGGGGCTTCCAGATCTAGATCGACGACCAGAATGTTCTTATTGCGGCGGGCCAAGTCTGCGGCAGCGACGGCGAGAGCCGTCGAACGGCCAACGCCGCCCTTAACGCTGGCAAAGACAATGCGGACGGGGCCAGCGGCGTTTTCGACTGGTGTATTTAGCCAGGAAGAGCCCACGATTCGCCTGTCCAACAGACTGAACTGAATGGCGTCTTGATGGATGACAAAAGCCTCGAGATCGCTCAAAAGCTGTTGCGCACCGGAGTCGTTTTGATACGCGATCACTCCATCTTGTCTGGCGTAAGGGCCGAGAGGGGCGGCAAGTAGCTGATTGAGGCGATCACGCTCCTCGTCGGAGGGAGCGTCCTTGCGAACGATGAAGCGGAGGCGACCACTGGTGTCGCGAACGACCATGCCGTTCTCCAGATCGATGGGACCAAGGTGCTGTTTGACCGCTCCAACCAATAGAGGAAGAGAGGAGTCGAAGCAGATATCATTTGTTTCGCTCATACGGCCTCCATTTGATTGATCAGGTCTTCAGCCGATTTCTTCCACTTATCTACCCAGCCGTCCTGAATCTCCGAAGTGTGCACATAGCGCATCTTGGTGTGCCAATGCTGAAACAGCGCGGAATTGTCGGCGATGCGGCGTAACTCCCGTGCGTGTGGGCCCCGGACGGTAGACAGCATGGATTTCAACTCTGGAAAATGTTTGTAGAACGCAGGCTCGGAAGGGTCCAAGCCGATGTTGAGCATCATCTGTTTGACAGCTAACTCGCCGGCAATTCCGTAGAGATAGCCTGCGACGGCTCTGCAACCCGGCTGATCGCCGGGTCCGCTCTGGCGGTCAAGTACGTTTGCGGCGGCAAGATGACGGCGGGCCGCTTTTCTCGGATTCACATTTGTGTATGCCATCTTATTTTCACAGAAATGAAACGCTTTCATGGTAGCAGTTTCGGCGATGGTTTGTGAGATGTTGTATATCTACATCTCTAAATACGCAGCCGCAACGGAACGATCTGGAAAGACTCGGATATCAATCACCTCACAAAGCCCGTGATCCGTCACAAATCAGTCTAAGCAAGTCGGCCCGTCTGGGAGGATTTCAGGCCGTTGGGCGGCTGGACTGATGGTAACAGGCCAAATCACTCATCGAGGGCCGCTTGCGCACGATCTTCGAGATCACTCCCCTGAAACGACGTTGCCGGATGCTTTCCCGATCACTAACCTTTGCGGCGGTAGAGGACTTGGAACTCGTAGGTTTGGTTGGCGGGGAACAGGGTGGCTACGTGGCGTAGGCGCTCGGCTAGGGCTGGGGCGGCCAGGAGCGGATAGTCGCGCTCGCGCAGGTCGTGGTAGTCGAAGTCGACGGCCAGGGACAGCATATAAATAGCCAGCGCATCGGAGAATGTGGACTCGTAGTAGGCGGTGCGGGCACGCTCGTCGATGAGTTGCTGGCCGTTGCTGCGGACGTCTTGCGCGCGGCGGCGGGTCTCCCACGCGTCCTGACTGGTTTCACCGCGGAGCTGGGCCTCGGCCTGCTGCCATACGAGAGACGAAAAGCTCTCGGGAACTCCGGCGGCCTCGACAAAGTTGTGAGCCACGTTGATGAAGAACTCGAAGGCCAGGCCGAAGCGGTCTTCGACCAGGCGCGTGGAGAGAAAGACGGCCTCGGTTTCTCCGAAGGCGGTGTTGCGATGGCAGATGGCGCGGTCGCCGAGATCGACGGTGTAGCTGGGGGCGATCATGGTGTCGTCGGTGTCGGCGATGGCCAGGGGAACAAAGTAATAGGCGCGATGCTCAAGCGCGGCCGAGAGCGTGGCGGGAACGGCGCCGACGAGCCGCTCGAGGTCGGCGTCGGAGATGCGGGTTTCGCCCCACATGGCGTAGTGAATCCCGTTGGGAGCGGGGACGACGGAGACCTGCGTGGCCACCTTGTCTGCCGGCCAAAGTTCGACTTGTGCGCTGCTCGCCATTCAGACTGTATTCTAGACCACGAGGGGCTGGACGGATGATAGATCCAAAGCAAACCGATGGCGCGGGCGGTGGGGCGGCGGCGGGGTTGCCGGGGATTCCGCTGAAGGGATTTGGACTGCTTGCCAGTTTGCTGCTGGCTTTTGCGGCGGCGTTCTTTACATTTTTTGCTTCGACCTGCGTTGCAATCTTCGCGCTGCTGGGGTGGAATTTGCTGGGGCATCATGCGGTGAGTTATGCCGACAGCTATCGGTATGTTGGCTTTCCCGCAGGCGTGGTGGTGCTGGTGGTGGCGCTGCCGGTTTTTGGCGTGCTTTGGGTGCGGGGGAAGATGGAGAAGTAGGGTTCGCCGCTAGTTTGCTTCCGGCTTGGGATTTGCGCGGTCGAACTTGGCGACTTGAATTTTGCGCGCGAGACCTACTTTCGAGAGCAGCCAGATGCCCCAGTAGTTGAAATCAACTTCATACCAGGCCAGGCCATGGCGCGCCGAGACTGGATGGGCGTGGTGGTTGTTATGCCATCCCTCGCCGCCGCTGACGAGCGCGACCCACCAGTTGTTGCGCGAGCCGTCGCGGGTGGCAAAGCGGCGGGTGCCCCATAGATGCGTGGCCGAATTGACAAGCCAGGTGGCGTGGAGGCCGAGGGTCACGCGCAGGAATGCGCCCCAGAGGAGCATGCCAACGGCGCTTGCCCAGCCGCCGGCGAGCCAGCCGAGGCCGAAGAGAAGCACGCCGCTTACTACTAGCGGGATCCAATGATATTTGCTGAGCCAGACGTGGAAACGGTCGCGGCTGAGGTCGGGGACATAGCGCTCAAGGATGTGAGTCTGCGCATGAAGCGCGTTGCCCCAAAGCAGCCAGCCGGTGTGCGCCCACCAGCCACCTTCGCGGGGAGAGTGCGGGTCGCCGGGCTGGTCGCTGAGTTGGTGATGGACGCGGTGGGTGGAGACCCAGAAGATCGGCCCGCCCTCAAGCGCGAGGGTGGCGCAAACGGCCATGACGTATTCCAGCCATTTGGGCGCCTGGTAGCCGCGATGGGTGAGCAGCCGGTGATAGCACATGCCAATGCCAACATTGATGGCCATGGCATAAAGCACCAGCAGCACCGTCAGCCGCTGCCAGGTAAAGAAGAAGAGCGCGGCTAATGCGCCGAGATGAAATACGATGATCACGGTCAGCGTGAGCCAGTTGATTCCGTCGCTGACGGTCGCGGCTCGGCCCATGCGAACCTGAAGCCGGGCGGGTGCTGTGTGTGCCAGAAATGGGCTTCGGGTGATTGGCTTGGATGACCGTGCGGTGGTGGTTTCAGGGGCTTGAGAAGGTACGGTAACGGCTGAAGACATATTCGGGAAAGATCCTTGGAGAGTGGCAACGCGCCCGCCCTTCTATTCCATTGTATTCGCGAATGAGAACAATAAGCACATCGAGCACTGAATTGTCAGTGATAAATTTCACATATTTACCCGACAAGTGAGCAGATTCGCTCACTTATCGGGTTTGAGGCAGTTGAATGTGCAGTGGCTGCGATCAGAGAGGCAACTGAATCGTCTGCGCCTCGCCTGTGTAGGAGATCACTTTATCGGGATTGGCGGTGACATCGACACCTACGCCATGGCTTTTTCCTACGATGACAAGCTGGAAGGTGCGAGTCTTCAACATGCCGGGGAATTCGCCGTTTCTGGCATCGATGGTGAGACGGCGATGGGCGTCATCCCAATGAAATGCAATGGTCGAATAGACACCTTTTTCGTAGTTATAGTTATCGTTCTCATCTTCGTATAAAGTAAAGCTGCCGTCGGCTCCGGGATAGATGCGTAACTCGATGGGGTCGGCAGGCTTTTCTGTCGAGTATTGCAGGAATGGGCCCATGGGCAGCATCGATCCGGCCTTGATGGTGAGCGGAAGCTTTTCGATGGGAGCATCTGCAACAATGCTTGCGCCGCCATCCATTTTTTCTCCCGTCCAGAAATCGATCCAGGAAGTTCCGGCCGGCAGATAAACATTTCTTGTTTTCTTGCGTGGCACTACTACTTTTTCTTTGGCGTGAATTGCCGGGGTCTTCCAATAGAGCTTGGCACGGAATGCAGCGCGCACGCTGTTGGCCGTCTCGAATTTGAAATCGTATTCTTTGCCGGCCTCGAGCTTGACGGGAACGGTCCATGACTCCATGGACTCGTAGTTATGTTTCATTTCTTTGCCATCGAGATAGACATGCCGTGGACCAAAGCTTTTCAGGTTGAAGCGATAACTCCCGGTCTCGGAGGGAGTTAGTTTTCCTTCCCAGCGTATTGAGAATTTGGGGCCGGTAATGAAACCTTCCCAGCCGGAATACCAGTCGAGATTGATATCCGGTTCCACGTCCTCATGACAGACGTTCTTGAATTGGTCATCGCAATAGTACGTGGCATTCAGGCCTGGCGTTCCGTCTTTCGTCTTGAAGTTTTCCGGAGTTATTAGAATGCTATCTTCCGGCGGGCGATGATCCATATACTCTGTCACTGGCGAAACCATGATGGATGGACCAAGCATATACTGATCATTGATAGAGTATGTCTTATGGTCGCTTACGAAATCCATTGGCAGGCCGCGCATGATGGTGTATCCGCTGTGAGTCACTTGCCAGCCTAAAGAATAGATATATGGCAGCAGGCGGTAGCGCAAGTTATCGAACTTTTCAAGTACGGGAGTGTATTCGCCAAACGCCCATATCTCGCGGGGAGTTTCTGAACCGTGCGAGCGAAAGATGGGGCTGAACGCGCCGAGCTGGAACATGCGTGTATAGAATTCCCGATAAGCTGGATCTTTGCCGCCGTTCATGAAGACGCCGCCCTGACATCCGAGCGAATAACTGCCGATATCAAAGGTCCAATAAGGAATGCCGGACATGCTGTGATTGATTCCGGCTGCAATTTGATTTTTGTATACATCCCAACTAGCGCCGATATCTCCCGACCACGTAGTTGCCGCGGCCCTTTGCTGACCGGCGAATGTGGAGCGCGTGAGAATGTACACACGCTTCTGGTCAGTCTCTTTTCGCTGGTTTTTGTAGACAGCTTCGGTGTCGAGCAACGGATAAGAATTGAGATAGCGGGCGAAGGTGCCAAGATGATTATCCTTCACTCTCTTCATCTCATACTCTTCACCCTCTTGCGTGAGCGCGTTGACCATATCCGGCTCGGTGGAATCCATCCACCAAGCGTCGACACCTTTCGAGAATAGCCCTTCGCTGGCGTACTTCCAATACAAATCGGTGGCGGCGGGATTGTATACATCGAAGTACTTGAATCCGGCCCAGCCTACGGTCGGGAAGAGATAGCCATGGGCATCCATGTCTTTGTAAATTTGCGAAGACGGTCCAAGCCCTGCCCAGATGGAAATCATCAGGTGGAAATTCTGCTTGTGCAGGATGTCGATCATTTCCTTGGGGCGGGGATATTTTGTTTCATCGAAGATCATTCCTCCCCAATTGTCGTTATTGCCCCAATAATCCCAGTCTTGCACGATGTTATCGATGGGTATCTGGCGCTTGCGATATTCCTCAGCAATACCGAGTAATTCGTCGCGGGTGGCGTAATGCTCCTTGCTCTGCCAGTAACCGTAGGCCCATTTGCCATAGAGCGGCGCCTGACCTGTGAGCTGCCTGTACCCCGCAATCTCTTGATCGATCGAAGGACCGTAGAAAAAGTAGTAATCGATGTTATCGGCAACCTCGGACCAGAATGAGGTTTTGTCGTTGCTGTCATCGAAGATCGTCTTGGAGTAGTTATCCCAGAAGATACCATATCCCGCGGTTGAAACCAGGACGGGTGTAACTGCTTTGGTGTTGGCCTGGACAATTTTTACCGTGCGTCCACGATAATTCATTACTCCTAATTGCTGCTGACCTAAGCCATAGACGCCTTCATCGGCGCTCAGCTTGAAGTTCTGCTGAATCGTGAAGGCGGATTTTTCTCGTTGGATGCCGGTGGGCGTGAAGCTAGGTTGTCCTTGTTCGCTTAGGAGTGCGTGGTCGCCGCTGTCAAGATATTGAATGGAGCCATCGGTTTTACTGAGGAGCAGCTTTAGCTGTCCGCAACTTAGAGTAGCTTCTATCTTGTTCTCCTCGACACGCACATCCAGTTTCGGCAAATCGCTCTGGAGAACGGAAAGGCTGACTTTGTTGCTTGTCCCACCGACCGGCCATTTCACGACGCGTACGATGCCCTCGGCGTAAAACTGTACTTTGACGTTAAGGTTGCCTGTCGTAAGTTGAATGCCGTTCTGGATCTGTTGAGTAACAGGTAAGTCTAGAACGGCTGGGATGCCATATGGTGAATGAGCAACACTCTGGCAGAGAGCCGGCAACGTGCCCAGGCAAAGCATCGGACACAGAACCGCAAACCGTAACGCAGAAGCGAGCAATCTCATTTCTTTATTCCTCTCTTGTTTCAACCGGTATCGACCGGTCAAGCTCCACATCAAGCATAGCGCCACGAGCCGGTTTTTCTTGCTTTTTGCGGCCCGCTTCGAAAATAATCGAACCTGATGGCCGCTCAAGATCCTCCAATAGAGTACGAGGTGTTTCCCCATGGAACTGAACGAGAAAGTCGCCGATTTTACTTTGCAAACCGACGAAGACAAGCCAGCAAGCCTTTCTGACTATGCCGGCAAGCCGGTCATACTTTTCTTTTATCCGAGAGCTGATACACCGGGCTGCACGATCGAGGCCTGCGGCTTCCGCGACACATTCAAGAAGCTGCAAGCGGCTGGGGCGGTGGTGCTGGGCATTAGCCGCGATACGCCCAAAGACCAGGCCAAATTTCGCGCCAAGTACGAGCTGCCCTACACACTTCTTGCCGATGTGGACGAGAAAGTGTGTAATCAGTTTGGCGTGCTGAAGGAAAAGAATATGTATGGCAAGAAGGTGTTTGGCATTGAGCGGACCACGTTCGTGATTGGCCCGGACCAGACGCTGCTGCATGTCTTCCCGAAGGTTACGCCGGCGGGTCATGCTGAAGAAGTGCTCGCGTTGCTGTCTGAATGGAAGAAAGCGCACAAGTAACGCGCATGGGCAGGTGGCGAAAGATGGGGCAAGGGACGACTGTGAAGACAGAGAAGACAGCGCTTCAAATCTATTCGGTCGTCGACCCCGCTTCCCCATGGAACTTGCCCAGTTTGTTTCGTGGATTTCCGAATTATCCGGGAAAAATGTCGGCTATTGAATGGAAGAACCTGCTTGCCAAGGCAAAGGGGGGCGATGCCGAAGCGGAGTGGAATGTTGCGCAGCATTATTCCGATGGATGCAACGACCGGCGCGGGAGGGTTCTGGTGCGGATTTCCAACCGAAAGGCTGCGGAGTGGTATCGACGCTCCGCAGAGCACGGCTACGTAATTGCGCAGAATACCCTTGGCGTCGTTCTTGGGGGTAGTTACGGCGTGAAGAAGAACGCGCGCGAAGCTCTGCTTTGGCTCAAGAGAGCTTTTCGTGGCGGAGATACTATTTCCGCGGCGAACAATGTCGCAGTCACATATCGAGAAAACGGAAATCTTCGCCAGGCTGTGCGCTGGTTCAGGGAGGTCGACGTTTCACGAGACGATAGCGTCCTCATCCAGCTCGGTGTCCATTCCTATTGGGGCAAGGGCGTCCGGACCGATCATCGGGCGGCGGTTTGTTATTTTCGAAAAGCGGTCCGGGGAAAGAACCTGTCGGAGTGCGATCGAGACGATGCAAATTTCTTTCTCGGAATTGCCTATTTGGAGGGCAATGGTGTCAGGAAATCGCCCCGAATGGCACAGAAGCATTTTGAACGGGCTAACAGGGACAACGATCATCTGGCGGCACAACGGCTTCTGAAGCAACTCGGCAGGGTCGTCTAGCCGCCCATGGGAACGATTGCCCTTCCCGGCCACGTGCTTTCGCGCGCTTTTTTTGAGGCGCCTCCGGAGCAGGTGGCTCCGCGTCTGCTGGGCAAGTTGCTGGCGCATTGGACGGACGCCGGGATTTTGGCTGGGCGAATTGTTGAGACTGAAGCTTACCTTGGCCCACACAACGATCCGCCTGACCCGGCCGCACATACTTTTCGCGGCTCGACGCCGCGCAACCAGGTTCTTTTCGGCTTAGGCGGCCATGCCTACGTTTACTCGATCTACGGCCGGTATTTTTGCATGAACGTTTCGTGCGAAGCCGAGGGCAAGGCGGGTGGCGTGTTGCTGCGCGCGCTGGAACCGGTGGCCGGCCTCGAGCAAATGGCTCGAAATCGCTGCCTCGCTGCCGGCCCTGTTTCCGCCAAGATGATGCGGCAACTTACCTCTGGCCCCGGTCGACTTTGCGAGGCGCTTGGGATTTCACGGCCGGCGCATAACGGCCTGGATCTGGTCGATCCCGAGTCGCCGCTTCAGATGCGGGACGACGGGTGCGCGGTCGCTGAGGTGCTGGTGACTCCCCGTATCGGCATCCGCGAGGCTGTGGATTGGCCGCTGCGCTTTACCTTGGCTGGACACCCGTGCGTATCTGGCGGGAGGCAAGCCAATCCGTCTCCGGTAAAATAGCGTTCATCGGTGCTGACTATTCCAACTTGTGAGGAAATTCCCCGCTTGAAAACATCTTTCGCATTTCCGACCGTCGCTACCGTTCTGCTTGCCGCTGCAGCCCTTGCAGTAGCGCAGGCTCAGCAAGCTCTTCCATCATTACAACCCATGGCAGGCAATCTTCCGGAAGTAGAGAACCATCACGAGCATCCTGCCCCAACCAACCTTATGGTGCTGCCCGAAAACCTGAGCGGCGAACAGGTACACGAGATCATGGAGGGATGGGAAGCTGCGTTGGGCACGCATTGCAGTACCTGCCACGCACCCGACCCGAAAAACATTGGGCCGAATGGGCGTCCGCGGCTCAATTATGCGGACGATTCCAAGCCTGAGAAAACCATCGCCCGGCGAATGTATGGGATGACCGAGGATATTAACAAGAACTACGTGTCCAAGATCAAGAACTCAGGCGCGCCGGTGACCTGCGGCACTTGTCATCGCGGCCACATCGCTCCCGAACCGTTCGTTGCTCCTGCTGGCGATCATGATCACGACCACGATCACGATCATTCGGCAGCGCCTCTGAAGCCGATGCGGACCCCGCCACCCGCCGAGAGTACACCAACAGCTCGAGGAAGATAGAAGCAGGCGAAGAAAAAGGGCGCTCCCGGTTGGTGGGAGCGCCCTTTTTGAAATTGGCAGTGAAGCTGTGTTATCTGCCCTTCTTTGGCTTTTCGACTCCGACGGAGGTGTTGTGTGTCTGCGTAGCCTCTGCCAGGATGGCCTTTACATCGCCTGCGTACGCGCCGGTGGGGGCAAGCACGAGGTACTGCTGATAGGCTTCTGCACAGCCGGGAGGCAGAACCATCTTGCCTGTTTTGGAATCGATGGTAGCCTTGGCGATCAATCCCTGACCCTTGAGGTAATAAAGGATGGGCTGAGTGGGATCGATCTTGATGGCTTCGTCGGCTGCGGCGGCTGAGGCATCTCCGTTACCCACATTAGAGAAGATCACCGCTTCGTTCTTCAGATAGACTCCAGCTGACGTGGGATTGATTTTGGCCGCTTGATCATAGGCCTCATTCGCTTCGGGAACCTTGTTGTTGCGCGCATAGATTTCACCCAGGCCGCTATAGGCAACGCCCTGCGTTGAAATGTTTGGCTTTTTCGATGCAGCCTCTAACTCAAGAACCTTCTTCATGCTGGCTTCGGCTTCGTCATAGAGCTTCTGATCGTTTTGTGCCCTCGCCAGACCCACTTGCGACTGACCTAATTGAGCCCAGAGAACGGAAGCGTCAGGCTTGAGCACCGTGTCCTTGAGCATGAGGGTTTGGATTTCGGTATATTTCGCGTTTTTGATTTCGCTGACCTTGGCATCAACATCTGACTTGGATGGGTTGGCGCCCAATGCCTGGCGGGCCGTCGCATCCGCTCCGTCGATATCCTTGAGGTCCTGGCTGGCTTGCTTCAGATCAACGTTGATGGCGTTGATGACCGCGTTGCTCTTCATGGCCTCGGCGTTTTTCTTCTTGAGCTCCTCCAACTGCTTTTTCTGATCGGCAGTGAGGTTCTTGTCGATGAATTCCTTGCGAGACATGTCGACATCCTGCAGGACATCCTGGCCGGCGACAATCTTGACGTTATCGATGGAGTCAACCATCTTGTCTGGCGGCGTATCGGGCATGCGATAGACCACGGTGTAGGTTCCGGGAGTTGCTTCACCCGTGTACTCGCCAGTGGACGTGACCGGGAACGTGAACTTTGATGTGTGGCCGTTGTCGGTGGAGAGACTTACGGTACCAACAGTTCTTGGGGTTCCTTCGGGTCCGGTGATGTGGCCGTGAATCTTGCCCGTTGGCCCCTTGAGCGCTGCGGGGGTTTGCGCTAACGCAGGTAAAAGGGCGAACGCCATCAGGCCCAGCCAAAGCGAAATCGTGCGTTTCATCTGCTTCTCCTTGGGAGCGGCGCGGGCCAGAGAGCCCTTCCGCTCAAAAAAGTCGTATCACTGAAAACTGATCTCAGACAACGATGGGCGGCAAACCAGGGCGCCGAATCCAGCGCGGGGCCTGAGTGCCAAGATTCAAGTTAAATCCCATGTGTTGCTCAGCACAAGGGCGCAGAGCAAGAAGCGCGCGCCGCGCCAGCCTCTTTGACTCTAAATGGTAGCCCGGCCGGGAAGCGGCTGCGTGTGGCCTGTATCACACATTAGGATTTGCCAGCGGGTGTCCGGGTCCGGCGGAGACTCAAGATCAGACTCTAGAATAAAGAGATGGAAACGACGATTCGACCGGCGACACGCGCGGATGTACCGCGAATTCTGGCTTTCATTCGCTCCCTGGCCATGTACGAGCGCGCGCCAGAGGCTGTGACGGCGACTGAGGCTGATCTGGAGCGGGATGGATTTGGTCCCAATCCTCTTTATTTTTGCTTGATTGCCGAGTACAACGGCCAGACGGCGGGTTATGCTTTGTATTTTTTCAACTATTCGACCTGGGTTGGGCCGGGAATCTACCTGGAGGACATCTTCGTAGAACCGGAGTTTCGCGGGCTGGGGATTGGCAAGTTGCTGCTGGAACGGGTGGCGGCGATTGCGGTGGATCGTGGCTGTCAGCGGTTGAATTGGGCGGTTCTGGACTGGAATACGCCAGCCATTGAGTTTTATCGGACAGTGGGCGCTGAGTTTTTGGACGAGTGGCGGAATGTGCGCGTGACAGGCGCGGCGCTGAAGCAGCTGGGCGCCGGTGCTGGCGCGGCAAACGACGCTTGCGCGACCTTGGGTGTAAAACAGTGAAAATCAAGGTAATCGGCGGCGGACTGGCTGGGCCGGAGGCGGCTCTGACCGCAGCGCGGCTGGGCTGCCAGGTGGACCTCTACGAGATGCGGACGCAGGTCGAAGGCAAACAGCGACTGACACCGGCTCACCAGACGACCGAGTTCGGCGAGCTGGTCTGCTCGAATTCTCTCAAGAGCGAATCGCCCAATACCGCGCCCTGGTTGCTGAAGCAGGAGATGCGGCGGGGAGCTTCCGCTCTTTTGCGCTTTGCCGATGCCGCGGCTGTGCCCGCAGGGCATGCGCTGGCTGTAGATCGAGTAGAATTTTCCCGGCGGATAGCCGAGGCGATTGCCGCCGAACCTGCGATTCGTGTTTTTCGCGAGGAGGTAACGCGCCTCGAGCCGGACGAAGACACGCTGACCATTTTGGCTACAGGCCCTTTGACCTCCGACGCCTTGAGCGCGGAGATTGAGCGCATCACTGGGTCCGGCCACTTGGCCTTTTACGACTCGATTTCGCCGATTGTCGAGGCCGACTCTATTGACATGGAACGGGTCTACTTTGCCGCGCGCTGGGACAAAGGGACGGCTGACTACATCAACTGCCCGATGGATCGCGCGGAGTTTGACCGCTTTCTGGATGCGCTGCTGGAGGCTGAGGCGGCGGAGGTAAAAGAGTGGGAGAAGCTTGATGACTTCCCAACCCATGCGCCAGTTGCAGACGCACGGGGGCCCCGCTACTTCGAGGGCTGCCTGCCGATTGAAATTCTCGCACGGCGCGGTCGCGATACGCTGCGCTTTGGCCCGATGAAACCAGTGGGTTTGCGCGATCCGCGAACTGGCAAAACGCCCTGGGCGGTGGTTCAGTTGCGCAAGGAGAATTTGCGCGCCGACAGCTATAACCTGGTTGGCTTTCAGAACCATTTGAAATTTGGCGAGCAGGCGCGCGTGCTGCGGCTGATTCCCGGCTTGGAGAATGCGCGCTTTCTGCGCTATGGGCAGATTCATCGCAACACGTACATTTGCGCGCCGGTTTTGCTGGACGAAACTCTGCGCCTGAAAAGCGCTCCGCGGATTTTATTTGCCGGACAGTTATCGGGCGTGGAGGGCTATACCGAGTCAATAGCGACCGGTTTGCTGGCGGGGATTTATGCGGCTTCCTTGGCGCGCGGTGAAGAACCCACTCCGGCGCCGAGGACCAGCGCTCTGGGTTCGCTGGTGCACTACATCACGCACGCCGACGCTAAGAACTTTCAGCCGGCGAATATGACATTCGATCTGTTGGAACCACTGGAAGAGGAGTTGCGTAAAAAGGTGCGTGACAAGAAAGAGCGGCACAGGCTTCAGTGCGAGCGCTCGCTCGCGGCATTTGCCGCATGGTGGGCGGCGCAAGGCCGAGCCGCAATTAGTGACTGAGACGGCGCCCCCGCGCGGTGCTGCGGCGTTGAGATGCGCGTAGGCTGAAGCTGTGGCATGATGAGTGGACAGTCTTTGGTGGCGGATATGGTTGATATTGCGCACATCCTTTCCAATCCTCTGTTGGCTCTGGCGGTGCGAGCCACGCTGGGCGGCTGTTTGATCTATATGGGGCGCGTGTACTATGCGGATCCTTTGGCCTCGTTCCGTGGCTCGAAGCGGCCGCTTCCGTTCGATCCGTGGGTGAGGAAGGCTCTTCGCGCCATGGCTGGTTTTTGTCTTTGGGGCGGATGCTTCATTCTCGCTGCGGCCCTTGCTGTGCGGCTTCTTGACCTGCATGGCTATCTATTGGCGCTGGCACTGATGGGTGTCGCCACAGTCGCCACGTGGCTGCTGCTGCCCAGAGATCCATCCGAGAATGGCCGATTCAGGATATGGAAGACGCGCATGCCGAAATAGATTGCGAGAAGAGTGTCAACGGTTGAGGGGCCTGCGTTCGCCGGTGAGAGGAATTGGGCAATGAACAAACACGAAGAGAGTATGAATGTGTACGAGCAGTTGGGCTTTCCCGATGCGGATGAGATGCTGGTCAAGGCGCAACTGGTCTCACAGATTGCGGAGATATTGCGCGCACGGGGGTGGAGCCAGCAACAGGCAGCGAAGGTGCTGGGCTTGACTCAGCCGAAGCATTCGAAGATGCTGCGCGGCCAGTTTCGCGGCGTCAGCGAGATGAAGATGATGGACTGCCTGCTGCGGCTGGGACGCGCCGTCAAGATTGTGGTGGGGCCGGAGAGTAAGACTTCCGACTACCGCATCGAAGTGGTGGCAGCGTAACGAAAATCTCCATTCATTCAATAGTGCGATTGGTCGAGGTGTTAGCTCCATGAAGAAAAAGAGCATCAAGTCTCATCTTTCTCCGTATTCGATATGCCAGAAGCGGAAGACGACAATCAATCACGCCTTTGCATCTGCTGTAGCGCCTGTGGATAGTTACGACGAAGAGCGTTTGGACGCAGCGCTTCGATTGCTCGGACAAAATCCTGATGAAGAATTGGAATGCGTTTATTGCGGAGCGCGAGCTGAAACATGGGATCATCTTTACGGTTTGGTTAAGGCTGCGAAACTCAGCGGTTATGGACACCAACTCGGTAACCTTGTCCCTTGTTGTAAAGCATGTAACTCCAAGAAGGGTGCGAAGGATTGGGAGATTTATCTTAAGGAAATAGTTTTAGGAGCACCAACCTTTGATGAAAAATGCAAACTCATTATTGCCTATCGCGACCGATACATAGACTGCGTAAACTCTAGACAATCGGAACTTGAATCGCTTAACGATTGGGAGCGCTACGTTGAAATTAAGAACAAAATCTTTGATCTGATGAGGGACGCTGACATTATTGCCAAAAGGTTACGTGAAGTAGGGGCTAATGGTTTGCCGGTCGCTTGAAGGGTAGCTGACGCGGTCTGAGCGGACCCTCCATGGATGACGCAGTTCTGCGAGCGCGGTACTCTCCAGGGAACCTTTCCACCCTCGCCAGTGTCCAAGTAAATAGGGGATGCCGCCAGCTACGGGCTATCGCGGGAGCGTGTACCCTGAAGACTGGAGCGTCTTGATGCGTTGGATTTCTATTTTGGTTGGTTCGGCGATGCTGGCGGGGTGCTTTGGCGCTGGTCAGGCGCAGGCTTCGGGATCGCAAGGCGCTACGCACCTGGTGCTGCCGCCGGTGCCCAAGGCTCTGCTGCCGGATGCATTTGCCGGATGGGTGGCTGAGGGGGCGGCGAAGAAGCTGACCGATGCTGCGCTGGCTGACCCGGCCAATGCCGCGGCACTCAAAGAGTATGACTTTACCGATGCCGCGCTGGCCGACTATAAGCGTGACGGCGAGACACTGAACCTGCGCGCATTGCGCTTCCGCGACGCCAGCGGAGCCTTTGGAGCTTATTCGTTCTATCGGCAGAATGGCTGGCCCAAGGAGCAGATCGGCACAGGGGCTACGTCGAACCACAACCGCGTGCTCTTTTGGGTGGGCGACACGGTGGTGGACGCGAATTTTTCGCGCATCGGGCCGATGAGCGGTTCGGAGCTGCGCGAACTGGCCGGGCAATTGCCAGCGCCGGAGGGCGGCAAGGCGCTGGCGCCTCCTATCCTGGCGAATCTTCCGCAGGCCAATCTGGATGGACAGACAACGCACTATGCGCTGGGACCGGCGAGCTATGCCGGTGCGGGCGGCGTGCTGCCGACGGAGCTGGTGGGCTTCGATCGCGGAGCGGAGGCTGTGACCGCCAACTATTCGCTGCGCTCGGGACCGGCCACGCTGACCCTGATCGACTATCCCACGCCGCAGATGGCCGCGGCCCAGGAGCCGAAGATTCGCGCGTACATTGACGCCTGCAAAAAGGCCGACAAGCAGACGCAGGCGGGATGGAGCAAGGCGCTGCAGGACTCCGACCTGGTGAGCCTGGAGGTGAAGCGCAGCGGGCCGCTGGTGGCGCTGGTGAGCGGAGATGCCGTGCCCGACGAGAGCCACAAATTGCTGGCCACGGTGCACTATGAGTTGGACCTGATGTCGATTCCGCAGCCGACCGAATCCGAAGTGGCGAAGACCGGAAAGCTGCTGCTCGCGATCACGCTTCTAGTGATTATTTGCTGCGGTATCGCTCTTTTGCTGGGAGTTTTTCTGGGCGGCTTCAGAGCGCTTTACCGAATTTCGCGGGGGAAACCGGCATCTTCGGTCTACGATGCGGAGTTCATACGCCTCAATCTTCGGGAGTGAGAGGGGAGAAGATTTTAACGGGAAATGCCGAGAACGCATCAGAAGGGTTAATAGCGCGGATAAAACCCGGAAAAAACATGGTGTAAACCCAAGAAACCCCTTGTAAATAGGGGATAATGCAGGGGTAAAAAGGCGAAGATATGTCGAACTTAGCCTCTGTGCATTTCTCAAACAGCGCCGCGTAAGTTATTGAATTAAGAGAGTTTATTTCTCCTTCGATTTGTTCTTGACACTCCCTTCCCCTGCTCATACTATGCAGCCAGAAAGTTCTGATGGTTTTGCCTCCGTTGGAACTATTCTCCCTGAGGAAGGAGCTGCCCTGTTGCCGGGCGGCTCTTTCCGTTTTTAGCCACTACCTGCCGCCTGCGGTGGGGCCAAACGCGCTTCGCGCACTGGATTGGTGGTTTCTAAGAACCTGTCCACAAACTGCAGCTTGAATCAAGTCAGTCATATGCTTAGGTGGGGTCTGGCTTTACGCTTGGCTTATGTATCCGAGTGATTTGACTGATGCTCAATGGGCGCATCTGG
>JBEKWJ010000044.1:0-38684 GCA_049513195.1 Occallatibacter sp.
CGAGACAATCTCTTCGCCGATGTCGAAATCCTGCGGAGCCTGACGCGGGCCGCCACCGTGGCCGCCGCCATCTACCAGCAGAGTTTTGCCGTCGGGCGTAATGAGCAGAAGACTGTCGCCCTGCCCTACGTCGATGGCCTCCATCAGAAGTGCGTCACGCGGATGATCGATGGGACGGGGCATGACGGCGATGAAGGCAGCGATCAGCAGCGCGAGCAGAGAAGCGAGGACGGCGCGACGGGGCCAGCGGATTCCAGGGGAATTCGCCAAGCGGGCCAGCACCACGGCCACGGCCAGCAACGCGCAAAAGGCAAGCGACTGCCAGAGCAGAGGCGCGGGAATGCGAAGGTCACCCCAGGCCATCGAACCGAAGACTCGCACCAGCCAAATTCCAAAGTGAAGAGGCAGCGCTACGGCCATCGCCGGCACTACGGCGGCTGGGGGCCAGATCAGCAGCGCCAAAAAGGTGACCAACGCGGCAGGCATCAGCACGAGCAGCAGCGGCAAAATGAAAATATTCACCGGCAACGCGAAGACGGTGATGCGATGGAAGTAAAGCGCCATGGGCAGTGCCATGGCCAATTCCGCCACGCAGGAGACGGCGACAAGTTCAAAAGCACGGAGAATGAAGCGTAGCGTAAAAAGAAAGCCGCGCCACGCCATGCGGGCTACGAGTTTTTGGCTTGCGGCCTCTTGCAACACTTCGGTGCTCGGCGCGGCTGGAATCAGAGCGAGCGGCGGTTGCCCTTCTGCCACACTCTCAGTCGGGATGGGTTCACGAGAGGCTGCGCGCCGGGAATGGAAGTCTGAATGGAAGGCAGCCGCCACCATGCGCAGCATAACCCGAAATTGAGCCAGGTGCGGTGGCTGCTTGATGTCGAGGGCGATGGTGTCGAGGGCGCGCGTAGCCGTCAGATAAGGGTGAATCGTGCCCTGAAGCAGCGGAGCGGCGACGCCGCCGATGGCGACCACGGCAAGTAATGTCATCTGGAAGCTGGCATCGAAGAGACTGCGCGGGCTGAACGCCAGCAGGCAGAGCGCGGCAAAACCGATCGTGTTCAGCGCATTGCGTTCGCGATAAAGAAGCCTGCCGAGCAGGTAGAGGGTGACCATCCAAAGCGAACGCTCGACCGGGGTGGCAAAGCCCGTAAAGAGGGCATAGGCGAAAGAGGCCAGAATGGTGAGGAGTGTGGCCGGAACGCGCGGCAGCCGGAGTTGTTTTGCGACCCAGAAGATGCAGCCGGCCACAATCGCCAGGTGAAAGCCCGAAACCACGAGCATATGAAAGGAACCCGTGCGCTCGAAGCCCACTCGCAACGAATGAGTCAGAAAGGTGCGGTCGCCGGTGACCATGGCGGCGAGCATGACGGCATCGTCTTCTGAGAGCCGCAGCGGAGCGGGCAGGCGGCGCATGGACGCGGGCAGCGCCAGCAGACGGGCGCTCGATGCACGCTGCAAGCTGCTCAAACGGCAGGCAAGAAGCAGGCCGGGAGTCTTCCACCCCAGCGACGAAGATTTGTCGTTGGGGGCCCCGGCCTTCCCGATGCGCATCACGCGGTCGATGCTGACAGGCGCGGCCGAAGTGATGCCCTGGTCGACCAGGAAATCTTCGCGGCTCCAGACGCCAGGATCGCGATAGTTCTCGGGAAACCGCAGCTGGGCTGTGGCCCGCACGCGGTCGCCGCACTGAAAGGGCTGTTGGTCAGCCAAACCTTGCGGCCAGTGAATGGTCAGGCGCACTCGCCCATTCACCGGCGTCTGCGCGTCGTTTGTGTCGGTTACGATTTCCAAACTAGATACACTGAGATCAATGCGCTGCGTAGGACGCTCGGCCGGGTCGGCGGGTTCGCCGTGGTCGTCCTGATCGATCAGGCTTTGCTCGATCTCGCCACGCATTGGTCCCGCATCGACGACCGTGCCTTCCACATCGCGAGCCAGACCGTTAGAGAGTGCGGCCAGCGCGGGCGCGGGCGCGGGCTGCGGCTCCATTTCCGCGCACCATGCACCTAGCAGAAGCCACAGCACGGCCAGCGGCAACCAGGCAATGCGCTGCGCGCGGAATGCGGCGACTCCGCAGAGCACGGCCACCAGCGCCAGTGCAACGAGCACCAGGCTGGGCGGCAAATAGAGAGCCTTGGTAGCCGCAATTCCACCGGCAAAGAGCCAAGCCGCATGAAAAAGCGGGACCGGAGCCGGCGCGGCGCCCGGGGCGACCGAAGTGATCGGGCCTTCGGCGAGCTGCTCGAAGTTGGGAGAGTTGGACTGCATTGCGCCTGAAACTGAAAAGCTGTTCTGGCCCTCAAGCCTATCAGGCGCGCCGCAACTGGACCACTGTTTCCAAATGAAAGGTCTGGGGAAAGAGGTCGGCGAGTGTGATGGATTGGATTTGGTAGCCCGAGGCGAGCAGGGCGTGCAGGTCGCGGGCCAGCGTGGCCGGATCGCAGGAGACGCAGGTCATGGCGGGCGAGGCGATCTGGGCCAGCAAAGCGCAGGCCTCCGCGCCCAGACCGGTGCGCGGCGGGTCTACGACAATCAGATCCGGCCGTTCATCCCTGCGGCAGCGTCGAAGGAAGTCAAGAGTCTCAACTTCGATTGCCTCGCCCCCCGTACCGCGAAGATTTTCTCTCAGCGCAGCGGTCGCCGAGGGAGCCGACTCGACGGCCACCACGCGCTCAAACCGCGGAGCTAGCTGCCGCGCGAAGAGTCCGACGCCTGCGAACAAATCCCAAGCCAGCTTGCCTTGATGGCCGGTGACAACCTGCTCAATCAGCGAGTCCACCAGCCAGCGATTGACCTGAAAGAATGCGCCGTGATCGACGCGATAATCGAAGCCGGCGGCGCGATAGTTGAGCGAGGTTGCGCCCCACTTTGCTACGGTCTGCTGCGGAAGGCTAGCGCGGCCCTCGACCACCAACTCCGCGCCGGTGAGCGCCGGAATACGTTCCTGGAGTGCCAGGGCCAATTCGTCGAAGCGCAGTTTGGGCGGGCTTGCGGTGAAGACAGTAGCCAGCAGCGCGGTTTCAGAGGCATCGCAGAAGAGCGCAATTTCCGTGGGGCGCAGCAATGAGGCAAACTCGCGCGTAATCTCAGCAAAGGCCATCGCAGCCTTGATCAGCAGTGGCGCGGCGATCGGACACTGGCCGATGGGGACCACCGCATGAGAGCGCCGTCCGCGATAACCCAGGTTTCCAGCCGCATCCGGGGCCAGGCGGACGCGATTACGATAACCCCATTGTTCGCCTGAGAGTACGGAAATCTCCTCGGGCACAGCGACGTTGGCGCGCAGGAGAGTTTCGCGCAGGATGACCTGCTTGTAGGCTAGTTGGCTCTCATAACCCGCGTGTTGGTAGTGGCAACCGCCGCAGACGCCAAAGTGCGGGCAAGCGGGCAATACGCGCTGGGGCGCAGCTCGAACAATCTCTTCGGCCTCGGCAGTCGCGTAGCCGGGCTTGCTCTGCACGATGCGCACCCGCGCTTGCTCGCCGGGCAATGTGAGCGGCACAAAAACAGCTTTGCCCTCGAGGCGAGCCAGGAACGCGCCACCATATACAGGCTTTTCGATTTCGACGAGCTGCGTTTTGGAGAGAAGCGCGGGCTTCAGCTCCCGCTTGACGCCGACAGCATCAACGCGGACTTTAGCGCCGGAGGAATTCTTTTCGGGCTTTTTGCGCTCGGCCGAATGCTTTTTCGCGGCCTGTTTGGCCCGTCGCTGCATCGTAATTTGTTTTCTGGGCGTCATTGTTGGCTCATGTAAAACAGGCTCAGTCGCGGCAGGTTGTAATGCACCAGCAACTGCTTCTGTACAAATTGCCGTTCCACTTGGCGCAATTGCACGACGCCCATGCGGCTGCGATAAGGAGCGAGTTCGCGCGCGGCGTGCTCCTTCAAGCCAACCAGCAGTTCCTCGGGAGCCGCTGCTGTCAACGCGGCAAATAGCTTTTCTTCAAGCACGGTGAGGGTCCGTTCAAGAGCTTCCAAATCAAGGGTCGCGGCGTCCTCTTCCGTTGCTTTAGCGCGCACCTCGGCAGCCAGTGTGCGCAGGCGGGCAGCGGTTGCAGAGCAGGCTTCAGAGCCCACCAGAGCCGCATCGAGAGCGGTGGCCGCGGCTTCAAGGTGTGCGGCCACGCGCTCTTGCTCAAAGCCCGATTCGCGCACGGTCATTGTTGCCGCAGGAGCCGTGCCAGCGCCAGCCTCACGCAACTCTTCGGCAGCCACCATGACCGCCTGCGCGCACCAGGCCAGGCCATTGACGCGCCGCATGCGGCCACGCTTTTGCCGCGCCTCGTACTTGTCGAAGGCCGCATCGATGCCGCGCAGCGCCGCTTCCAGGGGAACGCCGGCCTCGCGCCAAGTTTCGATCAGAGCCCAATCGAGCGTCGAGAGCAACAAGAGCGCCCCGCGTCGTTGCTGGAAGCGGTCTTCGATTTCGGTGAAGTAGTTGAAATAGTTCAGCACATCCGCGCCTCAAACTCTCAGTGCGCTTTGCCGCGAGGCTTGGCGATGCGGTTGCGCTCGAAGAGAATCAGCAGGCCGTCCAGCGTAAGCATGTCGTCGATTTCGGTGATGAAGCGGGAGTCTTCGGAAATCTGCCGCGCCAGCCCGCCGGTGGCGATCACCCGCGGCTTTGCGCCAAGTTCGGCAATGATCCGCTCGAGAATGCCGTCTACCAGGCCGATGTAACCGAAATAAAGTCCGCTCTGCAAATGGGTCACCGTATTGGTGCCGATCACCTTGGCGGGGCGTTTGATGTCCACGCGGGTCAGCCGCGCGGCGCGGGAAAAGAGCGCTTCGGCGCTGATGCCGAGCCCCGGCGCAATCGCTCCGCCCAGGTACTCGCCTTTGGCCGAAATCACATCAAAGGTCGTTGCCGTGCCGAAGTCCACAATCACGCACGGCCCGCCATAGCGCTCAAAAGCAGCAATCGAGTTCACCAGGCGATCCGCGCCCAGTTCGCTGGGATTATCCACCAGCACCGGCATTCCGGTCTTGATGCCTGGCTCAACAAACAGCGGCTCGGTGTGAAAATAGCTTTCGCAAACCTGGCGCAGCGTGCTTTCGACCGGCGGCACCACGGACGAGATGATGATGTGATGCGCCAGGCTGGGCTTCAAACCATTCATCTCGAAAAGATTGACAAAGAGTACACCGTACTCGTCGGCAGTTTGAGCGCGATGCGTGGTGACGCGCCAGTGCGCGACCAGCTCGGGCTTTTCATCACCCCGGCGACCAAGATCCGTCGCCGGGGACCCCGATCCATCACCGAGTTTGTAGAGCCCTAAAACCGTGTTCGTATTGCCTACATCGATCGCCAGTAGCATCGTCTTCTCAGCCTATTTCTGTCGCGCGAATTCCGCCAGTTTGTACGGTAACGGTTCCATCCTTGGTCCGCACCAGCAGGAATCCATGCTCGTCCAAGCCAGCCGTCACTCCCGTGCAAGCCTGCGGGCCATGGACCTCAACCCGTCGTCCGCGAATCCAGGTCGAAGCCTGCTGCACACGCGCTGGAATCGCGACGCCCGCCGATGGATCGGCTAACGCAAGCGCCTCACGCTCCAGCGATTTTAGCAGCAAGACGAGTAAATTCTGACGTGAAACTGGCCGACCGGTTTCCAAATCAAGCGAAGTAGCGGGCGTAGCCAAATCAAAATCGAAGTTGCTTTGATGGACGTTGATGCCGACGCCGACCACGGCGAAATCAACCGCGCCGCTTGAGATTTTCGACTCAACCAGAATCCCGCCAACTTTACTCGGTCCAATCAACAAATCGTTGGGCCATCGCAGGTCCGCAGTCAGGCCGGCAACGACGCGAATCGCCTCGGCGCTGGCCAGTCCCGCAGCCAACGGAAGCAGCGGCAAACGTGTAGCGGGAATGCGCGGGCGCAGCAGCACGCTCACATAAAGTCCAACGCCTGCGGCCGAGTGCCAGGTGTGATCTCCGCGCCCGCGTCCCGCCAGTTGCTCATCGGCAAAGTAAACCGAACCGTGCGGCGCGGCAGCCCGTGCGGCAGCCCGCGCGTCGGAATTGGTTGAGTCCGTGACCGGAGAAAAATGCAGCTTGCCGGCAAAAACCGTGCCTGCCAGCGCAGCCTGCAGAGCCGCCAAGTCGAACACGGCTAGGCAGTCTCCGCGCTGATGCGCATGGAAATGTCAGCCGCTTTGGCCGAATGGGTCAGGGCACCGACGCTGATAAAGTCCACGCCAGTCTCGGCATATGCGCGAATGTTTCCCAGCACAATGCCGCCCGAAGCCTCAATGGGAATGCCATTCCCCGCCTTATCCGCGGTTGCTTTTCGGATGCGCTCAACAGATAGCTTCACCTGCTCGGGCGTCATGTTGTCCAGCAGAATCGCCTCTGCGCCGTGTTCAAGAGCTTCTTCAAGCTCCTGGGCCGAACGCGCCTCGACCTGCACATGCTGGCTCTTCTCGCGCTGTTGCAGCGCTCGCTTGAGCACCACAGGCAGTCCGCCGCCGAGCGAAATGTGGTTGTTCTTGATGAGGATTCCGCTGGCCAGATCGAGCCGATGATTGGTTCCTCCGCCGCATAGCACGGCGTACTTCTCCAGCACTCTCAGCCCCGGCACAGTCTTGCGCGTGTCCAATACGCGGGTGCCAGTACCGTCAATCGCATCCACAAATTGCCGCGTTAGCGTGGCGATGCCGCTCAGGTGCTGCATCAGATTTAGAATTACTCGTTCGCAACTTAGCAGCGCGCGCGCGTTGTGGCGAATGACGGCCAGCACCTGGCCCGTATGCACGCGCACTCCGTCAAAGATCTCCGGATGGCTGACCACCTCAAAGCGAGTCTGCGCGGGAGCACGCCGGTCAAGCCGCGAGAAAATCTCCAGGAAGCGCGGAACTGCTCCCAACCCGCAAACCACCATCTCCTGGCGTGCCAAAATCGAGCCTGTCGCTCGCAGGCCAGGCTCAATGGTGAGGTTGGTGGTGGTATCGCCGGCAGCCTGATCTTCAATCAGCGCCCGCTCCAGCAATGCGTCGATGCTACTGCTCTTCCAATCCATGATGCCTTTTCGCGCGGTTAGGAATGTGCTTGCTATTTCCTGCTCAACAGAAAGTCATAAATCACTTTCTTGACGCTGTCGTCCACCTGATCGGTCAGTGAGAAAAAAGGAGTTCCGTTGTTTCGGTAGATTTCAAGCAGATATCCCGTCTGACCTCCGGCGAGTTTTTGCCACAAACCAGGTTTGCTTTGCTTTTGCTTGTCAACCAAGCGGACCTCTCCCAGGTCCTTATACCAGAGGAGCGACACCATGTTGCGGCTATCACGCACCATAAATCCAACGCTACCCAAGAGAAGGAACTGGGAGTAACTTCCCGCGCGCGATCGCCCACGCGCGAGATCAACGATTGCAACAGCGGCACCGAGTTTTCCCAGGTTTGCGGAGATCACCTCTTCTGCCTCTGGGGTGAATGGAGCGGTCTCGCAGCCAGGCGCGCCGCGAAACGAAATGGAGGGCGCGGAGGGTGTGAAAGGTGCGGCCTCAGGTTTGTATGAGGGACTCACGGTCGAAGATTTCACTGGCCGCTCTGTCAACGCTTCCACTGGAGCGCCGCCGCTGTGCTCCTTTAGCCCGCGGTAGGCGACCTGAATCTCCTTGAAATGCTCTTCAGCATCCGCCCGCAAACTAGCGTAATTCTCGTAAAGATCAGGGTGCCATTGTTTGATCCCCTCGCGATAAGCCTCTTCAACTTCGGGTTCCGAGGGTATCCCATAGGCGATTCCTAGCGTCCGATAATGCTGCTTGCATTGAGCACAATCACAAGACATGGCTAATCTTCCTTTTTGAGATTTTCAAGCGCGGCCCGAGCTTTTTCCAGAAGCAGCCGCGTTTCTGCCTCCTGTTTTTTCAACCCCTCAACTACCTGCGCCGGCGCCTTGGCCAGAAAGCTTTGGTTGCCTAATTGACGCTCAGCTGACAGTAGACCTTTTTCATACTTCGCGATGTCTTTTGTCAAGCGCTCACGCTCGGCGGGGATGTCGATGGTGCGCTCATAGAGAATTTCAACGTCATAGCCAACTTCTGTGCGCACTTCGATACCAGGTAATGGCGGTTGATGAAGTATCTCGATATTAACTTTGGCCAGATATTCAGCCAACTCTCGATTTGCACTATCGGTATCCCGCCAAATTGCGTCCGTTATCTGTGCCCCATATTGGCCAATGTAGATTCGTGCTGAAACCGTGTCCTTCTCAGGTACTCCACAAGCTTTTCTTTGAGCACGGAGAGCCGTAACAACTCGCTGGATAGTAGACATTACCGACACATCCGTTCCCTGAGGATAATTCTTCAGAGATTTCGCAATGGCTTTGTCACTTTGCGGATAACTCGTCAACGCAATCGACTTGGCCGGTGGGTTGCCGTCATAAAGGGCGTGCCAGATTTCTTCGGTAATGAATGGCATGAAAGGCGAGAGTAACCGCAGCGCCGCTTCAAAAACCGAAACCAGCGTGGTAAGGGCTGCATGTCTGCCATCATGCTTCCTAGCCTGCTCGCTCGCTGATTCGCCGGCTGGCCCATCCATCGAAAAATCAAGTCGGAGTTTTACGATTTCAAGATACCAGTCACAGAAACTGCCCCAGAAGAATTGATAAATTGTATTGGCGGCGTCGTCATAGCGGTAATCTTCCAGCGACTGGTTGACTTTGGCCGCGGTTGCATGGAGTTCGGCCACGATCCAACGGGCTTCGAGTGGCGCATCTTCCGCGGCCGCCGGCATTCCGCCCAGCGCGGCCGGATCGACCGTGATGCCAATCTCGGCGGCGCGATCTACGTTCATGAAGAGAAACCGTGCGGCGTTCCATATCTTGTTGGCAAAGGCGCGATAACCTTCGGTGCGAGCTATGTTGAAAGCAATGTCCGTCCCGGGCGAAGCCATCGAGGCCAGCGTAAATCGCACCGCATCAGTTCCGAATTGCTTGACGATTTCGATGGGGTCGACGACGTTGCCTTTGGTCTTGGACATCTTTTCGCGGTTGGCATCGCGCACCAGCGCGTGAATGTAGACCTCGCGAAACGGCACTGAATCCGCGAGCGAGCGCGGGCTGCCGTCTGGCATTGCCGGGGTCCCCAACGACGGGTCCTTGTCGTTGGGGTGGATAGGCACGTCGGCGGCAAACCAGCAGCCGAGCATGATCATGCGCGCGACCCAGAAGAAGAGAATGTCAAAGCCGGTAACTAATAGGCTCGTTGGATAAAAAGCGTCGAAGTCTGCGCGATTTTCCTTCGTGATATTCGGCCAGCCGAAGACAGAAATCGGCAGCAGGCCCGAAGAAAACCACGTATCCAGAACATCGGTCTCCTGCGTAATTTTTTCGGAACCGCAGTGCGTGCAGGCAGTGGGATCGACGCGGGCGACGGTGATTTTGTGGCACTCGGAGCAATGCCACGCGGGGATGCGATGACCCCACCAAAGCTGGCGCGAGATACACCAGTCGTGAATATTTTCCATCCAGTTGAGATAGGTCTTCTCGTACTGCTCTGGTGTGAACTTGATTGCTTTTTTGCCATCTGGACCGGGCTTGACGGCTGCAATCGCCTTGTCTGCCAGCGGCTGAATCTTGACAAACCATTGCGTCGAGAGTCGCGGCTCAACAGTAGTTTTGCATCGATCGCAATGGCCGACATTGTTGGTATGGTCCTTGATACCGGCTAACAGGTTTTTTGCTTCCAAGTCGGCAACGATGCGTTTGCGAGCCACGTAGCGGTCAAGACCGGCATAACTCCCGCCTTCGGCATTGATGCGACCTTCGGCATCCATGACATTAATCGAAGGCAGATGATGGCGCTCGCCGAGGGCAAAGTCATTGGGATCGTGCGCCGGAGTTACTTTCACTGCGCCGGTGCCGAATTCGCGACTTACCCATTCGTCGAGAATGATAGGAATTTCGCGGCCCGCCAGCGGCAGGCGAAGCTTTTTGCCATGTAGGTGAAGATAGCGCTCGTCTTCGGGATGAATGGCTACGGCTACATCGCCCAGCATGGTTTCAGGCCTTGTAGTAGCAACTGTGAGAAACTCACTAGTATCTTTACCATCTTCTCCAATTACCGGATATCGTATCTCCCATAAGTGTCCCTTTTGTTCCTCGTGGAACACTTCCAAGTCACTAATTGCCGTTTGACAACGCGGGCACCAGTTCACGATGTATGCGCCGCGATAAATTAAATTCTGCTCATGTAATCGAACAAATGCTTCGCGCACAGCAACCGACAAATTCTCGTCCATCGTGAAGTATTCACGCTGCCAGTCAACCGACGTGCCCAGCCGCTTCATCTGATCGAGAATCGCGCCGCCATAGTGATGCTTCCACTGCCACACGCGCTCGACAAAAGCTTCGCGACCAAGCTGCTGGCGGCTCTTGCCTTCGCTTGTCAGCTGGCGCTCCACCAGCATCTGGGTCGCAATTCCCGCGTGATCTGTGCCTGGCACCCAAAGGACGCGATCACCGCACATACGACGCCAGCGGATGAGAATGTCGATCTCCGTGTGCTCCAGCATGTGACCCATGTGCAGGTAGCCGGTCACATTGGGCGGCGGGATCAGGATGGTAAAGGCATCGTTTTGCTGGGCAGCATCGGCAGGGGGCGTTGGCTGGGCGAATAACTTCTCTCGTACCCAGTATTCCGCCCAGTGATCTTCAAGATCGGCGGGGTCGTAAGCTTTGGGCAGGTCGTGAGGCATAAGGGTTATCTTCCAGCCGCCGATGGCTTGCGTAAGGCCCTCTTGCGGAGAGGCTTTCGAGCTAAGGGAGTGCCCCTCTACTTTATCAGACGCGGGTTTTGGAGCGATCAGAAACGCGCCGCAGAACCCCCCCGAGCCTGGCGCGGCAATTTGTCGCCGCGCGAGGGCTATCGAACGATCTTTTGACGCAACGGGCTTGCTGACTGGCTTGGGGAATCCGGGTAGGAACTGCCCTGGTCGCTGGCATTCGTCCGTTTGCCGCGTACCTTGAGCAACTGCTCGGTTCTACAGACGGAACATCTCCAGGGAAAGTAGCCAAACAGAGGAGCCAGTGTCGTTCGCAGGAATCCTTCTCTCGTGATCCGGCGTAATCGATGGCTTTGGCAATTGACGCACACCATGAGCGTTCGCTCCGTGAGTTCAAAATTTGTTTGGGAAAAATGCTCTCACCTCTATTGAATCGTCTGGAAACGCGTTGTGATGAAGAGATTGATTGGTCAAGGGTGTCGAAGGTAATCATTCGCATGGCTTTTCGGTCACCGCGATTGAAGACAGCCTCGGCCGCGGCTGGTTTCTTGACGCGCCCCTTGCCCGTCTGCTTTACTTCAATCAACGTCATGCACACCCGCGGCGCCAACACGAGCTTTTCGAGAGTCCTGCTGATTCCCTCGATGCGAATTATGGGCTCCAATACGCGCGCGGGAAACGAGGCCTGACGAACCAGATTCAATAGGACAGCAGCACACAGGCCACCACCCGCGGACGCGGCTGGTGGTTTTTTTATTTCGATTTTCGCTCAATCGATTTTCGCTCAATCAAGGAGGCAAGCTTTGGAATCCGTCACTCTCTCCAGCATTCAAGCGGCACGCACGCGCATCGGCGAGTCCATCTACGTTTCACCCTGCCAGCTTTCCTGTGATCTCTCTGAGTTGACCGGTCTGCCGCTTCACTTGAAGCTGGAAAACCTGCAACGCACCGGCTCCTTCAAAGAGCGCGGCGCGCTGAACAAACTGCTCACTCTGAGCCAGGCGGAGCGAGCGAGCGGCGTGATCACAGCCAGCGCCGGCAACCACGCGCAGGGTGTTGCCTTCCACGCTGCGGCGCTCGGCATTCGCGCGCAGATTGTGATGCCTTTGGCCACGCCGCAGATCAAAGTCGCCGCCACACGAGGCTTTGGCGCCGAGGTCATTCTCCATGGGGCAAATTACGATGAAGCCGCCGATGAGGCTTTGCGCCGATGCCAGGCCGAGGGCCGCACCTTCATCCATCCCTTTGACGACGCGGAGGTCATCAACGGCCAGGGAACCATCGGCCTGGAATTGCTGGAGCAGGTGCCCGACCTCGAAGCCGTCGTGGTTTCTATCGGCGGCGGCGGACTGATCAGCGGCATCGCCTGCGCGCTGAAAGAGACGAATCCAAAAATTCGCGTGATCGGCGTCGAGCCGGAGAAGCTGCCCTCGATGCTGCGTGCCCGCGAGGCCGGCGCTCCGGTCACCATCAACGCCGAGGCCACCATCGCAGACGGCATTGCCGTTCGCCGCGCCGGCGATCTGACGCTGCCTCTGGTCAGCCGCTACGTGGATGAAATCGTCACGGTGGACGACGAGGAAATTGCCAGCGCTATTCTGATGCTTTTGGAGCACGAGAAGACGTTAGCTGAGGGCGCGGGCGCAGCGGCCTTGGCTGCTTTGCTTCAGTCCAAGACCAACCTCCGTGATCGCCGCACCGTGGTGCTGGTTTCGGGCGGCAATATCGATGTGACTTTGCTGGCCAAAATCATTGAGCGCGGCCTGGTCAAGGACGGCCGCCTGCTGCGTATTCGCGTTCACCTTCAGGACCGCCCCGGCGCTCTGCTCGGGCTCACCGAGGTTCTGGCCCGCGAACGCGCCAACATTGTTGAAACCATCCACAATCGCTCCTACTACGGCGTCAGTTTGGGCGAAACGGTGATTGATGTAACGCTCGAAACGCGCGGCGCAGCTCACATCGCGTCGATCAGTCATGCCCTGCATGAGGCTGGCTTCGGCTTTGAGCGCATCGAGTGAGTATCATTTGATAACGATTCTTTGCAGATTCATGCCCTCGGACTGGGAATTCATGCAACAATAGGCGGGTCATGAATCTCGGAATGAAATTGTTGCTTCCGCTTGCAGTGCTGGCCACGATTCCTGTGTTTGCGGATGACGGAGCGGCCTCTATTGCCGCCGGCGGGCTTGTGGTCATGGGCAAGGAACCGCGCATCGTCATGGCAAGGGAAGTTCTGCAAATCTCCATGCACAAGGTAATCGTCGACTATGACTTTCGCAATGACAGCGACCAGGAGATCACCACCGAGGTAGCCTTTCCCATTCCGGAATACGGCCTTCCAGATATCGACCAGCAATGGGGAGGCTTTGATGATTTCCGGCTGTGGGTCAACGGTGCGCCAGCCCGCTCTCAAGTTGAGGCGCGGGCATTTCTGAATAACAAAGAATACACGCGTCTGCTCAACAGAATGCACGTTGACGTCGCAACTTTAGGCCATCAATCTTCGGACAAAACGGGGAAATTCATGGCGCCCGATATTGAGAGACTTACTGCGGCTGAACACAAGCAACTCGAAGACGCTGGGTTGGTTGCTTACAACGAGACCGTGTATGTCGCATTCACCCCTGAATGGCATGTCCGGAAAAAGTATTATTTGAAGCAGATCTTTCCGGCACACAAGATCGTTCACGTTCGACATGAATACACGCCTGCGATAGGCTTCGAGGACAACCTTGAGGCTGGATTACGCACCATCGATCCCGACCCGGAAGCCGCCAAATCCCTCAGAGAATTCTGCATCGATGACCGGCTCAGCAAGACTTTAAAACAGATTGCTGACGGCCCAGGAAGTATAGACGCACCTGATTACTATGTCGATTTTATCCTGACCACAGCCAACACCTGGAAGACGCCGATTGAGGATTTCACACTCATTGTCGACCGTCCGCATGGCTACAGCGATTTCCCTAACCAAGTCAGCTTCTGTTGGAACGGGCCAATCAAAAAGATTGATGCCAACCATTTTTCAGCTCATGCCGTGAATCTTGTTCCAAAGAAAGAACTCCACATCGGATTTTTTACTGTTTACGACCATTCGCTTGACGTCCCCAACATCTCACATTGACTTGCAGGTCCGGAACTTTTCCTGATCCGGGGTTGACCCACCTCGCACCCTCGGAATTGCAGACCCGTAACATCGTGCCGTCAAACCCATTCCGCTGTACAATCCCTACAGGACACGTTAAATCGACTTCGCATCTTGAGCCGGCTTGGCGCATCCAATTCTCATGGTGTCCCGATGACTGCATCTCGCGAGAAAACTGAAGCGCGCAAACTGCCCATGATGCCCATCCGGGACATGGTGATTTTTCCTTACATGATGACGCCGTTCGTGGTGGGCCGCGAATCGAGCGTCCGCGCGCTTGAAGAGGCGCTGAACGGCGACCGCAAGATCTTTTTAGCCACGCAACATGATGCGGCAATTGACGAACCCAAGGCCAAGGAGATCTATCAGGTCGGGTCCATTTGTAATATCGTGCAGAGCGTCAAGATGCCCGACGGCAATATTAAAGTTCTGGTCGAGGGTGTGGAGCGCGCCAAGTCCGTCGAGGTGAACGACACCGATGGATTTTTCGTGGCCACGGTGCGCACCGGCAAGACGCAGTTTGAGATGACTCCGGCGGTCGAGCAGCTGATGACGCGCGTCACTACGCTGTTTGAGCAGTACGTCAAACTGCAGCAGTCGCTTAATTACGAAACCATTATCGCCACGGTGCGCATGGATGAGCCGGCCAAGCTGAGCGACACCATCGCCGCCAATTTGCAACTTGGCATTGAAGAAAAGCAGGAGCTGCTGGCACTTTTTGATCCGGCCATTCGGCTGGCGCGCATTGCCGACGTGCTGGACATCGAGATAGAAAAACTCGACCTTGACCGCAACATTCAGTCGCGCGTGAAGCGACAGATGGAACGCGCGCAAAAAGAGTATTACCTGAACGAAAAGATCAAGGCGATTCAGAAGGAACTGGGCCGCGGCGAAAAGAGCGAATACGACGAACTGCGCAAGAAAATCGAAACCGCCGGAATGCCCAAAGAGGTACTGGACAAGTCGATTCAGGAATTGAAAAAGTTGGAAGCGATGCCGCCCATGTCGGCTGAATCCACCGTCAGCCGCAACTATATTGACTGGCTGCTTGCCGTGCCGTGGAAGAAGCGTTCGAAGGAGACGCGCTCCATCGAGTATGCGGAAAAGGTGCTGAACACGGACCATTATGGGCTAGAGAAAATCAAGGAGCGCATTCTTGAATTTCTTGCTGTGCGTCAGTTGGTAAAGAATCCCAAAGGATCGATTCTTTGTTTTGTCGGACCTCCGGGCGTAGGCAAGACTTCGCTGGGCATGTCGATTGCGAAAGCTACAGGCCGCAAGTTTGTGAGGCTATCGCTCGGCGGCGTGAGGGATGAGGCGGAGATTCGTGGTCATCGACGCACTTACATCGGCGCGATGCCTGGTCAGATTATTCAGCATATGAAGCGGGCGGGGACGAGGAACCCTGTATTTCTGCTCGACGAAGTGGATAAGATGGCTTCGGATTTTCGCGGCGACCCGGCCTCGGCGTTGCTCGAAGTGCTGGACCCGGAACAGAACACCACCTTCCAGGACCACTATCTGGATGTGGATTATGACCTATCGCAGGTACTTTTTGTTGCCACGGCGAATGTGCTGCACACCGTTCCGGCGGCCTTGCAGGACCGCATGGAGGTTCTTCGCCTGCAGGGTTATACGGAGCAGGAAAAGCTCGAAATTGCGCGCCAGTATCTGGTAAAGAAACAGCGCGAGCAGACGGGCTTGAGCGAGAAGAACATTGTCTTCACCGACGACGCGATTACCGAGATCATCCGCAACTATACGCGTGAGGCCGGAGTGCGCAACCTCGAACGCGAAATCGGCAACGTCTGCCGCAAGGTGGCGCGCCGCGTGGTCAAGGATGGCGGCAAGCACAAAGAGGAACTTACTGCGGCGAACATTCACGAGTTTCTCGGAGTGGCCCGCTTCCGCGACTCCGAAGTGCATGAGAAGAGCGAAGTCGGTTTGGTTACAGGCTTGGCGTGGACCGAAGTTGGCGGCAGTATATTGACCACGGAAGTGCAGATACTCGACGGCAAAGGCAAGCTCACCATCACCGGCCAACTTGGTGATGTGATGCAGGAATCGGCGCAGGCCGCACTGAGTTATATTCGCGGGCGAGCGCAGGCGTTGGGGCTGAGCCGCGAGTTCTATCGTAATGTGGACGTGCACTTGCACGTGCCCGAAGGCGCAATTCCCAAGGACGGCCCTTCGGCAGGCATCACGATGGCCACCGCGCTGGCTAGCGCGCTGGCAAGAATTCCGGTGCGGCGCGACATTGCCATGACCGGCGAGATTACTCTGCGCGGCAAGGTGCTGGCGATCGGCGGACTTAAAGAGAAGTTACTTGCAGCTCTCCGCGCCGGCATTTTTGAAGTGATTCTTCCTCGCGCCAATGAGAAAGACATTGCCGAGTTACCCGATAACATCAAGAATTCAATGAAAATGCATTTTGTGGATCAAATGGACGAGGTACTCAAGCTTGCTCTTGAAGGTCCATTGCCCACAGCGCTGCCAGCCGCAGTGGATGTGCTTACCTCTGTACCGCCTCCAGATCTGACGACCACTCTGCCAGCGCCGCAGTGACACGTATTTGTGACGTTGAATTCTGACAGATCTTTGTTCCATGCAGTTTTTTCTGGCTGGAAGGATAGAGAAAATGAAACTCCCAATCAGGGAAGTTATTACGCTGCTGCTTGTGTGTGCGAACGGTTTTTCATACGCTCAAACCTGCGCTGGCATGGCTCTTGGCAACAATGCGAGCCTGAATGGATTCGTTCCTTTTCCGTCAACAAATGTCTGGAATACAAACATTGCGTCGGCTCCTGTTGACCCGAATTCGGCGATGATTACATCCGCGCCGGAGTTTGCGGGGTTCTATTTGCACCCCGATTTTGGCTCTGAGAGCTACTATGGAATTCCTTACGTTGTCGTGGACTCTACGATAACTCCTACCGTGCCGATCAATGTGATTGATTACGCCAGTCAGAGCGATGTGGTTGTGGCGCCTTACCCTATTACCGCTCCTATTGAAGCTTATCCTGCCGATTGTTCCGGCTGGCCGGATAGTGATAACACCGATGCTCATGTATTGGTGCTCGACCGCGCAAAGTGTTTTCTCTATGAGACATTTAATACCAATCGTTGCAATGGTCAGTGGGATGCATCGAGCGAGACGATTTGGGATATGACTAACTATGAGTCGCGCCCCTGGGGGTGGACTTCGGCGGATGCCGCCGGATTGCCTATTTTTCCTGGGCTGGTGCGCTATGACGAAATTGCTTCCGGCGCGATCAATCACGCCCTTCGGTTTACCATGGCAAAGACAAAGGACGATGCCAACGGCGGGTATTTTGTAACTCCTGCTTCTCATGCCGCGGGCAATCTTTGGGGGGCGGATAATGTTATCGGGATGCGGATCAGGTTGAAGGCGAGCTTTGATATCTCCGGCTACTCCGCGGTGAACCAAGTTATTCTGACAGCTATGCAGCAGTATGGGATGATTTTGGCGGACAATGGCGGTTACTTTTATTTTCAGGGTGTTTCCGATCCGCGCTTTGACGACAATGATTTAAATAATTTGAAGGGAATTGAAGCTTCAAACTTCGAGGTTGTGCAAGCGACACCCGAATTTCCCGGCTGGGATTCCCAGACCGCACCCGTCGGAGCCGCGCCAACCATCAACAGCTTTACGGCGTCAGCGCCAAGTGTAAGTTCGGGTTCTTCGGTCACCTTGAATTACAGCGCAAGCAATGACTCCTACGATTTCATTGATATGGTTGGCCCGGTCGCAGCCGGCAGCGGAAGTGTAACGATTACTCCGACGACAACTCAGACTTATACATTGAACTCTACGAACGCTTATGGCAGAACCACGAGCTCACCGATTACAGTTACCGTGCCTGGTTCCGTAGTGGCTCCGCCGATCTTCATTCCCCCGGCCGGTGCTTATAGCTCCGCGCAGACAGTGACGATCAGCACGATCACGTCGCCGTCCGCGACGATCTATTACACGACTGACGGAAGCACGCCGACGACTAACTCAGCGGTTTTTTACCTCTCCAATCCGATCATTGTTTCTTCTCCGCAGACGGTGCGGGCCATCGCCGCAGTTACAGGCTACTCAGCGCCCAGCGCGGTCGCTTTGGCGGCTTACGTGATTGGCTCGCCGGCAGCTATTCCGACCTTTGGCCTGGCGGCAGGAACGTATCGATCGACGCAGACAGTCAAGATTACCGACACAACCCCAGGGGCAACAATTTATTATGCGCTGGGCAGCATTTTGCCTACGACAACGCTGACACAATATACCGGCCCCATTACTGTTTCGGCGACAGAGACTATCTCGACAATGGCCGAAGCCACCGGTTACACGAATAGCGCAGTCGCCTCGGCCACTTATACGATTATGCCGGCGGTTGCCACACCCGTTTTTTCGGTGGCAACAGGAACGTATGGCGCGGCGCAGACTGTCTCCATCTCCGACGCTACCCCGGGAGCGACAATCTATTACGTAATCGGCAACCTTACACCGATAAGCAAATTGATCAAATACACGGGTCCAATTACCGTATCTTCAACCGAGACCATCGTGACACTTGCCGAAGCTGCCGGTTACATGAACAGCGCGACCGCAACGGCCACTTATACGATCATTGCTTCACCGAGCGCGCAGGTAACATTGGCAGCGTTCAGCACGCCGGGATAGGCATGTATGCTCGGCTGGTTTTTGCCGATATGCCGGGTGAGTTAGGCACAGGCGCTCAGGCGCAGTAGAGGAGAAATCTGCGGCTATTGTGCTCGCACGCAGGTGAAGCCCAGTTGCAGTTTCTTCTTATAGCCTTGGTCATCTGGGCTGGACGGATCAAAAAAAGCCGCATCGTAAGGATCGCCTCGTGCCTCGAGGTGCTGCGGGCTTAGCACAGGATCGCCGAAGACCCGATCAACAATAAAGCCATCGGCGCAGTGTCCGTACAGGACATATCCCCCGGTCAGAAAATAGCTCGCATACGCCTGCCAGGGGCGTAACTCCTTGCCTTCACTTGTAACGCGAAGGAAGATCGGACGATCGGTCTGCTCGAAATCGATCATCATTTCAACTCGAAATTTGCGAATGGACTTGTCGGGCTTCGCTTTCGAATAATCCGGAAGCGGTGGCTGCCTGGTACACTTGCCGATTGGTTCGATCTCCCCCACCCCCTGATTGACATTGAGGGTGTAGTAGCCCGATGCGGGGCCACCAAGAGACCCTTCTGTGCGGACGCGGCAGCCTCTGAATGTTTCAAGCCCATCTGGCCTGCCCGGATAGAACACATTGCGTCCCGGAAACAGCTCAACAGATGGTTGTCCGCAGACAGGCCGGTCCAACTTGAGCTCAAACCACTTGCGCATCCCGTCGTGGTAGATGAGTTTCCCCTTAAGCGCTATTGTCTCCTGTTGCTGGCCGGAGCCGCTGGTATTCTCTCCGGGGCACTGTTGACCATGCGCGAAGAGAGAAGCACAGACCAAGATTGCCGATACAACCGCAACTATATGACTCATCGGTTTCATAGGTGACATCATATGCCTTGCCGCACGTGTGCCCACAATATGTTGTGAGCAGCTGTTGAGTTTCTCCGCCAGGAGCAATGTGCCCCCCTCCTGTATCCTCAAACCAGATGCGCTATACGACACAATTTCTTCTTTCGGCGATGGCGGCAGAGCAATTTCCTACGCCGGATACGCCGGAGATTGCCTTTTTGGGCCGCTCGAATGTAGGCAAATCGAGTTTGCTGAATGCTCTGGTGGGTGAGAAGGCGGCTAAAGTTTCGCAGACTCCGGGACGAACGCGAGCTATCAACTTTTTCGCGCTTTTGGACCCTGGTCAGCGGCGCAAGCTGATTTTTGCCGATCTGCCCGGCTATGGCTACGCAAAGATTTCCAAGTCCATTTCAGCCGGTTGGCCGGCGTTTATTGAGCCATATCTTGCGATTCGATCGACTCTCAAACTGTGCGTGTGCCTGGTAGATTCGAATGTGCCCGCGCAGGAGAGCGACCGCCAGTTGGTTGATTGGCTGCGCGCCGCCGGACGCGAGTTTGCCGTGGTAGCTACGAAAATTGACCGGCTCAGCGGCAACGAGCGCACCCGCAACCTGCTGGCTTTGAAGAAGGGTTTGGAGTTGGATGAGGTGCTGCCCGTCTCTGCCAAGACCGGCTATGGAGTGAAGGAACTTTGGGAGCGAATCGAGTTAGCAGACTAATGGCGTAATGCGATGCCGCTCCGAGTGCCCGACGCGACTCAGCCTGACCTCGACTGTCACTTCGATCTGCGCGCTTTCGACCTGTTCGCGCATCCGCTCCATGAAGATTGCGGCGGAAGTTTCGGAGCAGCGCATCAACCGTTCGCCTTGCGCCAATTTGCCCAGATAGCGCGGAGCGAGACGCAGCCAACGGCGCGCGGCCTGGTTCTCGGGCTCAAGGCAATCGGCAGCCACAGCATCCAGCTTTGGTAGCCAGATGGCGGGCGCGGAGTCAACGCGCCAGGCGAGCAAAACCTGGCCTTCTTCTGAAGTGGCTGAGGCGGCTGGCCGCTCGAAGTCGGGGAGGACGCCGCGCTCGACCATTTCTTGGGCAAAGTCTGCTTCGCTGGTCCCCGGCGGCAACGCAACGCAAACGGCAACCGTCTCACGCTTGCGAATCTCGTTTTTCAGGATGCGCAAGGCTTCGTCGAGAGTGGTCACCAGGAAGTCCACGACCCCGTCGCGGATGGCCTGCTTTCCTGCGGACGCATCGGCCGAGATGGTCATTGAAGCAGCGCCGGCAATGTTAGCCGCTATCAGCAGCGCGCGGGCTTCAGCGTTGAGTTGCCCAGCATAAAGAAGTTTGCCGCCCAGGCTTGGCTCAGAGCCCGGCATAAGGTTCACGGTCCGAATCAGTCCGGCATAGTGCCGCTCAACCAGAAGAATAAAGCCAAACGCATCTGATTCGATGGGATCAAGCGACAAGGAAATATCCTCTCCACGGCTCGGCGTTCTGCTTCAGCCTCAGAGCAGTTCCAAAGATGCTATAGCCCAATTTGGTGGTATCCCACCCATTCGCAAAGAACGCGAATGGATGGGGCACCCGATTATTCCAGATGTTTGGGTACAGCAACTATAGAGCAGCCTCAGAGCAGTTCCAAAGATGCTATAGCCCAATGTGGTGGTATCCCACCCATTCGCAAAGAACGCGAATGGATGGGGCACCCGATTATTCCAGGTATTTGGGTACAGCAACTACAGAGCAGCCTGCGAGCATTTTCGGAATTTGTGTCGACCAAATTTCACGAGCATCCCAGCATTGGTACAAATTCATTTGTTCCGAAACCTAGTGCGCCACGAAATCTTCGTCCGACTGCTCCCGCCAGTTCTTTTTGCGGACGTAGAAAACAAAAACTCCAGGTTTCAGGACGGGACGGAGTTTGGCGGATTCGCTGGGCTTGACGCAACTGTTGGGAGCGATGACACCCGTGGTCTGAATCTCGGAGACCGCATACCAATGGTCGATGGGGTTTTCTTTCTGGCTTGCGGAGTCGCAGTTGACGTAAATCTCCTCGGAACGATCGTAGGTTCCTTGAACGGCGATCAGGGAACCGTTCTTGGGTAAGGTCAACTTGCCGGTGCCGTCCTCATTCTGGACCACCCAATCGGCATGGAGGGTTTGATCGTGATTGATGCGCACCAGGAAATTCGACGTTGCGATGAGCCTTCCGGTTTTGCCATCCAGCATCCGGATGGTGATGGTCTTCTCGGTTTGCGCATTTTGCGCACTTAGGCAGCTGCTGAGTAGTGCGGCCATACAGAACAAGAGCGTAAGTACACGGTGAATCTTTCGTATCATTCCTGCCTCTTCAATCACCAGGTCGAGTAAGGCTGGCCGTCCGAGCCCAATTCCTGCGAGCCGGAGTGGACATCGTCGATGCCAGGTTCGGACTGGTCTAGCGAGTGCAGCGAGTCGCTCGAGTCGGTCACCCAACTATCCTTGGTCTGGGTAAACGGGTCCACGGGAACGGATCTCAGATAACCGTCCGTGATGAGGTCGTCGAGCGATTGCGGCGCCTTCTGTTTATCCATAGTATAGGAGTCGATGGCTGCGCGCAGCACGTGCAAGTCTTCTTTGAGTACCGCTTCCCGGGCCTCTTTGATAGCTCCCGAAAAACGAGGGATGGCCACCATCATGAGGACGCCGATAATCGCCATCACGATCATCAGCTCCATCAGCGTAAAGCCCGCGTCTTGTTTGCGAATCCTGCTCACTGCATCCTCTGCTGACAAGTGGTGCCCTACCAGTCAGAATACTTGGTTCCGTCGAGGGCCGTGCCCTGCGACTTGGAGTACACGTCGAAAACGCTATCTCCACTGAAAGAATCTGATTTGGGATCGTCCTTCATCGAACGCAATCCCCACTCCGCCTTTCCGGTCATGGGGTCCACCGGAATGTGGCGCAGAAACTTCACTTTCTTGGTCTGAACTTCCACGCCAGTGACCAGCGTCTCCAGATCGGGCGGGTAGCCCTGGCTATCCACTTTGGTCTGGAACGCATTCTTGTCGGCAGCATCCTTGTACTTGTCGATGGCGTCGCGCATCATCCAGAGATCGTAACGGAGGTAGCGCTCGTTCTGCCGTTTCACCTCAAAGCGCGCAACGGGAAAGGCCGCGCCGGCGAGGATGGAAAGAATCACCACGGTCACAATCAGCTCGACCAGCGTAAGGCCTCGTTCTCCAGGGCGAACGATCCGGATTGGCCGTGCTTGCTTCATCGATCCGAGCCTCCTCGGCCTTTTATTGCACCTGAATGCTGACCCGCGCGCCCTGGGCCGGCAACGGCTGCTGCTTGCTGGTGAGCACCCCAGGACGGGTGATCACCACGGCGCTTTCTCCTGCGGTTTTGGCCTGGAAGCTAAGGACGCAGACCACGCCTGACCCGCTTACGCCAGCCGCACCCTGCGGACGCGAAGCGTTGATGACGATCATGCCCGGTCCATCGTCGCGATGAACCAGCGATACGTTCTGGCCATCCTGGCCGAGGAACTCTCCGCTGTCCACATTCACCAGCGAAAGTTTGGCCGGATCGTACTGAATCTGCAAAGGAACCGAACCAATATCCGCCCCTCCGTTCAATACCACAGGAACTTTGAATGTTGCGCCCGATGCAACGGGGCCGGACTGCGGAGCGACCAAGGTAAAGCTCACTCTTGCCGATTGCGCTGGAGTAGACGGTGGGGCCGCCAAACCGTTCGCCGCCGCGTTTCCAGTTGCATCCGCTGCATGGCTCATTTGGGCCAGCGCTGCGGGAGCTGCCGCCATGGCGCTTTGCCCGGGAACCGTACCCACGGCGGAGTGAACATTGGCTGGCGGCTGCACCGGATGTGATGCGGGATCCAGATCGGAATTCGAGCCGGGGCCATCGCTGGGAACGTGGCGAATTTCGATGGACTGACCAGTTCCGGTATCGATCGTACGCAGATTCACCTCATCGAGCGATTGCGAACGAACCACATGAGGAACCACTAGAAAGACCAATTCGTCGTCAGAAACGGTGTGATCCTTGGAGCCGAAGAGGTACTTGAGAATCGGAATCGAACTCAGTCCGGGGATGCCTGTCCAACTGGTCTGGTCCTGCTTGTCCTGGATGCCGCCGAGGATGCTGGCTTCACCCTCGCGGAGGCGAATCACCTGGTCGACAACGCGCTGACTCAAGATCGGTTCCGTCACGCCGCTGATGGTCACCGAACCGCTCTGCGAGGTGACCTCGATCTTGATTTTCAGGGTCACATCGCGATCGAAGTGGACGGTCGGCGTCATCTCAACATTGACGCCCACGTCCGTGTACTGGAATTGCGTATTCACGAGCGAACTGACGACCGCGGTAGCTGCGCCGGTCTGGTAGGAACCGGTGGCGATAGGGATTTTGGAACCGACCTTGAATGTGGCTTTCTGCGCGTCGGTTGCCCGAAGGCGGGGATTCTGGAGAATCTTGGTATTCGAGTCGGTCAGCAGCATATTGGCTGTGGCGGAGCCGACTGTGACGGCAAAGTCGTATGCCTTCAGGTGGGAGAGCTGGTAGAGCGTCACTCCAGCGGTGGAGGCGGTACCCGTAGTACTCGTGGTGGTCGAGGTGGTGGAAGTGCTGGTGGGCGGCTGGAGCGCGACCCCCACGCTGCTGGGCCAGGCGATGCCCAGAGTCTTCTCCCAGTTCTTGCTGACCTCGAGAATCGCGATGTCTACCACAACTTCAGGCCGTGCTTTGTCCAGGTCGTTGACTAGTTTTTGCGCCAGCATCAACTCGTCCGGCGTACCCCGCAGCACAATGGCATTCTGACTGGGGACCGGATAAGCTTTGGCGTTGGGCAGCACATTGCGAATGGCAGTGGAAACGTCGGTCAGGTCGGTCTGTTGCCAGGCGTTCGACAGGTAAAAGGTCTGCACCGCCTGCTCGTCCAGCTCGGTGCGCTTGGCACGGGTGTTGGTAGCAACAAAGATTGTGTTGTCGGTGACGGGACGCCAGAAGGTATTGGAGATGGTGCCCACAATGCGTAGCGCGTCGAGCAGGGATACATTGTTCAGATCCACCTGAATCTGTTTGGAGGTGAAGTCTGGATCGAAGAGGACATTCACTCCGGCGGCTTTACCGACAGCCTGATAAACGACCTTGGAGTCTTGCTGCATGTGCAGGGTCAGCGGCTCATTTGAGACCGGTTTGAGCACGGCCGGAGAACCCATCGAATCGAGCTCCTGCTGAGCGCCCTCCGCTTCAGGGAGGCTGGTATCGGTGGTCGTCGTAACCTCGCCATTCTTCTTACGCAACCGGGCGATGGCTTGCTGCGCGGACTCGTTGCCGGGATCAATTTCGGCGGCGTGCAGAAACTCGGTGAGCGCTCCTTGATCGTTGCCTGCATCCAGCAACTTGCGGCCCTTGCTGACATGCAAGGCGGAAGCAGAAACTCGCACGCGGTAGAACGCTGTGCGATACTCCAAGTCCTTGGGAGCCTTTGCGTTGGCCTTCTGGTAGTTGTCGAAGGCGGCATCATAGTCCTGGCGCGCTTCAGCGCTTTGGCCGCGCTTGAAAAACGTGTTGGCCGACTCGGCGCTCAGCACAACGCTCGACAGGCCGAAGACGGCCAGAACGGCGATGAGCGCAATCCAGAAAGCCGCCCCAGCAAAGACCGATCTGGGCGCAGCAGATGCTTGTGCACGGCTTTTCATCGAACTCCCACCCGTCTTCCGCGGCCCGCGCTTCTCACCGGACCTTTGCAGGCTGCCTTGGCCGCCCCAGACGCTATTCCTATCGCAGTTTTTATCGGTAAGACTTCCATCCAACAATGCCTCATTTTAGCTCATCCCCATGGCGAAACCTCTGAAACCCGCGCCAATGCTAGGATGAAGATTCGAGGATGCTTCCTGATGGCTCGCCAAACCAGCCACGTCATCGTTCAGCCGACAGTCACCGGCCCACAAAAAGCCGCCAAGCCCCGCGACCCGGTGGCCAGCGGCGAGCGAGACGCCGCGCACAATCGCGCTGCCGGCCATAACTACTTTTTGCTCGAAAAGTTTGAAGCGGGCGTGGCGCTGCGCGGAACGGAGGTCAAGTCGATCCGCGAGGGCAAGGCCAACCTCAAGGACTCCTACGGGCTGATCCAGAACGGCGAAGCCTTTTTGCTGAACCTTCATATTGGGCCTTATTCTCACGGCAACATCTCCAACCACGACGCCACACGTACCCGGAAGCTGCTGCTGCACAGCGCGGAAGTTCGCAAGCTACTATCGAAGACGCAGATCAAGGGTCACACGCTCATCCCCACGCGGCTTTACTTTCGCAACGGGCGGGTCAAATGCGAACTGGCCGTGGCGAAGGGCAAGCAGGACTGGGACAAGCGCGAGACCGAGAAGCGGCGGGAAGGCGATCGGGAGGCCCGCGCCGCCGTCAACGCCAGCAAACACCGTGTGGGGCGGTGACGCTGTTCCCTCTTGACTCGCGCAGGAGCCGATTGAGGTCTTGTTATTCAATTCCCTGACCCGACGGTGCATTAGAAAAGCTGCTGTTTTGAATGGGCACGACTGGTAGGCCGGGGATTTATCCCCGGCAATCCTAGAGCCAAATGACCTGGGCTTTAGCCCCTGAGGTATGCTTTTTGTCTGAGTTAACTCAATCTACAACTCATTGAATATAAAATGTGTTAGATCGATTCTGTCAAGATAGCGCGTGTGGACAAACTCGTGGTTCACAAGCCCTCGTCGTTCGGGATTGGCCGCGATATAGTCGAGCTGGTTGCGAAAGTCCTGGCCATCGCGAATCCGATGCTCGAGATATCCTGCCTGCCAGACCTCGCCCTTAAACTGATTCCGGACTTCGTGAGAGAACCCGCCTTTGATGCATTGGGCGCAGCGCTCAATTGTTTGATTGAGGGAGGGGGTGAGCAAAACATGCAGAATTTCGGGCATGATCGCGAAGCCGTGCAACAAATATCGGCCTTGGTCGCGGTAATGAAAGAGTGTTTTGACCAGCAACTCGGCATTTGCGGTTCTGACGAAGAGAGCACGTCGTTGATAGGTCGTGGTAGTGAGCGCATAGGTATTCATGGCGGATGACGAAAAGCATACCTCAGGGGCTGAAGCCCCGTCGATTGGGGTGGCTATATTGTCGGGGTTAAAACCCCGACCTACCATCTGGCCTCAACCGTTGGTCTTGCCTTCATCCCGTCCCTCACAGAGCGAAGCGCAACGCAAAACAACTGTCCGAGCAAGTATAGGTCGGAAAATCACCGGATCACTTCGATCTCAATTCCCAAATCGAGCTGCTTCCAGACGCGATCGGTCGTGTAGACCGTAGCTTTGCGCTCAAGGGCGAGGGCCAGGCATGCGCGGTCGCCCAACGAAAGGCCAAAGGGACGGGTGATGGACCGCAACTCAGCCGCCAGGCGCGCTTGCGTATCGCTGAAAAAGCAGGCTTCGCATTGCAAGCTGGTGATCCAGCTCCACGCCTGCTGAGCCCGCGCGCCACTCTCCAGCATGCGGGTGTGGACCTCGGCGAGGTTGATCGTGCTGAGCAGCGCGCCGTGCAGGATGGGAAGAACAATCTCGGCTCCTGGCTCGTTGAAGAACACGGCGAGAATGGCGGAAGAGTCGATCACCGCCAAGTCAGGCAACTTGATCCTCCTTGAGCCAGCCCGTGCGGCGTGCGGCCTCATCGCGCGCGATTTCTTCTTCTTCGCGGCGCGCTTCTTCGCGGCGCTCGGCAATTAGTTCGTCTGAAGCCAGAATTCCAGGTTTGGCGAACTGGGCGATCTCGCGCTGAATGCGGCGGATGCGGGCATGATAGGACTCAATGCGCAGTACTCCATCTTCGACCTCCATCAGAAGGGATTCTCCCGCCTTGATTCCCATTTGCTGTCGAATTGCAGAAGGGATGACGATGCGGCCATTCTGGTTGATCTTGCTACTGACAGATCTTTGACTGGTGACAATTGTTTCCATAATGCCTCATTTAAGGATTATGTCATATCGTTACTGAAAAGACAATCGTGTTACGGCGGTCATTTTATCCGGTTTTAACCCTCTACCCGTTGTCCGTTGTTCGCTGTAAACTGAGACCATGCGGACCCAACTGTCTTTCGCTCCCCTCGCTGAGATCCAAACTGAACTGCTGGCTGTGCTGGCGGTCGATGCCCAAACTTCGAAGGCTTCCGAAGCAAAACCCCAACCCGTGCTGCTGACCAACGACGCTTCCGTCCTGAGCGCAGCGAAGGCCGTGCTCTCAAGCGGCGAATTCAAGGCCGGCGCGAACGAGACGATACTCATCCATGCCCCGGCGGGTCTAGCGGCCAAGCGCCTGCTGATCGTCGGTCTGGGCAAGCAGGGCAAAGCGACGGTCAGCTCAGTGCGCAACGCTGCCGGAACGGCCGTCCGCTTCACCAAACCCCGCGGCATTCGTGAGTTGGTGTTCGCGCTGGCTGCGCCGGGCGTCTCCGTGTCTGAACTGGCGGCCCTGCCCGCTGTTGGCTGCACCCGCGCCGCCATTGAAGGCGCATTTGTCGGCGACTTCGACCCCGACACCTATCGCAGCGACCGAAAAGATCAGAGCGTGGAAACCTTCACGCTGGTTGCGCCGGTTGCCGCTGCACCCGCCGACACGGACAAGAAAGCCGATGCGGAGAAAGAAGAACCGGCCGCCACGAAAAAGGCTGATGCTGATCAAGCCGATGCGAAAAAGGTCGACGCCGACAAGGCGGATCTAAAGAAGGTTGAAACAGGTAAAGCCGACGCAGACAAGGCTCATGCGGAAAAAGCCGACAAAAACAAGGAGGTGAGAGCAGAGCTTGAGGCTGCACTTGCCGAAGCCGTCATCATCGGTGAGAGCCAGAACTTTACCCGCTCGCTGGTGAACGAACCCGGCAACAAGCTGACCCCCAAACTTCTTGGCCAGCGCGCTGGGCAAATGGCGGAACAGGTGGGCCTCAGTTGGAGCAACTTCTCGACGGACAAGCTGCACGAGTTGAAGATGGGCGCGTTCTGGAGCGTTTCGCAAGGCTCGGCCGAGCCGCCCGCCCTGATCGTGTTGCGCTATGAGCCCAAAGGCGTGACCGAAGGCCCCATTCTGGGGCTGGTCGGCAAGGGCATCACCTTCGACTCCGGCGGCATTTCGATCAAGCCCTCTGACAATATGGAGAAGATGAAATACGACATGGCCGGCGGCGCGGCGATGATCGGCGCCATGCGCGCCATCGCCCTGCTCAAACCCAGAGTGCGCGTGATCGCGGTCATCTGCGCTGCTGAAAATATGCCCTCCGGCACTGCGCAAAAACCGGGAGACGTGCAAACGGCCATGCCATTTTCCGCCGACAAGCCGGGAAAGACGATCGAAATCATCAACACTGACGCCGAAGGCCGTTTGGTTTTGGCCGACGGTCTCACTTACGCCCGTCAACTCGGCGCAACTCACCTGATCGACGCTGCCACCCTCACCGGCGCCTGCGTTGTCGCTCTTGGCTATGCCAACGCCGGAGCATTCTCGAACAACGACGAGACTTACGCCAAGTTTGAAGCGGCCCTTTCAACCTCGGGAGAGAAGTTCTGGCGCTTGCCGCTGGGAGAGGAGTATGCCGAGCAGATCAAGAGTGACATTGGCGACATCAAGAACACGGGCGGACGCTGGGGCGGCGCGAGCACAGCAGCCGAATTCCTGAATGTCTTCGCCGACGAAACCCCATGGATTCACCTCGACATTGCCGGCGTGGCGTGGGTCGAAGAGAGCAAGCCCTACATTGCCAAAGGGCCCAGCGGAGTGGCCGTCCGGTCAATTCTGGAGTGGGTGAGGAGCTATCAAATCTGACTGCGTCGATTCTGACTGCGTCGATCGAACAGTGAAGTTTTCTGACCTGAAATGACGCGAGGCTTTTGCGAGCGACCAGCGAGGTTTTGGCCCCGCTGCTGGTGGTTGCAGATTATTTGCTTTCGTCGCTGCACAATAAAGAGATCAAGGTTGAGGGGATTTTCGCGGAAAGAAAGCTGTACCCCCCACCCCCCTTTTTATATTTATATTTCCACAGAAAACCTTGCCGTTAATTAATTGGTAAACAACAGGGCCACTCGCAAAACTCCAAGATGAGTAAACAATTTTGCAAGTGGCTCATATGCAGCCGGAATTCGAGAAGATGCGCTATTGCTTGGTTTCCACTTTTGCTGAGCGCTTCAATTCGTTCCAATCCTTTTCAGTCTGGTCTGCGTAGGCGGCGCCGAATTTGGCGAGAGCCTCGCCAAAGCCGTCGCCGGAGCCGATGTAGCCGTTCAAAATGAGCGAGTCGCTGGAGCGGGCGTGGCCGCGAGCCAATAACTCGCCGCAAACTTCGCCAAAAGCCGCGAGGGCATCGCCAGACAAATCTTCCAAATCGATGGAACCCTTGTGGTCGTTGAGTTGACGCACCAGATAGTCGCGCCCACCGAAGCGCGTCCAGCCGAGGAAGGGATCGGACTGCACTTGCATAGCCTTCTGGCCTTCGGCGGAACGCTGCCCATTGTGACGGGGCGATTTCGCGTCAGGCAGATAAAGAGCGTAGCCGGAGGCGGGCTCCTCTTTGATCTGCAAAAAGAGCGGATCGTCGGGACCGTTGCCCTCGAAATAAACGCAGTAGTCGCGCAAACCCACCGAGCCTGTGCCGACGATTTTGAAAGCCACGTCCACCGGACGATAGAGCGACAAGAGATGCTGCCGCTGCGGCTCCAACATTTTGCGATAAGGGTCGAGGGAGGCCAGAACAGCCGCCGCCTGGGAGCCGGTGACGCGGGTGAGGCAGGGCTTGATCACCTTGAAGCGCCGCTCCGCATCGGACTTTCCGCCGGACACAGGTTCGGTCAACTGCGCCAGCGTGTGTTGAGGCGTAGCTCGCTCAGCTTTTATCAGCGCCTGGTGAATAGGCGCAACCTGGCTCATGCGGTGAACCTGATAATGGGCTACTTCGACACTCGGCATCTGGGCAAAGGTCCGCATCTGGGCGCAATAGCGGGCCACAAACCGTTCCACAGTCGCGCGAATGGCAGATTCCTTGTGACTGGAGCCTCGGCCGGCCAGCACCAAGGATGCGGCCATGCGCTTGAGATCCCACTCAAAGGGGCCGCGGATGGTCTCGTCGAAGTCGTTGATGTCGAAGACCAGGCGGCCATCGGGAGCGGCAAAGGCGCCGAGGTTGCGCACATGCGCATCGCCGCAGAGCTGACAGATGAGGCCTGTATTCGGCAGCACGGAGAGGTCGGCGGCCATCACCGGCACCGCGCCGCGAAAGTAGCCGAAAGGTGACTCTGCCATTAGCTTGTATTTGAGCTTGATGAGCGCAGGGACGCGGCCCTTCATCGATCGATCAAGAAGCTCGAGTGCGGATGTCTGCCTCGCCTTGGGTTTGAGTTCGTCGTGTTGCTGGCGGCCGACTTGCTTGCGCCCCGCCTGACCTAACTTGCGCCGTTCCTGTGGAGTTGCCCAGTGCATGAGACGGAAGATACAACGCTGGGGCGGTTGTGTGCAAATTATTAGACCAGGCGAGTTACACTTCTGGCTGGACTCCCGCGCATTTTGACGGCGGCTTGGAAGGCGCGGAGGCTTTGTCACCAGAGGAGTTTCCAATGGCTCGTGCTACCGTTCTATTGCTCTTCAGTTTCGTTGCTGTTTCCTTTGCGCCGCTTTCTGTGGCTGGGCAAGTGCCCGCGAAGCCGCTGACAGTGGAGGCGATTTATGCGCATGGGCCGCTCATTGGAAACCCGCCTGACGAACTTACGTGGTCGCCAGACGGAAAGCATTTGACTTACCTTGACAACGGAGCGCTCGTGGAGATGGAGCCGGGCTCAGAGGATGCTTACATCATCGTGAGCCGCAGCAAAATGGCTTCACTCGACGCTGGGAAAGACACCGAGACAGACCGCGACCATCGCGCTCGCTATGGAATGGCGAGTTATGTTTGGGCGCCGGATTCGAAGCATGTACTCTTCGACGCGAACGGCAGACTGTGGCTTTATGACTTGCAAAAAAACGCGGCCGTCGAGGTTGCCTCGACCGGAATGGCATCGGGCGACGACCCCAAGTTCTCGCCCAACGGCGAATATTTTTCGTTCGTTCGAGAGCATGGACTGGCAGTGGCGCGACTGAAGGATCACGGAACGCCGATGACGATGGTAGCACCAGCGCCTGACTCGGCCACACTCAACGGCGAGGTGGATTGGATTTATTTGGAAGAGTTAGAGACGCGCAGCAATTATTATTGGTCGCCTGACTCAAGGAATGTTGCATATCTCGAAATGAACGAAACTGAAGTGCCAAAGTATCCCATTACCGACTGGATTCCGACCCATGCAACGGTCGATGAGCAGCGCTATCCGCAGCCGGGCGACCCCAATCCCGCAGTGCGCGTGGGTGTGGTGAGCGTGCGCGGGGGTAAGACGGCGTGGATCACTCTGCCCATTCGCGCGGGTCAAGATTACATTCCGCGCTTTGGCTGGGTGGATGCGAAGACATTGTGGATTGAAACGCTAACCCGCGACCAGAGGCATCGCGATATCTACTTTGCCGACGCCTCAACCGGACAGGCGCATCCGGTGCTGCAACTTGGCGATGATAAATTTTTTGATGATAAGTACGATGTCTTTGTAAGCGACGGATGCATCGTGCTCACTGAATGGAGCGACGGGCATAACCATATTTATTTTTACAGCTATGAAAAGGGCGACACGGCACATACCCTCGCCAAACTGGAACATCAATTGACGCAGGGTGATTTCGAGATAAGCGAAGTTTTGCGCGTAGATACGGCGGACAAGCTTATTAACTATGCGTCGAATGAGGGCAGCGCGCTCGATCAGCAGTTATGGCAGGTGACCTTCAATGGCGAGCGGAAGCAGTTGAGCACAGGCACGGGCACTCATGCCGGTAACTTCGCTCCCAGGGGCAGCGCGTTTGTTGACAAGCAATCGGCACGCATGGAGCCGCCGACATTCAGACTATGCGCCCAGCCTGGTAGTTGCAATGTCATTTGGACAAGTTGGGAGCTGAAGCCTTACCGCCTGCGCGCGCCGGAGCAACTTGAGGTAAAGGCGCATGACGGGACGATGCTGTTTGCCACGCTACTGCTTCCTGAAGGGACCGCGGCCGCCTCTGTGCCGCTGATTGTGAATCCCTACGGCGGGCCGGGCGCTCCGGCAGTAATCAATCGCTGGGACGAACGTTTGCTTTTCGATGAGTTACTCACTCAGCATGGATTTGCCGTGCTCCATACTGACAATCGTGGCATGGGCGGACGCGGACGCGCATTTGCCCAGGCGGCTTATCATAACTTCGGCGCAGTGCAGTTAGAAGATCAACTTACAGCAATGGACGCAGCGCTGGCTCAGTTTCCGCAACTCGATGCGAAGCGGCTTGGCTGGTGGGGATGGAGTTGGGGCGGTAGCTTCACGCTTTATGCAATGTCGCACTCGGACCGCTTTCGCGCAGGAGTTGCGGTGGCACCGGTGACCGACTGGCGCAACTATGACTCCATTTATACCGAGCGCTACATGGGTCAGCCGGCGGAGTTTGCGGAGGATTACAAGAAGTTTTCCGTCAGTAACTCAGCGGCTAACTTGAAGGGACGCATCTTGCTGGCGCATGGAACCGGCGATGACAATGTGCATATGGAAAACTCAGTGCAGTTTGTGCAGAAGTTGATTGAAGCTGAGATTCCGTATGACCTGCAACTCTATCCGCGCAAAACTCACTCGATTACCGGCGCGGATGTGCGCACGGAGTTGTTCAACCGCATTCTGGCGCACTTTGAGGAGTACTTGAAACCGGGGGTCGAGTGAGGGACGATTCGTTTGGTGAGGGACATCAGAAGCGACGACGGCGAAAAATATCGTCCTCGTCGCGGCTGGGGCATTTCGAACACTCCAGACAACAAACCACCAGTACGGCTACGCAAGCCGTCACCATAGCGGCGAGAAGGTTATCACCGGTCGCAATCCAATGGAGAAAGCTCTGCATACTCAAGCTCCCTACCATTAGACGCCTAAAACCGTGGCAGAGGTTATACGTTTGATCAAAGGATTTTGAGTTTTTTAATCGCGGCAATTCCCGCTGCAAGGGTTTCCTCGGTGAACTTCCTGCAAGGAATTGATATTCCGCTTGCTAACTAGCGAATAAAGAGCGAATATAGAAGCCGTATGGAGCCTGTTTCCAATCCTCCGCCGGCCAGTGGTTCTGAAGACTCCCGGGGCCCAAAGCAAGCCCTGGGTGGCGCAGAGAGCGGTCCGCTTCTGAATTGGCTGTTCGTCGATATGAACTCCTATTTTGCCTCGGTGGAGCAGGATGCGCGGCCTGAGTTGCGCGGTCGGCCGGTGGGTATTGTCCCGATGATGGCCGACACAACTTGCTGCATAGCGGCCAGTTACGAGGCAAAGGCCTTTGGCGTGAAGACTGGCACCATTGTTGCGGACGCCAAACGGATGTGCCCCGGGCTGGTGCTGGTGGAAGGACGGCACGAGCTTTATGTCGAATACCACCGCCGCATTGTCGAGGCCGTAGAGAGCTGCCTGCCGGTGACGGCGGTGTCTTCGATCGACGAGATGGCCTGTCGGCTGATGGGCCGGGAGCGGCCACTTTTGGCTGCGATGGCGCTGGGACGGCAGGTGAAGGCGCGCATTCTGGAACGCGTCGGCCCCATGATTCGCAGTTCGGTGGGCCTCGCCACCAATCGCTACCTAGCCAAGGTGGCCAGCGACATGGAAAAGCCCGACGGCCTGGTGGCGCTGACTCCCGACATTCTTCCGGAGGCGCTGCGGCAGCTTACGCTCCGCAGCCTGCCCGGCATCGGCGCGCAGACGGAGAAACGGCTTAACGAGAAGGGGATTCAAACCATGGATCAACTGCTGGCGCTTGACTGCGAGCAGGCCGGCGAGTTGTGGGGCTCGGTGTGGGGCGAGCGGCTTTGGCATTGGCTGAAGGGCGAGGACTTCGACATGGAAGAAACCGAGCACCTCAAGTCAATCAGCCATCAGCACGTGCTCGGGCCGGAGATGCGCACGCCGGAGAAGGCCTGGGCGGTAGCGCACAAGCTGCTGCACAAGGCGGCGATGCGGTTGCGCGCGGGGGGATTGTGGGCAAGCAGCATCGGCCTGGCTATCGGCTTCGCCGTGCCGCGCGGCGAGAAAAAACCCGTGAGTACTTATGGCGTGCCCGCCCGAGGATGGAAGGCCGAGTTGCGCCTGAGCGAATGTCAGGACAATCTGACGCTGATTGCCGCGCTGAGCCGCTTGTGGGCTTCGCGGCCTACCGGGGCGCAGTTTGAACACCCATACTTTATCGGCGTGCATCTGAACGGCCTGGTTCCCGACAGCCTGCACACGCTGAACCTCTTTGATGGATCGGAGGAGGAGCAAAGCCACACGCGCCTGCTAGCGGCCATGGACGCGCTGAACAACAAGTATGGCCTGAGCACGCTGGCGCCGGCCACCATGCTGACCGCCTTCAAGGCGGCGCCCACACGCATCTCTTTCCACACGATTCCGGAGCTGTTTTGAGCGGAGCACTCGTCTCCCCGCGAGCTTTCGCAGCGAATAATTCCGCTGGCCCGCGCTCAATTTGTGATTTAAGATGATAGCGTTATCAGTATTCACAGGGCTCGTTATATTGATGTGGCACCGCTTAATCCGGAAGCGGCCTCGGAGCAGACTGGCAAGAGCGGCACAATTGAAGGGATGGGGTATCGTGATGATTAGTTCGTGGCGGGAAGTGGCGGTTAGTGCCGGAATCGGGCTGAGCCTGTTCATGACGGCTTGCGGAGGGGGTTCCTCCACCCCCCCACCGACAACAACTTATATGCTGACTGTGAACTCGACGGGCCCGGCCAGTGGCGTGGCGATTACCGTTTCTCCGGCGGACAACAATAGCGCGGCAAACGGAAGCACCAGTTTTACGCGCACCTACAACGCAGGGACTTCGATCATACTGACGGCTCCAGCGATGTCTGGAAGCAACACTTTCTCCTCGTGGACCGGTTGCACGACAACGACTACTGTAACCTGCAATGTGACGCTGGGCACTAACACAACGGTCACGGCCAATTACACGGTCCCGGTTATTTCGACTTATGTGTTGACGGTGAATTCAACCAACCCGGCCAGCGGCGTGGCGATCACCGTCTCTCCGGCAGACAACAACAGCGCGGCAAACGGAAGCACCAGCTTTACCCGCACCTACAACTCGGGCGCCGCTGTTATCTTGACGGCTCCGGCCTCGTCAGGAGGCAATCTCTTCTCTTCGTGGACCGGTTGCACGACAACGACTACTGTAACCTGCAACGTGACAATGAGCGCCAATAAGACGGTCACGGCAGGCTTTGCGATCACGCCGACAGCCACAGTTACGGTGAACCAGTCGAGCACTGGCCCGGCCGTGAACCCTAAGATTCTCGGCATGAATCTTGCCGCGTGGTACGACGTGGTAGGCAATGCGACGGCTGTCAATGCTGCCTTCGCGCAGGCTGGCATACAGTCCATTCGCTGGCCAGGTGGCTCATGGTCTGACGAATATCACTGGCAGACGCCCAACAGCTCGTCCAATCCCAGTCTGCCTTACATGTGCCATAACAACTCAAGCGGGGTTCCAGATGGAACCACCTCCTGGGGCGGCTACAACACCTTCGCGCAGTTCGTCACCGGCATCGTGCAGGGCGGCAGCTATGACCTTGCCCTAACCGCCGACTATGGCACTAACCCTGCTTGCACCGGGCCCGGCCAACCGAGCGAGGCTGTCGCGTGGGTTACGGCCGCGCTAGCCGATGGCATCACGGTGAGTCACATGACGGTGGGCAATGAGGAGTATGGAAGCTGGGAGACAGACCTGCACACCCTTCCTAACAACGCGGCAACCTACGCGGCTGCCGTGGCGGGGAGCAGCGGCTACTACGCCCTCATCAAGGCTGCCTCTCCCAACACACAGGTGGGCGTCGTCGTGAACCCAGGGAACAACCCGGCATGGGATCCGACCGTTCTGGCCAACGCTTCCTATGATTTCGTCGAGTACCACTACTATCCCCAAGGTCCGGGAAGTGAAAACGATACCACCTTGATCCAGACGGATGCGCAGGCACTCACCACGAACATCAACACGATCAAGGCGGAACTGGCGACGGCAGGTCATTCGGGCACGCCTATTTATGTCGGGGAGATGGGCTCGGTCTACACTCTTCCCGGTCGGCAATCGTCATCGATTACCCAAGCTCTGTTTGCTGGCCAGGTATTGGGCGAAATGATGAACGCCGGAGTCTCGCGCGCCACCTGGTGGATTGGCTTCGGTGGTTGCGACGATACAACTTCGTATCAGACGCTTGGCAATGGAACCCTGCAATACGCAAATTTTGACACCGCTGGTCTTTCTTACCAGACGGACGTCTATGGCTGGCAGGACTTTGGCGGCTACATGGTATTTGCCGATGGGCCTTCGGAATCCAGTTGCGAGGGAGCAACTCTGCCGACGGGAACCCTGCTTCCCACAGCGCGAGCGTTTCAGCTTTTCAGCAACGTGGCCGTGAGCGGCGCCAATGTGCTGACTGCGAGCGTGACCGGCGATACCACGGATGTGGTAGCGTATGCGGCAACCCATAGCGGCGGCACGGCGCTGGTGCTTTTCAATCGCAATGAAACTAGCAGCGAGCCGGTCTCGATCAAGTTGTCGGTGGAAACAAGCTCCACAGACGTTAAAGTCATCACCTACGACAAAGCCATCTATGACCTATCCGGTTCGCCAACGGGAACTCCAGCGGACCCGGCGGGAACCAACACCTGGGCAGCGCCAACCACCACCGATATGGGCGCACAGAGTTTTCCGCTGACTCTTACTCTCGCCCCGTGGAGCATGAACGTGGTGATCATTAACTAACTAAGGCGCAGGCTTCGCACAGCAGTCTTAGTCGCCAACGGGTTGCCCCAGTTCTCGTGAGAGCTGGGGCAACTTTTTTAGTAACAGCTCTGGCTGTGCTGGCTACACTAATATCCAGCATGGCCAGTTTGATTTCGTCGACGGTGTCGAGTTATCGCGGGCGTCTTGCCCCATCGCCTACGGGCTATTTGCACGTGGGTCACGCGCGCACCTTCTGGACGGCCTATCACCGTGCCATCGCCGCGGCCGGCACGCTCGTGATGCGCATGGAAGACCTCGACCCGGATCGCAGCCGGCCCGCCTATGCCGAGGCCGCGTTTGAAGACCTGCGCTGGCTGGGAATTCGATGGCAAGAAGGCTCGGACGTAGGCGGGCCTTATGCCCCCTATGCGCAAAGTCAGCGACTGGATATGTATTTGGCTGCATGGCGCAAGCTGCTGCGGAGTGGCTTTCTTTTCGCCTGCCGCTGCTCGCGCAAAGATCTGGAAGCTGCACTCAGCGCGCCCCATGAAAGCTTTTCGCCGGGCGCCAACAACTCAGGTGAGTTCGATCCTCTGGATGATGAGCCTGTCTATCCTGGCACCTGCCGCAAGCTTGCGGGCGACATTTCGCCGCAACTCAATTCCGCGACGAACGAGATTGAAGTGCCGGGCAACTTCAACTGGCGTTTTCGTGTTCCTGACGGAGAAGTGATCGAGTTCGAGGATCGAAATCTTGGTCCGCAGCGGTTTGTGGCGGGCCGCGACTTTGGCGACTTTGTGGTTTGGCGGCGCGACGGCGGTCCGAGTTACCAGCTCGCCTGCGTGGCGGATGACGCGGCCATGAAAATCACGGAAGTAGTGCGCGGCGAGGATCTGCTCAAGTCCACAGCGCGGCAAATTCTGCTCAACCGCGCGCTGAACTTCGAGAATCCGGGCTGGTTCCATTGCCGCCTGACTGTGGATAGCAACGGCCGTCGCCTGGCCAAGCGCCACGATGCGCTGAGCCTGCGCACCCTGCGTCAGCGCGGTCTCACGCCTGAGGACATTCTGTCAGGGAATCTGCCGATGGATTGATGAGACAAAAAAAGATCTTATCGAGCCGCATTTTCTCTTCAATAGAGCATCAACGATAGGGACTCGACCGCCAGCCGGGGACCGATGAGACGTTGCGTGATCAGGGCAAACGCATCTCCTTCATTTCGGTTACAGAAAATAACCTCCCATCGGCGCACAATCAAAGCATGAACCACGACGACAGGCGCGGGCTGTTACTGTTCCCTGTTCCCTGCTCCCTGCTCCCTCGCGTACCCCCCCACCCCCCCCTAAAATATTTTTTATTCGTGCAGATAATTACGCAGCTGGAGAAGAAAACGAAGCGATGAAAGTGAAGAATACCCGCGTCATTACTGAATGAAACTCAGTTTCAGGAAAAATCCTCAATGTGCGCG
>JBEKWJ010000045.1:0-38472 GCA_049513195.1 Occallatibacter sp.
GGGGGTATAAAGCAGGCAATAGGGAATAGGGAACAGGGAACAGTAACGGCCCGCGCCTGTCGTCGTGGTTCATGCTTTGATTGTGCGCCGATGGGAGGTTATTTTCTGTAACCGAAATGAAGAAGATGCGTGCGCCCTGGCCCCACAGCTTGTGCGATGATACCAAGCGTGAAAGTCGTTATTGAATAAAATCAATAACTTGAATGCGGGAAAGGCCAAACAAATGAAAGTTCGAGTCCAGCTCAAATGAAAGTTTTGACGGCCGTTGATGGTTAGGTGAAAGCTTAACGGGCGGATCTCGCTGATTTGATGTAAATACTTTTACTAAGCTGTTTATTTTCAATGCATTATGCGGTTTCTTGATTATGTAGAGAATCACTCCTGACCCCAAACGGCGTTTTTGAGGATCTATCCCGCGAATGGGCCTTGAACAACGGCCACGAGCACGTATCGCCGAAAAAACAACAAGAGCGGATGCCGGCGTGACGCAAGAATTACAGTTTTGTCATCCCACTGCGAGGGCCGGCACGCGCAGTGTGACGTGAGTTCCATGACCAAGCTGACTGGTGATCTCCGCGCTGCCGCCGTGAAGCGTCAGGATGCTCTGCACGATAGCCAGGCCCAAACCTGAGCCACCCGATGCCTTGGAGCGCGACGGATCGACGCGAAAGAAGCGATCGAATACTCTGGGCAGCGCTTCAGAAGGAATGCCAGTGCCGGTGTCGGAGACCTCGATGCGAATTCCGGCGTGGTCGTTGGTCGCTGCCAGCGTTACAGTTCCTCCCGGCGGCGTATGTGCAATGGCGTTCGAAACCAGGTTGCTGACCGCCCGCAGCATCAGTGAGCGATCCAGGTCCGCGTTGAGCGGCTCGGCCCCATGGTCCACGACAAGCGATATGTTCGCGTCGGTCGCGGAGGCTTCGTAGTAGTCGCGAACTGTGGTCAGCAACTCGCCGATGTTCACGTTCTCGCGATGCAAGTCGGTTGAGGGACTCTCAGCGCGGGCCAGAAACAGAAGATCGCCGATCAACTCGGAAAGCCGGACAGCTTCTTCCAGCGAAGACTCCAGCACCTCTCGGTACTCGTCGATTGTCCGTGAACGGGCGAGAGCCACTTCGGCTTCTCCGCGGATATTATTGACCGGCGTGCGCAGATCGTGCGCGATGTCGGCCGTGAACCTCGATATGCGCTCGAAGGATTCTTCTAGCCGCTCCAGCATTTCATTGAACGTCCCAGCCAGAGACGCAAGCTCCGACGGATAGCCTTCCGACCCGATGCGTTCGCGCAGATTTGTTGACGTGATTCTTCGTGCAGTTGCGGCGATCTCTTCGACGGGCCGAATGCCGTGCCGCGCAATCCGGTATCCCACCAGTGGGAAGAGTACCGACGTCGCCAGCAGAATGCCCCAGAACCACAGCCGATAGCGCGTCAGCAGTTCCTCTTCCTGTGAGACGTCGATGGCGATTTGAACCGTGTCGTCGTGAGTCGGCGGCTCGCCGACGGCGACCGCAGCGCTTGTGACTCGGAATGGTTGCCCCTGTCTGCCCACCATCGCAGTCGGTCGCTCGGAGCGGCCGCGGGTTCGGCTCGCAAGCTCTGCGAGGTCCACCTTTTCGGCCATGCCGGGTGTCGTAAGGATGGGCGTGGCATGTTCGTCGAGAAGGCGAATGTAGAACTGCTGGTAGCGGCGCGCGGCGGACTCTAGTTCAATCTCTTCACGCAGCGCATCTTCATCGTTTGGGCGCTCGCTGAGCATGGAGCGCAGCACGTGCAGCTTGTCGGCGAGAAACAGTTCTGTGCTTCTTTCCAATTCGATCCGCAGAACGACGTAGAGGCTGGCTGTGGCCAGCAGCAACAGCAACAGGCCACCGAGCGAGTAGGCGGCCGTCATCCGGAATGCCAGAGTGTTGCGCAGCCGTGGTGCGGCCGGCGAGCTATGTTTCTGATTCAAGGACATAGCCGGCACCACGCACAGTGCGAATCAGTTTGAGGGAGAAAGGGTCGTCCACTTTGCTGCGCAACCTGCGCACGTTGACGTCCACAACGTTCGTGTCACTGTCGAAGTTCATATCCCAAACCGATTCGGCGATCATTGTCCTGGACAGCACCTCGCCGGCACGGCGCGCCAGCAGCGACAGGAGAAGAAACTCCTTGGAAGTCAACTCAATCTTCTGGCCGGCACGTGTCGCCCGCTGGCGCAACAAGTCAATCTCAAGATCGGCCATGCGCAGGGTCTCCTGCGGACGCGGCGTTGAACGGCGGAACAAGGAGCGCACCCGGGCCAGCAGTTCAGAGAATGCGAACGGCTTTACCAGGTAGTCGTCGGCTCCTAACTCGAACCCACGAACGCGTTCATGCACGGAGTCGCGCGCTGTAAGCATGAGAACCAGTGATTTTCGACTCGCCTCGCGCAGCCTTGCAAGCACCCGCCACCCGTTCAGTGCCGGAAGCATCACGTCGAGAATCACGAGGTCGAAATCAACCTCCTGAGCTAGATGCAGGCCTTCGATGCCGTTGTCAGCTACGTCGACGACGTAACCGGCTTCGCTGAGTCCTTTCTTGAGAAACTTGGCAGTTTTGACTTCGTCTTCGATGACCAAGATTTTCATTTGTAACCCTCCTTTACAAACTTGTATTTGCTATCGATACAGATCACTTGGATTTGGCAAAGGAAACAAGTCTGCTTTTCGACCTTCGGACGCTCGCTGATCCGCTAGTAGGAATCAGAACTCAAACCGCAAAGCGAACTGCATCTCGCGCGGAGTTCCCGAGCCCACCGGGGTGATTGGCGATACGATGGCCGTGTTCAAGTTCACCGTATTGACGATGCTGCCGAAGCCCGTCGGACATCCCGTTTGAGATGGAGATGTCAGGTCACATGTGGCCTGCGGCTGACCCAATTGCGGATGATTGAAGATGTTGTAGAACTCGGCGCGGAATTGAATCTTCGCACCTTCCCGCAACGGAATCGTCTTGTCGGCCCCGAGATCGATCTGCCACGTGCCGGGCCCGCGAATGAAATTACGCGGCACGGTGCCGAACTCTCCTGCTGGATAGGCAAAGGCAGCGGGATTGACCCACTGCGCGACCTTCCGGCCCCCGGGCGGAATGAGAGAAACGCCCGGCACCAAGTCGGGACGCTGAGTGCCAGAGTTCCCATCCGGCGCGGTGTAGCTGCTGGGCAAAAGCACATTGACCGGAAAGCCGGTTCGAGCCAGCGCCGTCGTGGTCACTTCCCAGTAACCTGCGATAGAGCCGGCAATGCCGCGCTCCTTCAGCATTGGCTTGCCCTGGCCGAAGGGGAGCTGATAGACCGCGTTGCCATTGGCCACATGGCGTGCGTCCCAGGCGCCGCTGGCGCGATCACAGGCCAGGCACACTGGATTTTGCGGCGACAACTCATCCCCATCGCCGCTGCCGTTGGAGCCGTTGTCAATCTCATGCGTATACGCGTAATTTGCTGCCACCAGGAGCCCTTTCGAGAAGGGCCGACGCAGCGACACGGAGAGACCGTTGTACGAACTCATGCCAACGGAGCCGCGCCAGCCGATGGCGGGAGCGAAGGCCGGATATTGCGCAACCCCCGTGGCCGGATTAATCAGGTTCACCACGTTTGTATCCAGCAGATGCACGCCGTGGCTTCCCAGGTACGAGACCGTGCTCACGAAGTTCGCAGGCAATTCCCGTTGTATGGACAGATCCCACTGCTCAACATAGGAGTCTTTGCGGTCCCGTTGTTCGGCATTCGGTGAGATGGTTCCGGGTCCGGTAAAAAACGGGTCGACCGGATAGGTCACCTGCAGGCTGTTGGTGCTTTTCACCGAGTAAGAGGGCACTTCGTTCTTGGCGGGCAGATTCTGATCGTCCAGCTGGCCATCTTCGTGGTAGGTTCCGAATCCGGCGTGAACAACCGTTTTGCCGTCCTTGTGAGGCGACCAGGCCAAACCCACGCGGGGATCGAGATCGCCATAGTTTTGCTGGCCGAAGCTGGCGCCCACGCCGCAGAATCCCTGAGCCCCGCAGCTGTCGAAATCGAAGGGGTTGGCCTTCCCGTTCGCCTCGTTGAAGATCTGGAAGACGGTGTATCGCACTCCGAGGTTCAGTGTGAGATTGAGCCGCACCTTGAACTCGTCCTGAGCGTAGCCAATGATATCGTTCTTGCGCAATCCGTTGACCGGCAGAGCACCGGTCAGACTTGCGCTTTTCACCAGATTCGCCGCCAGGTTCTCCACCGAGGAGAAGGTAACTTTCCCGTGTTCCCCGTAGTCCTGATTCAATTGAATGTGGCGTATTTCCGCTCCGGCTTTGAACGTTTGCCGGCCATGTATCCAGGTAAGATTGTCGATCCCGGAGAATGTGTTGCCCACGTAGATGCTGTCGTAATTGTAGTTTTGCGTGACAAATCCCGGCCCCGGCCCCGTGGAAATCGCAATCTGATAAATGGCCCCGGATTTACTGTAGTTGTAGCTGTTGGAGGTGGAGCGATTGAATCCAAACTTGGCCTCATTCGCCAGAGCCGAACTGAAGATGTGTAGCAGTTCGAGTGCGCCATTGACCGGCGTTGACACTCTCTGCTGCAAGTCCGTCGCGGCAGCCGAAAGCGGTTGTGTATCGACCGACCGGTCGTAATTGAAACGCATGAAGCCGGTGGTCTTGGCTGAAAAATGCTCGTCGAGTCGCAGCATCGCCGAGTTCTCGTTGACCACTTGCGTGCAGGAGCAAGTCAGCAGGTCAATGTTTGGATCGCTGGTTGGCGCCAGAATCGTTCTTGGACCTGCTCCTGGGTAGGCGTTCATGATCCCATAAACCGGCGATGAGCTCGGAACTGTTGCAATGAGCGCCGCACTTGGCACGTCGCCGCTGACCGGATAGCCCCAGACTTGCCGGTAGGCTTCAGAAGCGAGGAAGAAGTAGGTCTTGTCGTGCACAATGGCTCCGCCCAGCGATCCGCCGAATTGATTCAAACGAAGCGGTTGCTGCGTTTCGCCGTTGGAAGCCCAGAAGGGCTCGGGCGCGTCAAAAATGTCATTGCGCAAGTACTCAAACAGGCGTCCCTGGAGGCGGTTTGTACCCGAAGGCGAGGTGACGTCCAGTTGAGCGCCACCCGTCGCGCCTTCTTCGGCGGTTGCCATCAGCGAATCGACTCGAAACTCCGCGATCGCGTCCAGCGGAATGGCGAGCCGCACCCAGGCTCGCTGGGTCTGATTCACGATGTTGGTTGCGTCAACGCCGTCATAGGTGAAGTTGCTGTCGTCGAGGCCCCGTCCGGCGAACCGGACCGACCTCTGGTTGCTTCCACCTGTGTCGATGGCGCCGGGGACGAATGCCGTCAACTGCGACCAGTTGCGTCCGTTCAGCGGCAACTCTTCCGCCTGTGTTTTCTCGGTCAGGCCCGTCACCGCGCTTGTGCTGCGGTCCAGCACCGCCGAGCCGAGAGAAACCTCGACCGTCTCGACGCCGCCTGCAACCTTCATGATCGCATCGAGAGTATGCGTCCTCCCAATCATCTGTTCCACGTCGACGAACTTCAGAGTTCGGAATCCGGAGTGTTCGAAGGTGACTGTGTATCTTCCCACAGGCAGTTCGGCAATATCGTAGCTTCCAGTCGAATCCGAAATGGTTTCGCGCCGCAACCGGGTAGAGGTCTGCTCAGCCGTAATGCGCGTCTCCGCCAGCCGCAGGCCCGACGGATCAGAGACCGTGCCAGTCAATCCGCTGCGATCCACCTGTGCGGCACACAAGCTGGCAAGGAAGAACAGCACGCTCAATCCAATCGAAACGCGAAGGCGTCGAATCGCGGCGGAGTTTTTAGCGAAAAAACTTTGCTTCTTCAGGCGATGCATGGCTCCTCCCCAAGGGAAACAATAGATAGCCGAGCGAAATGAGAGATTCCACGTCGTGGCGCCGCTCGTAGCGCGCATCGGAACCGCAATCTTGATCTTCAAGTTGTGGCAGTTGGGAACAACTGCTCAGTTTCCCGGCTGCAGGGGGAGAACCACATCGTCTTCACCTGGAGCGGGCTTTCAATCGCTGCCGCATGTGCGAGGCTCGATTGCGCTTGATGACGTCAAAGCTTCGGCACAACTCGCGAAGGGCGTTTCGAATTTCTTCAATGACAATTTTGTAATCTTGTTTTGTTGTATGCAGATCACGCCCAAGTAAAGGCTCTGTTAAATATTGATCTCCATGGGACGACTGGAATCGATGACGTTGCAGTTCACCGGAAAGATGCGAAGCCTGGACGCGGAAGGCTTGTCATCGTGCGCGTTCACACTGCCGTAATGCGATGACAAAACTGTAATCTTTGCGTCATCCCCGTGTCATTTTGGCGGTTCTAGACTTGTGTCGTTGGCGCTACTCTGCTTCTGCGTCATCTTCTGCAAGCGAAGAGCGGGCATCCGCCTGTCTTATGTCTGATTTCTCGGGCCAAGTTGCTTGGCCGATTCCGGTTTACGTGATGAAAACCCCAAGGAGGACAATATTATGTCGCGAAAGATTTATCAAGAACACTCTCGGATCAACCGTTTGGGCCTGCTCGCCGGTCTGCTGGCGGGGGGGCTGGGCGTTTCGGCGCTTGCGCAGTCCGTGCCCTTCCCGACCTACCAGGTTGGCCCTCAGACGAACGGCACTTTCGTCGTCAGCGACGGCACAATCATCGCCCCCGCTGGCACCCAGGTCAACCTGGGTATTCGGGTCCGCGCCAAGGCCATCGCTCTGAATCCCACGGGCAACCACACCGCCGCCGTCCTAGTCATGGGTACGTCGGGGTCCAATGGTAAAGCCGTCGAGGTCTTCAACACCCAAACCGGCGCCATTCTACAGACCTACGAACCGGCGATCGGGGGCAAGGATCCAGACGGCAGCAACCTCGGCATCACCTATACGCCGGACGGCAAGTACCTGCTGTTCAGCCAGGACGGCAACACCTTCGATGGCAGCTTTAAACAGGGAGGCTTCGTTGGCATCGCCAGCGTCAGCCCGACGACAGGAATGCTCTCGGACTACGCCCACGTCAGCGTTGCGATGGACGTCGACGCCACCCTCCATCAGACCACCGTCACCTGCTTCCCGAACAGCCCTGGAGGAACCAACGGCAGCTTCCTGATTCCATGCGGCTACTCAGTTTCGGCTTTCTCAAATGAGGTATTGACGTCCTATCCCACCGGCATTGCGGTCTCGTCGGATGCCAAGACCGCTTACGTAGTGCTGGACAACAACAACACGCTGACCAAGATCGACCTGACCGCGTCGACACCGGTCGAGGGCGCGGAGGTCCGCGTGGGCAACGTCCCGCACAGCGTGGTGATCTCGCCGGATGGCAAGACCGCCTACGTCTCGAACGAAGCCGGTCGGATTGCTAAGGAGAAGGACTTCCAGGGATACTCCAACGGTACCCCAGTTGTTGCCGCGTTTCCCACCGGCTCCACGTCCACAGGCACCGTTTCCGTGGTGGACCTGGCCTCGTTTAAGGTGACGGGCAGTATCGAGACCGGCCTGCACCCGACCGGTATGGCCCTTTGGGGCAAGAGGCTGCTGGTTGCCAATACCTATAGCGACACCCTCAGCGTAATCGACACGAACACCAACAAAGTGGAGCGGGAGATCAACCTTGGGCTGCCGATCGGAGTGCCCGGGGAAGGCTCGGCTTACGGCGCGGGCCCGAACTCGATCGCCGTCGATGAAAAGAACAACATTGCTTACGTCGCGCTCTACAATGCCAACGCGATCGATGTGGTCGATCTCAATCATTGGGGATGGAACCCCATTCTGGGCCTGATCCCGGTCGGGTATGCGCCGGCCTCGGTTGTGCTGGACACAGCTGACAAAGTCCTGCTGATTGCCAACGACAAGGGCTGGGGGACAACCGGCAACCCGAATCCCTTCGCGGGAACCGTGCCCGACGCGCCCCTGACAGCAGATTCGGAAACATCCGAATTTGGTGTGACCGGCCTCGAAACCCACCAGGACCTTGGCACTGTCAGCATCGTGCCGGTGCCGAGTTCCTCCGCTTTGTGGTCTCTGACGGAACAGGTCTTCCGGAATAACCACTGGGATCTGGCGGAAGACATCTTCTCGGCCGCAGGCGGTAACCGCCATGCCAAGCCGCAGGCCATCCCGAACAGGATCGGTGATCCGTCGAAGATCAAGCACGTCTTCCTGATCATTCGTGAAAACCGAACCTACGACCAAATCCTGGGCGACGTGTCCACCGGCAATGGCGACGCCTCCCTGGCAGTCTTCGGCGATAATGCAACCTTCGGCAGCGTCACACCAAACGCGCACGAACTGGTGAAGCGCTTCCCGCTCTTCGATAATTTCTACGATCCCAGCCGGCAGTCGGCCGACGGTCACAACTGGATCGTGCAGGCCATGGCGCCGTACAGCGACGACATCCAGTCGCCAGACTGGCTCCGCGACTACCCCTCCAACGGCGGCGATGCGATTGCCTACCAGAAGAAGGGCCACTTGTGGGATCAAGCTGCAAAGCAAGGCGTTTCGTTCAAGAACTACGGCGAATACATCGAGTACAACACTTTCAACCCGCCGCAGGGCTGCACCCCGACTAACCTCTATCCGGGTACCACGCCTCCCACTCCGTTGCCGTTCATTTTTTCAGGCAGCTGCGAGCCGCTCTGGATCGACTTCTACAACGACGTGCAGGCTTATGAGTCTGGCGCCGAGAAGCAACTCTACAACTACAACACCGTCGCCTCGCACTCTCCGCTCCCGAACCTGATCAACAACACGGTCCAGAACTACCCGCAGTTCGATCTGGGCATTCCCGATCAATTCCGTTTCGACATTTGGAATGAGGATTTCCAGAAGGACGTGAATGCCGGAGCAGTACCGCAGTTGGAGATGATCTGGATCAGCTCTGACCACACCGGCGGCCCGCCGACCGCGCAGGCCATGCAGGCCGATAACGACCTGGCCCTTGGCCGCTTTGTCGACGCCATCAGCCACAGCTCAATATGGAAGGATTCGGCGATCTTCATCGAAGAAGACGACGCGCAGACGGGCGTTGACCACGTCGATGGTCACCGCAGCCCGGGCTACGTCGTCAGCCCATACGTCCTGCAGGGCGGAATTACCGATAGCACCTTCTACACGCAGGTCAACCTGACCCGCACGATCGAGCAGATTCTCGGCCTGACGCCGATGAACCAGTTCGACCTGTGGGCCGCGCCGATGCGGACTGCCTTCATCGACGACCCGCCAGCGGATAACTTCAAGCCGTGGACGCATGTGCCGAACGGGATCCCGCTGACTACGGGAGTTAGCCAGACTCCGACTCAGACCGCCATCCCGGGCGCGAGCGCTTCAGTTGCGGTCAAGCCTCAGACCATCGTGGCCGAGAGCTCTGCAATTAAGGCTCTGCGGGTTGGCTGGATGAAGAAGAAGGTGGAGATCTTCGCTGGCAAATACCAAAAGCCGGACTCTGAAGATCCGAACACCGTCAACCACCTTATCTGGTACGAAGCCACCAACTACACGCGCCCCTTCCCCGGCGAGAAAAAGGTTCTCCCGGCGAGCGCGTTCAACAAAGCTGCGCCTGCCAAAGTCGACGACGACGACTAATTCGCGTTACGGCGTTAAAAGGCCCTCTCTCCGATTGACCGGGGAGAGGGCTTTTTGTTCACGACCGAAATGACCGACCTGAGTCCGCCCCGCCACCGGCGTAAACATAATTTTTCGCGCCGCTGGCCGCCGGGATCACGTTTCCTTGCACTGAATCGGTGCCGGACCTTTGATTGCGGGCTAGTCCTTTCTGCGAACAAACAGTTGATACGCTGCAAGCTCTAATTCAGAGTGTGTGAATCATCCTTCAAGCTGATGCCCGTAAGCCGGCGGCGACGCGCTTCGGTCAGATAGAAGTGCAATTGAGCGGCGGCCTCGACGTAGGTCAACCCTCCGGTGCGAATGTTGGAGATGCAGTTGCGTTCGGCATCGCGGCGACCGGGACCAGGATTCCAAGTAATATAAGCTCCCAGCGAATCGGGAGAACTAAGTCCAGGGCGTTCTCCGATGAGGACAACCGACAGTTGCGCGCCGAGCGCCGAGCCTATCTCGTCCCCTATCGCGACTCGCCCCTGTTCCACCACGACCAGAGGCGCCTGCCGCCAGCCCGCTAGCAGCGGTAGCAGTTGCTGAAGGAGCGGGGAAACATGCCGCTCGACGGCAGTCGCCGACAGGCCGTCGGCAACGATCAACGACAGATCCCACGCGTCCGCTTGCAATCCGGCAAGCAAGCTCGTTCGGCTGGCGTCGTCCAGCTTGCGGCCCAGATCCGGTCGCTGTAGATAGGTTGCTCGGTCCTTGGCCGCCGAGTGCAAAAGAAGTACTTGCGCGCCTGTGATCACTGCAAGCTCCGCCGCCAGAGAGGCAGATTCCAAGCGTGCATGTACGGCATCACGTGCTTGTGCGTGCGCACGTTGAAAGTCCAAAAGGTCCGTAGTTTGCTGGCTGACTCCGGTTCGACCCAGGGCCACGCGTGCAGGAGTCAGCGCGCGCAGTCGCGCGCCAAGGCCGGCAGGTTGACGGGCAATCTCGCTCGTGGGATCCCTACTGGGCTCGCTCATGAGAGCAGCCTTTCCGGATGCTCGGCTTCCAATGCCAGGCGATGGAAGCCGTCGCCAGCCAGCCACTGCTCAAACTCCGGCGCGGCTCGAAGCCCCAGCACCCGACGCAGATAGAGCGCGTCATGGAAGCTGGTGCTTTGATAGTGGAGCATTACGTCGTCGGCGCCGGGTACGCCCATGATGTAGTTGACTCCAGCAGCACCCAGCAGAGTAAGCAGCGTATCCATGTCGTCCTGGTCGGCCTCGGCATGGTTGGTATAACAGACGTCGCAGCCCATGGGCAGCCCGAGCAGCTTACCGCAAAAGTGATCTTCCAGACCGGCGCGGGCAATCTGCTTGCCGTCGTAGAGATACTCGGGACCGATAAAACCTACCACGGTATTCACCAACATGGGCCGGTAGCGGCGAGCCACGGCATAAGCGCGCGCCTCCAGAGTCTGCTGGTCCACGCCGTGATGCGCGTTGGCCGAGAGCGCGGATCCCTGGCCGGTCTCAAAGTACATGATATTGTTGCCAATGCTGCCATCGGCGCAGACTGCTCCCCGGCACAGCGATTGCCCCGCCTGATACGCCTCGTCGAGCAGCGCCAGGTTAATGCCAAAACTGCGGTTGGCCGCCTCGGTTCCGGCGATGGACTGAAAGAGCAGGTCGACGGGAGCTCCTTCTTGGAGCGAGGCCAGTTGCGTGGTGATGTGCGCCAGTACGCAGCTCTGCACCGGAATCTGGAAGCGATTGCGCAAGGCTTCGATGAGGCGCAGCAATCGGGTGGTGGTGGCCACGCTGTCACCGGCGGGATTGATGCCAATCACAGCATCGCCGGACGCGAGAAGGAGTCCGTCAAGCATCGAAACGGCAATGCCAGCCAGATCATCGGTGGGATGGTTGGGTTGCAAGCGTGTGCTCAGCCTTCCGGTGAGTCCAACCGTCGTGCGAAAGCGGGTCACAACCCGCATCTTGGCAGAGGCCGAAATCAGGTCCTGCACCCGCATCAGCTTGCTCACGCCAGCGGCCATCTCGGGCGTGAGTCCGGGCCCGAGCGCGGTCAGGCGCTCACTCGTGGCGTCGTCGGAGAGCAGCCAGTCGCGCAGTTCGCCCACGGTGAGCGAACGGATGGGTGAGAACGCGATCTTGTCGTGGGAATCCATGATCAGCCGAGTAATCTCGTCGTCTTCGTAGGGAACTATCGCTTCGGAAAGAAACTTCGCCAGAGGAAGATCGGCAAGGGCAAACTGCGCCGCCACTCTCTCCTCTGCAGACCCTGCCGCCAGCCCCGCCAGCGCATCGCCGCTACGCATTGGAGTCGCTTTGGCCAGAAGTTCGCGCAGATTCGCAAAACGATAGCCTTGGTTGCCGATGCTGTGCGCGAATGCCATGCGAATGGATATAGATTAACCGACGGACTGATTTCGTAGATCCAAGGCTGGTTGGGAAAAGATCACTCCCCGAGCAAAACGCCGCTGAAGAGTATGGCTCAAGGAATGTACTTGGCAATCCTCAAGTGAACCTGAGAGATACCTAGGCGGAAAAGTAATCGGAAGTCGCTATGTGTCTGGGAATCTGTCAGATGCACTCCAAGCGGCGGATTGGATTGGCCCTGCGGTAGAGTCGAGATGTGGCGCGGTGGTGGCAATACCCCCGGCAGAGCCGGGGGATCTCCTCACTCTTTAGGCCCCAACACATGTTTCCCGCCGTCACTTCGAATGTGCGGCCGGCAGGGATCGGCGCGCGATCGCATTTACCATGTCGCGTAATGTGCGTCCGCGAAACTGATAGACGGCGATCCCCACCAGCTTGCCGAGAATCGCTCCAACGAACGAGAGGATCAGAATTCGAACTCCCGCGTGAGCGGGCGAATATTCGTGCCTGTGCCACGCAAACCACGCGATTGATCCGACCAGCGTCACGCCCAGAAAGATCGCGCCCATCGCGCAGCCGCAACTATCTGCGGACAACGTTCGCGACGCGGATGAATGTCTGGGCGGAGTTAAGCGCATCATTTGCTCCTCTTTTGGCCGACGGTTACCGCGAACGGTTGCGACGCGATACCGTTGGCTACGACCTCTAAATTGTAGTTACCGGGGGCGATATCCGAGGGAATCGCGGCATTTGTTGTAACCACCAGAGTTCCTGTTGCCACGCCCATGGATGCGACGGTGGTACCGTCCGGAGCCGTGGTGTTGTGGTTGAATGTGCGGCAGTACCGGACTCCGGAATTCGCGTCTTTCAAACGCACCAGCGGATAATTGGTCGCCGTTTGGGAGTCATCGCCGTAGGCTGTTGCTTGAGATAGCCCATTGAACTGCGTGCCGGAGACCTGGATTGTGTCTCCTGGTGCAAATGACGCAGGGCAGGTCTGAATCACGGGCCGGAAACTATCCTGCGGCACGGCGGCATCGGAGTGGTAAGCATAAAACGAAGAATCATCTTCTCGTGCGAAGAAAACGTCCCCATTCGGCAGCAGCAGCAGCCGAGTCAAGTAGGTCGCGCAGTTGTTGTTTGGCGGCGCGGCCGTTGGATTGAACACCGCACCGTCGAATTCGAAGTAGGACACCGGCGGGTTGAAGTTCCCCGGATTGCTGAGCGGCCCCGCGCCTACGAGAATGTTTCCGTTGGGCAGGATAGCGCCCGGCCCGTCGAGGATGCCGAGTTGGGTTTTGCCGCCATCGGGCGAAGGAATGGCGGGACCATTCGTCCACTGCACCCGTGCGCCAGGGGTGTAAATAGCCGTGTTCTGATTGCCGCCGATGAAGAACGCCGTTCCATCGTAACGGAGAAGTCCGGGTCCGATTTCATTGACGGCGCCGGGAATTTGTCCTGTGATGTCGGTCGGAAGAGCATTATCGTTGGCCCAACTATCGGTCGCGATATCGTAGACGATGGTTTGTGTGGGGTTGTTGCAACTGACCGAGGCGATGGTGTTATCTGGCATGAGAACGAACGACTCTTCGCTCGCAGAGGATACCGTGCGCGCCGAAAGCGCACTCCAGGTGTTGGTCGTTGGGTCGAACTTGGCGACGTCCGTTGTTGTGAACGATGCAATCAGGTACGTACCGTCGGGCAGGACGGTGCATGGGGAGTCGCCGATTTGCGCCCAGGTGGCTGCTGGATTTGCGGTGGAGATGGGTGCGGCTAGCGTGCTCCACGAGTTGGCCACGGGGTCGTAGATTTCGCATGTGTTGGTGTCGTCGTTTGAAAAGGTGCCAGAGGCATCGGAATATTCGCCACCGCAGACGATTACTCGTCCATCGGCGAGCACTGCAGAAGCGAAGTAGAGGCGGTCCTGATTCGAATCGGCCAGGCGCGACCAAGATCCATTGGCGTAGCTACCGGAATTATCGGGCGTCAGCTTCCACCACCGGCGCACACCCACTGATTGGCCGAAGGCGCTGAAACGTTCCTGCATCATGATAGATCCGTCGGTGAGGAGGAAGGCAGTTCCACCATTGGCATTGGAGACGCAGAAGATGATCGAGATGATGCTCCAGAGGGCGCAGAAAATGTAGACAAGCACCGCCCAAATCGCGCAAGCCACGGTCACAATCACCAGGAACAGCACACACACCACGATCACCAGGACGGCGAACACGACGCAGAAAAACGTCACGATGATCGCCACGACGGCGCAGACCCATGAGATAACGGTGACGATGACGTCGCACAACCATGAACACGGCCACCAATCGCAACAATGACTGGAGGTCTGTTGCGCCCATTGCGCGCAAGACTGAGTGGTTTGGGAAGCCCATTGAACACAGGTCTGGATCGCTTGTGTCGCCCAACCGATGCAGGACTTAGTAACGTTGGTGACCCAATTCAGGCAAGCATTGAAGGATACCGACCCGTATGCGGCGCAGCGTTGATAGGTGAGGGAGTAGCTGCGCGAACAGTTGGAGGGCAGTTTGATCCACGTGCCGGGTGTGAAGGCCATATGTTCCACCTAAGGCGGCTGGATGCCGCGTACGGGCATAGTGCAAACCGCGTGGGAAACGTTACACCAAAGGCCACAAAAATTCGATGCACCGCCGCCGCCGTTTTGCGAGTCAATGGCTATCTACGCATGAGGGTAGCTCCCCGCAAATCGCCCAGCGTCATGTTTTCCCGGTGCCGGACGGCGGTGCCCGTTGCCCGATGGAATGGCGTTTTTCGGTCCCCACCCCCTTTATAATTTGGCAAATGGTAGCGACCATCGTTCCGGGAGAGTCTTATGCGCAAAATGCATAACTTACTTTTTATCTTGTCTGCATCTCTCGTGATTTCTCTGCAGGCATCTGCACAAGCGGATTCCTCACCGCACCAGGTTCAGTTTGTCACCGTCGCGGAAGGCGTCCAGCTTGAAGTGCTTGATTGGGGAGGATTCGGCAGACCGATCATCTTCTTGGCGGGTGCCGGAGACACCGCTCACACGTTTGATAATTTCGCGCCGAAGTTTACCGGCCAGAATCACGTCTACGGTATCACGCGCAAGGGTTTTGGCGCGTCCAGCAAGCCGGCTCCGGCGAACGGGAACTACTCAGCGGATGGTCTGGGAGACGATGTCCTTGCTGTCATGCAGGCGCTTCGGATCGAGCGTCCGGTTCTGGTGGGGCACTCGATTGCGGGTGAGGAGCTAAGCTCGATCGGCAGTCGATTCCCGAATAAAATTTCCGGCCTCATTTATCTCGACGCGGCTACAGGCTTCGCATTCTACGATCCTGCTCACCCGTTGATCGAGATCGATATGAACAACATCAAGAAACGCATCGAGGAGATTGAAGCTGGTGGGGTGGATGAACAGGAGAAGCTACGCGAACTTGAAGTTGCAATTGCGAGGTTTGAGACCTATCTTCACCAGAACAATGAAGACGTAAAGACGATGCCTCCTTTGCCGCCGCGCCCACCGATAGGGGCCGCGCTTAATTTTGGCATGGAGAAGTACACATCCATCCCTGTTCCGGCCCTCGCGATTTTTGCATGCCCTCACGACTGGAGTCACTTCTTTCCGAACGACCCGGAACGCAGAGCAGCGCGACTTGACGCGGACAGCGCGCGATGTTCTGCGCAGGCCGAAGCATTCGCAGGCGGAGTTCCAACCGCCCGTGTTGTTCGCATTCCCAATGCGGACCATTACGTCCACCGTTCGAATGAAGCACAAGTGATCGATGAAATGAAGAAGTTTCTTAGCAACCTTCCGTAGGGCGTAGGTATCGAAGAGTCGGCATGGCGACCGGAATTTCGAAGATTGAGGCCATCCCCTCGCGCCAGAGACGGCGCGAGGGGAAAAGCGAGGATTTCATCCGCTTGGACTAGTACTTGGTCCCGCCGTTGTAGTCGGAAACGATGTCGGGCTCGATCGCCGTTATGCTGGCCGGGTCGCTGAAGATCAATCCCAATTCGCGGTTGTTGTTTAAAGAATTGGTGGAGAAGTTCTCCGAACCCACGAAGAGCTTCGCCTCGGATGTTCCGTAATCGGCAAGTACGACTTTGGCATGGATGTAATAACCGGTTGAGGAAGTGTAGACGGCGATCTTTGCACCGTCATTCTTCAGGGTTGTGAGGATGGTGTTATAGTCGCTGCTCTCGTTTTCCTGCACGAGCGTGATCGCCACTCCGCGAGCCAGAGCCGATTCAAGAGCGGACTCGATGCCGGTGTCGGCCATCTCCTCCTGCTCAATCATTAAAGAGGTGGTTGCCCCATTGATGAGGGCGAGCAGGGCGCTACGGGAATTGGTCGGACTCCAAACCAGGTTGTCGCCATCGGGAGGCGTGATGGTTCCATTGACGAAATCGGCATTAAAGGTGGTTTCGATCGCTGCCACGTCCAATGCATCGTTGGTGATGACCGCATATTCGCGGCTGGTTGCGTAGTATTGCGATTGCAGGTTGAGGGTCTGAATCGAGGAGGTGGTCCCATCCACCGTAATGGTCTTCTGGTGTGTGTACGTGTAGGTCGGGTTTGCCCAGTGAACGGAGACGTTGTTCGCCGTCAGGTAGTTGTACGCCGTGGTGTTGTTGCTCTTCTCGGCATTCTGGTCGAGGATGACCCGGACCGTGACGCCGTCGGCGGCGGCAGTGGCCAGCAGCGATGTGAACGTGGTGTCTTGCAGCGCATACATGGTGATGTCAATGGTCTTCTTGGCCGAGGAAATCAGGTTGTAGATCGGCGTAAGACCCGCTGCCGGCTCGGCAATCAAGGTATAGGAAGTCGAGGTTTCCGCGCTGACGGTCAGCGTGAGGGTGGTTGTTTGGGCGGTACCGGTGGCCGGGGTTCCGGTCACGGTGACGGTGTAGTTGCCCGGCGTGGCCGTCGAGGATGCGGTGAAGGTCAGTGTCGAAGTTCCAGCACCGGTAATCGAGGTTGGGCTGAAGGCAGCGGTGACGCCGGTAGGCAGGCCGCTGGCGGAAAGTGTCACGGGAGAGCTAAAGCCGTTGGAGATGCTCTCGGTAACGGTGGAAGTTCCCGTGCTGCCATCGGTAACAGAGGCAGCCGTGGCGCTCAACGAGAAGCTCGATGTCCCTGCCGATTGCACCGCGAAGATCAGATCGTCGTGGTCGTCGTATGAGCCGGTGGTGCATACGGCAGCCGATCCCCCTGAGCGGAAGTTGGCCCGCACCGCCTGTAAGGTGCCGGCGGGCAAAGTGTAACTGGTCGACAGGGTCGACGCTCCGGTCGTGGTTGGCGCGATGGTTTTCACGAGTACCCATGAGGGGGTGCTGGCGTTGGCCGTGTAGTAAATATCCAGATAGTCTTCGGAGCTGCCGCTGGTGGCGTAGGTCCATACTGTAGCCGTGACCGTGACCTGGTTTCCCTGGGTCAACACTCCGCCGTTGGTTGATGCTACTACGATGCGATCGTTGGACTCGGCGGAGTGGAAGGTTCCCGACTTGCCATCGGCACAGGAGCTGTTGATGGTGTTGGGTTGATTGGGTTCCGCGCCGCCCGACATGGTGTCGCGGCCCAGCAACAAGCTGGGGCCGGAGTCGCACGATGAGCCAACGGTTGCGCATTCCGGCGCCTTCAGCGTCGAGTTGTAGACTGCCGTTTCAGATTGAGCGGAAAGGCTGGCAACGCCAACCAAAGAGGCGACGGCAATGGCGAGGCCGGCAAACAGAGTCGAGTAAACTTTCATGACATTTTCCTTTTTGAGGTGGGTACAGTTGTGGTTTTGCCGGGTTTGTAGAGAAACTCGGCGGGGAGGGCGCCCCGGCGGCGCGGAAATCAGTTCCAGCGTCCGCCAGGGCGGGCTTTGCGGCGCTTATTGCACGGCAAAGATCAGATCGTCGTGGTCGTCGTATTCGCCTGTGGTGCATACGGCGGCTGATTGCTCATAGCGGAAGTTCGCCCGTACCGCCTGCAAACTGCCGGTGGGCAGCGTGTAGGTGGTTGACAAGGTCTGCGCTCCACTGGCCGTGGGCGTGATGGTCTTGACGAGCACCCACGAGGGGCTGTTGGCGTTAGCCGCGTAGTAGATGTCCAGATGGTCACTGGTGTTATAGGCCCAGACCGTGGCCGTAACTGTGACTGTGGTGCCGTGTGTCAGGGCGCCACCGCTTGTCGAGGCCACCACGATGCGGTCGTTGGACTCGGCGGAGTGGAAGGTTCCCGCCGTGCCATCGGCGCAGGAGTTGTTGATGGTGTTGGGTTGATGGGGTTCCGCGCCGCCCGACATGCTGTCGCGTCCCAGCAACAAGCTGGGTCCTGAGTCGCACGACGTACCCACCGCCGCGCATCCAGGAGCCAATAGCGTGGAGTTATAGACCGCGGTCTGTGCTCCGACGCTCCCCGAAGAGGTCACCGTCAACGCGAGGGTTGTGCTGTTCACCAACGTGCCCGAGGTTCCAGTCACGGTCACTGTTGCGGCCCCGACAGTCGCCGTAGAAGAAGCGGTAAGTGTCAGGGTCGAGGTTGCGGAACCGTTTGCGGCCGGAGTTACCGAACTCGGCGAAAACACCGCAGTCACTCCCGTGGGCAATCCGGTAGCCGTCAGCGCGGTTGCGGCGCTGAAGCTGTTCTTGCTGGTGATGGTGATGGTACTGGTTCCGTTGCTGCTTTGAGTGATGCTCAAAGACGTGGGCGAGTCCGTAATCGTGAAGTTCGGCGTTGCGGTCGCGCTGACAGTCAGGGTTAGTGTGGTCGCCTCTGCTGTGCCGCTGGCCGGGTTCCCGGTCACGGTGATAGTGTAGGTGCCGGCCGTGGCCGAAGAACTCGCGGTGAAGGTCAGCGTCGAGCTTCCGGCGCCGGTGATCGAGGTTGGGCTGAAGACAGCGGTGACGCCGGTGGGCAGGCCGCTGGCGGAGAGGGTCACGGCGGAGTCAAAGCCGTTGGTGACGGTCTCTGTGATGGTCGAAGTGCCGGTGCTGCCATCTGTGACAGAAGCGCCCGTGGCACTGAGCGAAAAGCTAGCGGTGCCCGTAGAAGAACCAGCGAGAGCGTTGATCAGGTTTACGCCATTCGGTGTTCCCCACCCAGTCACGAGATCGAATCCTGTCACAGCTGAATAACTACCGGAGGTGCCGCTGGTGATGTCGTGGAAGTCTGTGTTATAAGACGATCCCAAACCAATGGGGTAGATGAGCGGGTCGATGAAACCGACGCTCTTGACAGTGGCGGAAGGGTTGTTGGCGGCATACTGCTGATTGAGCAGAGCGACGTAGCCGGCCCACATGGGAGCGGCAAAACTGGTGCCACCGTATACGTTGGCCTGGCAGGTCGTCTGGTCGGCGCATGTGTAGAAAGTAAAGTCTGCGTTGGCCGAGACATCGGGGCCGTTGCGCAAGGTCTTGGATCCCTTGTTGGTGGAGGTGATCACGCCCGTAGCCGACTGCCACGAGGGGATAGCGATCGAGTCCGGCGAGATGCCGCCGCCCGAATCGGCCCATGCAGTTTCCGACTTCCACGGGCCGGCCGCGCTGGAAGTGATAAGGTCTGTGCCGCCGACCGAAACGACGTACGCATCGTCGGCTGGCCACGCTTCGTTGCTCGACGACCAGGTGGAGCTGTCGCCGGAGGCCGCGAAAAAGTTCTGCCCCTGAGCGGCCATCGTCTTGAAGTAGGTGTCAAGCGTGCTCGGGTCCGCGGGCGTCCAACCCCACGAGCAACCAATGGTGTTGGGCAGCGGGCCGTCCTCGTTCGAAGTCATGGCGCTGATGATGGTCGAGTCCGTGCCGCCAATGTACATCGTCAGGCCTGTCAGCCCGGGCGCCATGCCCATCGCCTGTGTCATGTCCAGCGTCTGCTCACCGTCGTCGCAGCTCGTGGTGGTGGTGCCGTTTTCGCACGTAGTCGCGTTCTTCGAAGAACAGGTGCAGCTGGTGCTGGTGGTATCGACTGAAACGAGCTTGGGCGTGAAGGGCTCGGTCTGCCCAACATTTTTGTAGTAGGTGGTAAGGTCGGCAAGATCGGTGCCGAGAAATTCAAACAGGCCGACCGTCTGGCCGGTGCCGGTCAGAGCAGTGCCTCCATAGTAGGCCGCGCGCATGTCGCTGCCCAAAAAGGATGCCGAAGGGCCGCTGCCAGTAGTGGCATGAGAGACCACCGCCTCTTCGCTGATGCCATGAGTCGCGGCGTAGTCGCTGCGCTTCTCCATCATGCGATGCGGAAGCGAGTAGTTATCCAAGCCTGAGATATGCTCAAGCTGGAAAGGTAGATTCACACTCGGTTCACGATCCGGCGAGAAGAATATGCGGTTCTCGGTGGGATGCTGGTAAGTCCGCATCGTTACATGAAACGCGGACTCGATGGCGGATACGGTGCCGGTGAGAACCAGGTCCCTCTTCTTGAGGCTGCCGTTTTCGATTCTGAAGCCGTTCGCCTTGGCGAAGTTGACCAGAGCGTCCCAGTTCTCCTGGGTGGGGCCAAACCGGCTTGAGGTCTCTTCTGGAGCAAGGAAGTGGCGGAAGTTGGGGCTGAACGGATTATAGACATCGGCTACAAAAGCATCCAGGCCGGCCGGATCGCGCAGGGGCAGAACGATGTCCACCTGCAGGGTTTGGGCCTCGGGAAGGCGACCGATTGCCTGAGCTTGTCCGTTGAGTACCACCTCGCGCACATGACGTGTCATTAGTGACTGCGCGTGCAAGTTTGTCGCGACGATCGTGACGACGGCCATGAACGAGAACATAAAAAGGCGACTTCTCCGAAACATGAAATTCTCCTTTGATTGGGGGTTGTCGAAAGAAGGGGGGATCCGGTTCGCAACAGGAAGACGGACGGTGCTATTGATGATTACGGAGCATAGCACTTCAACCATGAACGCATTGCAAAATTTAGGGTTAAAATCTAGCGCTGTTAGAGCCTGTCATTTAATCAGCGAGATAAGAGTGGTGACGACGTAAATTCCTTTTGAAGACAGGTCTTGACACTATTAGTGCGCGTGCCTGGTTCCGGAACACGACCGAGTAAGTTGGCGGAATTAGGAAATGGCTTGACAGGTGCAACTCTTGAAGCTGTTGACGTCTCATGCACGTCTCCCCCTATCAGTAGCAAGAACTTTTCCGGAAGGACTAAATGAGGGTTTCAAGCTTTGATTGAGCGAAACGACGTCCTCGCATAACTGAAAATGTGCATCCGAGTCGAATAAGCTGATGAGAACTCTTTTTTTGTTGATACCAGCTCGATTCGAGGTCTGCTCATAGGTCGATTCAGATTCCCTGGGCTTGGGCAAGCGCCTCCGGGAGTGATTTCCCGGCATAGTCCTGAGCACCGAAGAAGCGGCCACTGATCCCGTCATCGAGAAGAGCAGGCACCAGTGCGCCGGGAATTACGCTGGAGGGATCATTCGGCGCATTCGGGCCGCCCAGGTCAGTGCGCAGCCAACCAGGGTCCAGCAGATTCATCATCACGCCCGTACCGGCCAGGCTGGGTGCAAAGTCGCGCACGTATTTGTCCACGGCCGCCTTGGAAATGGCATAGGCAATCAGTTCCGGCTGGTTGGCGATGCCCGAGCTTACGTTCACTACGCGGCCCCACTTCTGCTCGAGCATCCGCGGAACCAGGCGATTGCATATACGGGCCAGGCTGATCACGTTGACCTCAAAGCTGCTCCGGAAATCGTCGGCGGCGGTCTGCCAGGGATCTTGGCGGAAAGGGGTCATGATGGCGGCGTTGTTATAGAGAATGTCGATCCGAGGAACGTTGGCCAGAACCTCATTCAGCATTGCGTCCACCTGCTGCTGATCGTCGAGTTCGGCAGCGACGACGAACGTCGATATACCCTTTACCTTGAGTTTGGCCTCCTGTGCAACCAAGTGAGACTTGCTCCGGCTGTGCAACACGACGTTGCATCCGAGATCGGCCAAAGCTGTGGAGATATGAAGACCAACGCCGCGGCTGGCCCCGGTTACCAAAGCCCATTTCCCTTGAATATTCGACATAAGAATGCCTGATCCTCTCACTCTTTATATCAAGAGATGCTCGAGCTGGCCGGAAACTATTTCCCGAAGAGGTGCTTGAAAAGGCCCGATTTTCCTGAGCCGGAAGCCTCACTCGCAGAGCTTTTACGGAATTCCTTCTTGGACAGGTCGGAGAAATCTTGGGGATGGAGTCTTAGCGGCAGAAAATCCCACAGCCCCACCGGCTCGGGCTGCTCTGGCCAGGGCGCGTCCCTAACGGCTGCTTGCGGATTGGTGACGAAGAGCAGTAGAGCGATCTCCTCGCCCCCGCGCTTGACATAGCTTACACTCAAACTACATGCTGAACCGGGGCTATGCCTACACCACAATTATCAGCAGCAAATACCATGGACAGACCTTGCTCTCCCACTTGGCAAGCCTTTATCCCCACTCAACCGCACAAGCCTGGCAACAGAATCTGAACAACGGCGAAGTGACCCTCAACGGCGTCACCTCGACCGGAAGCGAATCGGTGATTTCAGGGCAGACACTCGTCTGGAACCGCCCGCCCTGGATCGAACCTGACGCCCCTCAGCACTTCGAAGTTCTGTTGGATGACCCCCATCTGTTGGCCGTCAACAAACCCAGTGGGCTGCCCACACTCCCCGGCGGCGGTTTTCTGGAAAGCACTCTTCTGCGCCTGGTGCAAAAGCAATTCCCCAACGCAAACCCTGTCCACCGGTTGGGACGAGCCACCTCCGGCGTCGTCCTCTTCGCAAAAACACCGCTGGCGGCCTCGATTCTAGAGGCAAACTGGAACACACCCAAAATTCAAAAAATCTACCGGGCGCTTGCTCAAAACATTGCACAGCACGACGCTTATGAGATCCTCACACCCATTGGCCTCGTGCCGCACCCGCGCCTCGGTTCCGTGTGGGCCGCCGACCCAAGTGGCAAGCCTTCAATGTCATTGGCAAAGGTGATCTCACGCAATCCAAGTACCACGACTTTTGAGGTAAGGCTGCATTCGGGCCGCCCTCATCAAATCAGAATTCATCTGGCATCGATCGGCCATCCCCTGGTTGGCGATCCTTTATACGGATTAAATGGCCAGCCTCTAGAGAATTTCCCCGGCCTCCCCGGCGATGGAGGATATTTTCTGCACGCCCAATTTCTGATATTCCGCCACCCCATCACCGGAGAAGAAATCGATCTTGAAGCAACTTTGCCGGCCGGACCTTCAGCGCATCAGCAGGTTCACTGCGGGAATCAAATCAGGGTAGCCATTGAAAGCTGAGCGGTGCCGCGATCGGTGGAACTTACGATGCGCTGGGCCGGCTGGTGGAAAACTCCAACGGCGGTGTCTATACGCAGTTTGTCTTCTCGCCCGGCGGCGGCAAGATCGCCGTGGTGCAGGCGGGTACGCTCGTCAAGGCGACGATTCCGCTTCCCGGCGGCGAGTCGGCTATGTACAATTCGAGTGGGTTAAACTTTATTCGCCACAAGGATTGGCTGGGGTCGTCACGCTTGGCAACCACCTGGGCACATGCCGTCTATAGCAAGGAGGCCTACGCGCCATTCGGCGAAACCTATAACGAGGCCGGCACGCCCGACCGCAGCTTCACCGGCCAGGATCAGGATACCGTGACCGGAGCAGGCGGAAGCGGCGTCTACGACTACCTCTTCCGCAAGTACGATCCCGCCGCGGGACGGTGGCTTTCGCCCGACCCGGCTGGTTGGAGTGTTGTAGATCAGACTGCACCGCAATCGCTGGACCGGTACGCGTATGTTGAGAATCAGCCGATGAATGCGACCGATCCGAATGGGTTAGCCTGTGTTTATATAGATCAAAATGGAGGTGTTTCTGTATCTAATGATGGTGCGGACATGGCATCTGGAATTTGCGCCGCATATGGAGGCAATTACGTTCCAGGAACTCTTAGCGTGCAAGATATATCATTTATTCCGGGCCAGAATTCATTCGATTATAGTGGTGATGGAACTGTGTCATTTCAATATATGTCTTCAAATGCCAATGTTGTCTTTGGTGGAACAACATATCAAGGTGATCTGAATAATCCTATGTGGTCTCAATTCCCAACTGTGTCTTTACCTATTAACCTCGCTCCGAGCGGACCTGATCCAAATCCCACTGCGCCAAATAACGGAGATAACTGCAGCGTTTTCAGTGGTTCAGGTTGCGAATTGAAACGGCTTTGGAAAAATAACTGGGATTGCGTTGCCAATGTTGGGTGGCCAGTTCTAAGTGCCGACCTGAACCCGTTCAATCTCGGCCTAGGGAGTGCGGCCGCCGCCGCTTCCGGCGCGAGTGAGGCAAATCTGCAGGCAGTGGGAATATATAGCGTATCGCGGGGGTTGACAGTTCCGCTGAGGTCGAGCGCCGTACGTGCGGGTGTCGGTGCTGCAGAACTTTTTGGGAGAGCTTCCATTATGCTTGAGGGAATAAACGTCATCTATGCCGCAACTGATGCGATAATCGCAGAACATAAGGGGTGTTCATTCTAATGAGCATAGCGACGCGTCGCGCAACTCGTAATCTTCGTGCCAGGGATTATTTTCTGCTTATCCTCCTCGGCGCCCTCATGTTTCTTGTGTTTTTGAGGATAGCCTTTGCAGTTCAGGACAAGTGGGGGCATGATGGATTTATCCGTTGGGACGGGCTTGCTGGTTTTACTTTAGGGCTATTCGGGCTTTTTGTAGCTGAAAGCCAGAAGTTTCTCCGAAAGCGGCGGTTTTGGGTGGTGACCGGGATTCTTCTGATGGGGCATTTAGCAGTATTTGCGATTGTGCTTACCCATGTTGAAGAATGGAAGTTGGGTTGGTTCATGTTGATGGTTTTCGAATATCCACTCTTCTTCTTCCTCAGAAACAACTTTGTACGTGCCTCGTTCAAATAACTGCCCCAAATAACGGAACGCCCAAGTCACCTGCACGACAACAGTGTGAAGCGAACGCGCAGCGGGAATTTCAGAACGCAACTTCAGCGGCTGAAGTGACAGCCAAGAGCGCAGAACACGCTCTCGAAGCAGGCGCGATAGCGGTTGGGACAGCGGGACTTGTTGGCTGTGGTAAAGGTGTGTTGGTAGCAGCAATTACAGGCCCTGAAGGATGGGGGGCTGCTTGTGTGGGCAATGGACTTTGGATGATAGGTGAGACACTTCCTGAAGCTGGGATTGCAGGAGGTTTGGGTGCTCTGTGGGGCGGGGGTAGCGCCTACTGGAATGCCTATAAAAACCGCAATGCGGCTATGCAGACTTGTGCGAGCATACCATAGTCAAATGTGGTTGCCGGAGGATAATGATGGCAGTATCCGCTGAAATGAAAAACGAACAGCGCGCGATGTTGCGTAGAACCCGCTTTTTACGAATATCATTCGTGATGATAGTGGTTTGTGCTTTTGAGTTTCTTCGAAATTATGAGCCGTTTCAATCTCACATTTGGATTTTGTTTCTCGCTTCACTTGTTACGATGACAATCGGCTGGATTTTCATTGATTGGATTGACCGTAAGAGACAAGGCGGGTGACCGGTTGTTCCTTGTTTGCCGCTGAAATCACAAGCCCCTCTCCGGGGCGACTTGCTTATGTGGCTCCATCCGGCGTCTTCGCTGGGCGTGTGGCCCGGATCTGACCACTAAATCTGGGTGGCCCAGGATTCGCTCTTGAGACCTGGGAGACGAAGAACCTCAACCCGCTGTTTTTCGGTTTACATGGATCGGACAAGAGGCTTTGGATGTAGGACGGCTGAGTTCCAAAAGGGCTTGTTCGTTACCAGCAATGCGGCTGTTTTCATTTTTTCATCACCTTCGGCTGCTATCAACGTTTCGAACATCTCGGCACAGCAGCGGCGCGGGAGCTTTTAGAGCATTCACTTGAAACCATGCGCTTACGCTACGATTTTGTCGTCTCAGGCTACGTGGCCATGCCCGATCGCGTTCATCTGCTCGTCAGCGAACCGAAGAAGGCTCTCCTTTCCAAGGCGATTCAAACCTTGAAACTATCGGTTTCGGTTCAATGCAAGGAGAAACCATTCTGGCAACCGCGCTACTACGATTTCAACGTGCATAATGAAGAGAAGCGCGTCGAGAAGCTGCGTTCTATGCATCGGAATCCAGTCAAGCGCGGCTTAGTTGGGAAGCCGGCGGAGTGGGCTTGGTCCAGCGTCCGGCACTATGCAACTGGGGAGATCGGGAGCGTTGAAATCGAGTCATTCTGGACTGGCGCGCGAAGAGATGGGCTTGTCGATCTCAGGTCTCAAAGTCGAGACCTGGGCCACCCGATCTTGACGGTTGATTAAGATATGGCCTATGCACCTTGAAAGGGAGAATGTAAATGAGGAGGACATTGAGAATCTGTCAGGTTGGGTTGTTTGCGCTTGGATTGTGCGCGTGCGCGGCGGCGCAGCAGGAGTGTTGGAGGCGTTGGTGTTGAGCGCAAACTGCCCAAAGACCAGATGGCCGAGAGGGTCGTAGGCGGGCTGTGAGTTGCTCATCGGAGCGTTGATGAGCGTGGTGGGGTAGGCCGGGTTGTCCGTCCAGGGCTGGGAGGCAACCGTCAGCGATTGAAGCTGGCCTCCGGAGTTTGGCGTCACATTCCAAGTAATCGCTGGGTTGGTGGTTGAAGTGCTGGCGGGCATTCCGTTGTTGAAGCTGGTGACGCCGCCAGCCTTGTGGTATGCCGGTTTTTCCCTGGCTGCGTTGGTCCCGCTTTCGGGCCATCAGAGCCGCACGCAGTGCCCGCGAAGGCTCTCCGCGCTACCAGGCATCTTTCTTCTTCTCCTGCTTCGACCAGAGATAGTCGGCAATCCGGTTGATGTCTTCGTCGCTGAGCACGTGCTTCCACGAGGGCATATAAAGCGGCGGAGTTGGCCCTGAGGCATTGTCTAGCGGAGACACCCTGCCATTACGAATAATCGCGATAACTTCGTCCTTGGTGTAGTCGTCGGAGACGTGCAGCAACGAAGGCACCTCGCCGCCCTGGGCGTTGGGGTTGGGCACGCCTCCCTGAAGTTCCGTTCCGTGACAACCCACGCAGCCGAAGCGCGCAAAATTCTGTTTGCCGGCTTCGATGGCGGCATCTTCGGGTGTCATCGTCCGCGTCTTCTTTGACAAGATCAATTGCACGTCTTCAGGAGTCGCAGTCGCCATGAAAGCAACCAGCGCCTTGCGGGCATTGGTCTCAAGATCGTACTCCGGCATAGCACTGCCCGGGTACACAAGCTCGGGATTCACCAGTTGCTCGTCGAGCCATTCGATTGAGTGGCGCTTGGTTACGCCGAGCAGATCGGGGGCGGTCTTTGCTCCCGCTCCGCCCACGGCATGACAAGCCAGACAGTTCTTCTCGACAAACAATTGCCGGCCATATTCCGGACTGGGAATCAGGCGCACACTTGAGAAGTAACTCCCCATCTCTTCGTTAGTGAGCGAAAGCATGTAATAGGTGAGGTCGCGCGACTGCTCTTTTGTGAAGTGGAAGTTAGGCATGGCGGAGCCGGTGGAGACCGCATTGGGTGCAAGGAAATGGCGCTCAAGCCACTCCGGCGCGCGGCGGTTTGCGCCTTCTCCAGTTAGGTCCGGGCCGATGCTTCCACCCACGCCATTGAGCTTGTGACAGCCGCGGCAACCTTGCGTTTCAAAAAGGTGACGGCCCTCGGTCAACTCCGGCACACCGGGCACATCGCCTTCTTTGTGGCAGCGGCCACAGGAAGCGCGAATGTAGTCTTTCGAGAGCAACGGATTAGGCCAGAACGCGACGCTGCCGTGCGCGCCTTCCTTGTCGGTTGCCAGCCCCTGACCGCCGTGACAGATGGTGCAGCCGAATTTGGAGGGCACGTGCGGTCCCAGTCCTGCATGATAGCGAAAAGGCTCCGGCGCATTCTTCATGGTGGGGTCTTCCACGCCGAGATGGCACGTGGTGCAACGGTCCACGCGCTGCAAGCCGGGCAATAGCACCTGATGAACCTCGGGCGGCGTGGCCAGAACGGCGGCCTTCGCAACCGCATTCGGTTCGCCTTGCGCTTCAAGTTGCAGAAAGCTTCGTTGGTACGTCTTCCACGATGGCGTGTTGGCCTGGTATGCTGCCGCGAGGATCAAAGCCAGCGCGAGAAGACTGAGCGCAAAGAATGTAATTTGTAGTTTGCGTTCCATTACTCAGCACCCCCAACAACATGTATCCACGGTGGAACCAGCGCCCAGCCTGGTCCGCGGAAGAAGGTTCCGATCACGATCAAAGCCAGGTTGGCGACTACAAAGATTGTGAAGAGCCAGAGAATCAACTTGCGGTCGGCAAGACGACGGCTCGGATTTCTGTCAAGGTACGGGATGGCAAGCAGCGCCAGCACCATGATCGCCGGTGCCACAACACCGCCTAGCAATGCAGAATGACTCACTAACTCTTGGAGTCCGAGAAAGTACCACGGCGCCTTGGCGGGATTGGGTGTCTTGGCGGGGTTGGCCAACTCTTCAAGCGGCGCATTCAGAAACAGCGACATCGTCATGACGGTGGTGACCGTCGCCATTAGTACGACCGCTTCGCGAACAAAGGCATACGGATACGAGAAGACAGTATCTTCTTCTTCCTCGGAAGTAACAGTTTCAAAGATCGGCTTGCCAGTGACAACTTCCATCAGGCCGTAAGTCTTGTCCTTCGACGCAGCCGCGCTTTGCAGAGGCGCAACTTGTGCCGGCGAGCCGATGGTCACCAGCGCTTCAGTCTTCGGCGTGAGCTTCCAGATAGGCCGCGAGAGTCCCCCATCCTTGCGGACCCGCCAGAAATGAACGATGGTCAGCAGAATCATGAGCGATGGCAGCACGGCAACGTGCAGCACGTAAAAGCGCAGCAGCGCGGCCTCTCCAACACTGTGACCGCCAAGCAGTATCTCTCGCACCTGTCCGCCGATCAGCGGCGCATAACTGCCAATGTTCGTCCCCACCGTGATTGCCCAATAGGCCAGTTGATCCCACGGCAACAGATAGCCGGTAAACGACAGGCCGAGTGTGAGCAGCAGCAACAGTACGCCGATCACCCAGTTGAATTGGCGCGGCTTCTTGTACGAGCCGGTGTAAAAGACCCGGCACATATGAAGAAAGACGCAGACCACCATGCCGTGCGCTGCCCAGCGATGCATGTTGCGCAGAAATGGCCCCATGAACACGACAAACTGAAGGTCCTTCATGTCCTGATAAGCCTGCGGCGGGTACGGCCGGTAGTAGCACATCAGAGCTATCCCGGTAGTGAGCAGGATCAGAAAGAGAAAAAAAGTGATAAAGCCCAGGTAAAACGTGTGCCTGAACTTCATATTTTCTTTCTTCACTTTGGCGGGATGGATGTGCAGCCACACGTTGAGAAAGACCAGTTCGGACTTCCCCTTGTCGGTGGAGAGCGGGTCTCGCCGTACGATCGATTGCCAGATTTCGCGGATCAGATTCATCGTTACACCATCAACCGGTAAGTGGGCGGCACTACTTTGTCTTTGTCCACGCTCAGCTGCCCATCGCGAGCTTGCGTAACTTCAAACCAGTCCAGAGAGCGCGGCGCAGGACCGTGCTGCACCGAGCCGTCGGCGGCAAAGACGCTGCCATGGCATGGGCAATGGAATTTCTGATCGCTCGAAAAGTGCGCCACCGTGCAGCCCAGGTGAGTGCACACCGCGCTGGCCACTGCGAATCCCTTGTCGCGATCGCGAAAGACAAAGATCTTTTCGTCGACAAGAAACGTAGGAGGGCCGAAGGGAAAGTCGCCGGGCTCGCCAATTTTGAAGCTCTGCGGCGGCTCATAGAAGACGCTCGGCATCAGGAACCGGACCACGGCTCCCACGCTGACTGCGACCGCCGAACAGAGCGCGGCAATGCCGATCGCTCCCCAACTGAACTTGAAAAACTCTCGTCGATCCATGCCCTCGGCTCCCTTATTCAAAGACTTCCCGTTCCTGCTGCTCCAGAGCTTCCATAGTGATAGCTCCGGTTGGGCACCGCGCGGCGCACAAGCCGCAGCGAATACACTTATCCTCGTTTTTAATGATGGCTCCCGCCTGACCTGTCTTCAGCTCAGCGGCAGGCACTCCATAGCGACTCTGAATCAGTGCGTCGTAGCGTGCGTCGCCGCTGACCTGGACCAGGTCCACCAAGCGCAAGCAGTTCTCCGGGCACACATCCACACAGCCGGCGCAGAGAATGCACTTCGAGCCGTCGAAGATGGTATTGACCTGGCAGTTGAGGCAGCGCAACCCTTCGGCGCGGCCCTGTTCTTCATCGAAGCCAAGCTCCACTTCAGCAATTCCGATGCGACGGTTGGCCGCCAATACAGGCATCTTCTGCCGCGGCGTGGTGAGAAATCCGCGCGGCATCTCCCAGTTAGGCAGAATGCGAAATCGGCTCAGCACGGTCTTCTTTGTCTTGCCGCTAAGGAAGACGTGAATGGAGCGCGCCGCCTTGTGTCCGTTGGCGACGGCTTCAACCAGAACTCGGGGTCCAAAGGCCACGTCGCCGCCGGCAAAGACGCCGGGCGCAGTGGTCATCAGATTTTCGTCGATCTTAAGAATGCCGCGCGGCGTCACCTGCACACCTTCATCGCCGCCAAGAAAAGACAGATCGGCCTGCTGACCGATGGCCAGAATCACACTATCGCAGGGAATAATCTTTTCCTCGTCGCTGAATGCTGGATTGAATCGGCCATTCTCATCGAAGACGGCGAGACAGCGGCGCACCTTCAGGCCGGTGACAACACCGTTCTCGCCAACAATTTCCTTGGGGCCCCAGCCGTTGTCCACCACAATGCCTTCATGCTCAGCCTCATCCACTTCGCCCTTCCATGCCGGCATCTGCGCGCGCGATTCCAAGCTGACCAGTTCCACCTCTTCGGCGCCGGAACGCAGAGCCATGCGGGCTGCGTCAAAGGCTGGCTGTAGGCCCTTGGCATCTTCATCTTCTGCGGCAAAGCTGACCGATTCCTGCACCAGTCGCACGGCCGCGCGCGCCACGTCGATGGCGACATTGCCGCCGCCCACAACAACGACGCGCTTGCCCAATTCGATTTCGAAACCAAGGTTCACGTTAATTAAAAAATCAATACCGTTGTAGACGCCGGCCAGATGCGCGCCGGGAATATTCAACTCGCGTCCCTTGTTGAGTCCCGTGGCTAGAAGCACCGCGTCGAACTTCGCGCGCATCTCCGCAAAAGAAATGTCGCGGCCCAAGGTCATGCGGGTATGCAGGGTGACGCCCATGGCGAGAATATTATCGACTTCCATCTTGATGATTTCCCGTGGAAGGCGAAACTGCGGAATACCCAGGTAGAGCATTCCGCCAGGAACTGGTGCGGACTCGTAGACCTCGACCGTGTAGCCCAGCAAGGCTAGATCGTGCGCGCACGTGAGGCCGCAAACGCCCGCGCCCACAATGGCGATGCGCTTGCCGCGTTTGGGAGCGGGCGGCAGTTTCTTGCGTGCCGGATCATGGCCTGCGCCGAGGTTGTGGCGATCCGTGGCGTATCTCTTCAGCGCGCAGATGGCAATCGGTTCGTCGATCTTGCCGCGCCGGCAGTTATCCTCGCAGGGATGCGCGCAGATTCTTCCCAGCACATACGCAAAGGGATTGGGCGCGCGCGCCAAAAGATACGCTTCCTCATCTTTGGAGATACCGATGGCCTGGACGTAGCGTCCACATTCCGTATGAATCGGACATGCGGAGCGACAGGGAATATTCTTGTCGAAATACTCCTGATCCGGAACCGTGATGGAATAGCGCATGGATTCCCCACTCTGGCGATTCTTTGCCTACAATAACCCGAAACCATGGCCCACAAGCAACTTCTTCTCTGATTCGCTGAAAGAATCCCGGCAAGCGGGCCTGATGCTTGCCGGGCGTGAAAGGGAAGTCACTTCGTGCAATGCAGGTAAGGCCACCGGAGCGAATAGAGCGCGCTCTAGTGCTGTTCTGCCTTCAGCTTCTCGATTTCTTCATCACTCAGCGACTTGAAGAACGCAGACGGACTCTTGTCTTTGCGGTTCTCCTGGTCATAGGCAAGAAACTCATAGATGGTCTTTCCCTGCACGTCGCTGATGCCCGAGTTCGGCTTGTGCATCATGCGCTTCACATAGCGGCTCCACTCCGGCTGAGTCATGCTGGTGTTAATCGGCCGCGCAATGGTATGGCACTTGGCGCACTTGTCTGTGAATACCTTGTAGCCCTTCTGCTGCTCAGCGGGATAGCTTGAAACATTGATCTTGTCCGGCCCCTTGTCTTGCGGGAGCGTTACGTTGCTACTCTGCGCGGCTAGAAACAACGGTGCGCTGAGACAGACGAGCGTCATGGTGCGAATTGCTATGTGCATTTCACTCTCTCCTTACCACATGTAGCGGATGTCAAGCCTAAAGAGTTTGTCGGTGGTGCCTGTCAGGGCAACCGGGTCGCCATCGTGCTCCTGATTATAGGCCGCGCGCAGCACCACGTTGCCCAACGAAGTCAAAGCGTGTTCGCCGCCGATGCCCCAGGCTTGCGTATGCATAGTCGGGCTGGGAGCAATGGTTTCAAGCGCGTGGTCGTAGCGCGCCATCACCACTGTGCCTGTCTTGAAGTAATAATCCGCCTCGCCGCGGACAGAGTCGGAGATATAGTGTGAGTTAGCTCCGCCATTGGGAGGTTCCCAGTCATCCTGACTGCGAATAAAACCGCCGAGCAAATCCAGCTTATCGAAAAAGAGATAGTTACCGAATACGCCCACGCGATCGATATTTGCCCGGTAAGTGAACGGATCATTTCCGTTGGTTGGAGTCTGTATCTGATCCTTCGACCCGCGGTAGAACATGACGGTGACGCCGCCATCGGGACCAAACCAGTAATCGGCGTCTGCCCACACATCCTTTGAATTCTTGGTCGAGGAATCAAGAATCTCGCTGCCGTCCGCATTCAAACCATTTGTCACCTTGGCCGAAACAGCAAAGATATTCTTGAAATAATTTGAGGCGTGAGTGTAGCCAACATCGATGCCGACTGGGTGCTGATCGAGCGCGAAGCTGAGCGGATCGACGTTGATGAGCGTGTAAGCGGGGTCGGAGAAAAGGTTATAGAACATCGCTGCCCGCGTTCCTTCGCCCTCCTGCATGTGCATCTCGCCGGCCTTGATGAAGTAACTGTTGTTAGCCTTGCCGCCAGTCCAAACGCCAAAGCCCTGCTCCAGATCGTTCTCTCCACCCTGGTAAAGTTCATAGTGGCCAAAGTAGGAGAAGCCTGTCTCTGGCATGGCTCCGGCCACGAACAGCGCCGCTTCATCCAGGTTGAAGCTCGAGCAGGAAGAACTCTGCTGTGTGCCGTCTGCTCCGCCGGTGCAGGACGAGACGGGTGAGGCCGAGGTCGTGTTGCCCGTGTCGGCAACCGTCTTTTCGTTGGTGACGCTCGCCTGAAGGATCAGCGCCAGCGTGTTTGTGAGATTGAACTTGATGTTCTTGTCCAACTCGGTGATCTTGGGCGCTGGTTTGGTTCCGTCCATCTCGTCCGGCGGCAAGCGGTAGCCGAGGCGCTTGAACATGTAGCCGTTCTTGTTCAGCGCTGGCGGAACGGTGTGGCAGGTATAACACTTGACGCCGTATTTCCGGGCAAACGCCGGGATGGCGTTCCCTGGCTGGGGTATCAACAAGATCAAGCCGAGTACCACGAGAATTGCTTTTACGCCTGAGGTCCAGAGTTTCATGTGCGGGAGCTCCTGCCTCTTGCTTCAGCATCTGAGAAGCCAAAGTCAACATTCTTTCCTATCAATAACGTACGGAGCTCGCACCCCGAAAGATGGGGATTTCATTCCCCGACCTCCGGCTCGATCTGGGGAATGGAATCCCCAGTCAGTTGCTCTTTCTCCCGCCGCAGAAGTGCGTAAAAGGTCTTCCGGTCCACCCCCGCCTCGCGCGCCGCTGCGCTCAGATTTCCTCCGCAGCGAGCTAGAACGGCCTGGGCATAGGAAAGCTCAAAACTCGATAGGTATAACTCCCGGGCATCCTTCCACGGAAGCGAGGAAAGGCTGCCGACCGCTTCGACCGGCGGCATATCCTCGGCCAGATCCGCCGGCCCCAACACTCCGCCAGCATGCAGCGCCGTCAACCTCTCCATCACATTCTTCAGCTGCCGGATGTTGCCAGGCCATCGCTCCTTCAGCAGCGCTTCATAGAACTGCGGCGAACCGGACAGGCTCTTGCCATAGCGGCGAGAGAACCGCTCCAGAAAGAAGCGCGCCAGGTGAGGAATATCCTCGGGCCGTTCGCGAAGCGCCGGCAGTTTGACCGTGACGACGCTAAGCCGGTAGAAGAGTTCTTCGCGAAAGGTGCCCACCTTGATCTTGGCAGCCAGGTCCTGGTTGGTCGCGCACAAAATACGGCAATCAACCTTCACCGTCGTCAGTCCGCCTAGCCGCCGCAAGGCCCGTTCCTCCACAAAGCGGAAGAGACGCGTCTGCAACTCCACGCCCAAGTCGCCGATTTCGTCCAGAAACAGCGTGCCGCCATCGGCCGATTCGATCAGCCCTTTTTTGGTGCGCTCCGCCCCGGTAAATGCGCCTCGCTCATACCCAAACAGCTCGCTCTCAATCAGCGATCCCGGCATGGCGCTGCACTCGACGGGCACAAAAGGCCCGTCCTTGCGCCGGCTCTGGTTGTGGATGAAACGGGCGGTCACCTCCTTGCCGGTGCCGCTCTCGCCCAGAATCATCACGGTGGCGTCGGTCGCTGCTGCCCGGCGGCACCTTTCCATCATCTCTAGCATGGCGCCGCTGTGGCTCTGGGCAGCATCCGTTTCGCCAAGAGCTTCCAGGCGTCCCTTCAGCGTCTCCACTTCGCGCTCCAGCTTGGCGTGCGAGAGCGCCCGCTTGACTACCAGGAGCAAGTCCTCGCGCTTGAAGGGCTTTTGCAGGTAATCGAAGGCCCCGTTGCGCATCGCCAACACCGCGCTCTCCACCGATCCAAAGGCGGTCAAGAAGACGATGGGCAACCCTGGGTGGGTTTCGTGCAGCCGCGCAAAGACTTCTTCGCCCGACATGCCCGGCATCCGCATATCCAGCAGCAGAAGGTCGGGGGGATTGGCCAGGCACTCGGCAAGACCCTTCGCAGGGTCCACGCAAACAGAGACCGTTGTGCCGGGCATGCGCAGCATCCGCTGGATATTCTCCCCCAGCGCGGCTTCGTCGTCGATCACCAGAATACGGCTCACTCTGTTGTTCCTCCGGCAAACCAATGATAGGGCTGGCCGCGGGTAAATCGCGCCGGCGGCAACTCGACCACGAAGCTGGCGCCGCCGCCTTCCCGAGTTTCATAGTGGATGCGGCCATCATACATATCCAGCAAGCTGGCCGCCAGAAACAGTCCCAGCCCCAGCCGTTCCCGGCCGCTGGTCTGTGAGACGAACGGCTCAAACAGGTGTTCGCGAATATTCTCCGGCACACCCGGTCCGTTATCTTCAATCCTGGCCACGACCTTGGCGCCCGCCGCTCGATAAGGCTCAAGGCGTACCCAGATCACGCCTTCATCGCGCCCTTTCAGCGCCTGCAGTGCATTGCCCAGCAGGCCTCGGACAACCTCGCCAATCACGTGCTCGGGCACATCCACCCGCGGCGCCTCCCCGATCTCTTCCATCAGTCTCACTTCCTGATTCTTTGCCGAAGGCCGCAGCGCCGTCAGGGCATCTTCCAAGGCTTTCTGCGGAACCGAGGCCTCAAATACTTCTCCGCCACGCTCGCGACGCAACGCCTGCAACAGCGTAGTGGCAATGCTGCTCATGTAGCGCGTCTCCTTGAGCATCTGTTCGAGGTCAGCGCACAACGCGCCATCCTCTTTGCGCTCCTCAAGAAGCACCTCGATCCGGCCCGCCACAATCGCCAGCGGATTGTTGAACTCGTGCATGAAGCCGGCCGTGAATTGGCCCAACAGCGTGAGTTGGTGCGACAGTCGCGCTTGGCGATCGGCAGCTTGCAGCTCCTCTCGCAGACGGGATGTGCGGTACCGCACAGTGTCCATTTGGAGCTTGAGCTGGACCACTTCTTCCTTGGAATTTGCCGCGCGGGCAGTCAGTTGTTTGCGCTCCCAACGCATGAACACAAGTGCGGGCAGCGGGGCCGCTAGGGACGCAAGGATCGAAGCAACAGTTGTAGCGATTGCCGAGTTGGGAAAGACCCAAAAGAAGATGCCCATCAACGGCAGAACCCAGGCTCCGCTCATCCAGAGCAAAAGCCGGCTCCGCTCTTTGGGGCGTCTGAGACCAATGTCTTCCCTAGGCTTCCCTGACATATCGCTCAAGTGTAAAGCTTGGGGAAGGTTGAGACGAAATTGGTCAGAATGGAGTGACCGGCCCCAATGCGCTGGCCGTGGGTTAAGCTGTGAGCCGGGAAGGAACACAGTTCAGAGCCACAAGCGGAGAGGAAACCAGTCATGCAAAATAAGGTACGATTTGTGGGCTTGGATAACCGGCTGACAATCCGCTCTTTGGCGCGGGCCCTCTCCTTGACCATCCTGGCGGGGGCCGCTCATGAACGCGCCACTACTTGAAATCCCCCCGCCTTCGTCCTCCGCGAAGAGGCCCACAAGGCCGCCTACGAAAACGTCTTCCGCATCGCACTCGGCGTCCACGAGGGCTGGCTGGGCTATAAGTATAAGTAGATGTATTTCTCTTTCCGATAACAGCAAAGAATAGTGGAGCAGATGGGCATCTGCTCCACTAAAGGTAGGTAAAAGTAATCAACTGCATCCGCTGGTCGAGCCGCAGCTCATGCAGCGGTAGCAACTGCCGTTGCGAACCATGATTGCGCCGCAGACTGAGCAACTCGGCGCGTCACCCATCTCGTACATATCCCGCATGGCGTCGGCTGCGTGGAAGATGCCGCGGTCTTGCAATCCCAATCCTTGAGGTCCTGAAACACCGCTTGCAGCAATCTTCTCTTGGGTGATTCCTCTAAGCTCCCCATACTGTCCAGAAGCTATTGCTTTTTCAATGCCGCTGCCAAACGATGTGCTTCCTGCCGCAGTCTTTGAAATTCCAGAGTTGGCGATCGGGCCGCCTACCTGGTTCAGCCGTTTGGCGACCTCTTCGGCCAGTTTGGCCAATTGACCTTGCGAGATGTTGCTCTCCTCTTCTTCCTGCTCGCTCTCCGGAATCATGCTGGGCGAGGCGGGCAGTTGCGGAGGATGAGGAGCCAGGCTGGCAAAGAGCGACAACTGCGTGTCAGAGAGGAAGCGCAGACTGAGCCAACGGAAGATGTAATCCATCAGGCTCTTGGCGTAGCCGATCTGTTCGTTGCCGGTCCAGCCGGAGGGCTCGAATCGGGTGTGAGCGAACTTCTCGCAGAGCACTTTGAGCGGAACGCCGTGTTGCAAGGCAATCGAGATCGAAGTGGCGAAGGCATCCATCAGGCCGGAGACGGTCGAGCCCTCCTTGGCCATCTTGATGAAGATTTCGCCCACCTGGCCGGTCGGATAAAGGCCGACGGTGACATAGCCTTCGTGACCGGCGATGGCGAACTTGTGGGTGACCGAGGCGCGCTCGTCGGGCAGACGATGACGCACGGCGCGGGGCGGACCGTTGAGATCCTGGGCGGCTGACTCCTGCGCCGAGTCAACTGCAGTCGAGGCCTGGAGCACCGGCACGGAGGCTGCCTTGGCAATCTCTTCCAAAGATCTTTGGAAGGAGGCGGAGGCGGCTATGACCGACTTGGCGCTGACTTCGAGCTTTTCGTTGGCCTTGGCCTCCAGAGCCTTGAGGTCGGCGTCGGCCGCAATCTGTCCGGCGGCCAACTGCGCCAGCACGCGCGAGCCAGCCACGTCCAGTGCTGAAGGTTCGCGCTTGGAGTCCATGCTGGTATTCAGCGGTTGGGTGCCCTTGGAGCCGTCGCGATAGATGGCCACGGCTTTGATACCCTGACGCCAGCTCTCGGCGTAGGCCTCGGCAACGTCTTCGACCGTGGCGTCCTGAGGCAGGTTGACGGTCTTCGAGATAGCGCCGGAGAGGAAGGGTTGCGCGGCGGCCATCATTTTGATGTGGCCCATGTAATGGATCGAGCGCGTGCCCTTTGAGGGCTTGAAGCTGCAATCGAAAACGGCCAGATGCTCAGGGCGGATGCCGGGCGCGCCCTCAATGGTGCCGGTAGCGTCGATGTAGCTGACAATGGCGTTCACGTCCTCGCTGGAATAGCCGAGCTTGAAGAGGGCTTCAGGAACAGTATTGTTGACGATCTTGATCATGCCGCCGCCGACCAGCTTTTTGTACTTGACCAGTGCCAAGTCAGGCTCGATGCCGGTGGTATCGCAATCCATCATGAAGCCGATGGTGCCGGTGGGCGCGAGAACCGTGGTCTGAGAGTTGCGATAGCCATAGCGCTCGCCGTAAATCAGGGCCGTGTCCCAGCACTCGCGGCTGGCGTCGATCAGGGCGTCAAGCTGGGGCACGACGAAGGGTTCGCCGCTCTGGCGCGATGTACCGATGTTGTTCACCTCGGCGCGATGCATGCGGATCACATCGAGAAAGGGCTCGCGGTTGACATAGAAGCCGGGGCAAGCGCCGCCCTGACGATCGACACTAGCGGTCAGCGGAGTAGCTGAGG
>JBEKWJ010000046.1:0-37681 GCA_049513195.1 Occallatibacter sp.
GGTTGATCCGGAGTCATTGAACCAACCCTCCTGCAAAAACACCAGGTTTTTGGTCCCGCCGCCGGGGGCAACCAGCAGGTACTGGCCGGCGATCCCGGCGGTGCCCTGCAATCCCTCCAGTGCCACGGTCACATTGCCCACCGTCTTGCCGTTGTAGGAGGAGTCGGAGATGCCGATGATGGAGGGGTAGACCAGCCCGACGTTATCGCTGGCTGGATCGGAGACAACACTGTTGTTGCACCATTGATCTCCGCTGGGATTGGCCGGGGTGACTTCCACCAGTTGCTCCGTGGAGCCGCTGCTCTGTCCGTAGACACCGGTTGGCGAGTATTGGGCCGCGATGCCGTAATTGCCCTGGGCCAGCGAGGTGGTGCAGTGCGCGACGCCGCTGCTGAGCGCGACGGCATTGCAGCCGGAGATCGTCGCGCCATTGGCCTGGAAGGTGACCGTGCCGGTCGGCGTTCCGGAGCCCGAGGTGACGGTGGCCGTGTAGGTGATCGAAGCGCTGGATGCGCTATTGGCGTAGTAGGCCGGGTTGGATGAGGAACTGAGAACTGTGGTGGTGGAGGTGCCCGTACCGTAGGTCAGCGTGAGCGTCCAGCCGGTAATCGAGACCGGATCGACGGGGGTATCGACGTCGATCAGATAGAGCGTCCAGGTTCCGTTGGCCGTTACTCCGTTGAATTTTCCGTTCAACGTGGCGCTGCCGTCGGTCTGTGGGTAGTCCGATGTATTTTCCGCCGCTGGGAGCGGAGGGGGAGTGACAAAATTGTCCATGAAATAGGAACTAGCCTCCACCGTTTGCGACACGTCAGTCCAGGGAATAAACGCCGGCGCAGCTGAGGCGCCGTCTTGAATAACAATGTTCACCCCGGTCAAGCCGCCATAGTCGATGCCATCGCCGGTCGCGCTCAACAGAACGAACTGCTCGCCGGAGGGCGATTGCAGCATAAACTCCGCGTACCCTATGCTTTCATAGTTGCCATTGCCATTCGATTGCACGCCTTGAAGCGTCACCTTAACTGTAGCCACCGGGCCGGGAGCGCCGCTGACCGTGACGGTGGAGCTTTGAGCCGAGACATCGCTGGCCGTAAAGTTGATCGCGCCGCCGGCCGTGATCGTCTGCGCCCGCGCCGCCAGAGGCAGCAGCAGAGAGGCCAGCACAACCAACCCTGGCACGAGAACTCCGAAACGAGGGCTGCTCTTCAGGCTTGCGAAGGAACTGAAGGCTGAACACGGGAAAACAACAGAGAGAGAGAGACGGCGGCAATCAGACATAGCAAACTCCGTTTTGGGAGAGCTTTCGCGGCCCGCGGTGGCGCCGTAAGCAATGGTGATGGAAGGCTTATGCGGCGTCATCGAAGTTCCGGCAACTCGTGAGCCAAAATTCAGGCTCAGGGCCGGCTCCACAGGACACTGATTCAAGGCAATCCGCTGGCGTATAGCGCTAATAACAGCCGAGACGAACATATTGAATACCCTTGAGAATAGCCTGAGTGTATCAGTTGGGAATCAAGTTACGGAAGCCACCCTATCGGCGCCCATGCATGCGGAAATCCCGGCTGTCCGCGCCTGACCCGCCGCATGTAATGCTGGGCCGCGAGCAGGAAGGCCATCGCGAGCTCTTTCGCTGGGTGCAGATGCAAGGCCATTTACTGAGCGCTGGCGAGAAGATGGGAGAGTCGTTCGTAGTCCATTTCCGGGCAATAGCAACGAGCCAGTTGTCCGATGACCGATGAGAAATCGATCTCATCGGCGAGGCGCGCACATCAGTGCCGGTGGGTCGGTCGCGGCGAAGGCCAGAAGGATGAGTGCTGGGCCCATACCAGCCACTGGATTACAAGCCGTGCCCCGAGTGTGAACGGATGCATTTGTCTCCGAGCCGTCTTTTCCTTTTGCGACCACGCGGAAGCAACGCCTCAACACGAAACACTCTACAGCGGAAAAGAAAAGATTCCACAAGCCAGCTCTGTATATACGCGTGCGACTAATCTTAGAAGTTATCATCGCCTGACCTTATTCCGAATACTCTAGTAGGGATACGCACCCGATTTGCAAGCCGATGGCTCACCCATAGCAAAACCACTCGAGGCCCGCGACAGAACGTCGGGAAAGATATACGCCACACCGATCGACACTTGACTCGGTGTGGCGCCTCTTGTGCATTCGCTTTGCATAGCCGGATCGGGTTGCCACTCGAACTATGCTTCTATTGCGATTGGAAGACTCGCAAGCAGTTCTTAGCGCTTGCCCCCGCCTACGTGGCCATGCCCGTCGCGAACTTCATTTCCTTTGAAGTGATCAACTTTGTCGAGACGCTTTGTGGGCTCGGGTTTCTCTCCACGTGCCGGCCGTGGGCCGTTATAGCCGTGTTCGGGATGAAAGCGGTTGTTTACGTGGCCGCGGAAGTTTTCCGGGCCATGAAACCACGGGCCAGTGCCGATGAAGATGCCGCCAGTAAACCATTCCGGCCCGTAGTAGCCATAAGGGGCACATTCATATGGTGCAGCGTCATAGTATCCGTAAGGACACTCGGGAGCGACGCCGATTTCGATACCAATTTGAGCCGCTGCTTTCGGAGCGGTTGCCAACATGGCGCAACCAGCAAAAGCTGCTAGGGCAACAAGCTTGAATCCTGTCATCTGCATTCCTTTCGATCTTGGGCCTTTGAATACCCATCAGATCCTCACGATAAAGAGCCTGATCCCCAGCGTCTGAGCAGAAACGATCACATGAAATGTGTGCGAAGCAGTTTCAGCGGTCCAATGTGACCATACGCTCATGGCATGCTTCCAAGATGATGAGCTTGACAGCCCAACTTCGCTGATTGCGTCGAATCTGGAGAGGCCGGGCAACAAACCTCTCGAAGAGTTTCGGCGGGTTCTCAGATTAGACGACACATTGGCGGATCAATGCGAAGAGTTACTTGTCTTCCGCAACCAGGAACAACAAACTGAGGAGAACTTTATGACCAAGCAAAGTACAGAAGACACGACCACTGGTAAACTCCACGAAATTAAGGGAGCAATCCGACAGAAGGCCGGCGAACTGACAGGAAATCAAGATCTGGAAGCCGATGGCCAGGCCGAGAAAATTGCGGGCAAAGTGCTGAACTTTGTCGGCAAGATTGAAAAGGCAGTCGGAAAATAGGCAACGCATTATCCAACTTAAGAACGGGAAAGGTTACAACACAATGGAGCACACCCTATTGGAGCAAATGAGCGATCAGATCGACGAAACCGCACGCAAAGCTTCTCGCGCTGCCTCAGCTGTTGGGGATGCGCTGGAAGATGGTGTTATCGCGGCTCGGCGGGCCGCAAAACATGGCGGTGATGTTGCCGCCGAGTTTTACGATGACACAAAGAAGCGAATTCAACGAAACCCGATCGAAACCGTTGTGGCGGCAACCGCAATCGGCATCGCAACTGGGGCGGCCATTGGTTGGGTATTAAGGCGGAGAAACTGCTAACAATGTGGGGTAGTCACAAAAACGGGTCCAGCTTGCTGGGCTCGTTTTGATCGACTCCCAATATTGAAGCTGCAAGCCGCGTATAGGAATGACTGTCCTCCACCGTTTTTCAACTCGTTCAGTTCTGAGTTCTTCCGTATCACTGGGGCGAGCAATTGTGCTCAGAACTGCGGCGCATACGCGCACATGATTGTTCTGTTCGAGTTCTTCAGTCCACCCATCCCTTGCCGTCGCGGAAATTCCGCCAGGAGAATGCCATGCAGTTTCATTTCAACGGAGAGTACTATTACTTCACGAATAACGAGCTCATCGGGGTCGCGGTTGTACTCATCGTCGTAGCCCTGGCCGCCGTTGGCGCCTATCTCCAACGCCGCAAAGCCAAGACTCTCGCCCTGCGCAATTGCTTCGGCACCGAGTACGATCGTGCCGTCCTCACACACGGCTCCGCAAAGGAAGCCGAAGCCAAGCTGGCGGACCGTAAAACACGAGTTGAGACCTTCGAGTTCCGCAATCTCGGCGCCACCGAACGGGCGCGCTTTGTTGACGGGTGGCAAATTGTGCAATCTCGCTTCGTCGATCATCCCAAACCCGCCGTCACTGAAGCTGACGATCTGGTCAACGAGCTCCTTGAGGCCCGCGGCTATCCCGTAGCGAGCTTTGAACAACGGGCCGCCGATGTCTCCGTCACCTACCCGCGTGTCATGGAAAACTATCGCTTAGCGCACGACGTCGCCGCCCGCTCCGGCCGGATCGAAGCCACCACCGAAGAGTTACGCACTGCGATGATTCAATATCGCGCCATCTTCGATGAACTCCTTCAGGCCCAAACGCCCACCGAGAAAATGGTCGCCGCATAACTCAAAGCTTGCTGAACGAAGGGGTCTGGCTTCATGCGGATACCCCTGCAGATTGCAGAATGAGACAACGCGCGAGCGCAACTTCAGAGGCTCGCGTGTCAGGATTTGCCTTCCTGCTAATGGTGGGAACGTTCATACCGAGAGCAATCCCGAGCGGTGCCTGCGATCCAAATTCCGAGACGATCAAGGCAGGTCTCCATGACCGCTGCCATAAAGCCGGGGTGGCGTGAACCTTCTACCATCCTCCAAGCCGGCAAGTCGGACCGGACGGTGTTCGCGTCTCAAAAACTCGCGCAGGCTCCGGCGAAAAATGCGCGCGCGGCTCCCAGAATCTCCGGCGCAATGGAATCAAAATCGCCATCTCGCAGCAGGCGTAGCGGAACTCGGTCCCCCAAATTCAGGATTGACCCCTGTCAACCGGGCTTGTACCACTTGCGGGGAATCATGTTCGGCAAGCGTTCGGGCGGCTTGATAGGCAAAACGCAGCCGCACTTCCACATCGCCCCCGCCGGCAGTCGCGGACAGCCCTCAGGAAGGTCGGCGAGGCGGTTACATTGGGGGTATACTGGTTTGCGTCCTGTTTACAACAAAGGTCTCGATTTAGATCGTAAACCATTGAAATCAATAAGCTTCGTGAGCTTCAAGCGTGCAATTGGATCAACGATCCCTTCCGCGCACCGGAAACGCCGCCCACGCCACAACTGGAACTGGGGTTCGCTTGACTTGGAAAGCAGAACCGCTCGCCAAGGACGATGATGAGCCCACAACAAAGAGATATAGGAGTCCATCTTTGGCAGCAGATGATTTGTTATGATGGCTGTTGACTCCCCAGCTTGCTGTGAGAGAGCATTGGTTTGGCTACAATTGATGCCATTTTATAGAAACTCTTCTGCCAATTTCCGGATACGCTGCCTCTGACGTAGCGAGAAAGCCAAGGAAAATTCATGCGTCTGCTTCCCCTTTTCCTCCTTGCTGTTACCACCGGATTACTTTGCAATGCCGCGGCATCGGCCCAGGTAGTTGCTCCCTCGGTGCGGATCACCGATCGAATCAATGAAAGCGATCTGGTAACTCTGAGGGGCAACGCACATCCCTTAGCGAATGCGAAGCACGACCGAGGCCGGGTAGCGCCTGATCTGGCAATGACCGACCTGATTCTGGTGTTGAGCCGGGCTCCAGGGCAGCAGGCTGCCTTCGACACTATGGTGGCCAGCCAATACAATCCCGATTCACCCAACTTTCATCACTGGCTGACCCCGGAACAAGTAGGCACTGATTTCGGCCCTTCCCAAACTGACATCGCCACTATTTCAAACTGGCTGGCCGGGCACGGGTTCTCGATTGGCGAAGTGACCAAGGATCGAATGTCGATTCGGTTCAGCGGCACGGCGGCACAGGTCGAAAGTGCCTTTCACACCGAGATCCATCACCTCGCAGTAAAGGGCGTTCAACACATCGGCAATATGAGCGACCCGCAGATTCCGGCAGCGTTGGCGCAGGCTGTTGTGGGCGTAAAGTCGCTGCACAACTTCTTTGCGCGGCCTCTCTATCGATTGGGAAACACGGTTGCGAAGGACTCGGCGACAGGTAAGTGGCAGCGTCTTGCCGGCGTTCCTGCCGAATCCGTTGAAGGCGTGGCCGCCAAAGCTGCGAAGGCTCGGCCGGAGTTCGCTATCAATGTACCAGCCAGTGGCAACGTAGGCGCCTACCTGGTTGAAGATGTAACGCCCTATGACTTCGCCACCATTTACAACGTTCTTCCACTGTGGACGGCAAGCTCACCCATTGACGGAACCGGCCAGACCATCGCCATCGCCGGCACCAGCGCGATCAACATCGGTACGAGTATCGCCGGCGCCAACGGTCAGAATGATATAGCCACCTTCCGCAGCACCTTTGGCCTGCCGGCCTACGCTGCCAACCAGTTCACCATGGTCTCAGGCAACAGTCAGCCTCTCACCGTTTGCGCAGATCCTGGCAACGAAACCAACCCGCCGCCCTGCACCGTCGATGACCTGACCGAGAACACGCTGGATGTGGAATGGGCTGGCTCGATCGCCAAGGGCGCCAACATCGTTCTGGTGGCATCCTATCCCGCCTCGACTTCAGACGACAATCTTTACGATTCAGAGAGCTATATCGTCAACAACAAAACGGCTAGCATCATGAACGTCAGCTACGGCCAGTGCGAGCTGGACAACGGAACCGCCGGCAATGTCGAATACTACAATCTTTGGCAAACGGCGGCGACCGAAGGAATCGCTGTTTTTGTAGCCACGGGAGACGGCGGTTCGGCGGAGTGCGATGACGGCGGAGACGCAATTGGAAATCCGTATTCCGCTCAATACGGTCTTGCGGTAAGCGGCTTGGCCTCCACGCCTTTCAACACGGCTGTAGGCGGTACAGACTTCAGCTGGTGCACCCCTGGTTCGTCGGCAGCATGTACAGCCGCGCCTTACTGGAACTCGACCAACGCGGCAAATGGCTCCAGCGCCCTCGGATACATCCCCGAGATCCCATGGAACGACACCTGCGCAGGCCCTCAAGGAACTGCGCTCATGATCGAACAGGCGAAGAACTATAGCATTGGAGGCGTCAGCGATGCTGAGAGTGCCTGCAACTTTGTCTACAACGACTGGTCGTATATTTATCAGGATACCGGTGGCAGCACGAGCGGCGTCAACCTTTCCTACTATCTGGATGTGGTGGGCGCAGGCGGAGGTGCCAGCGGATGCGTGGTCAATTCATCTACGAGCACAACAAACGGCGCTTGCAGTACCGGGGCTACCAGCACGGGCAGCAGCGACGGGAACATCACGCTTGTGAATAACGGATGGCCGAAACCCAGTTGGCAATCAGGCGTTACGGGCATTGTCAACGACAACGTGCGCGACCTTCCAGATATATCCTTCTTTGCTTCAGACGGTTTCTTGTCCAACAGCGCTTACCTGGTCTGCGTCTCCGCGCTCGATCCGGCTAATGCCGCTTGCACTTATTCAACGACGAGCGACCCTCGATTGCAGGAGGTTGGCGGGACTTCGGTTGCCACCGCAACCATGTCCGGGGTCATGGCACTGATCAACCAGAAGGCTGGGACGGCGCAGGGAAGTCCGAATGCCGAACTCTACAAGTTGGCCGGGGCTCAGACGTATTCCAATTGCAGCGCGGAGAGGACGTCCGGCATCGGGAGCTGTTACTTCAATGACATCGACACAGGCACCAACGCCATGCCGTGTGATTACGGCGCGAACGAGGGCGATCCAACAGTAGCCGGCATCAAATCTCCCAATTGCACCCCAGCTACATCAGGCGATTTGATCGGCGTATTGCCTAGCTATAGCGCTGGGAAGGGATATGACCAAGCCACGGGCCTTGGGTCGATGAATGTTGCCAACGTGGTGAACGCGTGGGTGAGTGCCCTGGGAACCGGAACAGCCAAGGTGACGGTCGCTCCAACTTCACTTAGCTTGAATGCCGGCACCGCCTTGAGTGTGCCTGTGACCGTGGCTTCATCCGTCACTGGCGGTACGGCACCTACCGGAACGGTGACGCTTTCGGGAGGACTTTCCGGTTACCCAGCGACAGTCGGAACGCTTGTATCCGGTAGTTATACGTTCACTATTCCGGCGAACAGCCTTGCTTCGGGAAATGACACGCTCACAGCCTACTATAGCGGCGATGCGAACTACAGTTTCGCGACGGGCACAGCGAACGTTGCTGTGACGGGCGGCGCGTCTTCCGCGACATTTACGCTGGCGGCGACCACACCGGCTGCCGTTGCGCCGGGGACTTCGGCCTCTTCGACTGTAACCGTGACCGCGACCGGCGGTTACGCAGGGACGGCGACATTGGCTTGCGCGCTTACGGCTTCGCCTTCCGGCGCTGTGGACGTTCCCACCTGCTCGATTGCCACTCCCACTGCGACGCTGAGTACTACCACGACCACCGGTACTGTCACGGTTGCAGTCGCCACCACCGCAGCCACCACTGCCCAGCTACAACCGCGCGGCAAGGGCAATATTCCCGGCTGGTTAGGCGCAGGTGGCGGCTCTCTGCTGGCGCTTGTGATCTTCATGGGAATACCGGCGCGGCGACGTAGTTGGAAGGCGTTGCTTGGTGCGCTCGTGGTCATGGCTGCGCTCAGTGGAGTGAGTGGCTGCGGCAACTTCTGGGTGGCTCCGTCTGGGAACACGGGCGCTGGAACAACCGCTGGCGCTTACACCTTCACCGTGACGGGAACTGGGAATCCCGCGGTTTCACCGGCGCCTACAACGACGTTCATCGTTACGGTGAACTAGAGATCAGCGATTGTTTTCGTCGGTAGTTGGAAATAATCCGCAGCGTTAAATCCCGGATTGGTGTTGTCGACAATCACGAAAAAATGCCATCGAAAGTCGCTCCAGGCAGTTCTAAAATTGTGGCTGCTCGCCGAGAGCCTTCGTTTCTCGCAAATTCTTAGGCCGATTCGCATAGAGGTACCATGCAAGCCATGCAGGCGTGGTCCATAAATAGTAAGGGGAGGTGATCAGAATGTTGGCGCACACTCCGAACATCGCAACTCCGGCAATGAACCCGAATGGCAGAAGCGAACGCCCCCGCTCATCGGCCCGATAGATTCCAGCCAAAACGGCTGGTAGCAGGATGGCTTCATCGGTGAACCAGCCGAAAGGTCTGCACAGAGCCGAGACCAGAAGAAGTAGCAGACCCTGATCCGTCCAACTCCAGTGGCTTCGCCGCGTCCAGTAGTACCATAGCGCCCAAACGCAAGCGGCGCTTAGAGGAACAAATTGTACCCACTCGGCATTGCGATCGACGAGCAAGCGGAAGTATACGCTGAGCACGGGCACGCGTTCATCGAGCGCTCCTCCTGTGCGCATCATCTGCGAATATTGCGACCACGCATGCATGTCAATGCAGAACGCGAGCGTTAAACTTGCAAACACTGCAACGCAGAATCCGGCAAGGATGCGGTACTGCTTCTCGAAGACAATCCATAAGAGAAGCACGATGCCGAAGGGGAGGAACAGGTGCGGTTTGGCGGCGCAAAGCAGCAGGGCTGATCCGGCTAAAAATGGCTGCGAACTGCGAAAATAAAGAAATAGCACGACGCCTAGAAGTAAAAAAATACCGATTTGTCCCGCCATCATGCATTCCATGATGGGCGCAAAGCAGTAGCCAAGCAGATGCAGACTGTTTTGCGGGCGGCCATGCATCTGCCATAGCATGCGGATCGATGCCACCAGGCTGGCCAGCAGAGCGAGCATCCAGAGGATGAGCCCAGTATTTGGACTGACGAAGCCGAGCGGCAATGTAAGGAACAGAGCCTCCGGCGGATTGCGCATCATCAGGGGATGGTCCAGATTATATCCGGCCGCTTGCTCCACTGCGTGTATGGCTGGGCCATCGTATGGATTTGCGCCGTGAGCCAGTTGTTGCCCAGCAGCCCAATAGGAGACGAAATCTCGCTGTCCGGCGTTGTTATTGTTGACGATGAGGATAAGAACGCCTATCGCTGCGGCCATCATGACGAGCGCGGCAAGAATGCGCCAAGGACTTTTCTTCATAAGTCGGCTCCGATTCGTTCCACTCGCCTTCTTTCAATTGCGGCTGCCAGCAGATACCAGGCCAGCCACGCGGGCGCTGTCCAATAGTTCCAAAGATACAGATCCCTGGGGTGCGAAAAGCTGCGAAAGATTGCGACTTCGACCATGGCGCTCAAGAACGCAAGGGCAATCAAGAGGTTCCGGGATCGCGTAAGAAACGCCCCTTGCAGCAGTGCCGGAATTACTATTCCTTGATCGTAAACCCACGAATAGGGCGCAACCAGGAGCGAAACCAGCAGCAGAAGGCTGCCGTTCGTCGTCCAGTCCCACTTCTGGCGTCGAGTCCAGAAATAGCCGAGCGCCCAGAGGCAGCCGACGGCGGCCGGCAGAAACTGCAAACCCATCGTGTGCGGGCTGACCCAACTGCGCAGTAGAAAGCTCACGCACGGAATGTATTCCGTCTCAATTCCGGATGCGCGCGCCATCTGCGCATACTGGGACCATGCCTGCGGGTCGATCTGGAATGCAATCGCACTGCTCGCGGCCAGGGCAACTGCGGAGCCGGCCACCAGCTTATAGCTCCCGGAAACCAGCACCCAGGCCAAGAGCACAGCAATGAAAGGCAAAAACAGATGAGGCTTAAGCGCGCAAAGAGAAAGCGAGATTCCCGCCAGAAACGGCCGTGTCCGATGCATGCGCAGAAAGAGCGTTAACCCGAGCAGCAACAGAAGAGAAGTTTGTCCATAGAATAAGCAGAGCAGAGCCGGTCCGAAGGAAAGCCCCAGCAAGTACCGCGAATTTCTCGGTCGACCATACTGTATCCATAGCAGGCGGACCGAAGCCATAAGGCAAGCGAGCATCAGCAGCGACCACAGCACCCATCCTGTCCGCGCACTCACAAACCCCAGCGGATAGACCAGCGGCAGAGCCCAGGGCGGGTTCCGCATGAGGCCAGTTTTGTTCGGCGCGGCCCTCCCTGCCAAGCGCTCGATCTGCGTCATGGCTGATTCATCATAGGGATTAGCGTGCTGTGCGAGTTGCTGGCCGGTGGCCCAAAAGAAGATGTAATCGCGTTTAGCCACGCCGAGAGGCGATATCAATGCAAACAGAAACATTGCCGCGGTAAAACCCGCCGCTATGCCGGCGACGGATACAAATGGTAGTACGGCGGCCGTATGAAGTATTTTTTGCCGTGTCCAAGGCGCTCCTGTTGTGCTCATTTCTGGCACCAAGAATATGAGATTCTGATGTCGACGTGGGTCTGGAACAGTTGCCCATTGGCGCGCGCGAACACAAGGACATCAACGTCTGCTCTCTGGCAGCAGAAAAAAGGCGCTTTGCCTGACATGTAGGTTATTGTACTTCCTCGATGAGAGGGAATCCCGGCGCGGGTCCGCTCGCCCTGTTTTGCCTCGATTTTTTCACTTTTAGGTCTCAGCAGGTGGGAGGCTGTAAACAAGCTCGAGCAGCCTAGCCCGACTTGTATACAGTTGTTTACACTCCCGTACAATTGCCCCGAGATCTGTTTTTTGTATACTATTGATAAATAAGGATGATACTTTAGATGAGGGAATGGCATGCTACATGCAGTATGGAGGGTGCCCCGGCCTCAGGCTGGGAAAATCAACTTACGGGGAGAACACAAATGAACACTATGCTTCTCAAGCTGTATGTGAAGTTCCAGGACCTGAAGAACCGTGAAGAAGGCCAGGATTTGGTTGAATACGCTCTGGTCCTTGCCATCATCGCCCTCGCCGCCACCGCAGCCATGACCACTGTCGGCAATGCCATCAAGGCTGAGTTCACATCCATCGCTACCCAATTGGGATAATAGAGGGCGGCTTGCGCGTCCTAGGACCACTGGCTAACTCCTTCAATCAACCGATTGGATGGTAAGAGCCGTTACCCTCGCAGGAAAGATACGTTCGCCGGAATTGGGGGGAACGTATTCTTTCCGGCATGGGTTTCAACACGCCCTATTCACAATGAGGCAACCTCTATGTGGTTCACGTATTCCAAACTCGCCTCCAGTTTAAAATCCCTGATGAAGCGGGTGGACGGACAGGATTTGGTCGAATATGCCCTGCTCGTTGGAGTGATCGCAGCTGGCCTCACTGCTTCAATGAAGGTTTTCGCCGGCGCGCTTGTTACAGCGTACACCCATATTGGTACGCAGCTCGACGCCATTTTTGGCATCGGCTAGGCAGGGCAAAGTTTGGGCGTCACAATTGATCACCTCCAATGCTCTACTGGAGAGATACGTTAGGCAAATCATTCGCCAATGTGTCTCTCCTTTATTTTTGATCTCGTGATTTAGGATTGCAATCAGGCCACGGCTCAGAGTCTGAGTCGCCGGTAGTGCTGGGAGTGAAACTGGGCATGTCGAGAACCTGGCGCGTTGGTCTACTTTGGCTGCTGTTGAGCACCGGCTTCTCCGTCTTGTTGGGGATCATGTTGCAGCACGCTTCGCCCGTTGGGATGTCAGACTTCAAGGCGGTCTACTATGGCGCGCGGTGCCTGATTCAGCACAGCGATCCATATAATCAGGAAGAATTTCTGCGTGTTTACCGGGCTGAAGGTGGACAACTCCCATCAGACCCTATTGTTGCGCGCTCGTTTCTCCGCGTTGTACCTGTATTCGTCTATCCGCCAACCACATTGTTCCTTGTCGCGCCCTTTGCGTCGCTGCCTTGGGGGCCGGCGCATGTCTTATGGATGTTCCTATTGGCCGGAAGCTTGATCCTTGCTGCTTTCCTGATATGGAGCTTCGCGAACAAATTTGCGCCTGACGTCGCAATCCTCCTGACCTGCATCGTACTCGCGAACTGCGAATTGCTCTTTGCGAGCGGCAGATCGGCTGGGATCGTCATTAGCCTTTGTATCGTAGCCGCTTGGTGTTTCATTCAGGAGCGGTTCGTGATCGCTGGCATCTTATGCATGGCGGTCAGCCTCGCACTCAAGCCCCATGACGCGGGTTTGGTCTGGCTCTATTTCTTACTGGCGGGCGGAGTCTGCCGCAGACGCGCATTGCAAACTCTCGTTGTGGTGGCTGTGCTGGGCCTACCAGCGATTCTATGGGTCTCACAAGTCTCGCCACATTGGATGGCGGAAATACACTCCAGTCTGGCAGCAACATCTGCGCGCGGCGGGCTCGGAGACCCAGGACCTACTTCCAGCAGCATGAGCGAGCATTACAGAATCATTGACCTGCAAACAGTCATCAGCATCTTCTGGGACAATCCGCGGATCTACAATCCGGTCAGCTATCTGATATGCGGAGCGCTCCTGCTGGTTTGGTCGATTCATACCCTCAGGTCCCACTTCTCGCCGACAAGAGCATGGTTTGCCCTCGCGGCTATCGCAGCCCTATCCATGCTGCCTATCTATCATCGGCAATATGATGCAAAGCTCGTGCTGCTCACAATCCCCGCCTGTGCCATCCTTTGGGCCGAGGGCGGCCCGATTGCGTGGATTGCCCTTTTGGTGAATACTGCGGGAGTTCTACTGACAGCGGATATTCCATTGATAGCTCTCACCCATTTCTTCCTTAGTCTTCATGTGGACGCGTCGGGAATTCTCGGAAAGATTCTCACCGTTGTGCTGATGAGGCCTGCCCCGCTCATCTTGCTTGTGATGAGCATATTCTATCTGTGGGTGTATCTGTGGCGAGTCATTCCCGATACGCAGAACGGCGCGATCGAGGCCATAGAGGCAGGGAAGTGAGTCGGCGTTGAAGCTGAGAAGAAAGAACCCCATATCATGCCGGACAAGCGGACCGGGACCATTCACTAAGGTTGCGAAATGAATGTTAGTGCGGCTTCCGAGACAATTCATGCGCCAGCGCGGCGGGCGATTGCCCGGCGGTCGAGCTATATAATCTTCACGCTTTGCGCTATCTTCTACCTCATCCCTTTCATGCGGGTAATCATCGTCGGCCTGGATGAAGGTACGTTTCTAACTGGCGCAGCGCGCATTGTCCATGGTCAGGTCTTCGCGCGCGACTTCTTTGAAGTGATGGGGCCAGGAACGTTCTACTGGCTGGCAGCATTCTTTAAACTCTTCGGTGTGACATTCCTCGCGTCGCGGATATGTCTTCTGATTTCCTCATTGGGTATAGCTGTATCAATCTACTATCTATCCGGGCGCGTATGCAACCGATACCGCGCACTTCCATCTATTATTCTTGCAGGAACTTGCTTCGGAAGGATATGGCCCGGAATAAGCCATCATGTGGACGGCAATTTCACGGGGTTATTGTCGGTAGTCTGTCTGGTGATCTGGAATACCAACCGGAAGAAGAGTCTTCTGATCTCGGCGGGCTTATTAATTGGAGTAACAACCTGTATTTATCTTCCTAAGGGCGTCTACCTGTTTTGCGCGTCGTTGGTGTGGCTATGGCTCCAACGGCAAAGAAACAAAAAACCTCTGGATGCGGCGGTCTTGCTGATCGGAAGCTGCGTGATTGTCGTTGCGCTTGTACTCGCGTATTTCTGGAGCCAGGGAGCAATGAGCAGTCTTGCGTACGCGAACTTCGTCTTTCCGCGCCAGAACTACAGCCCGGCAAATACAGTCGTCTATGCGGCCAATTTCTTCCAAGACTACTGGGCTCAATCGGTAAAGGCGTTTGGGGGCGGAGGATTCGCTGTTGTCATGGCGTCTGTTCTGAGTACACCTATCATATTTATCGTGGTCCTGCCCATTCTTATTGTCGGAATCGGTATCCAATACAATTGGAAATCTGTGACACCTGAGATTGCACTCTATTGGCTTTGTGGATGGGCTTTTTGGTTGTCGGAGTCTCATCGTATGGACATCGACCACTTAGTCTTCGGATCGCCGATTCTGATAATTATATGTATTCAGGCCTTGACTGAGAGCAGAAGAAAGATCGCTGATGCTGCGTTGATGGTTCTTGCAGTTACTGCCGTGTGTTTGGCTGGTAATTGGTGGGTTGTGCTTGCTGCGGGATCCCATCCTTCGGAAACCCGCGTTGGCAAAGTCGCTGTGCTCGGACAACCAAAGGTACTCAGATTCTTGAATGAACATACAGCGCCGGGCGAGGAGATACTGGTCTATCCCTACACTCCAACCTATTATTTTCTATCTGCAACCGCGAACCCGACACGCTACAGTGTTCTGCTGTTCAATTACAACACGCCTGCTCAGTTCCAGGAGGTTATAAGTGTGTTAGATCAGCACCGGGTCCGATATGTGGTTTGGGATACAACTTTCTTGACTAAGACCGCTGAAAAGTTTCAGCGATCGCGGCCCATAAATCCTCATGACCTCATCATCGAGCCCTATCTCGAATCCCACTATACACTGGTGGAGGACGATCAAGGAGTCTACATCATGGAGCGAAAGGGAGAATATCTTGCAAAATAGCGTGAAGAGCGGATCTGAGTTTGACCGGTATGCGTCTTCTTATGATAAGTTGCTCAATGATCCGTTAAGAAATCGCTTCGCAAGCGACCCGATTCATTTCCACCGCAGAAAATGGATTTTGATCGAAAGGCTCCTGAAGCGCGCGGGTGTGGATCCTCAAGCGCTGAGATGGCTGGATGTTGGCTGCGGCCGTGGTGAATTGCTTGGACTGGCGGGTAGTAAATTTGCCCAGGCTGTGGGCTGTGACCCGTGTGTCGGCATGTTAGCCTCGAATGTGCCATTCAAAGGGTATGAGCAACCGTCCCCCGTCGAGTTGCCCTTTGAGGATCACTCGTTCGATTTCGTGACCGTCGTGTGTGTCTTGCACCACGTGCGTGGAAATGACCAAATGACTCTGACAAATGAGATACGGCGGGTGCTCAGCCCCGGTGGGCTATGCTGCGTCATTGAACATAATCCACGAAATCCAGTCACACGCGCGATTGTGAAGAGATGCCCAGTTGACCAGGATGCGGAGCTTCTTAACGCGCACCAAGCAAGCAAACTCCTTGAGGCTTCTGGGTTCACATTGTTCAGCGAGGACTACTTCCTTTACCTTCCGGAAGCGCTCTTTCACTTTTTCAGCGACGCTGAGCGGGTGCTATCTATTTTGCCGTTTGGCGGCCAGTACGCGCTGGTGGCACATGCAGTTTCGTAACTCGGAATACCTTTCGGTACTCGGTCCGAAATCGATCGAGTTACAGGCTTTTCTCGATGATAAATCGCGGCCGTGACTTCGCTTCCGAGTATATCTTCGCAAGGTACTGTCCGATAACCCCCAAGCATAGCAATTGTATTCCCCCCAGCATATACAGAGGAATAACAATGGAAGCCCATCCTGGGACCGTGGCTGAACTGATGAATTTGGCAATCAATGCCCAACCGGCCAATCCAAAACTGAATATGGAAACGAGCAGGCCGAGAATCGTAATAAGCTTCAACGGTATCTCAGTAAAAGACGTGATTCCATCCGCTGCTAAATGGAGCATCTTCGAGAAAGGATATTGCGACTCTCCTGCAAATCTTGAGTGTCTATCATAGTAAACCAAAGCGGAAGGAAACCCGAGCTGAGGAATCAATCCCCTCAGGAGAAGGTTACTCTCTTTACAATTGCGTAGCTCCTCCACAACCCGTCGGCTCATAAGCCGATAATCAGCATGGTTAAAATTCAGCTCCACTCCCATTGTTTGAAGGAGCCTATAGTAGCCTTCAGCAGTAGTGCGTTTGAAGTAGTTATCTGTTTGGCGGTTCCTTCGAATGCCATAAACGACCTCGGCGCCAGCTGCGTAAGCATGCACCATGTCTTCTATCGCCGCCACGTCGTCCTGTAGATCGGCGTCGATGCTGATCAGCGCGTCGCCCGGAGCCGTAAGCAGTCCCGCAAGTATGGCACTTTGCTGACCAAAGTTCCGGGACATCTTCAGGCCGTGAATACTAGCATGCTCAGTTGCGAGGCGTTCAACGACGCGCCATGTGTTGTCAGTGGATCCATCATCGATAAAATAGATAGATTTCTTAGCTATTGATGCGTCTTGAGCCAGCTTCTCAAGCAATGTCAAAAGGCGAAGCGCGGTTTCAGGCAACACCTGCTCTTCGTTGTGACAAGGGACAACAATTGTTAAATCCGGACGGGAATGATGTTCAACCATCGGCGTGATCGACCTTGCTTCAGCCATGGTTCGATTATGAGGTTGAACATCCCGTGCCGTCAATCCAGACACATTTTTAGTGCCTTCAAGGAATCGCTTGCTATGCCGATATGACCAGGCCAGCATCAACGGTTAGGGTTATGTATGATCCCGGGACATAATTGCCCACTTTCACAAACGATATGCCCGCTTGACTAACCCGTAAGTCAACTCGTGAGCTACGTCAAACGCTTCGTCCTCTTCAAGCCGGTGCTCGGTGACCAGCTTTGCCAAAAAAGCGCAGTCTATGCGCCGCGCCACATCGTGCCGCGCCGGAATGGAAAGGAAGGCACGGGTATCGTCGTTGAACCCGACCGTGTTATAGAACCCGGCTGTCTCCGTAACCTGCTCGCGGAAGCGCATCATCCCCTCGGGGCTATCATGGAACCACCAGGACGGGCCAAGCCGCAGACACGGGTAATGCCCAGCTAGCGGAGCCAGCTCGCGGCTATAGGTGGATTCGTCCAGTGTGAACAGAATAATTGTCAGCTTGCTCTCATTGCCGAATCGATTGAGCAACGGGCGAAGCGCATCCACATAGTTAGTCGCCCGAGGAATATCGCAGCCCACGTCGCGCCCATACTTCTCATAAACTTTGCGATTATGGTTGCGCGTACTGCCGGGATGTATCTGCATCACCAATCCGTCTTCAAGACTCATCTGCGCCATTTCGGTCAGCATCTGGGCCTGAAACAGAACCTGTTGCTGAGCGTCAGCCTTGCCCGCAAGCACTTTACTGAAAAGTTCCTTCGCCTCCCCAACTGGCAGATCTGCGGTTTGCGCGGTAAGATGACCATGATCGGTGGAGGTGCAACCGAGTTTCTTGAAGCGCAAACGCGACTTGCGCAGCGCATTCAGATAGCCGGCCCATGTAGAAGTATCTTCCCCGGTCATCTCACCGAGTTTTGCAATCGATGCCGCAAATCCTGCAAACTCCGGATCGACCACCGGATCAGGCCGGAATGCAGGTAATATCCTGCCCTTCCATCCTGAGTCGCGAATAGCTTGGATGTCCGACAAGGAATCGAGCGGTGAGTCTGTTGTTGACAGCACCTCCAGATTGAAACGCTCAAAGAGCGCGCGAGGCAGGAACTCCGGAGACTTGAGCTTTTCGGCAATGGTATCAAAGTATAAGTCGGCAGTTTCTGCCGAGAATCTCTGCTGAATTCCAAAAACTTCCTGGAATACATAATCCATCCACATTCGGGTGGGCGTGCCCCGAAAGAGATAGTAGTTACTCGCGAAGATGCGCCAAACCTTGCGCGCATCTTTCATCTCCGCCTGCCCAATCTCCAGATCCTCCATGGAGATCCCCTGGCTGTAAAGCATGCGGTAAACGTAATGATCTGGCTGCACCAAAAGCTTTGCCGGGTCGGGGAAGGGCTCGTTTTTTACGAACCATGAGGCCTGCGTATGCCCATGCGGACTAACGATGGGCAACCCTTTTATGTGTCCGTAGAGAGCTCTGGCAATCTTTCGCGCACTCGGTTCCACAGGAAACAAACGGTCTTCATGGATCAAACTCATACTAACTCTCCCCCTTCGATCTCTTCGATACAATTCCCGGCGCTGCTAGACGGTATAAGTCGAGGAAGAAATCCGGCCTCCCCGGCCCGTCCAGTTAGTATGGAAGAACTCCCCGCGCGGTTTATCAATGCGCTCATAAGTATGCGCGCCGAAGTAGTCGCGTTGCGCTTGCAGCAGATTCGCCGGCAGTCTTCCGGTCCGATAACCATCGAAGAAAGCAAGCGCGGTGGAAAACGCCGGAGTAGGAACGCCTAACTCGACTGCATGAATCAGCGCCTTGCGCCACGATGCCTGATACTGGAGAAGCGCTCCGGAAAAGAAGCTATCCAGAAGCAGATTCTCAATCTCAGGATTCTTGTCAAATGCATCTTTGATCTTACTCAGGAATCGGCTGCGAATAATGCATCCGCCGCGCCACATCAGCGCAATGCCTCCCATGTTCAGATTCCAGCCATGCTCTTTGGCGGCGGCGCGAAGCAGCATATAACCCTGCGCATATGAGATCATCTTGGAGCAATAGAGCGCGCGGCGCACGTCCTCGATAAATTCAACGCGATTTACATCCAGCCCCTTTGTGGCTGGTCCCGTTAATATCTTCGAGGCCTCGACACGCTCATCCTTCAGCGCTGAAAGGCAGCGGGCGAAGACCGACTCGCCGATCAGAGTTACAGGCTGGCCAAGATCGAGCGAACTGAACACGGTCCACTTACCCGTGCCCTTCTGGCCGGCCGTATCCAAAATCTTATCGACGATCGCCTTGCCATCCTCGTCCTTTTTGGCAAAAATCTCGCTGGTAATTTCGATCAGATAACTGTCGAGTTCACCCTTGTTCCAGTCTGTAAAGACCTCAGCCAGTTGATCGGCATTAAGTCCCAGTCCGCGCTGCAGTAAGTCATAGGCCTCGCAGATCAACTGCATATCGCCATACTCAATGCCGTTATGAACCATCTTGACGAAGTGACCGGCTCCATCTTCACCCACCCAGTCACAGCAGGGAGTCCCATCCTCAACCTTGGCGGCGATAGCCTGAAAGATTTCCTTTACATGCGGCCATGCTGCCGGATTTCCGCCCGGCATGATCGAAGGGCCACGGCGCGCGCCTTCCTCACCGCCCGAAACGCCTGTACCAATAAACAAAATACCTTTTGCGGCTAACTCCTTCGTGCGCCGGTTCGAGTCCGTAAACAGCGAGTTACCGCCATCAATAATAATGTCGCCGGCTTCAAGAGCCGGCAGCAAATGCGCAATCATCTGGTCCACGGTATCGCCGGCCTTGACCATCAGCATTACACGGCGAGGCCGCTTGAGCAGTCCGGCCAACTCCTCGATTGAGTGGGCTCCGACAACCTCGGTCCCTTTCGCTTCATTCGCTACAAAGTCATCCACCTTGGAGACAGTACGATTGAAGACGGCTACTTTATAACCATGGTCGTTCATGTTGAGGACAAGGTTCTGTCCCATGACTGCTAGGCCGATCAAACCAATATCACACGATGCTTCTGACATACGATCTCCTGAATTTCCTGTTGTTACCGCGGATCAAAACAATGAGTCCCCAAGCACGATCTCGACAGAGTTACTGATTGACTCCACTGGCCAAAAATCCTCCATCAACGGCCAAAGTCAGTCCGGTGACGAAAGAAGAGGCTTCAGAGGCGAGATAGATTGCCGTACCAATCAGTTCCTCAGTCTTTCCAAATCGGCCCACAGGCGTGCGCATCAATAACTCCTGACCGCGCGGCGTGCTGTCCAGCAGCTCTGCATTCAGATCCGTGCGAAATACTCCGGGCGCTATGGCGTTAATGTTCACGCCCTTCTTGGACCATTCGACTGCCAGCGAGCGGGTGAGGGAAGTCACACCAGCCTTGCTTGCGGCATAGGCAGCTACTTCATGAAAGGCAACAAAGCTGTTGAGCGAGGCGATGTTAATGATGCGCCCAGAGCCGCGCTCCAGCATATGCTTGCCAAACACTTGGCATGCCCGCAGCGTTCCGGTAAGGTTGGTATCGATAATCCCATTCCACTCCGCATCGGTCACATTCAGCGTGGGTGTGCGCTTGATCCTGCCCGCGCAGTTCACAAGTATGTCGACCTTGCCGAAGCGCTCGAGTGTGGCCGCTAGCAACTGCTCGAGCGACTCGCGATTGCCGACGTCGGCAGAGACTCGCAGGGTTTTGCGGCCGCGCTTCTCAATCTCGGCGGCGGTGTCGTCGATATGCTGTTGATTATTCGGCTGCGCGGGAAAGCCCGGCGCAACAACATCGGCGCCTGCCTCAGCAAAGCCGAGGCTCAGGGCGCGTCCGATTCCGGAAGTTCCTCCGGTTATAACTGCAACTTTTCCTTCAAGACTGAATAACTGAATGCTCATAAAGTCTCCATTCCGGTGATAAGTCAGTGACTGGTTCCTGTTACCGCTGAATGCGCGCCGACCCGCCTTTGGCGAAAGCTCGAACCTGATCCAAAGTGGCCATGGTTGTATCACCGGGGAAGGTAGTTAACAACGCGCCGTGTGCCCATCCCAGCTTGATCGCTTCTTCGGGAGTTTCGCCACTGATCAGGCCATAGATGAAGCCAGCTGCAAATCCGTCTCCGCCGCCCACGCGATCAATCACTTCAAGCTCAGCCGTAGGCGCGATGTGCGTTTTGCCATCCACCCACGCAACTGCGCTCCAGCTATGCCGATTGGTCGAGTGTACTTCACGCAGTGTGGTAGCCACCACCTTCACCTTTGGATGCTTCTTAGTTACCTGGTCGATCATGCCAAAGAAAACGCTCGGATCGAGCTTTGACTTAGCTGAAACTTCAGGTCCAGGAATGCCCAGACCCTTTTGCAGGTCCTCTTCATTGCCTACCAGCACGTCAACATTCTCAACAATCTTGCCGATGGTCGCGACGGCCTTTTCGGCGCCGCCGGAGATATTCCATAACTTCTCGCGGAAGTTCAGATCGAACGAGGTGATTGCCCCGGCGGCTTTGGCTTCCTTCATCATCTCCGCGGCCAGAGCGGCTGTAGTAGGCGAAAGCGCTGCGAAAATACCTCCCGAATGTACCCAGCGAACACCGCCAGCAAAGATCGCCTTCCAGTCAAAGTCACCGGGTTTCAATTGCGCCGCTGCTTCATTGCACCGATTGTAGAAGACCACTGGCGCGCGCAGGCCGTGACCCTGATCGCTGTAAACAGTAGCCATGTTGGGGCCAGTCACGCCATTATGTTTGAAGTGCTTGTAGTATGGTTTGACGCCCATGGCGCGGACGCGCTCGTTAATTAAGTCGCCAATAGGATAGTCGGACATGGCGCTCGCGATTGCCGTCTTTAATCCGAAGCAATCCGATAGGTTGGCGGCCACATTGAACTCACCGCCGCTGACGTGAATCTTGCACTCGGTCGCCTTGCGGAAGGGGATGATTCCCGGATCGAGCCGGTGCACCAAGGCTCCCAGTGACAGAAAATCCAACTCCGCATCCTTGCGGATATTCAATCCATGACTCATAACTCGTTCGCTCCTTGTTATTTTGTTCTCAAACTCTGCAGGTTACCGCGATTAAGAGTTGCGCCCCAGAAAAACGGGCGCGATATGCCGGTTGTAGAGATTCTCGGTGACATTTTTGGCAATCACAGTTTCATTGGCTTCGAGCAGGTCAAGATAGCGGTTTCCCATTTTTGCCGCGACCTTGAAGCCGACGTGCAGCAACTGGCGCAGGCTGCTGTTATAAGCCCTCGCTCCGCGCACATGACGCAGGGCGGAAGTATACTGCTCGGATGTCCAGCCCTGTACCTCGCTGGGCGAGGGAAGCTTGGTTGGGTCGATATCGATGACGGTAGCGTAGGGAGCGCATAACTCCTCACTGTGCGCAAAGGCTTCGGCGTATATCTCCTTAGCCAGCGCCAGCGCGTCGCCGCCGGATTCCGCAAGCCCGATCAACTCTTCAAGCCAGGTAGTTCCCGCGGTCTTCAAATGCACACCGGCGTTGAATCGCTTGATGGTCGCGTGAATTACGGGATAGATGGAAAACTTATCGCTGCCCGAGTGCACGCTCAGCTTGAGATTATCAGGCAGGCCAAAGTGTTTGACGGCGTAGGCAATGGCCGCGACATCCAGCTCAAACTCGCGTTCGAACTGCGCAATATTGCCCACATAGTCCACTCCCTTGTTGAAGCGGCCGCTGAATTTAGGTGCGATCGTTTGAACTGGAATGCCTTCATCGGCAATGGCAGCAAGAATAATTAGTAACTCGACGGGGCTTTGCGCACTATCGGTTTCATCCATCGAAACCTCAGCAATGAAGTTACCCTCGCCCTTGGCAGTTACAATCGCGCGATAGATCTCGCCGGCCTTCTTCACCGCGGTGAGATACTTTCCCGCGGTTTGGCGGAGGTTTTCTGCTGTGATTTCAAATGCATCGATCGTGCCTTCAAGCTCGATGTGCCCCAGCAATTTAGGATGCCGCTTCACGAATTGATCAATCTCGGCGACCGGCGCTGGCTGGCCAATGAAGTCGGCCACATCGTGCGTGTAGAAATCGCAGGCGCTAAAAAAGCGGCCAACGGTCTGTAACGTGATATGGTCGGCATCGCAATAGTAAGGCAGCTTCCAACCAAGTGCCTTTACAGCGGCGTCGGCGGCTTGACGCGTCGAGGCAGGTTCGGAGCCGATGATGGTATGCTCGCGGTTGGATTTGTTCCACACGGGAATGACTTCCATGCCGTTATTGAGCGCCTTGATGCAGGCCTGTAACTGCGCCTTGGCCTGATGTGCGAACCGGTCTCCGGTTCCAACGGAATACTTTGCGAGTTTCAAACTGTGATCTCCCATTTTCCAGCGTTCTAGAGCCTGCTCTGGTGTGCCCATAGCCCCAATCCAGGATTGGAGATGAAGAATATCTCTTCACCATCTATGTGGTTTACCCCGAGTTCGAGTTTTTGCGGGTCGTAGCGCGAAAGCATCTTGCTTAAATCTCCATAACTGAATCCGACTCCCTCAACCTCATCCTTGCTGAGATGGCCAGGGCACCAGGTAATCTTGAAACGGCCTTCCGACGAGCCGTGAATCAAGTGTGCTGCCGCGCTCAGATCGTTAGCCAGATCCGCATTGGCTTCGACTGCTTTGAGCGTCGCCGGCGTGCCGAAATAACCGTATTTGCGGATGAGGCTGTCAATGGTCTTGTCTTCGCCGAATTCCTTGACGCCCGGCGCCAGAACAATCAGTTCCGCATCGTCGGCCAGCGCCATGCGAGTACGATAGACGGCCTTGTTACCGAGCCAAGTCGAGTGAAACTCCGCCGGATCGAGATATACGACGGCCTTCTTGATGGGCTTATCGACAATCTCAAAGTTGACTTTAAGACTCAACTCCGCGGCGCAGTTAAAGCACTCGATGTCATCGCCAATGTAGAGGCCGCGCACTGCCAACCCACCGTCCGCCCTGCGTCCCACCACGGTTTGCACATAGACGATGGGCAGATGCTTGAGGAAATGATCGGAGGCGTAGTTAAGCACATTGCGCACAGGATTGACGGCACGACCCAGAATCCGCTCCATTCCATAAACGGCGCCCAGATAATGGCTGCGATTAATGCCTTCGCGGCCTCCGGTGCCTACCAGAATATTCTTGTTGTAGTTAGCCATGCCGATCACTTCATGAGGTACAACCTGGCCGATGGAGAGGATCAGATCAAAGCCGCCGCGCGCAATAAGCTTGTTGACCTGCGCCGGCCACGCATAACTCAACTTTCCTTCCGACTGTTCGCGAATAAACTCCGCTGGAACTTCGCCGAGGGTCTCGATGTCGGTACGCCAGTTATGAACGCGAAACAGATCCTGCGGCACTTCGCCAAACATATGCGCGATCTGCGCCGGCTGCATGGCAGTGTGTGTGCCCAGCGCAGGCAGAACCGCCTTGAGCCGGTCGCCATAGTACTGCCACGTATAACGTGTCAGCTCGCCGGCGCGAGAGTGCTCGCGGGTTTGATCCGGCGGCACGGCCAGCACTTTGCTGCGTGGTCCGAGCTTGGCTAAACCTTCCACCAGCAAATTGTTTAGTTGCTGTGGAGTTAGATCGGTATCAGCGCTTCCGATTGAACAGTAAAGACTCATGCAATTAACTCCACTTTCTTCAATCCGGGTGCAAGCAGGACGGCGATGAGCAGCGATAGGAGATAAACGCTGGCGGCCGTGATGAAAAGAATCGAATAGCTGCCAGTAATTTGCAGAAGGTGACCGACTAATTTCGCAAAGAGGAAGCCGCCGACAGCCCCGGCCATGGTGCCGATTCCGGTTACCGAACCTACGGCGCTACGCGGGAACATATCCGAGGCGGTAGTGAAAAGATTCGCGGAAAAGCCTTGATGCGCCGCTGCTGCGAGGCTCAACAGGCCGATCGCGGCCCATTTCCCGAAGTCGTCCCCTTGCAGATAATTGATGAGAAAAACGGGAACTACCAGACAGGCGCACAGTAGCATCGCAGCCAGCCGAGCGCGTTCTGCCGTAAGCCCGATACGAATAAAAGTTGCAGGCAAATACCCTCCGTAGATGCTGCCGATTGCCGAGGCGTTATAGACGATCAAGATCGGTAGCCCGAGACCCACAAGGCTCAGATTAAATTTACCGCTGAAGTAACCCGGAAGCCAATAGAGATAGAACCACCAGATGGGATCGGTAAGAAACTTGGGAATGGCATAAGCCCAGGTCTGACGGATGCCGAACAACTTGATCCACGGCGTGGAGGGGCCGGGCTTTTCCGTTGGGTCCTGGTTGATGTAAGCAAGTTCGGCGGCGCCTAGCGCGGGATGCTCGGTGGGCTTGTGGTATTTAAAGAACCACATCAGGATCCACGATGCCGAGAAAATGCCAGTGATCAGGAACGCATAGTGCCAGCCAAAGTATTTTGTTACCGGAGCCACCAGGAGCGTGGCCAGAATCACGCCGATATTCGCGCCGCAGTTGAAGATTCCGAATGAGAACGAGCGCTCTTTCTGCGGGAACCATTCAGCGTTCGTCTTGTTGGCGGCGGGGAAGTTTCCGGATTCGCCAATTCCAAGAAAGGAGCGCGCTATGCCAAGCTCAAGCACCGAGTTCACCAGTGCATGGCTCATCGCCGACACACTCCAGATGGCCATAATGACCATGTAGCCGATGCGCGTGCCGACCTTGTCAACGAAGTGCCCCGCACCGAGCTGCCCGAGCGCGTAAAAAAGAGTAAAGAATGCCACCACCGTACCGTAGCTCTCTTCAGTCAAGCCAATGCCATGATTGGCCACGCTCTGCATGAGGGTAGGCTTGAGAAGCGCCAGTACCTGGCGGTCCATGTAGTTGATCGTGGTGGCGGCAAAGAGCATGGCGCAGATAGTCCAGCGCACATGCCCGACCGAAGCCGCGGGTTGGACCGGGGATTGACATTCCTGGTGAATCGACATGAAACTGACTCCGCCCATGCACCTTGCCCTTTTGCGGCAACCCGGCTTCGATGATGTGGTCTGACCACTAGGATACACAAGCCTGCGGATATTGCAACAAAAAAAGCAGCCTGTTTCGATTTTACGCCATCCATGGTAATCTCAAATAGTTCAAAGTTTTCCGCATAATCATTGGGGAATTGACATTTATGCCTCCTTCCAAGCAGGATGCCCACGAGGCTGATCGCACCACGCAGATGGTCAACCACATCAGAAAACTCATTGAAGATGGGACCCTGAAGCCAGGCGACCAGATCCCTCCAGAACGCGAATTCGCGCGTTCGCTCAAAATCAGCCGTGCCAGCCTGCGTACCGGAATCGGATACCTGGCCGCCATGGGGATCATGAAGGTGCGGCACGGCGTTGGAACCTTCGTCGCCGATGGCCCCGCTGAATTCAGCAAAGTCTCCATGAGTCTGATGGGCGCGCTCCACGGATTTCAGACTTGGCAGATGTTTGAAGCCCGCCTGATTATTGAAGGCAGTCTTGCCGCTCTGGCCGCCGAGCGCGGCCGCGAAGATCACCACACAGCCCTGGCCGAAGAAGTTGCCGAAATGTATGCCACGGCGCACATACCGGGGGATTTTCTCATTCATGACGTTCTCTTTCACCGCATCATTGCTCGAGCCTCCGGCAATCCTATTCTTGCCGCTCTGACGGAAACTATCGCATCCTCTATGTACGAAAAGCGGCGAAAAACCGTGGTGCGGGCTGACTATCTGCGTGAGACAGCCGACATGCATCGCGAAATCTACCGCGCTATCCGCGCACGCGATCCAATTGAAGCTCGCAGATTGATGGAGTATCACTTGCACGAGGCCGAAAGCGCGCAGGAAACGGAACGCCCTGAGCTCAAGCGGAACAGCATTGCTCGAGTCAGGATCAAGCGACTGGAAGCGGGCGCGTGAGTTAGACGCAAGTCAGGCGGCGCATCTTCGGCAGCCGCTGCGATGTGTTACCTAAGGAAAGAAAAAGTCATGGATAACTCGATGAATGTCAAAGCATCCGGATCGACGCGCTGGGATTGCGTGAGTTTGGGCGAAGTCATGCTGCGGCTTGATCCGGGCGATGATCGGATTCATACGGCGCGCACCTTTCGCGCATCGGAGGGCGGCGGCGAATACAACGTGGCGCGCGGGTTGCGCCGCTGCTTCGGATTGCGCACCGCGATTGCGACGGCGCTGGCCGATAACCCGGTCGGGCGGCTCGTGGAAGATCTGATGTTGCAGGGCGGCGTCGATCAGGAACTGGTCCGTTGGAAGCCCTACGACGGCGTAGGCCGCAAGGTCCGCAATGGGCTGAATTTTACCGAGCGGGGTTACGGTGTTCGCGCTGCGCTGGGATGCTCCGATCGCGGCAACACGGCAGTCTCGCAACTTATCTCGGGCGATTACGATTGGCCCTCTATCTTCGGAACCCAACAGGGTTCTCGCTGGTTTCACACGGGCGGGATTTTTGCCGCTCTCTCTGACACAACGATGACGGTCGCAGCCGAGGCCATGGACGCGGCGCAAGCAGCAGGCACCGTGGTTTCCTACGATTTGAATTACCGTGAATCCCTGTGGAAAGCCATCGGCGGCAAAGCGAAGGCGCAGGAGGTCAACCGCGAGTTAGTGCGCAAAGTCGATGTTCTCTTCGGAAATGAAGAAGACTTTTCCGCGGTCCTGGGCGTCAAAATGGAAGGAGTGAGTGACAGCTTCGACGAGCTTCCCATTGCGAGTTACGAGAAAATGCTGCGCGAGTTAGCTGCCGCTTACCCGAACCTGAAGGTCATTGCGTCCACATTGCGCACGGCGCACTCCGCTTCAGAAAATGCCTGGGGCGCAATTGCACTCAACGCAGGTAACATTGTTCATGTGCCGCAACGAAATGTTGAGATTCTCGATCGCGTTGGGGGAGGGGACTCGTTTGCCTCCGGACTTATCTATGGCCTGCTGGCCGGCAAAGAAATGGAATGGGCAATGAAGTGCGGCGTGGCGCACGGCGCTCTGGCTATGACTACGCCGGGAGATACCAGCACGGCGAGTCTTGCCGAAGTTCTACGTGTCATGGGCGGAGGAGCGGCGCGCATCTCGCGATGATTGCCGTTTGCCAAGAGACCTTAATGAGAGTCAAATAAACAAGAATGTTCCGGAGGTAGAGTTGAAATGAAGATCATGCAAATGGCGGATGCGATCCGCTACCGCACCATGACGACCGAAGAGTTACGCGAGACCTTTCTTGTCAGTGATCTGTTTACGCCTGGCAAAATCAACGCGACTTATATTGACCTTGACCGCGCTGTGATTGGTTCGGCTGTGCCTGTGGAAGCTTCACTGCAATTGCCCACCTTTGACATACTCAAGGCCAACTACTTTACCGAACGCCGCGAGTTAGGCATTTTGAATATTGGCGGCGCGGGCTCGGTAACAGTGAACGGCCAGAAGTATGAACTAGCCAGACTTGACTCTCTCTATGTAGGACGCGGCAACGAGCAAGTGATTTTTGCCAGTGCAGACCCCAGCCATCCGGCGGAGTTCTATCTACTGAGTTATCCTGCGCACGCGGTTTATCCTACGCAACTGGCGCGTTCGGCTGACTTAGCGTCGGTAAAACTAGGAGCGCCGGAAACGGCGAATGCGCGCGAAATTACCAAGTTCATTTATCAGGCTGGTATTCGCAGTTGCCAGCTCGTCATGGGATTCACGCACCTTGCCTCCGGTAGCGTATGGAATACCATGCCTTCGCATACCCACAATCGGCGCTCGGAAATCTATCTTTACTTCGATGTCGCTGAAGGCGAACGAGTGCTGCATCTGATGGGACCGGCCAATGAGACTCGCCACATCATGATCTCCAACAAGCAGGCTGCCGTTTCTCCCGGCTGGTCCATTCACTCCGGAGTAGGCACCAGGAACTATACTTTCTGCTGGGGCATGGGTGGAGAAAATCAGGCGTACGACGATATGGATGCGTTAAAAACCACGGATCTCTTCTAACGGTCACTAACTAAGTTTTGAGGTGAGTTATGAAATTCGTATTCGCGTCGGTTGCATTTTGCGCCCTGTCTCTTTCGCCAGTCATGGCAGCAGCTCAAGTTCATGCCGTAACTCCGGCTGTGACTCCTGTTGTCAATCCTGCCGTCGATCATCTGACCCAGGCCCAATTGATTGGGAAGATTCAGGAACTGACCGCAAAGGCCCAGGGACCGACCGGTAACGCGAGTATCAAACTGGCCGAGTATCCCAACCACTTTACGATGATCGCATTGCGCAACAAGAGCGGCGGCGCGGAAATTCATCAGAACTTCGCCGACGTCTTCTACGTGGTTCAAGGCAGCGCGGCCTTGGTCACTGGCGGTACGGTGCCCGATGGCAAGCCGTCGGGGCCGGGTGAAATCCGCGGACTCGCAGTAATGGGCGGAACGCAAACCGTGCTGAGCCAGGGAGATTTTGTACACATCCCAGCGGGGGTGCCGCATCAGATTCTTCTCGGCCAGGGTGAAACATTTGTCTATTTCGTCATTAAGGTTAAAGAAAAGTAGCAGCCGCAGACAATACGGAGAAACTCGCAGTCATGGCCATCAAGAAAGAAGACGTACTCAAGTGCATCCGTGAAGTTGGATTGCTTCCGGTGCTGCGCGCTAACTCGGTTGAAGAAGCGCTTGCGTTGGCACAAGCTATCGAGGCAGGAGGAGTTACAGCCCTCGAAGTGACTATGACGGTTCCGGCGGCCATTGAAGTGATCCACAAGCTGGTCCGGCAAACCGGAGGTCGCATCCTGATCGGAGCAGGCACGGTCCTCGATCCAGAGACCGCGCGGGCCTGCATGTTGGCCGGCGCATCCTTCATTGTCAGTCCGTCGCTGAACGTGAAGACGATTGAAATCTGCCGCCGCTATAGCGTGCCCGTGATGCCCGGAGCGCTCACGCCCACCGAAGTGCTGACGGCTTGGGAGGCTGGCGCCGATGTGGTGAAGGTTTTTCCGTGCAGTGCGCTGGGCGGCGCAAAGTACCTCAAGGCTCTCAAGGCACCGCTGCCACAGATCGAACTGATTCCCACCGGCGGAGTTTCGCTGGCCACGGCGGCGGAGTTTTTGGCCGCTGGAGCATTCGCCTTGGGCGTGGGCGGCGACCTGGTCAATCAAAAGGCCATCGCCGACGGCAAGCCGGAGATCATCACCCAAACTGCGCGCGAGTACATGGCCATCATCCACAACTTCCGCGGCGCTGATTAGGGCGTCGCACAAGTAAAATCAACACCAGGATTCGCAGAAGCCGGGGCAGGCGGCGGCAATTGCTGAAAATGCAATAGACAAATAGTACTTCTATCGAATAACATACGTCTTCGAGCTATCGCCTGCGGCAATCGGTGGCAAAGATGCGCGCTTCGCTTTTTATAACCTGCTACAACGACACTCTCTTCCCGGAGACGGGCAAGGCGGTGGTGCATCTGCTCGAGCGTTTGGGCGTCGAATTGGAGTTCCACCCCAGGCAAACCTGTTGTGGACAGATGCACGCCAACACCGGATTTCGCGGCGAGGCGTTCTCCCAGGCCAAGCGCTTTGTGCGTCTCTATCAGGATGCCGAGACGGTGGTGATTCCCTCGTCGTCCTGCGTAGCCATGATCCGCGATCAGTATCCCGGGCTCTTCGATGAGCTGGGCAACGAGGCTCTTCGCCAGGAATTCGCGGCTCTGCTGCCCAGGGTCTACGAGCTCAGCGAGTTTCTGATTGATCGGCTCGGCGTGGAGGATGTGGGCGCCCATTTTCCTCATCGCGTTGTCTACCACGCAAGCTGTCATGGAGTGCGCGCGCTGCATCTGGGCGAGCGTCCCTATCGGCTGATGGCCAAGGTAAAGGGCCTGGAGCTGGCGACCCTCCCGAATGTTGATCGCTGCTGCGGTTTCGGCGGGACATTCTCCATCAAGAACGCCGATGTCTCCTCCGCCATGATGGCGGTCAAGCTTCAGGACGTGCTCTCGACCGGCGCGGAATACTGCACGGCGCTGGACAACAGCTGCCTCATGCATCTAGGCGGAGCAATGCACCGTCAAGATGCGGGGATGAAGACAATTCACCTGGCGCAGATCTTGGCCAGCACGAAAGAAGCGGAGGCGACCGCATGAGTCAATCGCCGAGCCTGCACGCAATCGATAGCTATGCCGAGCTTGACCCGCGCTTGGCGCTTCCGTTTCCCAAGGCTGTTTTACCGGTGCTGCGCAACACGCAACTACGCAAGAACGTGGCCCACGCCATTGATGTGATCCAGGCCAAGCGCGCCCGCCTGGTGGCCGAAAAAACTGACTGGCAGCAACTGCGTTCGGCGGCCTCGGCGATTCGCGCCCATGCTCTCGAAAACCTGGGCGCATACCTTGAACAGTTTGAAGCGCGTTGCACCGCAGCGGGAGGCACGGTTCACTGGGCCTCCGACGCCGCCGAGGCGCGTCAAATCATCCTCGATCTGTTGCGTCAGGAGAACGCCAGCGAGGTCATCAAAATCAAGACCATGACCTCGGCCGAGATTCAGTTGAATCCGTTTCTTGAGGCCGCCGGGGTCAGCGCCTTCGAGACCGATTTGGCTGAGATTATTCTGCAACTGGGCGAGCAGGAGCCGTCGCACATTGTCGTGCCGGCGCTGCACGTGAATCGCAGCCAGGTGCGCGAGATTTTTGCGCGGCGAATGGGTCTCAAAGACCTCTCTGACGATCCGCAAGAGCTGACCAACGCTGCCCGCACCTACCTGCGCCAGAAGTTTCTCACCATTCCAACGGCCATCAGCGGAGCCAATTTTTTGATCGCCGAAACCGGTTCGGTGGCCGTGGTCGAATCCGAAGGCAACGGCCGCATGTGTCTCACCCTGCCGCGCACAATGATCACGCTGGCCGGAATCGAAAAGGTGCTGCCGCGCTTCCAGGATCTCGAAGTGATGTTGCAAGTACTGGCTCGCTCAGCTACCGGCGAGCGCATGAACCCTTACACGTCGCTGTGGACGGGCGTCACCCCCGGCGACGGTCCCCAGAACTTCCACGTGATTCTGCTCGACAACGGCCGCTCCGCAATGTTGACTCGGCCTGTCGAGCGGCAGACGCTCAAATGCATTCGCTGCGCGGCCTGCATGAACGCCTGCCCCGTCTACCGGCAGACCGGCGGCCACGCTTACGGCTCGGTCTATCCGGGGCCCATCGGCGCCATCCTTACTCCGCAACTGATGCAGATGAAATACGCGCAGTCCTTGCCTTATGCCTCCTCGCTCTGCGGCGCATGCTACGAAGTCTGCCCCGTGAAAATCAATATCCCCGAGGTCTTGCTCGAATTGCGCTCGCAAGTAGTGAATCAGGAACGCAGCCAGACCGTGCGCTTCTTCGATCCCATGTACCTCGGCTTGCGCATCGCCAATCTGCTGTTTGCCAAGGCTTGGCGCTTCCATGCGGCGCAGCGAATGGGACGCATCGGCCTGAGGCTTTTCACCAGCAAAGACGGCTGGATTCATTCGCTGCCCCTCCTCGGCGCAAAGTGGACCCAGAGTCGCGACCTGCGCGGATTGCCCAGCCAGAACTTCCACGAGTGGTGGGCAGAGCGCGGCCCCAAGTCGAGTAAGGAGGCAAAATGAGCGCTCCTCTCCAATCTCGGCAAACCATTCTCGACAGCATTCGCCTTGCGACTTTGCCTTGCGCTCAAGACTCTCCAGACCGGGCGGAGGCCTATGCGGCGCTGCCCCGCGACTACGTCCGCCACGGTCAACTCGACGCCAACGCCCGGCTGAAGCTGATGATTGAACGTCTACGCGAATACGATGCGGACGTGGTCGAGTCCTCACCGACAGAGTTGCCAGCCGTCATCAAGGCGCAGCTCACCGCCAGCGGTCGCCACAGCTTTGTGGCCCCGGAACAGTTACCCGCAGCGTGGCTGGCCGCGGGCTTCGAGTGGAAGACAGACCGCGGCCTCACGACCAACGAAATTGAGCAGGCTCAGGGCGTGGTCACCACCGCCTTTTGCGGCATCGCCGATTCAGGAACCATCGTGCTCCATCACTCCGCCACTGAGGGCAGGCGCGTGCTGAGTCTTTTGCCCGATTGGCACCTCATCGTTTTGCGCGCCAGTCAAGTGGTAGAAACGCTGCCGGAATACTTCGAACAATGTAAGCAGCCGCCCGCGCTGGTGACTTGGATCTCCGGGCCCAGCGCCACTGCGGACATTGAAATGACGCGCATCAAAGGCGTCCATGGGCCCCGATTTCTTAACGTGATTGTGGTGCGCGACGAAAGTTTGTTATCAACGAAAGCAGATTTGAGACCGGCGGAAACCGGCTCGGCAAAGGGTAGGAAACCATCATGACACCATCGGAATCAGCAGTCTTCGATCGCGCCACTCGGGCCTTGGATTCTTTTCAGATCGAGATTCCTTCCTGGGGATTCGCCAACACCGGCACTCGCTTTGGCAAGTTTTTGCAGCCTGCCGCAGCCTCCACCATTGAAGAGAAGTTTGCCGACGCGGCAGAGGTCAATCGCCTCACCGGAGTCACGCCGACGCTGGCTTTGCACGTCATGTGGGATCTTCCCAACGGCATCAAGGACGTGCCTGAGGTGCAGGCCCTCGAGAAAAAATACGGCGTCCGCGCCGGCTCCATCAATCCCAATCTCTTTCAAGATCAAGAGTACAAGTTCGGTTCGCTCTGCAATCCCTCCGCGGAAATTCGTAATCAAGCTCTGCGGCATGTGCTCGATTCCATCGAGATTGCCAAGGCGCTCAACTCCAGCGAACTCTCCCTCTGGCTGCCTGATGGCTCAAACTATCCCGGCACACAGAGCATTCGCAAGCGCATCGGCTGGCTTGAAGACGCTCTGCGCACAGCGCACGATCATCTGTCGCCCGAGCAGCGCCTGCTCATCGAATACAAGCCCTTCGAGCCGGCCTTCTATCACACCGACATTGCCGACTGGGGAATGTCCTCGCACTTGGCGCGTCAGGCTGGTCCGCGCGCCCGCGTCCTCGTCGATACCGGCCATCACCTTCCAGCGCAGAACATCGAACAGATCGTCGCCTGGCTGCTCCACACCGGCCTGCTCGGCGGCTTCCACTTCAATGACCGCCGCTATGCCGACGACGATCTCACGCTCGGCTCCATCGATCCCTATCAGATCTTCCGCATCTTCCATGAGATTCACTCAGGCGTTGAAGAAGGTCGCGCCAATAGAATCGCCTTCATGGTCGATCAGAGTCACAACCTGAAAGGCAAAATTGAAGCGACCGTGCAGACCGTGGTTACCGCGCAGGAGTTATGGCTCAAGGCCGCTCTGATCGATCGCAAAAAGCTCGCCGCCCTTCAGCAATCCTGCGACCTGGTCGCCGCTGAGGAACTCTTCCGTGGCGCTTTCTGGACCGATGTACGCCCGCTGGCAGCAGCCTGGCGTGAGGCGCGCGGCCTCTCCCCTGACCCTCTGGCAGCTCTTCGCTCCGGCGGCTACGTCGAGCGCATTGGACGCGAACGAGGCAGCCGTCACTCTTCGGTCGCGAGTTATGCTTGAAACGAGTTATTCTTGTCAGTGGCCTTCCTTCTTATAGAAGGTCACGTGCGGAGATGAACAATTGCCCAAGGCAAAAATCAGACGCCTGTACCTGATTCCAATTTTGTCCAAGGCGCTCGACGTGATCGAGCTGCTCGAGCAGAATCATTCTCAGGTTTCGCTTGAAGATGTCTTCCAGAAGACGCAGATATCCAAAACCAGCGTCTATCGCATCCTCAAAACGCTGGTGCATCGCGGCTACGTCGCCCAAACGCAAAACGGCCTTTACCGTCTGGTTTCGCGCCCTCGCCGCTTGCGCTTCGGCTTTGCGGCGCAGAGCGCGGAAATGCCCTTCTCGCAAGCTGTGGCGCAGAGTGTAACCGCCGCTGCGGCTGCCTCCGGCGTCGAGTTGCTGCTGCTCGATAACCGCTACGATCCCGACGTCGCCATCCAGAATGCCGAGGAGTTCGTTGCCAAGCGCGTCGATCTTGCGCTCGAATTCCAGGTCGAAGAAGCGGTCGCCCCGCGCGTCGCGCATATCTTCAAAAAGGCTGACATTCCCCTGGTAGCTATCGACGTCCCTCATCCCAATGCCACCTACTTTGGCGTGGATAACTTCGAAGTAGGTTACGAAGCTGGTTCGCTGCTGGCGCAATTCGCCCTGCGTAAGTGGAAAGGCAAAGTCGACCGTGTGCTCGGCGTGGGATTCACCGAGGCGGGCAGCTTTGTCCAGAACCGCATTACCGGCGCATTCGACGGAATTCGCCAGCGCCTCGAAGATATTCCATCCGACCGCTATATTCAAATCGATGGCCGTGGCATGCGCGAGCCTAGCCGCTCGGCCGTCACCGAATTCCTTAAGAACCATCCCAAGGGAGAACATTATCTGGTAGCCGCCGCCACCGATTCCAGCGCCCTCGGCGTCCTCGACGCAGCCCGCAAATCAGGCCGCGAAGACGACTTCGCCATCGCCGGCCAGGACTGCATTCCCGAAGTGATCGAAGAGATGCGCTCAGGCAAAAGCGCCCTCGTCGGTTCGATCTCTCATGAAGTAGAAAGCTACGGCCCCCGCCTCATCCAGATCGGCATCTCGCTCCTGCGCGGCCATGCCGTGCCCCCCTACAACTACGTTCGCCATCGCGTAGTCACCCCTGAATCCCTGCTCGAAGACGAAGCCTGAGCCAGCCATCCAGCCCGCGCCTGCTCGCAACGCGGCTACCATTCTGTTGACAAGATTCATCTCACAAAAATCTGTCATGCAGTGTCTTGTTTCTGAATTTCATCTCAAAATAATCTGTCATCCTGAGCGAAGTTGGGCGCGCTTTTTGCGCCCAACGCAGTCGAAGGACCTGCTTTTCCACCTGACTTTCCTTCCACTGACAACTCCGTCAGTCCTCCTTTTTGCATCAATCCCAATTCAACGGCGCCTTAAACCAAGGAGTCGATATGTGCCGCTCATGCACTTGTTCAACATGGCCACTGTCTTTTTCGTCGTTGCTTTGGTAGGCGTCGAGTTTTCTGTTTCTGCCTTCGTTAACCCCGCCGCATGGCGACTTGAACCCGAAGCACAGTTGAAAATGCTTGGGCGTTTTGCCTTCGTCCTTGGAAGAGTGATGCCCGTCTGGTATCCAGCCTGTACCTTCATGCTCGGAATTCAGACCTGGCTTCGCTGGCGCGAGCCCGGGCTCGGACTCCTGCTTACAGCGGATGCAATCTGGGTCTTTATTTCGGTGGTATCGATCTTTTTACTGGTTCCACTGAATAACCGTGTGGCAGAAGGTGTTGCCGATTGGCAACGGATACACCGACTCTGGGACAAGAGACATCGCATGCGGATCGCCGCTCTCGCCATAGCAGCCGTCCTGCTCACAGACGTGCTGGTGCGCTGATTACCGGCGGAGGGAGCAGGGGTCCGCCCATTCATGACGGAGCGGCTCATTGGTTATCACCACTGCGGAGATATGTACCCCAGAATCGCCACCACTGACCGGGCGGAACATCATAAACCTCAGGCTTTTACCAATCCCTGTTCCCTGTCTTTGCAAATCCTTGCAGAATAATTCCCTCCCAACGCGCACAATCAAAATATGAATAACAGCCAAAGCCGCGGGCCGTTCCTGTTCCCTGATCCCTGTTCCCTGTTCCCTGAAAAGGCCTACCCTACCCCCCTATACGATATTTATTTTCAGCCCTGTTTTCTTGCAGATAATTTAAACAATTGCGAGAATCAGGGATTTTTTCAACAACATACAGAAACAACCGTCCCAGAATATGAAGTTTTAGAAAAGCGACTGAATTCAGCCGTGCAGATAATTACCGAAGTTCACCGCTACTTATCTTGCGCTGCGACAGTCTTCCGCTTGCGACACCCGACAAAGATCGCAGCGACGCCGCAATGACCGCAAGTCTTCCACTTCTAGCGAAGGGCAATCCAATCACGGCTTCTCCGCCAACTTGGGAGGATCAATGATGTACTCATCGCCAACGCGCGCCACCAGCAGCTTGCGCTGATCATCCAGCAGCTTCAAGCGATTGGTCAGCTCGATGAACTCCTGCTTCTGTGCGGCCGTCAGCGGCGTGGCTGGCTGACTCATCTTGGTCAATTCATCCAGGCGCGCCTGCAAGCGAGGCATCTCGCGGTCAATCAACACAGGGTGAATCACCGGCGTCTTGGCGCGGCCTCTGGCCACATCGTTGCGGTTGTTCTCGCCCCAAACCGGCAATACGCCAACATGACCCAACTCGACGCGTATGCCCGCTGGTCCATAGTCTTTGCGGACAGCGGAAAATAAGCCAATCATCTCGTCGCGCGGGTCGCCGTCCTTGTCCGGCATCAAACCGTCCACATAAGTGCGCGACTGGTTCGAAAGAAAATTGCCCAGCGAATAAAAGATGACCGCGTCGCGTCCGTCGATCGTGTGATAAGTCTCCACCGGCTGCAACACATGCGGATGATGGCCGACAATCACCGCCGCTCCGGCGTCAAGCATCTTGTGCGCCGTCTCCACATCTTCAGGACGCGGCGCGGGCGCGTATTCCACGCCCCAGTGAATGGAAACCACCAGCAGATCGCACCGCAGCCGCGCCTGCTTGATCGCGTCCAGAACGCCGGCTTCGTCCATGCCTGCAGCGCCGCCCGATTCGCCCGGATAAGGGAAAAAGTTCACGTGCGGCAGTTCGTCCTTGTCGGGATTGCGATTGCCGTTGAGCCAGCGCGTCATGCCCAGCCAGCCAACCT